>CAVTDW010000023.1:0-269634 GCA_963733505.1 uncultured Actinomycetota bacterium | reverse complement strand
TAGCCGATCTGCAGGTGGGCCAGACGGGCAACGACGTCGGGGCTGCCGACGGCACAGCGCAAGTCGGAGGGACGACGGCGACGATCTCTCACCGCTTCGACTTGGGTGCTGCGGGCGGCGGGATGTTCGACTACTACGCGACGTGGACCGTCGAGGGTCGCACCGCGAGGCTGACAGTCTCGTCCGCCAAACTCTGGGGCGGGTCACCGCAGAGCACGAGGGGGATACTCACCGACCTGCTCACCGAGGTGCAGGTTGCATCTCCCGCCGCCTGACCGAGCGACAGGAGTCCGATGGGCGACGACGACGATCTGATTGCCGCGCAACTCGAAGCTGTGCCAGAGGAGCTCTGGATCCAGTTGCTTCGAGCGCGAGAAGCGTTCGACGCCGCCGGTGAGTTGGTCACCTGGCGTACACCTCCTGGCGGATTCGCGTATGTCACGTACTCGGAGCACCTCACGACCTTCGTAGCGGCCCTGCAGGCGGTCGCCCCCGTCGTCCATTTCGACTGGTCGAAATGGGGTGGGATCGAGCGCTACCCGGGCGGCCGCGGACTTGAGGCGGCACCGGTCGCGGAGGCGGTACGCATGGTCACCGCGATCGTCCGGGCGGAGCGGTTCAACGACAATATGATCGGCGCCTCGGCACAAGATGGGCTGCTCGTCTCCATCGACGACCGGCTCCGTCGCTGGCGAAACGAAGAACGGGGGCTCGGCCTGAGCCCGGTGGGGCGAGTATCGGTTGATGGGGTGGAGGGCAGCGCCGCTCTTGCGTGAGCGGGTGGGTGGTCGCGGCCCGGGGCCGGGTGTTCGGACCTGACCTACGATCGACGTGCTCCGCGTCTAGGCGCTCGGACAGCCGAGATAGGGTCCAGGCGTGGTCGAAGAGGAATGTCCCCACGGGCTGAACCCGGCATGGTGCACCTTCTGTCGGAGGCGGGCAGCCGGTGAGCTGCCGGGCGGCGTCCGCAGGCCGCGCGCTGCGCCAGCCTCGAAGAGCCGGGTAGCGGCGCCCAAGCCGACCGCGGTTTCGAAGGGGACTCCCGCCCGTGCCGCCGAAGGCGCTGGGAGTGGGCCAATCGAGATGCTCGCGAAAACTCGCAAGGTGGTGTTTCACGCTGCGCCGTACCTGGCCTGGCCGTCGATCGCCGAACTAGGACTGCTGACCGCCAAGGACCTGCTGGGTGACGATGCCCGATTACGGGCCATCCGATCGGACCGCATCGAGCTCGAGCTCGATGCCGGCCACCCGATATCGATTCGGGACCAGCGGCATATGGCGCGGGCCAACATCGAGGCGCACCTCGACGGCGTCGACCTTGCCGGGTGGCTCAACATCCTCAACGAGCGGCTGTTCGTCTTTGCCAGGCAGAAGGAGCTGACGGCCTTCCTCGGTCGCTACCAGGCGACCGAGGGGCTGGATGTGGTGGTGTTCGACACGGCTCGACTGCTGGCCGCCACGCCCGGCCGCGTCGAAGTCGCGACCGTGCCCTCGACGGCCCCGGTGCCCTGGGATCGCTGCCCGTGCCGCGGCCGTGCGACGTTCGAGCCCCTCGCCGAGTTTTCCGGCGATGTCAGCGACATCCAGGAGATCACCGTGGTCGGCGGCCTCTCCGACGTAGTCCCGCTGGTCGGGCGGGTGGTCCGCTACCACCCCGACCGGACCACCGAAGTCCTCGTCGCCTGAATCACCGTCGCAAACAGAGGTCGAGATCGGGACGCGCAACGTTGATCGGGGCCGCCTCGTCGCAGTTCTGACCTGCTGGTTGACTCGACTCGTCGGTCGGGACGGCACGCTCAGCGTGCTCGTCCCCGTGGGGTCGTCGAGGTCGGCATGGTCGGGAGGTGGGTCATCGAAGCTCCTCGGGCTCGATCCCCCGTCTGGCGTGGGGTGGCCAGGCGAACGAGCGAGGTCGCGCCAAACCCGTCAGGCGGAGTCGCGCCGCTTGGCCCGCCGGGGTCGCGGGACCGCGGCGCCAGCCGGATCTGATGCCGCGACGACTCCCACTCGTAGCCGGCCGAGAACTAGACCCCAGGCCGCCCTCATGAAATCGGCTTGTTCGGGAGTGGCGACGAGTTGGTGAACTTCGACGCGTGCACCCCCCGATGGCCTGCTGTGGACCCGCAGATACCCGACCATCTCACGGCCTGGGAGCGGGACGTTGTTGTCTTCGAAGTCCCATCGCATGGCGATGAGATCGGGGGGGCAGACGACCTCGTAGCTTCCCCGCACCTCTGTGCCCCATTCCATGGTGGCGGCGAAGCGCCCTTCGTTGATCGTGACGGGCACGCCGAGCCAGCGGGAGTAGATGCCCGCGTCGGTGAACGCCGAGAACGTTGTGGCGTGGTCGGTTTCGACATCGACAGCCACCACGACAACGAGCTGGTCGTGCGCTTCAGACAGCGCCACCTCGGGAATGTCATCGGCTGGTTCCCACTTGAGCGAGCCCTCGAGCACGGCGTGCAGTCCGGACAACGCCTCTCGGCGGACTCGGTAACGCCGGGATGTTCCGGCGGCCGTCATCGTGACCAGCCCGGCCTCGCGCAGCACCGCCAGGTGCTGGGAGATGGTGGGCTTGGTGACGGCGAAGGCGGCTGCGATGTCCCCGGCCGCCAGTTCCTGGCTCCAGATAAGGCGGAGGATCTCGCGCCGCACGGGCGACGAGAGCGCACCCATGATCCTGTCGATGTCCCGCACCCTTGCCTCCGGCGCCAACTGGTTCTATATTTCGGTCCTCATCTAATTTAGTAGGTGACGAACAAGGGATGCGCGACCCAACGAAAGGAAGCGACATGGCGAAGTTCATGGTCCTCTACCGGGCGTCGACCAGTGCGTTGGAACAGATGTCCAACACCAGTCCCGAACAGGCACAAGCGGGGATGGAGTTGTGGATGCAGTGGGCCGGCAAGGCCGGCGACGCGATCGTCGACCTCGGCGCCCCGCTCACGCCTGTCGGCACGCTCGGGAAGCCGGGTGCCAGTGAGCTTCAGATTGCCGGGTTCTCTATCCTGCAAGGCGACTCCTCGGACGCCGTGAGCAAACTGCTCGAAGATCACCCCCACTTCCACACGCCCGGCGACACCTCGATCGAGATCCTCGAATTCCTGTCCATACCGGGGATGTGACCCGGGCGTCAGTCGCGGATCCAGGCACCTCCTGCGGGCGGGCTGTGGAGCTCAACGAAAGGGACGGACCGACGGGTCGGATGAGTGCGGTGAGCTGCCTCGTCGCTCACCGCCCGAGGTCTGATTCGCGGTCGGACCCAGCGAACGTTACGGTGGCATTCGGTCGGTCGGAGAGGGATGGTGGCTATGGCCGCACAGCGGCGGAAGCGTGGTGGACGGGTCACACCGAAGGGTGGCGCCGGCGGACGTAATGGTTCGGGCCTGTCGGAAGTGCCCGAATGGTTGGGATTGGAGGACATCTTCGCCAAGCTCGTCACGGGGGCGGGCTCTGATCTTGGCCAAGCAACGAACCCTCTCACGGCCGAGATATGGGCTTCGCAGATGTGGTCGGTCTGGGGGGAGCTCTCGGAGGGCAAAATGGATCCGCTCGAACTATTCGCCGGAGGCCTGATCGCGTATTGCGCGGGACACCCGACCACGGACTCGCTGACCGTTCTACTGGCACTGGCGGCTGTGGCGTCAGAGCCATACGGGTCCAAGGCACGCCGAGCCGCGCAGCGCCTTGGAACGGTCGACGTTGCCGGGCCTGCGTGGGCCGAAATGATCGGCGCACCGACGCCGGAATCGGCGTGGCTGTCGTTCGATCCGGCAGACGACGATGGCGTCATGGTGATGGTTGGCTACGACGGGCCTGCTGGTGCACACACCCTTGGGGTCTTCGTCGATCACAACCTCGGGGGCATCGCCAAGGACAGTTTCGCACTGCCGGTGTCCATAGATGAGGTAGTGGCCCGGCTGCGAGAAAGCAATGACAGCGAGTCGATGGACTACCGGGAGATATCGCTGGCAGAGGCCGCCGCACGGTGGCGCGACGCTTTCAAGTTGACCGACAAGAGCGTGGATCCGCCGGTCACCGAGGATCTTCGCCATCTGCGGGCATTACTGAACGCGCGCCTGTCGAAAATGTCGGCGGCCAGCAAGCTTCCAGTCGCAGATTCGTTGTCAGCGGACGAGCGGGCGACACTCATCGGCGAGTTTCTCGACACCGAGGATGCGGCCGCCCTCAGCGGTCCCGACGGTGAGAAGCGAGACGACGTCGAAAATCTGGCGTTCCAGGCGATGACGTTCTCATTGGATTATGTGCGCGGCGCCCCCCTTCGATTCAGCCCAGCCATGGTCGAGATATTCGCATTGGATTGGGCGCCTCAAAAAATCGTTGGATCCGAGGATGTATTCACGCGGCTACCCGACGTTCTCGCCGCGTGGGTTCGTTTCGTCGGGCGACGCCGAGGCATTCCGGAAAAGCGCGTTGGGGAGGCGGTTGCAGCTGTCTATGACTATGCCCCGGAAATGATCGAGCTGTCCCGCGACCCGGCGAACTGGGGCCCGGCCAAGACGATCGCTTATGGCGCGCAACAGAGCGGCATCGACATCACCGACCGTGCCGCCCTTAAGGCGTTCATCGCCGACGTCAACCGACGGGGCGGAATCGATGTCCTTGCCGATTCGCTGGCCTCCCGGCACTAGCGCGCTCGGGGCCGCGGACCCGTCGGGCCGTGCTCGTCTCCCCGCGCACCACGATGCAGTTCAGGGCTGGAAAGCGTTCTCCAGGTTGGTGAGCAATGGCTGGTTCTGGGTCCACAACGCATCCGTCGTCTGGAAGTTGAACCCGAAGCCGTGGTCGCCGACGATTATTCCCATGTCGATGGCGTGAAGTCGCTGGCCGCCGCCTTCATAGGTGTACTCCCAGATTGCCGCCGCGTAGCCCCGGAAGGTCGTGCGGGTGATGCTGATCCGCTGGTAGCCGGGATTGTTGGCCGCAAAGCCCGGTTCCAACTGGTACCACGGGCCGTCGGCGGTGGGCGCGGGCGGCGACTGGTGATCGATCCTTAGGTAGGTGCCGGTGGTCGGGTCACGGAAGTCGGTGAGCGTGCCGTTGCGCACCACCGTCCACGTCGCTGGGTACGCCAAACGGAAACCAGTGTCGGGATCGGCGTAGGACTTCCAGCCCGCAGGGGCCGCGGCCGGTTGGCGCTGGGCCTGTGTCGGCGTGGGGTGCGTCGTTGGAACGGTCGCTTTCCCCACCTGTCCGTTACTTGGGGAGGTGGTAGGTGGGGCCGCACCGCTAGAACGGCTCGGGCCCGAGCGGGTCAGGATCAGGTAGCCGGCCAAGAGGAGCGCCGCGAGCAGCACGACCGGCACCACGACGCGCAGGCCCGGGCGAGTGCCGCCCCCGGGGATACGTCGAGATCCCGGCGCCCGCGGCGTGGCCGGTTTCGTGGCGCCGACGAGATCAGGCGACGGGGGCGGGGCAGCCTTCAGCGGTGGTGCTTCGGCAGGCAACGGGCGTTCGAGGGGTCGGGTTGCGAGCGGCGCTGGGGGCGCGGTCAGCCCTGCGGGGGGTTCCGGTGGCACTGCAGCGACCGGGGGTAAAACGGGCTGGACCGCAGTCAGGTCGGGTTGGACATTGGGCCGCGCCGTCGGCTGCGGCGGTGGGGCGGCTGGAAACTCCTCGGTGGTCGGCGTGGCGGAGGACCCGACAAGCGGGTTCACCCGCTGTCGGTTATCGACGACCGCTTGCAGGCTGCGCCGCAGCGCCTCGTGGCCCGGGCGGGCCGCGGGATCCTTGGCGAACAACGGCTGCAGCACCGCCGCCAAGGGCCCTGCTCGCACGAAGGGCTGCGGATCGTCCATGGCGATGGCAGTGAGTGTCGCGATCGCTTGACCCCGGTCGAAGGGGGCCCGACCTTCGACGGCGAAATACAGCGTGGCGCCCAATGACCACATATCTGTCGCGGAACTCAACGGGCCCGCCGTGGCCTGCTCGGGCGACATGTACGACGGAGTCCCCTTGATCATCCCGGTGGCGGTGACGCTCGGGTCGTCAATCAACGAGGCGATACCGAAGTCGCTGAGCCGGCACCGGCCGGGGGATGGCACCAGCACGTTGCCGGGCTTCACGTCGCGGTGGACGATTCCCGCCTCGTGCGCCGCCTGGAGCACCTCCAGCACCTCGAGCCCGATGGCGGCCGCTCTCGCCGGATCCAACGGACCATTGCGGGCGACGACTTGCGAGAGATCGGGTGCCTCGACCAGCTCCATGACGATGAACTGGCGCTCGCCATCCTCGACCACGTCATAGACCGCCACCGCGCCGGGGTGCTGGAGGCGGGCCGCGGCCCGCGCTTCGCGCAGCACCGCTCGCTGCAACCGGCGCCGGTCGGCCTCGTCGATGGCCGCTGGCGGGAGCAATTCCTTCATCGCGATCGCCCGCTGGAGCCGCAAATCCTGGGCCCGCCACACCACCCCCGATCCGCCTCTGCCAATCGGCTCGACCAGCCGGTAGCGGCCCGTGATCTGTTCCTGGACCTGGTCGACGCCCACCGATTGCTAATACCCGGCTAGGAGCACCGCTAGTCGGGCGCAGGCTTTGTTTCAGAGTGTCAGGTCCGGTGTGTCCCACAACTGCCACCGATCCAACAAACGCCGCCCTGGCGGGCGTCGAGCCTTTGCTCAGCGAACCGCGCGTCCGGTTACGGCCGTTCGGCTGTGGGACCCCCCGCTGACGCAGCCCCCCAGGAGGGGGGGCTTTGTCGTCGGGCAACGCTGCTGGTTGTTCGGCTGGGGTAGCGCTGGGGTTTCGTGGTCGGCCACGACCGACCAGCACGCCGACGCAGGGCACGGGCCCACCTCCCGGCTAACTGCCCACTCTTCCCGGTGAACGGCTCCGAATTCTGGTCCCGTTTCGGCGCGTCTGGAAGTCGGCAAAGCAAGCACCAGGACGCGAAACCGCCGGCCCGAAGGCCGGCGGAGTGTTGGTCCTAGGGGTGGCGGGGACTTACCAAAGCCCACGCCACCTCCAATGAGGGATTTCGTGAACATACCCCATGGCATTTCACGATCATCCCTGGGTGGAGGTGGCGGGAATCGAACCCGCGTCCTTCAGTTTCTCAACGGGACTTCTCCGAGCGCAGCCAGTGGAAGGCTTCGGGCTCGACGTCGTCACTGGCGTCGATGACGAGCCCTAGTCGGCTGAGGTGTCCCGGGCGGTCGGCCGACGCGGCCGCCCGGTGAGCCCTACTAGATGACGTTCGCTATCGGTCCGTAGGACTGGGACCGGACGAACGGGCTACGTATTAAGCAGCCAGCACAAGCTGAGGCTTGGCGTTTATTTGTATGGTTCCGGCTCTTTAACGTGGTTCCGGAGACCACGGCTCGCTTCTCCCGCTTCGAACACCGAAGTCGAAGCCGGTCACCCCCTTGTCAAGGACCAACTTGACGAGTCTACCGCCGCCGCCGTCCTCGACTTGGCCCGCTGCACCGCGGCGGCCATGTCCTGGAGGGACACGACCCCGACGATCTGGCCCGACGCCACCACGAGGCCCCAACCGGCGGCGCTCTCGTTCATCTTGGTAACGACCTCACCCGCTGCAACCTCAGGTCCGAACACCGGAAGCTGGGGCATCGGCACCGCGCAATCGCCGGCGCGGACCTGGAAGCGGTGGAGGGGCGGTACCGCTTCCATGGCCACCGTCGGCGTCAAGCCGGCCAGACCGCCGCCCCATTGCTCGACCAGGAACGCCGAGGGTCGCACTGCGTCAGGCCCCGCGACCGCGTACTCCCGCAGGAACGCGTCCACCGTCAACCAACCCGGTCCGACGCCCGGCTGCGACATCACGTCGGCCGCCCGCAGGCCCTCCATCGACTCGAGCACGGCCGACGCACCGCCCTCGGCCCGCGACGCCATCATCAAGAACCCACCGACGATTGCCAGCCACAGCCCGTCGACCCCCGAGAGCTGCCCCAACATCGACAGCACCCCGACGCCGACCAACCCGGCGCCGATGAACCAGCCGGCCCGGCTGGCGACCCGCGTCGCCCGGTACTTGTCGCCCGTCCGCCACCACACGGCGGCGTGCACGATGCGCCCGCCGTCGAGGGGCGAGCCCGGCAACACGTTGAACACCGCCAGCAGGACGTTGATCATCCCGAGCCACGTGAGCACGGTGATCGCCAGCCGGGAAACCCCCATGGCGTGGCCGAGCACCGCCGCGATCCCACAGGTGACGCCGAACAGCAAGCTGACCACCGGCCCGGCCGCGGAGATCCGAAGCTCGGCGCCCGGCGTCTTCGGGGGCTCGCTGATCCGCGTGTAGCCGCCCATGAGCCACAGGACGATCCCGTCGACCTTGAGCCCTTCACGGCGGGCGACCAGGGCGTGACTCATCTCGTGGGCCAAAACGCCACCAAGAAAGGCCACGGCGGTGAAGATCCCCGCAAGGGTGTAGGCCGACTGCGAGTACCCGGGTGCATTGATCGGAAACTGATTCCCGCCCAGTCCGAGGACGAGGAAAACGGCGATCAGGAGCAGCGTCCAGTTGAAGCCGACCTCGATGCCGGCGATCCTTCCCAGCCTGACGCTTTCTTTCATGACGACCCCTTACCCCGGGACGAACATCGGTACCCCACAAAGTACGTCGACCCGCTTCGCTACCTGTCCGGTTGTGCGGTTTCCGGGCCTTACGGATACTTCAGTCGTCGTAGGAGGAGCGGCGGCGCCCGGCCGCGGTGGCCCGAGCCGCCTCACGGTCGGCGTCGCGAGCCGCGATGGCGTGGCGCTTGTCGTACTGGCGCCGCCCCCGGGCCAGTGCCAGGTCCACCTTGGCCCGGCCGTCCTTGAAGTAGATCGACAGCGGCACCAATGTCAGCGCGTCCTGGCTCACCCTCGCCGCCATCTCGTCGATCTCGCGCCGGTGCAGCAGCAGTTTGCGGGGTCGGTCCGGATCGACCAGGCCGAACCCGTTTGCGAAGGCGTACGGCGCGACGTGAACCCCGAGCAGCCACACGGCCCCGTTGTCGACGCGGGCGAAGGCATCACGAAGCTGTACTTTTCCCTCCCGCAACGACTTCACCTCGGCCCCCGCCAGCACGATGCCCGCCTCGAACTGGTCGAGGATCTCGTAGTCGTGACGGGCCTTGCGGTTGGTGGCGACCGGGCGGGGGCCCTTGGGGCCGGCGGACTTCGGGGACATGGCGACTCCAAGGTACCGTTCGGGCCTGATGCTCCGATTGCCACGCGACGTGTACCTGCAGATGGTCGCCCACTGCTTCGACGGCCTGCCGCTCGAGGCGTGCGGCCTCCTGGCGGGGCCGCCACCGGAGCCCCTCGGCGACCAGACAGCCCAGACCGCGACCGTCTGCTACCCGACGGCCAACGCCGCCGCCTCGGCCCGGGTCTACACCGTCGAACCCCGGGACTTCCTCAAGGCCGACCGCGACGCCGAGCGCCGGCAACTGGAGATCGTCTCGGTCTTCCACTCCCACACCCACACCGACGCCTACCCGTCACCGACCGACGTGGCCCAGGCGCCCGACCCGGCCTGGCACTACGTCGTGGTGTCGCTCCGCGACATCGTCCCGGTGGTCCGCTCCTACCTAATTGTCGACGGGAAGGTCACAGAGGAGCCAGTCGTTCTAGAATGACGACAGAACCAGTCGGATTTTAAGGGAGTGCCTGTGAGTGTTGTCCGTGTGCCTACCGTCCTGCGAGGCTCGACCGGTGGGGCGGCCACCGTCGAGGCGTCGGGGGCGACCATCGGCGAGGTCTTCGAGGACCTGGTGCAGCGGTACCCGGACCTGCGCCCCCAGGTGCTGCACGACGACGGCAGCCTCCATCGCCACCTGAACGTGTTCCTGAACGACGACGACATCCGCTACCTCGGCCGGCTGGAGGCCAAGGTGGGCGACGACGACACCATCACCTTGATGCCCGCGGTGGCGGGCGGGGCCGTGGGGGGCGCCCGCTGATGGCGCGCTACGAGAGCGTGCTCGAGCTGATCGGCAACACCCCGCTGCTCGACGTCAGCGCCCTGTCGCCGAACCGGCGGGTGCAGATCTTCGCCAAGCTCGAGGGCGAAAACCCCGGCGGTTCGGTCAAGGACCGCGCCGCCAAGGGCATGATCGAAGAGGGGGAGAAGAACGGGTCCCTCCGCCCCGGCCAGACCATCTTGGAATCGTCGAGCGGCAACACCGGCGCCGCCCTGGCGCTGATCGCCCGGGTCAAGGGCTACCCCATCAAGATCGTGCTGCCCGAGAACGTCTCGCCCGAGCGCCGCCAGCTCCTCGAGGTGTGGGGCGCCGACATCATCAACTCGCCGGGCGAGGAGGGCTCCAACGGGGCCATGCGCCGGGCGCAGCGGCTGGCGGAGGAGCATCCGGACTGGTGGTTCACCTACCAGTACGGGAACCCGGCCAACCCCAAGGCCCACTACGAAGGCACCGGCCCCGAGATCTGGCGGGACTGCCCCGAGATCACCCACTTCGTCGCCGGGCTCGGCACGGCGGGAACCCTGATGGGTGTCGGTCGGTTCCTGAAGGAGCGCAACCCGCTGGTGCAGGTGTGGGCCGTCGAGCCGCCGGTGGGCGAGATGGTGGACGGGTTGAAGAACCTGGACGAGGGGTTTGTTCCGCCCGTCTTCCTGGATGGGGGCGGCTACGAGCTGCTCGACCGCAAGCGCATCGTCGGCCCCAGGGAGTCCATCGAGTGGACCCGGCGGCTGACCGACGTGGGCGTGTTCTCGGGGATCTCGTCGGGGGCGGCCATGGCCGGCGCGGCCAAGTGCGCGGCCGAGATCGACGAGGGTGTCGTCGTGGTGATCGTGGCCGACGGCGGTTGGAAGTACCTCTCGACCAACGCCTGGACGGGCGACATCGACGAGGTCACGGAGCGGGCCCGCCAGGTCATCTACTTCTAGCCAGAACGGGCCGGGCGGGTGACCGGATCCGTTTCTGTCACTGGATGTATCTATTTCATCGGTTTGTGGCAAGAACGGATCGAGAGAAGCGGCGCCGCAAATTAGTGGGGGATGCGCCACACCCGGGGCTGCCACTCCACCGCATCGGTCCAGCCCAGCTTGCTGAGCGTGGCGTTGAGCAGGCTCAGCCCCCCCGTCGCCGGGAAATCGTCCGACCGCATCCGGATCCGGCTGACCAGGAGCTTGCGCGCCTCCTCGAGTGGCCCCGCCTTGTCCCCGGCCATCTCGATGAGCGTCGCTCGGGCCTTGTCCCGGTCGGCGTCCCCGCTCCCGGCTCCGCTCGCCAGGGCAACGGCCCGTTCGGCGATCTCGCTGGAGCTGGAGTTAGCTGGAGCCACAGGCGTCTACCTCTCGACGGAATCTCGACGACGAACAGCGAGCCACCATCATGCCCGTTCCCGCCCGCCGGTAACGTCTGGGGCCAATGGATGACCGGGCCATCGGCGTGTTCGACAGCGGTTTCGGCGGCCTGACCGTCGCCCGGGCCCTGATCGACCTGCTCCCCGGTGAGGACATCGTCTACGTCGCCGACACCGGCCGCTACCCCTACGGCCCCCGCCCGCTCGACCAGGTCAGGACGCTTCGCGGCCCAGATCACGACCAAGCTGATCGACGAGCACGACGTGAAGCTGGTCGTGGTGGCCTGCAACACGGCCGCGGCCGCGGCCCTCGACCTGCTGCGCTTCGAGCACGACACGCCGCTCATCGGCGTGATCGACCCCGGCGTCCGCGCCGCCGTGCGGGCCACCCGCAACGGACGCGTCGGTGTCATCGGCACCGTCGGCACCATCGGCTCGGGCGCCTACCAACGCGCCGCCACCGCGCAACGGGTACCGGTGCAGCTGACCTGCGCCGCCTGCCCCGGTTTCGTGGAGTTCGTCGAGCGGGGCGAAACCCGCAGCGACCAGGTCCACGTCCTCGCCGAACGCCTCCTCGCCCCGGTGAAAGCGGCGCGGGTGGACACGCTGCTGCTCGGCTGCACCCACTACCCGTTCCTCGCCCGCACCATCGGCGACGTCATGGGCCGCGACGTGGTCCTGGTCAGCTCGGCCGACGAGACGGCCTTCGAGGTGCGGGCCATCCTGAGTGAAACCGGGCTCGGCCGGCGCAGCGCCGGCAAGGGCGAGCACCGCTGGATCTCCTCGGGCGACACCGAGACCTTCCGCGACCTCGGACGGCGGCTCTTCGGTCCCGAGATCGACGATGTGGAGGGTTGGAACCCGACGTGACGCAAAGCCCCAGCGAAGACCACGACGACCACGACGACCACGACGACGTCACCATCACCATCCTCGGCAACTCCGGCAGCTACCCCGGTCCCGGGTCCGCCTGCAGTGGCTACCTGCTCCGCCACCAGGGTTTCCGGCTGTGGCTCGACGCCGGCCCGGGCACCATGGCCAACCTGCAGA
Organism: uncultured Actinomycetota bacterium; assembly: GCA_963733505.1. Lineage (GTDB taxonomy): Bacteria > Actinomycetota > Acidimicrobiia > Acidimicrobiales > Palsa-688 > JALYXV01. Next base: position 257,286 of record CAVTDW010000023.1, on the reverse strand, counting down.
CCCACATCGGCCTGGCCGACGTCGACGCGGTCGTGCTGTCCCACGAACATCCCGACCACTGGAGCGACCTCGATGGTTTCTACATCGCCTGCCGGTACATCGAAACCAGGACCGACGTGCCGATCTATGCCCCCGCCGGGCTGTGCGACATGATGCGCAGCGAGATGGACGACCAGTCCCCATTCGACTGGCGAGAGATCACGGACAAGACCAAGGTGGCGATCGGACCGTTCCAGTTCACCTTCTCGCGTACCGACCATCCGCCCGAAACCCTGGCGGCTCGCATCGAGCCCGCCGGGAATCCCCGCGTCCTCGGCTACACCGCCGACACCGGCCCCGCCTGGGCGATCGAAGAACTCGGCCTCGGCCTCGACCTCGTCATCTCCGAAGCCACGTTCCTCCACGATCGGGAGGGCACCTCGCCCCACATGAGCGCCCGCCAAGCGGGCACGGCCGCCCGGGCGGCCCAAGCCAAGCGCCTGCTCATCACCCACATCTGGCCCATCGTCGACCCCGACGAGAGCGTGGCCGAGGCCCGCGAGGCGTTCGGCGGCCCCGTCGAATACGCCCGGATGAACGCGACCTACCAGCTATGAGGCGCGACGGCCGCCAACCCGACGACCTGCGCCCGCTCAGCTTCACCCGGGACTTCACCGAGTTCGCGGCCGGCTCGGTGCTCGTGGCCATGGGCCGCACCAAGGTCCTGTGCACGGCCTCGGTCGCCCCCGAAGTGCCCCGCTGGATGCGCGGGACCGGCAAGGGCTGGGTCACCGCCGAGTACTCGATGCTGCCTGGATCGAGCCCCGAGCGCATCGACCGGGAGGCGGCCCGGGGAAAGCAGTCGGGCCGCACCCAGGAGATCCAGCGCCTGATCGGCCGGGCCCTGCGCTCGGTCACCGACCTGCGGGCCATGGGCGAGGTCCAGATCAGCCTGGACTGCGACGTCCTCCAGGCCGACGGCGGCACCCGCACCGCCAGCATCTGCGGCGCCTACCTTGCCCTCCACGACGCCTGCCATCGACTGGCGGCCAACGGCCAGATCCGGGTCATGCCCCTCACCGAGGCGTGCGCCGCCGTCTCGGTCGGCATCGTCGACGCCATCGCCCTACTCGACCTCGACTACAGCGAGGACAGCACCGCCCAGGTCGACATGAACGTCGTCATGACGGCATCGGGCCGCTTCGTCGAGGTCCAGGGAACGGCCGAAGGGTTGCCCTTCACCAAGTCCGAACTCGACGATCTCCTCTCGCTGGCCGAGCACGGCATCGCGGGAATCCTCGACGCCCAGGCCGAACTGCTGGCGATACCGCCGCCGCCCCGCCCGCCCCGAGCGCCGTGACCGACCGGTTCGTCCTGGCCACGGCCAACCGCCACAAGGCGGTCGAGATCGCCGAGATGCTCGCGGGCCTGGTCGAACTGGTGCCCCGCCCCGACGACGTGGCCGACGTGGAGGAGACGGGCGACACCCTGGCCGACAACGCCCGGCTGAAGGCGGTGGCGCTGGTCGAGGCGACCGGGATGGCGGCGCTGGCCGACGACACCGGCCTCGAGGTCGAGGCCCTGGGCGGTGCACCGGGGGTGTATTCGGCCCGCTTCGCGGGCGAGGACGCGTCCTACGCCGACAACGTGGCCAAGCTGCTCAGCGAAATGGAGGGGGAAAAGGGGAGGTCCGCCCGGTTCAAGACGGTCGCCCTGGCACGCTGGCCCGACGGCGCCGAGCTGGTCGCCGAAGGAGTCGTCAACGGAACGATCACCGAGGCGCCGCGGGGAAATGGCGGCTTCGGCTACGACCCGGTGTTCGTGCCCGACGAGGGCGACGGCCGCACCTTCGCGGAGCTGGCCGAGGAGTCGGGAGCGGCCAAGCACCGGCTCTCGCATCGCGGACGGGCCTTTCGCCAACTGGCGACGCTGCTACGGGCCGACGAGACCTGACCGAACTCGGGTGTTTGGACGGGAAATCCCGGCCTTCCGCCTGCCACGATGAGCGGGATGCGAGACTGGGGGCAATGGATCGCTCGCCGTCGCAGCCTGGATGACTGACCAGCCTCCGGCGGCGGTAGTCAACGAGGGCGATGCGAGCCAAAAGGGCCGCTCGCGGTGGCATCGCGTATGGCATCGGCCCCTTCGGCGGATCACCAAGATCCTGATCTTCGCCTTCATCGTGCAGTTCCTGGTGCTGCCCCAGATCCACGGGACCCGCAAGGCCTTGAACCAGCTGGGCCAGGTCCGCTTTGGCTACCTGTTCGCCGGGGTGGCGCTCGAAGCGTCGGCCATCGTGTCCTACGCGATGCTGACCCGCTCGGTGCTTCCCCGGGAGGGCAGCCCGAGCGTCGTGACGTTGTTGCGGGTCCAGCTCTCGACCCTGGCATTCAGCCACGTGGCGCCCGGGGGCACGGCCGCGGGGTCGCCGCTCGGCTACCGGTTGCTCACCCACGCCGGGGTGAAGGGCCCCGAAGCGGGATTCGCCCTGGCCACCCAGGGGATGGGCTCGGCGGTCGTGCTGAACGTGCTCCTGTGGCTGGCGCTGGTGGTGTCGATCCCGCTGAATGGTTTCAACCCCATCTACCTGGCGGCCGCGGTCGTCGGGGTCGTGGCCATCGGCGGCTTCGCGCTCTTGGTAGTGACGCTGACGAGGGGCGAGGAGAAGTCGGCCAGGGTGCTCTCGGCCATTGCGTCTCACCTCCCGCTCGTGAATCGAGAGGGCGTGACCGAGCTGGTGCACCGGGTGGCGGAGCGGCTCCGGGAACTGGGCACCGATCGCCAACTCCTGAAGCGGGCCGCAGCCTGGGCCGCGGCCAACTGGCTGCTGGACGCGGCGTCGCTCTGGGTGTTCGTGGCCGCCTTCGGCTACCGGGTTTCCGTCGTGGGGTTGCTGGTGGCCTTCGGGCTGGCCAACGTGCTGGCCGCCATCCCCATCACGCCGGGCGGCCTCGGCGTGGTCGAGGCGGTGCTGACCTCGACGCTTGTCGGTTTCGGGACGCCGTCCACGGTGGCCATTCTCGGGGTGGCAACGTACCGATTGCTGAACTTCTGGTTGCCGATCCCCCTCGGCGCCATGGCCTACGTCTCGTTGAAGGTCGATCCCGGCGACCCCGGCGACAACCTGCGCCAGGAGCGCAAGGAACGGTGGTTGCGCCGCCTGCAGCGGATCATGGCCTCGATGCCCGGGATCAACGAGTCGCGCTCCGACTGAGCGAGCGGCGCCACCGGCGGCGCCTTTTCCCCCATTGCCGGAAGTCCGAAGGCAGGCGGTACGCTCGGCCCATGGCCGAACTGACCCTCCCTTTCACCACGTCACAGCTGCAAAGCGGCGACCGGGCCGGCGACATCTACGCCCGTCTGCTGAAGGAACGAATCGTGTTCCTGGGCACCCAGGTGGACGACTCTTCGGCCAACCTGATCTGCGCCCAGCTGCTGCTCCTGGCGGCCGAGGACGCCGATCGCGACATCTCGCTGTACATCAACTCCCCGGGGGGGTCGGTGACGTCGGGTTTGGCGATCTACGACACCATGCAGTTCGTGCCCTGCCACATCTCGACGGTGTGCATGGGCCTGGCGGCGTCGATGGGCCAGTTCCTGCTGTGCTCCGGCGAGCCGGGCAAACGCTTCGCCCTGCCCCACTCGCGGATCCTGATGCACCAGCCCTCGGGCCAGATGCAGGGCCAGGCCGCCGACATCGCCATCCAGGCCGAGCAGATCATGTACCTCAAGAAGATGATGGCCGAGCGGATCGCCTTCCATACCGGCCAGACGGTGGACCGGATCCACGCCGACAGCGACCGGGACCGGTGGTTCACCGCCGAGGAAGCCCGGGACTACGGGATCATCGACGCCGTGATCGAGCGGGCCGCCGATGTCACCGAGCCTGTGCCGGTCTGACCTCCAGGCTCCCTGCACGGTGGGCAACGGTGCCACCGACTAGACAAGTCCGGGTGTCTGCTCGCACATGGGCCGCCCTCGGCGGACTACTCGTTGTCCTGCTCGGCGCCTGCGGGCCCGGTCGATCCACCGTGCTGGACACTGGGACCACGACGCCGACCTCGGCCGGCGGGACCAAAGCCGTGACGTTTGGGGCGGCGACGTTCGACGTCCCCGCGGCCTGGCCGGTCTACGACCTGACCGCGGCGCCGCACCGTTGCGCCCGTTTCGACCTCCACGCGGTGTATCGGGGCCACCAGGCGGCCGACGCCGCCTGCCCCGCCCGGGCCCTGGGCAAGACCGAAGCGGTCCAGATCGAGGCCAACGATTCCTACGCCCAAGCGCGGGTGCTGCCCTCCGGCCCCTCCGCCGCCTCTGGCTCTTTCGGCTGACATCCACGGCCAGGCGGTGTCGTACGAGCCGGGAGGAGCGGCCAACCACAGCATCGTGGCGACCTTCCCCGGTCTCGGCGTGGTGCTGCGGGTCACCTACGGCGCCGATCAGCCGGGGGCGCAGCAGATCGTCGCCAGCGTCCGCAAGACGGGCTCGTGACGGCACGCGCCCGGGGTCGGTTCGGGGCCGTCATCGTGGTACTGGCGCTGGCGCTGGTGGCCTCGTCGTTGAGCGCTCGGCGCGCCCAGGCGGCGACGATCTACACCGGCTCGGGGTTCGATACCTGCACCGCGCCGTCGGCGAGCACCATGTCGGCGTGGCTGTCATCGTCGTATCGCAGCCTCGGGATCTACATCGGTGGCGCCGACCGGGCCTGCGGTGACGGGAACCTTTCGGCCTCGTGGGTGACCACCGTCGAGGGCCAGGGGTGGAACCTGGTGCCGCTCTACGTCGGGTTGCAGGCACCGTGTGTCTCCCAAGCGGGGCTGTCGCTGATCGACCCGTCGCAGGCGGCCACACAGGGCGCGCTCTCGGCCGACGATGCCGCGACCCGGGCCCGGTTCTTCGGGTTGGTCAACGGATCCCCGATCTACTTCGACATGGAGGGATACGGAAGCGACTCCGCCTGCGTGGCCACCGTGCAGGCCTTCCTGAACTCCTGGGTGGCCGAGCTCCACGTCCAGGGGTTCGTGGCCGGGGTATACGGCAGCAGCAACTCGACCATCCACGACCAGGCCGTGACGCCGTATCCGAACCGGCCCGACGACATCTGGTTCGCCAACTGGAACGGCAAGACCAACCTGTTCGGCGACTCGGCCTTCCCCGACACGCTCTGGAGCGGGTCGCAACGGCTGCACCAGTACCAGGCCAACGTGGCCGAAACCCACGGCGGGGTGACGATCACGATCGACCGCGACTACGACGGCGGGGCGGTCGTGGGGCCCGGTCAGGGCTGCGCCAGCGGCCTGGTGGCGGGAGGATCGCCGCCCGCCACGCCGGCACCGGCCGGTTGGTCGGCATGGAATCCGGTCGCGCCCGCGCCGCCGGTCGGCATCGCCAGCGCGCCCGCGGTGGCGTCGTGGAGCCGGGGCCGCCTCGACCTGTTCGTCACCGGTCGGGACGCGGCGCTCTGGCATCGCTGGTCCGGTGACGGTGGTACCGGATTCAGTGGCTGGGAGAGCCTCGGGCGGCCCCCGGGCGGCTTGACGTGCACTCCCGCGGCCGTGTCATGGGCGCCCAACCGCATCGACGTGTTCGGCCGGGGGGCCGACACCGCCTTGTGGCACACCTGGTGGGACGGCGCCCAATGGGCCTCGTGGGAGTCCCTGGGCGGGAGCCTCACCTCCTCGCCGTCGGTCGCGTCGTGGACCTCCGGGCGCCTCGACGTGGTGGCGGTCGGGACCGACAGCGCCCTGTGGCACAAGTGGTACCAGGGCCAGTGGCGGCCTTGGGACAGCCTGGGCGGCTTCGCCGTCCTCGACCCCGCAGCGGTGTCGTGGGGGCCCAACCGGATCGACCTGTTCGTGCTGTCGTTCAGCAACCAACTGTGGCACCAGTGGTGGAACGGTCAACGTTGGAGCGGTTGGTTCCAGGAGGTGAAGGGCCACTTCGCGTCGGGCCCGGCGGCGGCATCGTGGGCCCCGGGGCGCCTGGACGTGTTCCTGGCGTCGGGTGCCGACCCCGGCAACCCGCTCGCACATCTGTTCCTCAGCTCCGGTTGGCACCAGGACAGCCTCGGCGGGAGCCTGGCCACGGCGCCCGCGGCCGTCGGCAGCGCCGGCTCACGGCTGGACACGTTCGTGGTGGGCGCCGACGGGAACGTGTGGCAGCGATCCTTCGGTTGAGCAATCCCTGCGGCGCTGGTGTGGGTCAGTTACTAGGGTGAGCGTGGGACGGCGGTTTGGCCCCGCACCAGTGGCGAAACTGGCAGACGCGCAGGACTTAGGATCCTGTGGGCATTGCTCATGTGGGTTCGAATCCCACCTGGTGCACCGGTCCCGGTCAACCGGGCGGATGGCGGCCTGCACTAGTGTGAGTCGTTCCGTGAGTCCAGGTGCGCGGCTGCGCGGCCGCGGCCCGGCCCGGTGACGCGCCTCTCATGACGATCTCTGGCCCCAGCGGCGATACCACCTCGGACCGCAACGAGGAGCGCCCCCAACCGCCGGTTCGGGTCGTCTCTGCACGGGTCAGCCTGGCCCAGCGGCTGCGCAACATCTGGCTGTTCCGCGAGTGCCTGATCGGGCTGACCCGCAAGGAACTCAAGGTCAAATACAAGAACAGTGTCCTGGGCTTCTTGTGGTCGTTCCTGAACCCGGCCACGTCGCTGTTGGTCTTCTACGTGGTGTTCCAGCTCGTGCTGCGCAACGGGATTCCGTTCTTCGCCATCTACCTGATCTCGGGGATATTGGTCTGGAACCTGTTCTCGGTGGCCGTGCCCCAGGCGACCGTGTCGATCGTCGCCAACGCGCCGATCGTCAAGAAGGTGGCATTCCCGAGGGAAATCCTGTCCTTCGCGGCCGTGCTGGCGGCGTTGGTCCACTTCTTCCTGCAACTCATCGTGCTGCTGGTGTTCCTGGTCATATTCAAGCGCCAACCGGCCTACGCCTACCTTCCGCTGCTCATACCGGCGTTGCTGGCGCTGCTCATGCTCAGCCTCGCCCTCGGCGTGCTGCTCGCCGCGGTCAACGTCAAGCTGCGAGATGTCCAGCACCTGGTCGACATCGGCCTGCAGGTGTGGTTCTGGGCCACGCCGATCGTCTACCAGTACCGCCTGGTCAGGGACAACGTGACCTCCAAGGTGGTCGGGGGCAAGGTGATTCCGGCCAGTGGGTTCAAACACGCGGCGTTTATTGCCTGGCGACTCAATCCCGTGACCCCGATCGTCCTCACCTTCCAGCGAGCCATCTATGGCCAGACGTCGCCCCTCGGCACCGACGGGAAGGTCGTGCACGTCCTGCCCGACCACGCCGGCCAGTGGTGGTACCTGTGGCAGTTGCTCGCCGTGATCGGATTCTCGTTTGTGCTGCTGGCCTTCGCACTACGGGTATTCGGACGGCTCGAAGGTAACTTCGCCGAGGATCTCTGACCGATGGCCCCCGCGGTCGAGATCGTCGGCGTCTCCAAGAGGTTCCGCCTGTTCAACGAGAAGTTCACCTCGTTGAAGGAGCGGCTGATTCATTTTGGGAAGATCCCTTACGAGGATTTCTGGGCGCTGCGCGATATCGACATCGCGGTACAACCCGGTGAGACCGTGGGTCTGCTCGGTCACAATGGCTCGGGAAAATCGACGCTCCTCAAGTGTGTTGCCGGCATCTTGCAACCCACGCTCGGTGAGATCCGCATTCGCGGTCGCATGGCCGCCCTGCTGGAACTCGGCGCCGGGTTCCACCCCGACCTGAGCGGTCGGGAAAATGTGTTTCTCAACGCCTCGCTGCTCGGCGTGAGCCGGCGCGAGGTCCAGCGCAAGTTCGACGACATCGTCGCCTTCGCCGAGCTCGAGCCTCACATCGACCAGCAGGTCAAGTACTACTCGTCGGGCATGTACGTCAGGCTGGGTTTTGCCGTGGCGGTCAACATGGAGCCCGACGTGCTCCTGATCGACGAGGTGCTGGCGGTCGGCGACGAACTGTTCCAGCGCAAATGCATCGATCGGATCCGCCAGTTCCAGCGGGAGGGGCGCACCATCGTCTTCGTTACCCACTCGGTGGACCAGGTGCGCCAGATCTGCGACCGCGCCGTGGTGCTCGACCGGGGCGAGATGGTGGCCTGCGACGCTCCCGGACCGGCGATTCGCACCTACCGGGAGCACCTCCTGCAGCGACAGGAATACGCCGAGGCGCAGCGGCTGGGCCTGACCGAAGCGGTGGAGGGCGAAGAGGCGACGGACCAAGGCGCTCCCCAGGCCGACGAGCGAGTCAACGTCTTCAGCCAGGAGGCGAAACGCAACCTCCAGGTGCGGATCGTGTCGGTCAAGTTCGACTATCCCGAATGCGACGAGCGGCCCTATGTCGTCTCCGGCGAACCGCTCGCCGTCAAGATCGCGTACCAGGCCTCCCGCCCCATCACGGACCTGGTCGTGGGCGTCGCCGTCTACGACATGGAGGGCCGGCTGCTGTTCGGCTGGAACACCGAGACCATGGGCGTGTCCCTCGGCGTGGTCAACGGAGCGGGCGAGATCAGCTTCAACATCGCGTCGTTGCCCCTTCTCGACGGCACCTATCCGGTCACAATCGGGATCCACAGCCGCGACGAGGGGACGGTGTACGACTGGCGGGAGCAACGCGACAGCTTCGAGGTCATGAGTCGGTCGCGTTCGGCGGGCGTGCTCGAGTTGCAGGTCGAAGTGAAGGTCCGGCGGGAGGAGTCCGGGGCCGAGGAGTCCGGGGCCGAGGGCGTGGCATGAGTGACGCCTCGCCCCTCGATTTGAGCCGGGTCCTGGCCGAGATCAACGAGGAGGTGGAGCGGAGGCGGGCGTCAGGCGACCTGCCAGCCGACTTCGAGCGGGAGTTGGACCGGACCTTCGCCCAGTTCGCCCCGGTCGACGCCATCAACGCCGACTTCGACAGCATCGTCGCCAAGATCGAGCGGTCGGCGGTTATCGACATCCGGCCGCCCACGGTTTCGGCCTATCCGGGGGCGGCACAGATGAAGGTGGCGGTGGCCAAGGCCACCGCCTTCTATGTACGCCACGTCGCCACCCAGGCGTCGGGCCTGTTCCAGGCCCTGGCCCGGGCCCTGCGGCTGCTCGGCGAACGCGTCGACGAGATCGAACGAAGCCAGTTGACCGGCGATGCCGCGGCATGGCGTGGTGCGGCGCAGCTTTCACCTTCCCGGTGGAATGCGGCCGCGACCGGCGCCTGGGACGAGTTCGTGCTCGCGGCCGTCGCCGACCAGTCGGGTCGCGTCCTCCACGCTCACGCCGGCGACGGACGACTCGTGCGGCGGCTGTTGGATGAAGGGCTTCGACGCCTACGGCGTCGAGCCCGACGAGGAGGCGGCGCTGGCGGCGTCGGACGTGGTACCCGACGTGCGGGCGGTGGGTGTCACCTCGCACCTCGGGGTGCTCCCGGCCGACTCGCTGGGGGCCGTAGTGCTCTCGGGCTGTGTCGAGACGATGAGCGTGGCGTCGCTGCGGGCGTTGGTGGGCTTGGCGGCGGCGAAGCTGATGCCCGGTGGGTCACTTGTCGTCCTCTCGGCTCACCCCGCGGCGTGGCTGCGCGCGGCCCCCCCGTGGCGGTCGATCTGGCCGAGGGCCGCCCGATCCACCCCGAGACGTGGCTCTCGCTCCTCGGGCCGGCCGGTTTCGTCGATCCCACGGTGCGCTTGGGAGCCGGGCCGACGCTGGTCGAACTGGCGCCAGCCCCGGCCGGTGCGGAGGGTGCGGAGGGTGCGGCCGGTGCGGAGGGTGCGGGAGTGCGGAGCCGGTGCGCTGGGTGCGCTGGCTGAGGTGTGCGCCACCAACTTCGCCCGACTGGCCGGCGCCGTGTTCGTCCCCGCGGACTTCGCGCTCCGCGCCCGCCTCCCGCGCTGATCGTCGCCGGCATTGACCGCGGTTCATCAGTTCCTGCCGGTCTATGCCGCCCGTTCGGCGATCAGCAACCACGCCGACGAGGTGGCGAAGACCCTGCGATCGCTCGGGTACCGCAGCGATATCTGGGTCACCAGCTCCTGGCGGGCCGGGCGACGCCACGTCCGCGACTGGCGGGAGTATGCCGCCACCGCCGCGGCCACGTCCGGCGAAGCGACCTGGTTGCTGTACCAACTTTCGACGGGTAGCCCGATGGGCGATTTCGTCGCCCATCGACCGGAACCGAGGATCGTGAACTACCACAACATCACCCCCGCGGCCATGGTCGGTCCGTGGGAACCGCTGCTGGTGCCCGAACTGCTGGAGGGCTATCGCCACCTCGACGAGCTGGCGACGGGGTGCCGGCTGGCCATCGCGGACTCGGGGTTCAATGGGGCGGAGTTGGTGGCGGCGGGGTATGGGCGGGTGGTGGTGGTGCCGGTGTTGGTGGATTTGGAGGCGTTGGGGGCGCCGTCGGATGTGGGGGTGGAGCGGGTGTTGGCGGCGGCGAAGGCGGGTGGTGGTGCTGATTGGTTGTTCGTGGGTCGTTTGGCGCCGAATAAGTGTCAGCACGAGGTGGTGAAGGCGTTTGCGGTGTATCGGCGCCGGTATGACCCTCGGGCCCGGTTGTGGTTGGTGGGGGGTGCGTCGTCGTCGGTGTATGGGGCGGCGTTGGGTCGGTTGGTGGCGGCGTTGGGGTTGTCGGATTCGGTGGTGTTGACGGGCTCGGTACCGCAGGCGGCGTTGGTGTCGTATTACCGGCGCGCCGATGTGTTTGTGTGTTTGTCGCAGCATGAGGGGTTTTGCGTGCCGTTGTTGGAGGCGATGTGGCACGGGGTGCCGGTGGTGGCGTTGGGGGCGGCGGCGGTGCCGGAGACGTTGGGTTCGGCGGGTGTGGTGTTGCCGGCCGGTGGCGGGGCGGCGGGCGGGGTTGCGGGTGGGGCGGCGGTGGTGGCGGCGGCGGTGGATCGGGTGTTGGGTGATTCGGTGTTGCGGGAGGTGTTGGTGGCGCGGGGGCGGGCCCGGGCGGAGGAGTTTTCGTTGGCGCGAAGCCGGCGCCGCTTCGCCGACGCCATCACCGACGTCATCGGCGCCGGTTCATGACCGCGGCGGTCCACCAGTTCGTTCCCACCCTGGAACCGAGCGCCGTGGGTTTCCACGCCCTGGAAGTGCAACGGGCGATGCGGGACCTGCTCGGCCGGCCATCGGAGATCTTCACGGCCGAGGTCCATCCGGCTCTGGCCGGTCGGGGCCGCCCGTATCGGGACTACGGCGCCGCCGTCGCCTCATCAGTGGGAGACGTGCTGATCTACCAACTGGCCGTGGGCTCCGATGTCGCCGACTTCGTCCAGCGCCAGCGCCGTCCCCTCGTCGTCAACTACCACAATCTGACCCCGACCCGATTCCTCGACGGCTGGGATCCCGGAGCCGGCCACGCCGTCGAGCGGGGACGCCGCCAGCTCGGGGAGATGGCGGAGGCGTGCACGCTGGCGATGCCCGTGTCGGGTTTCAATGGGGCGGAGTTGGTGGCGGCGGGGTATGGGCGGGTGGTGGTGGTGCCGGTGTTGGTGGATTTGGAGGCGTTGGGGGCGCCGTCGGATGTGGGGGTGGAGCGGGTGTTGGCGGCGGCGAAGGCGGGTGGTGGTGCTGATTGGTTGTTCGTGGGTCGTTTGGCGCCGAATAAGTGTCAGCACGAGGTGGTGAAGGCGTTTGCGGTGTATCGGCGCCGGTATGACCCTCGGGCCCGGTTGTGGTTGGTGGGGGGTGCGTCGTCGTCGGTGTATGGGGCGGCGTTGGGTCGGTTGGTAGCGGCGTTGGGGTTGTCGGATTCGGTGGTGTTGACGGGCTCGGTACCGCAGGCGGCGTTGGTGTCGTATTACCGGCGCGCCGATGTGTTTGTGTGTTTGTCGCAGCATGAGGGGTTTTGCGTGCCGTTGTTGGAGGCGATGTGGCACGGGGTGCCGGTGGTGGCGTTGGGGGCGGCGGCGGTGCCGGAGACGTTGGGTTCGGCGGGTGTGGTGTTGCCGGCCGGTGGCGGGGCGGCGGGCGGGGTTGCGGGTGGGGCGGCGGTGGTGGCGGCGGCGGTGGATCGGGTGTTGGGTGATTCGGTGTTGCGGGAGGTGTTGGTGGCGCGGGGGCGGGCCCGGGCGGAGGAGTTTTCGTTGGCGCGAAGCCGGCGCCGCTTCGCCGACGCCATCACCGACGTCATTGCCGAGGTGTCGCCGTGAAGGTCACCTATGTGGTTCCTCGCTACGGCGAGGAGGTGATCGGCGGGGCCGAATACGGGGCCCGGATGCTGGCCGAACACCTGGCGGCCGATGGCGTCGAGGTCGAGGTATGCACCACCTGCGCCTTGGACGCCCGCACCTGGGCCAACGTCTACCCCGAGGGCACGACACCTCTGAACGGCGTGACGGTTCGGCGATTTCGCTCGATCGGGACCCGCCATCCCCGCTTCGACGAACTGTCCGGGCCGGTGCTGGCCGATCCAGCCGCGGTGTCACCCGCCGACGAGCGGCGATGGCTGGAGCTCCAGGGCCCGGTCTGCCCCGAGGTCCTCGACCAGGCCACTTCGTCGGGGGCCGACCTGATCATCTTCTATCCCTACCTGTACTGGCCGACGGTGGAGGGTGTGCTGCGCGTCGGCCCGCGCAGCGTCCTGCACCCGGCGACCCACGACGAAGCCCCAATCAGGCTGCCGGTCTTTCGGCGGGTGTTCGAAACGGCGGGAGCCTTGGTGTTCCAGACGGCGGCGGAACGGTCCATGACCGAACGGTTCTTCCCCGCCGTGAGTGCCCACCCGCAGGCGGTGATCGGCCTCGGCGTCATCGAGGCGCCGGGCGACGTGGCTCGGGCCCGGGCCGAGACGGGCGTCGGGGACCGCCCGTTCCTGCTGTGTCTGGGTCGGATGGACGAGGGGAAGGGTTCGCTGCTGCTGTACCGCTTCTTCACGGCCTACAAGAAGCGTCATCCCGGCCCGCTCGCCCTGCTCTTCGTCGGTCCCGTCGTCGACCAGGTCCCCGCCCACCCCGATGTCGTCGTCGCCGGGACCCGTGACGAAGCGGTGAAGTGGGGCGCGCTGCGGGCGGCGTCGATCCTGGTCTCGCCGTCGCCCCTCGAGTCCTTCTCGCTGGCGTTGCTCGAAGGTTGGACGGCGGCCCGGCCGGTCCTCGTCAACGACGTCTGCGAGGCCACCCGCCACCACGTGCAGACCTCGGGAGGCGGGTTGACCTTCGATTCGTACGCCAGCTTCGAAGTGGGCCTCGATCGGCTGCTCGATGATCGCGCCACGTCCGCAGCCATGGGGCGGGCCGGCCAGGGCTATGTCGAGGCTCGGTACGGCTGGACACGACTGAGCGGCCGGTACCGCCGCTTCCTCGAGTCTCAGGCAGTTCGGGCGGCCGGCCAACCCCGGCCGTCAGTACCCGGGAAGTAGGATCGGGCCGCCGTGGACGGGACACAACCACCCGAGAGCGACCAAACGGACCGATTGCACCAACTCGAAAGCCTTCTCCGGCAGGCCATCGGTGACGGACGGGCTGCGGTGGTGACCGACGACGGCAACGGCCATGGATCGCCCGAGCGGTGGGGAAGGCCGTCGGCGCCGGGGCCCGAGATTGCCGCCCTCCGGCAGGAGTTGGAGACGTTGCGCCGACGGGCCAACTTCGACGTGAGCAGAATTCCCGAGACCTCGGAGATGCCCGGCGGCGAGGCGGTCCATCGCCTTGTCGCCAAATTGGTGCGTCGCCAGACCCAAGGAACCCTGGACCAGGTGCATGACCTGGCGACCCAGGTCATCGTCCTGCTCGACGGCGTTCTGGCGTCCCTCGAGCACCACCTGAGGGACTCGCATGGCGATCTGGACCGCCAAGTCGACGAGATCCTGTACCGCCTGGCCCGCTTCGAACGGCCATCGGAGGGAGTCGAACCGGATCTGGTCCACCTGCGCCAGCGGGTCGAGCAACTCGAAGCCGCCGAAGCGTCGAGACGGTTCCGGCCGTGGTATCGCAACCAGGACTTCGAGGACCGCTTCCGCGGTAGCCGGGAGGAGATGCTCGACCGCTACCGCGACATCGCCGACCGCCTCGTCGGCTGCCAGCCCGTCCTTGACGTCGGCTTCGGGCGGGGCGAGTTGCTGGAACTCCTGGCGGCTCGCGGGGTCGCGGCCCGAGGCGTCGAGATCGATCCCGCCCTGGTGGACGAGGCCCGGGCCCGAGGCTGCGACGTTGCCGTCGGTGACGGCCTGGCAACGTTGGCGAGCTGCGACGACGCCAGCCTGGGCGGCGTCATCCTCATCCAGGTGGTCGAGCATCTGACGCCCCAGCGGCTGCTGGAGTTGGTGGCGGTGGCGTTCGACAAGCTGCGCGTCGGCGGCAAGTTGATCATGGAAACGGTCAATCCCGAGTCCCTGTATGTGTTCGCCCATTCGTTCTTCATCGACCCGACCCACGAGCGGCCCGTGCATCCCGCCTACCTCGAGTTCTTGTGCCAGCAGGTGGGATTCGGAGCCGTCGAGATCGACCGGCGCTCCTGGCCCGCCGACGACGAGCGCCTGGCTCCCGTCAACGGCGAGCCCGCGGCGACCGCGAATCTCGACAAGCTCAATCAGCTGCTGTTCGGACCGGGGGATTACGCCGTCATCGCGACCCGCTGATGCGGTTGCTGTTCGTCGTCGCCGAGGACTACCCGTCGGGTGGCGCCGCGGCGCGCTGGTGTGAGGACTACGTCGCTCGGCTCGGGACCCGGGGCCACGAGGTCGAGGTCCTGGTCGCGGGCGACGCGGGCGCACCGGACGCGCCGGGCGCGTTCAACGGAGTCGTGGTCCATCGGCTGCCGATCGCCGACGAGGCCGACCAGGCGCTCGGGGGATGGCAGCGCCTCGTTCGACAATGCATCGACGCTGGACTGCACCCGGGCCCGGATCTCCAAGCGCAGTGGTTGCTCGGCGCCGGGCCCCAGGTCCCCGGACTGGTCGACTGGCTCCGCGATCACGGCGGGGCGTTCGATGCCGTCGCCGTCGCCGGCTCTGCGAGCCACATGGCGTGGTGCTCGTTGACGGCCCTCGCCGGTTGGGTCCCGACGGTGCTGCACCCGCTAGCCGGCGCCGACGCCCGCCTGAGGCTCGGAGTCTTCGCCACGCTGCTGCGCCAGCCGTCGGCCCTGGCATTCGTCGACCACCGGGAGCTGCAGCGGGTGAGGCCCAGTGCGGGCAGGATCAGAACCAGCGCCATCGTCGGTTGCGGCCTCGACGCCGCCGAACTGGACGAGCTGGCGCAGGGATCGCCTTCGGCATGCGACGACGTGCGCGCGGCCGTCGACGGCCGGCCATACCTGTTGCTGGTCGGTGGTGCTGCCGGTTGCGCCCGCATCGTCGGCTACTTCGCGGCCTACAAGGCGCGCCATCCCGGTCCCCTCCAGCTGGTGGTCCTGGGCGGCGCGGGCGACGCGGCGACCGCCGATGTCTCCTGGACGCCGGCGCCCGACCGGGTCGCTCGAGTCGTGGCAATGGCCTCCGCGGTGGCCACGATCGAGTCGCGCGATGCCCCCGTACTGCCGGTCGTCTGGGCCGACCGAAGCGGCCTGCGTCGCCCCGGCCTGGTAGAGACCGCCGATGCCGGTGACCTGCGGCCCGAGCCGGGGGCGGTCGGCTTCGCCGAGTTCGCGGGGTTCGAGGCGGCGGTCGAGGTGCTCACCACCGACGACAAGATGGCGGCGACGCTCGGCGACGAGGGGGGACGATACGTCGAGTCCCGATGTCGATGGAGCGACCTCCTGGATCGCTACGAGCGGCTCCTGCACGTGATCCAGACGCGCCGATGACGGCGCCGGGGCCGGCAGGTGGGGGCATCCCCCCGGCTAGTGTCGGCCGACGGTGAGTGACGACGGTCTTGCCATGCCCGCCCTGCTCGAGCGGCTGCGAGCCACCGTGGCCGAGCGCCGGGCCAGCGGAGAGTACCCCCCGGACCTGGAGGCGGACCTCGATGCGCATTTCCGGCGGATCATCGCCTCGCGGGCCCAGATGCCCCGTCTGGCCACGCTGCACCGGCGGATCGAGGAGGCGCGGCGGGCGTCGCGGTTCAGTCCCGACCGGATTCCCACCACTACCCGCCTCCCCGGGGGGTCGGTGCTGCACAAGGGGATGTCCCGGCTGTTCCTCCGCCAGGCGATCGGCATCCTCGACCAGGTCAAGGAGTTCGCGGACCGCACGCTCGAGGCTCTCGACGCGGCGGCGGCGGTGGCCGAGAGCCCCGACACCCACCGCCACGCCGACCTGGTGGAGTTGGTCGACGCCCACAGCGAGCTGCTGGCGGAGCGCCTCTCGACCGCGGCACCGGCGGCCGACGACCTCCAGGCGCTCGCACTGCGGGTCGAAATGCTGGAGCAGGAGGTCGCTGAGCGCCGGTGGCGGCCGTGGTTCGGCCGGAATCGGTTCGACGCGGTGTTCGATCAGGGGCAACGGGATCGACTCCATCGGGTGGCCTCGGCGGCGCTCGACGAACGGACTCCTGTCCTCTGGGTCGAAGCCGCCGCTGGAGCGAGCCCGCTGGCGACACTCGCCACTGCGGCCGACGCCAGCCTCGGCGCGGTCGTGGCGCTGTCGGTGGAGGACACCTTGAGCGCCCCACAGATGGTCGACCTCATCGCCATGGCGTACGAAAAGCTGTCGCCCGAGGGGCGGCTGGTGCTCTCCCGGGGCACCGGCCCGTCGGAGCCGTCGCCAGAGCCTCCGCCGGCGCCGTCGGAGCTGTGGGCGCCGTCACGGCCCACGTTCGATCCCACGCTCGGCCCGTCGCTTCCGGCGCCCTACGCGGTGTTCGTATGCCGGGAGGCCGGCTTCAGCACCGTCGATTGCGAGGAGTGGTCGCCCGACGGTTATCTGGTCGTAGCGACGCGTTAATGCGTATCGATCAAGTGGTCGTCTCGGCCTCGCCCGGCGATGCCATCACCAACTTCGCCCTGACGCTGCGCCAACTCCTCTTGCCAGACGCCAGGTCTGACGTGTTCGCCTACTACTACGACGAACGGCTGGCGAGCGAGGTCGTCCCGCTGGCGGAGTATGGCGCTCGGCCGGGAGCACGAAAAGACCGGGATCTGCTGGTGCTCCATGTGTCGATCGGCGAACCGGCGGTGGCGGATTTCGTGCTGAAGCGACCGGAACGCCTGGTGATCATCTATCACAACATCTCGCCCGCCGAGCCGTTCCGGCCGTACGACCCAGGCTTCGCCGATCTGCTCGATGCCGGACGCGATGAACTCAAACGGCTACGGCCGCGCGCCGAGCTGGTCTTGGCCGACTCGGAATACAACGCCTGCGAGCTGCGAGACCTGGGCTTCGAACAGGTCGACGTGCTTCCGATCGTGGCCAACGTCGAGGATCTCCGGGACACCGAGGCCGACGCGTGCGTTGGCCGAACGGCTCCGCACGCACCACGACGGACCGGTGATCCTCTTCGTGGGCCAGCTCCTGCCCCACAAGCGAGCCGACTTCCTCATCGAGGCCTTCCACATACTTTCGACCTATCGCATGCGCGACGCCAACCTCGTGCTCGTCGGTTCGCACCGGTTGCCGGGCTATGCCAGTGCGCTCCAGTCCCAGATCGAAGAACTCCACCTCGATCGGGCGACACTGACCGGATCGATCTCCAAGCCCATGCTGGCCGCGTACATGCGCCGGGCCGACCTTTTCGTGACCGCCAGCGAACACGAGGGTTTCTGCGTGCCCCTCCTGGAGGCGATGGCGTTCGACCTCCCGTTCCAGGCCCGCCGGTTCACCGCCATCCCCGAGACCGCAGGCGACGCGGGTCTGATCCTTGATGCCGACGATGGTCCGGCGGTGGCGGCCGAGGCGTGGGTGCAGCTGCTGACTGACAAGGCGTTGCGCCAGACGCTGGTCGAGCGGGGTCGGGCGCGGCTGGCGGCGTTCGAACCCGCCGTGACGAAGCAGGCCTGGCGCCAGGCGCTCCTCGGTCTCGCCCGCTTGGCGTGAAACTGTTGGCGGTTGTCCAGCGATACGGGACCGACGTGGCGGGCGGGGCCGAACTGTTGTGTCGCCAGTTGGCGACCCGACTGGGGGAGCGGGGCCACGCCGTGGAAGTTGTCACGAGCTGCGCCGTCAGCTATATCGACTGGGCCAACGCCTACCCGCCGGGGGAGGAGATCCTCGACGGGGTCAGGGTTCACCGCCTCCCGGTGCGACGGCCCCGAGACGTGGCCGTCTTCGGCGACTTGGACGGGCGAACATCGTGGAGTCACGGGGTTCGACCGCTCGTGCTGCAGCGCAGTTGGATGGCGGCCCAGGGTCCCCTGGTCACCGAACTGGCGCCGTGGTTGGCGGGGCGCGCCGCCTCGTTCGACGCCGTGATCTTCTTCACCTACCTGTACTACACGACCTGGGCGGGTCTCCCGGTGGCCGCCGGGCGGACGGCGACGGTGCTTCACCCGACGGCGCACCGCGAGCCGCAGTTCGACCTTCCGATCTTCGATCTCATGCTGCGCCTGCCGACCGCGTACGCCTATTCGACCGAGGAGGAGGCGGCGCTGGTCGCCGAGCGCACCGGTCAACCTCAGCCGGGTCGGGTCATCGGTATCGGGGTCGACCTCGACGCCACCGGACACGGCCCCCGGTTCCGGGCCGACGCCGGGCTGGGCGAACGCCCGTACCTGTTGTTCGTCGGCCGAGTGGTGGCCGAGAAGGGGTCGCTCGAGCTGTACGACTACTTCACCACCTACAAACGGCGCCGCCCCGGAGACCTGGCGCTGGTGGTGATGGGTGATCCCCTCACCAACCTGGCGTCGCACCCCGATGTGATCGCCACCGGCTTCGTGCCCGAGTCGGTGAAGCTCGACGCCTTGGACGGGGCGTTGGCCATGGTGCAGCCTTCGTACTTCGAAAGCTTTTCGATGGTCCTGAGCGAGTCTTGGGTCCAGGGGACAGCCGCCCTGGTGCAGGGGCGCTGTGACGTGTTGGCCGGCCAGGTGGACCGAGCCGGAGGCGGCATCGCCTACGACGGCTATGCCGAGTTCGAAGCGGCCGTCGACCTGTTGCTGGCCCACGCATCGCTGGCCCCGGCGCTCGGTGCTCGGGGGCGGGACTACGTGCAGGCGCACTACTCGTGGGACGCCGTGCTCGGGCGCTACGAGAGGCTCCTCGGTGAGACCGTGGGCCGCCACGCGGCACAGCGCAGACGGCTGCGGGGAACGGACAACTAACATCGCCGGGATGGCTGACCCGAGCCGTGGCTGCTTGTCGGTAGTCATGCCTTGCTACAACGAAGCGGCGACGATCGAGATCGTGGCCGCCAAGGTTCTCGGCTCCCCCTATGTGGCGGAGTTGATCGTCGTCGACGACGGATCCACCGACGGCACCCGGGAGCTGGCGGGCCGGATCGACGATCCGCGAGTCAGGCTGCTCCTCCAACCCTTCAACCAGGGCAAGGGCGCCGCCCTGCGCCGGGGATTCGCCGAGGCCACAGCCGAGTTCGTGATCGTCCAGGACGCCGACCTCGAATACGATCCGGCCGAGTACCGCGTGGTGCTCGCCCCCCTGCTCGACGGACGCGCCGACGTCGTCTACGGGTCACGGTTCCAGGCCGACCGCCCCCACCGGGTGCTGTACTACTGGCACTCGGTCGGCAACCGACTCTTGACCCTCGTGTCCAACATGTTCACCAACTTGAACCTGTCCGACATGGAGACCTGTTACAAGGCCTTTCGGCGCGAGGTCATCCAGAGTTTCGTGATCGAAGAGGACCGCTTCGGCTTCGAACCCGAGATCACGGCCAAGGTGGCCAGCGGCGGCTGGCGCATCTGGGAGGTCGGGATCTCCTACGCCGGGCGAACCTACGACGAGGGCAAGAAGATCGGATGGAAGGACGGCGTCCGGGCGATGTACTGCATCGTCCGCTACTCGCCGCTGCGCCAGAACCTGATGAAACGCACGACCCACCGGGGTCGGCCCCAGGCGGCGCCGGTAGCGTTCGCCGAGGCCGATCAGGAGTTGGTGGCGACGCTGGAGTCGCTGGACGGCGCCGACAACTACGCCGACTGGATCCACCGACTGGCCCAACCGCACCTGGGTCCCGAGGTCCTGGAGATCGGCGCCGGCCATGGAACCTTCACCGAGTTGTTCGCCAAGACGTCGCGGGTGGTAGCCACCGAGCTGTCGTCGCAGTCGATCGACATCCTTCAGAAGCGCTTCCAGGCCAACCCCAGCGTCGAGGTCCGCCAGGTCGACGTCGCCGAAGCGGTGGCCAACGGCCGGTCGTACGACGCGGTCGTGATGATCAACGTGCTCGAGCACATCGAGGACGACGCCACCGCGCTCAAGCAACTGGCCGGGGCGCTGCGACCCGGCGGCCGCATCGTCGTCTGGGTCCCGGCGTTCATGGAGCTGTACAGCGATTTCGACCGACGGGTCGGGCACTACCGGCGCTACCGCATCGAGAACTTGACCAAGCTGATGCACGATGCCGGCCTGACGGTTCTCGACGCTCGCTATGTGAACGCCGTGGGCGCGCTGGCATGGTGGGTCGTGGCGCGGAAGCTGCGCCGGGTCCCGACCACGGCAGGTCGGGTGCAGCTATTCGACAGCGTCTTCGTGCCGGTGCTGCGCCGGCTCGAGTCCGGGTACCGCCCGCCGTTCGGCCAGTCGATCTTCTGTGCTGCCACGGTGCAGGACCCGGGAGCGTGACGGGTACCATCGACGCTTCCGGAGCCGTGTTGGCCCTCGATGTGGAGGCTTCGCCGCAATGACCAAACGGGCCGTAATCACCGGTATCTCGGGCCAGGACGGGTCCTACCTGGCCGAGCTGCTGCTCGGCAAGGGCTATGAGGTACATGGCATCGTCCGGCGCTCGTCGAGCTTCAACCGCCAACGCATCGACCACCTGGACCACGGCGTCGGTTCCGCCCTCAACCTGCACTACGGCGACCTGTCCGACGCGGTGGGCCTGGTCAACCTGGTCCGCGACATCCAGCCGGACGAGATCTACAACCTGGGCGCGCAGAGCCACGTCGCGGTCAGCTTCGAGGTTCCCGACTACACCGGAGAGGTGACGGGGCTCGGCGCGGTGCGCCTGTTGGAGGCGATTCACGCTTCGGGCGTCGACGCCCGTTTTTACCAAGCCTCGTCGTCGGAGATGTTCGGATCGGCACCGCCGCCGCAGTCGGAGGCGACGCCGTTTCATCCTCGCAGCCCCTACGCCTCGGCCAAGGTGTTCGCGTACCACACCACCGTGAACTTCCGTGAGTCGTACGACATGTTCACCGTCAACGGAATCCTCTTCAACCACGAGAGCCCGAGGCGCGGCGAGAACTTCGTCACCCGCAAGATCACGACCGCGGTGGCGAGAATCGCCTGCGGGCTCCAGGATCAGCTGCGGCTGGGCTCGCTCGACCCGAAGCGGGACTGGGGTTATGCCCCCGAGTACGTCGAGGCCATGTGGCTGATGCTTCAGCACGACACCCCGGGCGACTACGTCGTGGCCACGGGGGAGGCGCACAGCGTCCGGGAGTTCTGCGAGGCGGCCTTCGGCCACGTCGGGTTGGACTGGGAGAAGTACGTGAGCATCGACCCCCGCTACGTCCGTCCCGCCGAGGTCAACTACCTGCTCGGCGACGCCTCCTTGGCGGAGCGCGAACTCGGGTGGCGGGCGCAGACCCGCTTCGACGAACTGGTGAAGATCATGGTCGACGCCGACATCGCCCGGATCGAGGACGGCAACGACGGGCGCCGCGCCTGACGCCACCCCGCCGTGGATCGGGGATGCCGGGGCGCAGACCAGCCGCTACCGTCTGAGTGGCAATGCAGCTCAAGCCTGCCATGAAGAAAGCGGCTCGCCCGGCGGCCAGACTCGTCACCACGGTGGTGGATCAGGCGATCGGGCCCCGGCTGTCAGCTCTGGAACATGCCCATGGCGACACCTGGAGCGACGTCCAGAGGCTGAAGGGTGACCTGCCGGCCGCGGTCGAGGGTCTTCACGACCGGCAACGAGCACTCGAACAGGCCCAGGCGAGCACCCGGGCGGAGCTCGACGAGCTGAAAGTCAGCGTGGCCGCCGTGCTCGACGCGGTGTCGCGCCAGCACGGGGTGACCCGGGCGGCGGTGAAGGCTGAGCGCCGGTTGCAGGGGCAGGCCGAACAGCTCGCGGAACGGCTGCGCCTGCTCGAACAACGGATCGCGGCGTGGCCCATGGCGTCCACGCCTGACGGCTCCGAGACCGCGCCTGCGAGCTGACGACGGCGCATGGCTTCGAATGCCGGTGACCGTCGCGTCTCCGTCGTGGTCAATACCTACAACCGGGCGGACAGCCTCAAGCTGACCCTCACGGGGCTCAGCCAGCTGGATTACGCCGCCTTCGAGATCGTCGTGGTCAACGGGCCATCGAAGGACGACACCGAGACGGTCCTCGACTCCTACGCCGGCCGCGTGAAGACGGCCCGCTGCCCGGAGCTGAATCTTTCGATGTCGCGCAACATCGGGATCGCCGTCGCAGCGGGCGACATCGTGGCGTTCATCGACGACGACGCCTATCCCGATCCCGCCTGGCTCGATCGGCTGGTCGCGGCGTATGCCGACGACGACGTCGCCGGGGCGGGGGGGCCGGTCTACGACTACACCGGCACGACGCTCCAGACGCGGTACCTGGCTTCGGACCGCATTGGGCGCACGACGTTGACGTTCGACAACAATCCGACCGGCTGGCTGAACATGCCTGCCGGCGCCACGTTCTCGTCGCTCCTCGGAACCAATTCGTCGTTCCGGCGGGATCGCCTGGTCGACATCGGGGGCTTCGACGAGGAATTCGAGTACTACCTGGACGAAACCGATGTGTGCGCCCGGATGGTGGATGCGGGCTATGTCATCTGTCAACTGGACGACGGATACGTGTATCACAAGTTCCTCCCCAACCACGTTCGGGGCGAGAATCGGATCGTCCGCGACCGATATGTGGTGATGAAGAACGCGAGCTACTTCGCCCTGAAGAACGCCGCGGGCGCCTCTTCTTTCTATTCGGCGTGCGTCGGACTAGCGGAGTTCGTCGACGCCCAGCGCCGTGACTACGCCCGCGATATCGACCTCGGATTGTTGACGCAGGAAGACCTGGACAAATTCGAGATCGATATGCCCGCCGCCTTCGATGCCGGGCTCGAACACTTCCTGGCCGGGCCGCCGAAGACGCGGGCCACATCATGGTTCGACGGGCGGCAAGAACCGTGGCTCCCTTTTCCCACCGCCTCGGCGCAAGGAGGACCGGCTTCACGTCTGCTTGTTCAGCCAGGACTATCCACCCCGACCGATCGGCGGCATCGGCCGCCACGTTCATGCCCTGGCGACGGGCTTGGCCGCCGCCGGCCACGTGGTGCGGGTCCTCACCCGCGGTGAGCTCCACGACCGGGTCGACCTCGACGAAGGGGTGTGGGTCCACCGGGTCGTGCCCCGGCATCACCGCCTCCCGGAGTCGCTCGGCGCCCCGGCGCATATTTGGGACTACGCCGCGTCCCTTGCTCGACGAGCTGCAGCGCATCCATAGCCAGCGGCCGGTGGACGTGGTGCAGGTGCCGAACTGGGACGCCGAGGGCCTGGCGGTGCTGCTCGATGGGAGATTCCGGTGTGTGGTCGGCCTGTATACGCCGATGAGGACGCTGCAGCGAATCGACGAGCGGCTGGCCGGGGCCGGGGCGGCCGACGAGATCGCGTCGTGCGAACGGCGGTGTTACCAGCTGGCCACTGCGCTGGTCGCCGATTCCGACGCTGTCATCACCGAGATCGAGTCGGCCTATGACGTGTGCCTTCCCGCCGAGCGCCTCGAGGTGATCCCCCTCGGCCTGCCCGACCGCCGCCCGACGCCTCCGCGACCGTCCCCGCTTGCGAGCAAGGTCCTGATCCTGTTCGTCGGGCGGTTGGAACGGCGCAAGGGGGTCGACACCCTCCTGGCGTGCGCGC
The DNA here is from genome assembly GCA_963733505.1 of uncultured Actinomycetota bacterium. Classification (GTDB taxonomy): domain Bacteria; phylum Actinomycetota; class Acidimicrobiia; order Acidimicrobiales; family Palsa-688; genus JALYXV01. The sequence continues at coordinate 233,464 of CAVTDW010000023.1, read as the reverse complement.
CGTCGATCCTCGACCGCTTCCCCGAAGCCCAGTTGGTGCTGGCCGGCCGCGATGACCTGGCGGCCGTGGACGGCGTCACCTATCGCGAGCGGTTCGAGTCGTCGCCGGAAGGACGGCGGCTGGTGGATCGGGTGACGTTCCTCGGCCCGGTCACCGATGACCGGCTGAGCGAGCTGTACGCCGAGTGCGACCTCGTCGTCGCCCCCTCCCGGTTCGAGAGTTTCGGCCTGACGCTGCTCGAGGCGATGGTGTTCGCCAAGCCCGTCATCGGGGGCAACGTGGGTGGTGTGCGCGAAGTGGTTCGTTCCGGGGAGAACGGTTTGCTGGTGACGCCCGGCGATGTCGACGAACTGGGATCGGCGCTGGCCTCATTGTGCGCCTCGCCGGAACTGCGGGCCCGATTCGGCGCCCGGTCGCGCCAGATCTACGAAGCCGAGTTCTCACTGTCACAAATGGTGCGCCGGACCAACGAGTTCTATGACCGCCTCACCGACCGGCGCACGGCTGGCGCTGCGACGGTGCCCGCGGCCCCCGAGCCGTGACCGAGCCGGAAACGACGCTGTACGAGCGGCTCGGGGTACCGCCCGACGCGTCCGCCGAGGCGTTGCGAGCGGGGTACCGGCGCCGGGCGCGCCAGTTGCACCCAGACGTGGCCAACGCCGCGCCACACCGGCGACACCAGCGACACCGGCGACACCGGCGACGCCATGCGGTCGCTCAACGAGGCCTGGGCGGTGCTGAGCGATACCGAACGCCGGCGCCGGTATGACCAGGAGTTGGCGGCGAGCGCCGAGATCGGGCCACCGCGGTCGGGCCGGTCGGGCAGCAGCCCGGTTGACGACTCGGGCGCGAGTACCGGCGCCGAGATCTCGCGGGACGCACGAATGCGGATCCCGTTTCTCCGTCCGTCGGTACTGATTCTCCTGGCCTTGGCGCTCATCTTCCTGGTCACCGCCTACGCCGGATCTTGGCCGGGTGATCAGAGCTCGACGGTCACGACCTTCGCGAGGTGCCGCGCCTACGACACTCGGAGGTGCCGCGGCCTCGACACCGGTTCCGCCGACCGCGCCGGTGGGTACCGCCCCAGGGAGCGCCGCGATCCGGCCGGTCGGAAAGTGCCTGTCGGGGTCGGGCACGGCGCAGCCGGCGACGATCGTGCCTTGTACCTCGAACCACGGACAGATCCTCGCCGAGGTCACCGCCGCCGACCAATGCCCGACAGGAACGGTCGGGCACTTCTGGTCGCTGCGGCCCACCGTCTTGTGCGCCCTTCCGTCGGCGCCGTGACGTCGCGTCAGGGTTTGCCGAGGTCGACCAGGTAGTTGGCGGCGTATCGGTCGACGGTGGCTCCGGCCGGAAGTGCGCTGATGATGCTGCGGGCCTGGTCCTCGGTGTACATCATGATGTCGGTCTGCACCCCGACATGCAGGATCAGGTAGCGGACGTCCATGGCCCGCAACTTGGCGAAGGCGGCCGGGGCGGGGATGGTGCGGATGATCGCGGCGTCGCTGTCGTAGGTCGGCGACACATACCCGGAATAGCCGTTGACCCTGGGGTGGTAGTCGATCGTCGCCCACACCATTCGGGCCGGTTCCCCGTAGGCCCAGTCGTTGACGCTCTGTCCCGGGTTGAAGATCGGCAATTCCGCGACCGCCCCCATCGGTCGGTGGCTCATTGCGTGGTACACCGCCAAGGTGGCGGGATCGTCGGGAATGTGGGTGTAGGGCACCGGCGCCGCCAGTTCGACCAGCAGCAGGACCGATGCGATGGCGGCGATGGCTACCCGGACCGCGGGACGCGATATTCGCTGCATGACGGCCGTGAGCCCCACGGCCGCCAGCACGGCGCCCGCCAGGATGCTGAACAACGCCAGCCGGGCGGGCACGCGAACGCCCGACAACGGCTCGACGTGGTCATAGGCAACTCGCCACGGCGTGGGAAACGAACTGCCGACCGCGCCGACGGCGAGTACACCGATGACCCCGCCGCCGACCATGAGGAGCAGCACGTAACGCCGTCGGTCAGGCGGCACCCCGCGAACGACGCCGCCCTCGCTGCCACCAGCGCGATGCTGCCCGCGGGGGCGTCGGCGGCGATCGACGACCAGCGCGACCGCGCCCACTGCGGCCAGTCCGAGTGTCAGGAACCCCGGGAAGAGATGCCGTTCACCGCTGCCCTGGTCGGTGTCGTGCGACAGCGTCTTGTACAGATAGGAGCCGACGGCCGGCCGCACGATGTCCCGGGGCCGAAGACCCCACTCGGGAGCCAGCGCCCGGCGCCCGAAGGTCTTCTCGACGTCGCGATAGGGGATGACCGACGGAGCGGCGATCATGGTGATGAGCCCGGCCACCGCCAGGCAGGCCAGGAGGCCCCGTGGCGGCCGGGCCCGCACCGACACCGCAAAACCGACGACGATGACGACGACGGCGATGGCGTAGCCGGTTGCCACGTACAGCGCGCCGAGGGCGATGGCGACGTTGACGATGCCGAACAAGACTGCCGTCGTCATGCGGGGACGGTCGAACAACTTGAACAGCAGCAGGAAACCGAGCGGCACCAACCCGATCACTTCGAGTTGTGGGTGTCCGGCGTTGTTGAAGACGTAGGCGGAGAACCCGACCGCCAGACCGGCGAAGATGGCGACGTCGGTGCGACCGGTCAGCCAACGCGTCAGGCAATAGGTCGCCCCCAGATTGAGGCCGATGAGGCCGATCCACAGGAGGTTCCAGGCCAGCGCCCATTTGCCCGTGATGCCGTAGAGCAGCCCATAGGCGGGGGCGACCGAGAGCATCGAGTCGGCGTAGGCGAGGGTGTGGGGGTAGGGCCAGTAGATATTGCCGTTGAACACATGGATCGGGTTGTGGCGTAGCCCGTGGCCGCCCCACTGCAGGATCCACATCACCAACGGGGCATCGCCCAGGTTCCCCGGTAGTCGGTTGGCCAGCTCGCCCGGCGTGCGGCGCAGCATCGCCATGGTCGCGACCGCGAATACTGCGGCGACGAAGAGGCGTCGCCGCCACGGCCCGCCATCATCGGCGCCTACCGGAGTCGGAGCGTCGGCGTCAGCAGGGCGCGGGCCGGGCGGGACGTCATGCTGCGTTGTCGCCGTTGCTCGGTCTCCTGGTGAGGCGGAAGGGGCGAGATTAGTGGTCGCCCCGACGGACGGGCCAACCCATCTGGCATGGAAAGCGCTCAGCCACCGTCGGCTGTCATGCCGATGCCGGTGAGGGCGGGCGGGGCGGCTGCCGGCAGTGCGTTCGCATCGACCGCACGTACACCGACCGACCCCGACGGGAACAGTGCAGCCGCCACTCCCTGGCACGTATGTTCCCCGTACAGCTGCCCGAGTCCGATTGGGTACTGGGTCATGACCGCCAGGGCATAACGCGTGCCGCCGATGATGCCCAAGCAGTTGACCCGCCAATCGCCGGGGTCGGGATACCAACCGTTCTTGATGGCGGAACCGGGAAGGGCGGCACCGATGCCCCAGGACTGAGACGCGATCACCTCGTGCATCTGGGTGAGGATGGCGTTGGTTCCCGATGGGCCGAGCACGCCCGAAGCCAGTTGCGCCAAAACGATCGCAAGGTCGTGGCTGGTACTCAGCGTGAACCCCCAGGCGTCGGGGCTCGAAGGATACGGCGAGGTGTTGGTGGCGCCCAGCGATCGCATCATGGCGACGACCGCAGGACTGCCGCCCACCTCGTTCCAAAGGGCGGTGGCCGCGTCGTTGTCCGATTGGGTGATCATCGAATGGAGGAGCGATTGCTCCGTCGCGGTCAGGCCTCGGTGCTGGGCCGTCGCCCGGGACTCCAGTGCCATGGCGATAGGGACCTTGATCACCGACGCGGTCCGGATGGCCGTGGCAAACGATCCTCCCGAGACTTGTGTTTGTGTCTGAGTGTCAACTAAGGTAAAACTGGAGAAGCCCGCCCGTTGCGCGATAAAAGCCGCAGCCTGGGCTTGCTGCCCAGTGCCTTGCGATGTGGCCGGCAGGAACTGGTAGCACCGGTTGTCCGTACCACGGACGAGCACGTAGGGCTGGGTTTGGCGGGTGGTCGGAACGCCCGGCGAACCGACAAAGGCGTCCTGATCGGCTCCTTCGACGTTCCAAGCGCTCCAGGCGCCGTCGAAGGTGGTCTGGTACAGGTGACCGTCGGCGCCCTGGACGAACACCGTCAGATGGTTGTGTCCGCCCACTCCGCCGGTCCACGTGTCAGCTGCCGGAGCCGAGGCCAGGGTGCCTTTCTCGGTGCCCATCGGTTGGAACCAGCCCTGCCAGAAGCCGTTGGTAAAGAAGTTCTGGTACAGCCGGTTGTTGTTGGCCCGCACGAAGACATCCAGGCGACCGGGCGCCCAGGTCGTGATCGTTCCATGCTCGCCCATCGTTGCCGGGACGGGCGGGGCAAACAGATTGAACCAACCGCCACTCCACGAATCGGTGTCCCAGTCACGCTGGTAGGTGCTGCCGTCGGTGCCCTGGACGACGACATCGATCCGCCCGGGAGCCCAACTCGTCACGGCCGGCGCCGAGGCCAGCGTTCCGTCGTCACCGACGGGCTTGAACCACCCGGACCAGGAACAACCGCTGCAGGCGGTCCACCGCTGCCAGAGTTTGTGGTCCCCGCCCTCGACGAACAAGTCGATCCGGCCCGGGCCCCACGAGACCACGGCGGGATCGCCGATGATTCCGCCGGGAGGCGAGCCAAGGCCGTTCCAAGGCTTGAACTGGGTCGTCCACCAGATACCGCCGTCGGTGCCGACGACGAACACGACATGACCGATGTCCGGCATATTCACCGTCGCGGGCGACGACGCGAGGGTCCCGTTGCCGACGAAAAGGCTGGCGCCGGGATACGGCCCGGCCAGCGCGCCGGCGCGCGAAGCCCGCGCCACTGTCCCGGCCAGGCTGAGGGTCAAAATGGCGAGGACTGCCAGAGCGACATGGAGCGATTGCCGACGGGGCGCTGCCGCGAGTCTCACGCCCCGAGAGATTAACCCCATGAGCAGTTCTCCGGGAGAATTCCTGACTCAGGGTCCATGCGGCCCTCAGACCCGAACCGGGTGATCGGCCATCGCCAGGAGCTCGCGGTCACCGGCGCTGTCACCGTAGGCCCACAGTTGGTACGGGGCTCCGTCGAGTTCCCGAGCCAGCCACGCCCGCAACCGCGACGACTTCTCGACACCTCGAACATTCGGTCCCTGCAGCCGTCCGGTCAACCGTCCGTCGGTACCGACCTCGAGGAGGGTGGCCAGGACATGGTCGAATCCCAACGCCACACCGGTGGGTGCGAGGTAGACGTCGAGCGATGCCGAGACGATCACCAGTCGGTGGCCCCGCTGCTGGTGCCAGGTGACCCGCTCGGCCATGTGGGGGCGGATCCGCTGCGCCAGCAGTACCGCATAGCGCCGGCCGAGGTCGTCGAGACGGTCGGCGGGGTAGCCGCGCAGGAGCCGTCGAACCAGGACCGCCTTCGACGCGTCGCGCCGGCCCAACCGGTATGCCTGGGCGGTCGACGCCGACGACCTGATCACGATCTGCCCGAACTTGGCCGGTCCCACGGCCCGCACCAGAAAGGGCATGAAACTGTCGCCTCGGATCATGGTGCCGTCGAAGTCGAACGCCGCCACGCCTTGCGGCTCAGCCGCCAACGCCCGGCCCCTTCATATCCGCCCCTTCATATCGGCCCGCGCATATCGGCGCTTCACATCTTCAGCCGCCGGAAGATGGGGCGGGGAAGGTGGCGGGCGACCGACATGACGTAGCGCAGTGCGCCGGGAACCCACACGATCTCCCGGCCCTGCCGCAGTGCCTGATCGGTTGCCGACGCCACACGATCGGCGGTAGTGGACAGTGGCGGCGGCGCCATGCCCTCGGTCATCTTGGTGGCGACGAAACCGGGCCGGACGATCAGCACCGTGACCCCCGATCCCTGCAGGGCGTCACCCAGTCCCTGGGCGAAGCCGTCGAGGCCGGCCTTGGACGAGCCGTAGATGTAGTTGGCCTTGCGGACCCGCTCGCCCGCAACCGACGACAGGACGACGATCGTGCCATGCCCCTGCGCCCGCAGCCGACGGGCGGCTGCGAGGCATACCGACACCGAACCCACATAGTTGACCGACGCCAAAAGGACGGCGCCCCCACCGCCGGCTTCGTCGGTGGCCTGCTCGCCCAGCAGTCCGAATGCCACGACGACCACGTCGAGGTCCCCGACCAGCCGATGCGCCTCGTCGAGCACCGAGTCATGGCTGGCGGTGTCCAAGGCGTCGAAGTCGATCGTCTCCACCCGTCCGGCGCCGCCGTCGCGGAGCCCCTGCGCCGCGGTCTTGAGCGCTGGCTGGTCGCGGCCGGCGAGCACGACCGACGCGTGGCGCGGCCCGACCAGCCGGCGGGCGATCGCCAGTCCGATCTCCGACGTGCCCCCAAGCAGCAGCACCGATTGGACGTTGCCGAGCCCGTCCTTCACACCGTCACGCCTCTCGTACCTCTCGTTCCCGTCATCCGTCGCCCTGCAAGGGCCACAATCGCCGGGCCAGATCCGAGCACAACCGGCCGTCGGGGTCGAGTTCGCGGCGAATCTTGCGCCAACGATCCAGCTCCGGGTACATGGCGGCCAATAGCTCGGGGCGCATTCGGGAGTCCTTGGCGAGGTACACCCGGCCGCCGGCGGCCACGACGTCGAGGTCGAGCTGGTCCAGCAGTGCCCCCAGCCCGTCGGTCGACGCCGGCAGGTCGAGGGCCAGGGTCCACCCCGGCATGGGGAAGGACAGCGGGCCCGGATTTGCCGGGCCGAAGCGTTTGAGGACCGTCAAGAACGATGGGCATCGGTGGGCGCCGAGGGTTTCCAACACCTGGCGGACCACATCGCCCTGATCCAGGGGCACCACGAACTGGTACTGGACGAACCCCCGCCGCCCGTAGATCCGGTTCCATCCGGTGACGCCGTCGAGGGGATGAAAGAACGATGCCAGCGCCTGGAGCTGGCCGACCCGGCGGCGGGGCGCCTTTCGAAACCAGGCCTCGTTGAACGCCGCCGTCGTCAACGGGTTCAGCAGCCCGCCGGGCACCCACGGGGGGGCCCGGAGCCGTTCCCGGGGGGCGAAGCCGAGCGACTGGGACCGTCGCCCCGGCTCCAGGTCCGATTGGAGGGCGTGATCGCCGCGGGTCAGCACCGAGCGCCCGAGCGATCGGCCCCGGGCCAGCGAGTCGACCCAAGCCACGGAGTAGCGATACTCGTCGTCGGAGCCGGCCATGGCCGCCATGACGGCGTCGAGATCGGCAAGGCGCGCCGTGTCGACCCGCATCAGGGCGGTTTCCACCCGCAGCAGGCCGATGGTCGCCTCGACAATGAGGCCGGTGAGGCCCATGCCGCCGGTGGTGGACCAGAAGAAGTCGGCCAGCGTCGTCGGTGACACGGTGATGGGGCCGAGGGCGGGTGTTTCCAGGACGATCTGGTTGACGTGGTCGCCGAAGCTGCCGTCGGCGTGGTGGTTCTTGCCGTGAATGTCGGAGGCGATGGCGCCGCCCACCGTGACCTGGCGGGTTCCCGGGGTCACCATGGGGAACAGTCCGAGCGGCAGCAGTGCCCGCATGAGCCAGTCGAGGCTCACGCCCGGTTGGACAGTTGCCGTGGCGGTGGTGATGTCGAGCGCCAGCAGCCGATCCAGCCCGGTCGTGAGCAGCACCTCACCCCCGGCGTTTTGGGCGGCGTCGCCATAGCTGCGCCCGAGCCCCCGGGCGATGATTCCCCGCGGCCCCGACGAGTCGAGGGCGTGGCAGGCCTCAGGCACCGTCGCCGGTACCAGCACCCGGGCCGCGGTGGGAGCCGTTCGTCCCCAGCCGGCCAACAGCGCCGGGGCCGCCTGGCCGCCGCCGCCGCCGCCCGCGGCCCCGCCGCCCGCTCCCGCCACTGCTAGCGGTACACGCCGAGGCCGAAAACGACGGCCCAGGTCAACCCGAGCACCAGCAGCAACCGGTCGCCGAACACGACGTCCTCGGGCGCCCCACCCTCGCCCTGGTCGACGAGGAGCCCGTAGCGCATCAGCGCCAGGGTGAACGGCACGATCGAGAGCTGGAAACACACCGCGGCGTCGCCTTCACCGGGCGTGACCGCCTTCACGTTCTCGAACGCCCACAGGCAATACGCCGTGATGCTCACCGTGGCACTCATCACCAGGATCGAGCGGAGGAACCCCAAGCTGTATTGCGCCCCCGCCTGCACACCGCGTCCCCCGCCTCCGCGAAGGCGCCCAGGTCGGAGAACCGTTTCCCCGTGACCATGAACAGGCTCCCGAAGGTGGCCACGATGAGGAACCACTGCGAGATCGGTACCCCCACCGCCACGGCACCGGCGATCGCCCGCAGCACGAAGCCCGCAGCCACCGCCGCCAGGTCGAGAACCGGCTCGTGCTTCAGCCACACGCTGTACGCCACCTGTACCCCGACATACAGCGCCACCACCAGGAGCAGCCGCATCCCGACCAGCGCGGACAACGCCACCCCCACCGCGACCAGCGCGGCGCCAATCGCCTGGGCCTGACGCACGCCGATCACCCCGGCCGCGACGGGGCGGAAACGCTTGCGGGGATGCAACCGGTCCGCGTCCACGTCCAGGGCGTCGTTGATGAAGTAGACGCCACTCGCCACGATGCAGAAGATGACGAAGGCGTCCACCGCGTCGAGCAGGGCGTGGCCGTGGGTCAGTACCCCCGCCGCCCCGGGAGCGGCAAAAACCAGCAGGTTCTTCACCCACTGCTTGGGCCGCGACGTCCCGATCAGGCCGGCGGCCAACGACGAACGCCACCGCGACCCGGACTCAGTCATGGCGGTGACGTCGACGCCCACGGGCGTCCATCGTAGGTGAGCCCCGCGGTCGCCCAGCGGTTATCCCAGCGTCAGTCCTGCTTGGAGAACATGGCGACCGAGACCGCCAGGCAGCCGAGGGTCACCGCCAGCACCATGGCGACTTCGAGAGGAACCGGTAGCTGCCAGTGGCCCCAGTGCAGGCCGGGACTGAACTTCTGGCGGGCCGCGGCGGACACGTTGATATGGGCGAAGACCGCCCGCCGCATGGGGTCGACGATGTAGGCCAGCGGGTCGATCTTGGTCAGCGCCGACAGCCACGCGGGCAGCCCCGTCAGGGGGAACACCGCCCCGGCCAGGAAGAACATCGGCAGCACGAACAGCTGCATCACCACCTGGAACGACTCGACCTGCTGCATGCGGCTGGCCGCCAGCACGCCGATCGACGTCAGCATGACGGCGCACAGGGCCATGAGCAACAGCATCTCGACGATCAGCACCGGGTTGTAGGGCACGTGCACCAGCGGCCCCAACAGCAGCATGATCACGCCCTGCATGGTGGCCACCGACGCCCCCCCGAGCGTCTTGCCGACGACGAGGGCACCCCGCCGGACGGGGGCGACCATCATCTCCCGGAGGAACCCGAACTCCCGGTCCCACACGATCGACACCGCCGAGAAGATGGCGGTGAACAGAATCGTCATGGCGATCACGCCGGGATACAGGAACGTCTTGAAGTCGACGTGGGGCCCGGTTCCGCTCGTCACGATGGGCGAAAGTCCGCTTCCCAGCACGAACAGGAACAGCACCGGCTGGGCCAGCGACGTCACGATCCGGATGCGATTGCGGAAGTAGCGGATGAGCTCCCTTTTCCAGACCATGGCGACGGCGCGCAGGTCCTCGCGGAGGGTGCCGCCCGCCACCGACACGCCCACCACGTCAATCGAGTCCACGCCGACGCCCACCTCGGGCACGTCAACCTCCGCCACGTCTACCTCCGCATCCGCATGATCGGGCTCGAACGCATCATCTCGTTGCCCGACGCCTCGGCGTCGCGGATGGTGCGCCCGGTGTAGCTCATGAACACGTCGTCAAGCGTCGGCCGGCTCACCCGGACCGACTGGATCGGCACGCCCAGGTCGGCGAACAACCGGGGCATGAACTCCTCGCCGCCGGTCACATGGAACGTCACCGCCCCTTCACTCATGGTGGCCGTCAGGCCGAAACGATCCTCGAGGGCCGCGATGGCCGCCCCGTTGTCGGACGCATGCAGCTCCACCCGATCCTCGCCGACGCTGGCCTTCAACGCCTCGGGCGTGTCGATGCGCACGATGTCGCCGTGGTCGATGATGGCGATGCGGTCGCAGTTCTCCGCCTCGTCCATGTAGTGGGTGGTGAGGAAGATGGTGATCGTTTCCCGGGCCTTGAGCTCGTTGATGTACTCCCAGATCGACGACCGGGTCTGGGGATCGAGCCCCACCGTCGGCTCGTCGAGGAACAGCACCCGGGGTGAGTGCAGCAACCCCCGCCCGATCTCCAGCCGCCGCTTCATACCCCCCGAGAACGTGCGCACGATGCTCTTGCGCCGCTCCCACAACCCGACCATCTCGAGGACCTTGCGCATCCGCTCGTCGATCACCTCCCGGCGCACGCCGTACAACTCGGCGTGGAAACGCAGGTTCTCCTCCGCCGTCAGGTAGTCGTCGAGGGTGGTGTCCTGGAACACCAGCCCGATGCGCCGCCGCACCTCGGTGCGATGGGTCACCACGTCGAAGCCGTCGACCAGCGCCCGCCCGCCGGTGGGCTTGATCAAGGTGCACAGCATGGAAATGGTGGTCGACTTGCCCGCCCCGTTGGGGCCGAGGAAGCCGAACGTCTCGCCCGGCGCCACCTCGAAGCTGATCCCCTTCACGGCCTCGAAACTGCCATAGCTCTTCCGCAGTCCTTCGACCACCACCGCTGCGTCGCTCACATAGTAAGAGTATCTAACTACACGGGGAAAAGTCCCCGCTTTTACCGCCGGAGCGCCGACGAGAGGGATGCGAGCGCTCGGCGCCTGACGCCGAGCGCCGCCCGGCTCACACCTCGAACTGGCAACGTTCGATGCGCTCGGTGATCGGGGCGATCAGCTCCCGGCGGATCCGATCGTGCTCCGGGTCGTGGTCGTAGGCGGTGAACGCCTCGACGCTGTCGAAGTCGGCGACGACGGCCAGGTCCATGTTGCCCGGGCGCAGCCCCAGGTCGGGACCGACGGTGAACCCCGCCGGTCCCAGGCACTTGAGTCCGGCCAGCTCGGCGCAGATGTGTGCGACCTGCTCGGGGGTCGCCGAGTCGTTGAGGCGGAGCAGCACGACGTGGCGGAGCACCGCTCAGCCGCCTCCCGGCGTCCCCAACCGAACGGTGAATACGGTGTTGACCGGTTTGGCCGTGTCACCTTCGCCGCCCACCAGGTAGACGGTCTGACCGACCACCGTCACGCCCATGTCGGAGCGGGGGGTGGGCAGATGCGAGACCACCTGCAGCTGCCCGGTTGTGGGATTGAGCACGCTGATCGTGTCGATGGCGTGTCCCCCGGAGCGACCGCCGAAGACGTAGATGGTGTCGTTGAGCGTGGCGGCCGAGGCGTGGGATAGGCCGACGGGCAAGGGGCTCAGGTTGGCGACCGCGAACGACTGGAGGTCGATCTGCTGGATCGTGGTCGCATCGGCCTGGCGGGGCGACAGTTCGCCGCCGATCACGTACAGCTTGTTGTTGAGTACGGCGACGGCCGGGTAACGCACTGCGGGGTTGAGCTGTGCCTGAGGGGTGAAGGACTTGGCGTCGGTCGTGGACAAGACGTCGGCCAGCCATTGCTTCCCGTCGAAGCCCCCGACCAGGTACACCTGTCCGTTGACCGTGACGGCGGCCGAGTCGGCTCGTTTGGCGGGCAGGTTTCCGATAGCCGTGCCAATCATGTGGTCGGAGTTGCTGAAGCCGAACTGCTGCACCGCGGCCGACTCGGTGGCCGCGCCGCCGCCGAAGACGTAGTAGTTGCTGCCGATCACGGCGCCGGCGGCGTCGTGTACCGCCGCCGTCAGGGAGCCGACATTGGTTGCGATGCCCGTCACCGGGTCGATCTGGTAGATCGTCTTGCTGGTGGCCGCCGTGGTCAGGCCGCCGAAGACCCCGATGTTGGTGTTGACCGGCAGCACGACCGATCGGGCCAGCGGGATGGGGAGGTGCCAGCTCGTCGCCGCCACCACGAGGGTCGGGGGAACGGTCGTCGTTGCTCGTGGCGAGGTGGTGGTGGTCGCGCCCGTGCCCACCTTCGAGCCGCCCCCGCCACCGCCTCCTTTCGTCAGCAGGATGATGACGAGTATCGGGATGCCGAGCACCACGACGCCGGCGACGATGCGGCGGCGGAGGTAGATCCGTTGCATGGCCGGGGAGCGGCTCATACCCGAGGGCCGCATCCACGGCGGGGGCATGGGGCGATTCACGGCATGGCTCGGTGAGACGTGGGGAAGCAGCCGATGTCATGCAAGACCACAAGTCTTTCAGGATCCTCGTGCCAAGGTGATGATGATCCACGCATCCACGGGGTAAAGCAGTATCGACCGACCGGTACGTTGGGGCCTGACGCTGCGCGCCGTTACGTTCCGACCCCGACCAGGAGGCCCGCCAATGGCTAGCGAAGGCTTACATGAGCCTGCTGAGTTGCTCGATGACGCGACCGTCGACCGCCATCGTGCGATCACCTCGCTGAAGGAGGAACTCGAAGCGGTCGATTGGTACGACCAGCGGGTCGCGGCCACCAGCGACCCCACGTTGGCGGCCATCCTCGCCCACAACCGGGACGAGGAGAAGGAACATGCGGCCATGACGTTGGAATGGTTGCGGCGCCACGACCCCAAACTGGACGAGGTCCTGCGGACCTACCTGTTCACCGAAGGTCCGATCACCGAGCTCGAGGAGGCCGCGATCACCGGCACAGGAAGTGGTGGTGGTGATGGTCAGGCCGGCGACGGTTCGCTCGGCCTTGGAGGCGCACGCGACACACCAGAGGAGGCGTGATGAACCATCTGCTGAAGGACTTCGCCCCGATCACCGGTACCGGGTGGAAGGCGATCGAGGATGACGCCAAGCCTCGACTCGCCACCTACCTGGCGGCTCGCAAACTGGTCGACTTCAACGGCCCCGCCGGCTGGTCGCACTCGGCGACTGACCTGGGCCGGGTGCGGGCCATCGACGGGCCGGCCGAAGGCGTCTCGGCCGCCCAGCGCCGGGTATTGCCCCTCGTCGAGTTGCGGACCCCCTTCCTCGTGTCCCGGGCGGAACTGCGCGACGCTGACCGCGGGGCCGAGGATCTCGACTTCCCCGAACTCGACGCCGCGGCCCAGCGCCTGGCGGTGGCCGAGAACGCGGCCGTCCTCTACGGCTACCCGGCCGCGGGCATCGAGGGCATCACGGAGCGGTCGTCGCACCCGTCGGTTGCGCTCGGCGACGACGCCCGGGCCTACCCGGCTCGGGTGTCCGAAGCGGTCAACAGGCTGCTGGGCTCGGGTATCGCGGGGCCCTACGGTCTGGCCGTCAGCCCGGCGGCCTACATCGACGTCCTCGAGACGAGCGAGGCCGGGGACCTGCTCATGGACCACCTGCGCCAGATCCTGGGCGGACCGGTGGTGCGCACCCCCGGCCTGGCCGGGGGAGTGGTGGTCAGCCTCCGGGGGGGCGACTTCGTCCTCGATTGCGGCGAGGACATCTCGATCGGCTACCTGGACCACGACGAGGCCGAGGTGCAGCTGTACTTCGAGGAGAGTTTCAGCTTCCGGGTGATCGAGCCCGACGCCGCCGTCGTGCTGACTGCCTGATTCCATCTGCCTTCGTGTGAGCGGCATACCTGATGGGTAGAGGCTGCACCGTGACTGCCCCATGACCACGCCGCCGGGCCGCTCGGAGGTGTGGGCCACCTACCGGGTGCAGCTCCATCGTGGGTTCACCTTCACCGACCTGGCCCACATCACCGGCTACCTGTCGGACCTGGGAGTCACCCACGCCTACTGCTCGCCGAGCCTCCAGGCGGCCGCCGGGAGCACCCACGGCTACGACGTGGTCGATCCCAACCGGCTCAACGTGGAGCTCGGGGGAATCGAGGCCTACGCCGCCCTGGTCGACCAGCTGCACAGCCACGGGCTCGGGCAGGTCCTCGACATCGTCCCCAACCACATGGCCCTCGACGGCCGGGACAACCGGTGGTGGTGGGACGTGCTGGCCAACGGCCCGTCCAGCCCCTACGCCTCCTACTTCGACATCGACTGGGATCCCCCCGAGCGCAAGCTGATGGGCAGTGTGCTCGTTCCCATCCTGGGCGAGCAGTACGGGCGGGTGCTCGACGCGGGACAGATACGGGTCGAGCGTTCGGGCGGTTCGTTCGAGGTTCACTATGGCGACCACACCCTGCCCGTGTCGCCGCGCAGCATCAACGAACTGCTGGCCCGAGCCGCGTCGCAGGTGTCGTCGGAGGAGCTGGCGGCCATGGCCATCGCCTTCGGCGAGTTGCCCCACGCCATCATTCGGGATCCCGTCCTGGCCGCCGAGCGCCAGCGGGGGAGCCGGATCCTCGAGCTGCGCCTGCGGCGGTTGGTCGAGAAGCAACCGGACGTGGCGGCCGCCATCGACGCCGAGTTGAAGGAGATCAACGACGACCCCGACGAGCTCCACCAGCTCCTCGAACGCCAGAACTACCGGTTGGCCTTCTGGCGGACCGCCAGCGAGGAGCTCGACTACCGCCGGTTCTTCAATATCGAGACCCTGGTGGGCCTGCGGGTCGAGGATCCGCAGGTGTTCGCCGACACCCACGGCCTGATCGGCTCGCTGGTCGCCGGCGGCCTGGTCAACGGCCTGCGGGTGGATCACATCGACGGCCTCCGTGACCCCGAGGGGTACCTGGTCCGGCTGAGCCAAGCCACGGGGGCCATTTGGGTCGTGGTCGAGAAGATCCTGGCACCCGACGAGGAGTTGCCCGAGACCTGGCCCGTTGCCGGGACCACCGGCTACGAGTTCTTGAACCGGGTCAACGGCCTGTTCGTCGCCAGCGACAACATGGCCGCCCTGACCGAGGGCTACGACGCCTTCATCGGCTTCGCGTTCGACTATCCGGAGCTGGTCCACGACTCGAAGATGCAGATCATGGACGAGGAGCTGGCCGCCGAGGTCGAGCGGCTGACCGGAGCATGGGCGTTGGTCAGCGAGCGCCACCGTTGCTACCGGGACTACACCCGGCGGGAGTTGCGGGAGGCGCTCCGCGAGGTGCTGGCCTGTTTCCCGGTGTACCGGACCTACCTCCGGCCCGGGGCCCCGGTCCGCGAGGCCGACTGCCGGGTGATCGACCAGGCCATCACCGAGGCATGCCGGCGCCGGCCCGACCTCGATGCCGACCTGCTGGGGTTCCTCGGCGACCTGCTGCGCCTGGAGTACCCAGGCGAACGGGAGGAGGACCTGGTCGCCCGCTTCCAGCAACTCAGCGGACCGGTCATGGCCAAGGGCGTGGAAGACACGGTGTTCTACCGGTACAACCGGCTGATCTCCCTGAACGAGGTCGGGCGGAAGCCCCGACGTCGTCGACGGGGCGCTTGGTCGGTTCCACGCCGGGTGCCAGCAGACGGCCGAGCGCTGGCCCCGCACCTTGTTGACCCTGGCGACGCACGACACCAAACGGGGACCCGACACCCGGTCGCGGATCAACGTGCTGTCGGAGATCCCGGGGCCGTGGCGCGACGCCATCGGCCGCTGGTCGGACCACAACGACCAATACCGCCTGGCCAGCGGGGGCGAGTCGCCCGATCGCAACGACGAGTACCTGCTGTACCAGACCCTGGTGGGGGCATGGCCGATCGAGGTCGACCGGGTGCAGGCCTACATGGAGAAGGCGACCAAGGAGGCCAAGGTCCATACCTCCTGGGTGTCGCCCGACGGCGACTACGACGAGGCGGTGCGCTCCTTTGTGACCTCGGTACTGGCGGACGCGTGGTTCGTCGCCGACCTCGAGCGTTTCTTGGCCGAGCAGCGCATCGTCGAAGCGGGGCGGGTCAACTCGTTGGCCCAGACGGTCCTCCTTTTCACCTCCCCTGGCTTTGCCGACCTCTACCAGGGGACCGAGCTGTGGGATCACAGCCTGGTCGACCCTGACAACCGCCGGCCGGTCGACTACGACGTCCGGCGGCGGCTGTTGTCCGGCTTCGTCGCCGGGTCCGGCGACGAGCCGCCGGCGGTCGATGACCTCGGGGCCGCCAAGCTGTGGGTGACGCACCGGCTGCTGATGGACCGGCGGCGGCGGCCCTCGGCGTACGGGGCGGAGTCGCACTACCGCCCGCTGGCGGCGCACGGCGAGAAGGCGGACCACGTGGTCGCCTTCAGCCGCAGCGCGGGCTTGGTGACGGTCGTGCCCCGGCTCCCGCTCGGGGTGGACCTGGCTCGGGCGTGGGGCTGGGGCGACACCGTGCTCCCGCTTCCTCCGGGTGAGTGGACCGACGTCCTGACCGGCCTGACGTGCGGCGGCGGTCGCGACGCCACGCTGTCGGGGCTGCTGTCGCGCTTGCCGGTCGCGGTCCTGGCGCGGGGCTGACCCGCCGATGGCGCACCGCTTCACCGTGTGGGCACCGGTGCCGTCGCGCGTCGATGTCGTCGTCGGCGACCGGCGCTGGCCCATGGCGCCGGTGCCGTCGGAGGCGGGCTGGTGGGCGGCCGAGGTGGAGGAGGCGGGCCCGGGGACCGACTACGCCTTCAGCCTGGACGGCGGACCGCCCCGGCCCGATCCCCGGACCGCGTGGCAGCCTTTCGGCGTCGACGGCCCGTCGCGTGTGGTCGACCACGGCGCCTTCGACTGGCATGACGGTTCGTGGCGGGGTCTCTACCTGCCATCGGCCGTGCTGTACGAGCTGCACGTGGGCACCTTTACGCCCGCGGGGACCTTCGACGCCGTCATCGAACGGCTCGACCACCTGGTCTCGCTCGGCGTCGACGGGATCGAGCTGTTGCCGGTGGCGGCGTTCTCGGGGGAGCGGGGGTGGGGATACGACGGCGTCGACCTCTTCGCCCCCCACGACGCCTACGGAGGCCCCGACGGACTGAAGCGGCTGGTCGACGCCTGCCACGCCCGGGGCATCGGCGTGGTGATGGACGTCGTGTACAACCACCTCGGCCCGTCGGGGAATTACCTGGCCGAGTACGGGCCCTATTTCACCGAGCGCCACAGCACCAACTGGGGTCCGGCGGTGAACTTCGACGACGCATGGAACAGTGGCGCCCGGGCGCTCGTGGTCGACAACGCCTTGATGTGGCTGCACGACTACCACTGCGACGGCCTGCGCCTCGACGCCGTGCACGCCTTCAAGGACGACTCGGCCTACCCCATCACCGAGGAGTTGGCTGACGCGGTGCACCGGCTGGCGGCCCACGAACGCCGGCCGTTGTTCGTGATCGCCGAGTCGGACCTGAACGACCCCCGCATCGTCGGCAGTCGCGACTGCGGGGGTTTCGGCGTGGATGCGGTGTGGGCCGACGAGTTCCACCACGCCCTGCACGCCGCGCTCACCGGCGAGCGCGACGGGTACTACGCCGACTTCGGGTCGCTGGCGCAGCTCGCCAAGGCGTTGCGAGACGCGTGGGTGTTCACGGGGGACTACTCGGCGTACCGCAAGCGGGTGCACGGGCGGCCGGCACCAGGGGTGGGAGGCGAGCACTTCATCGTGTTCCTCCACAACCACGACCAGGTCGGCAACCGGGCGGTCGGCGATCGCAAGACCCATATGGAGAACATGACGCTGGGCCGGGCCAAGGTCGGCGCCGCGCTGACGGTGCTGGCGCCGTTCGTCCCGATGCTGTTCCAGGGCGAGGAGTGGGCGGCCAGCGCCCCGTTCATGTACTTCACCGACCACCAGGACCCGTCGCTCGGGCAGGCCGTGAGCGAGGGACGGCGGCGGGAGTTTGCCTCGTTCGGGTGGGCGCCGGAGGACATACCCGACCCGCAGGACGAGGGCACGTTCACCCGGTCCAAGCTCGACTGGGGTGAGGTGGATGCGCCGGAGCACGCCGCCATGCTGGCGTGGTACACCACCATGATCTCGTTGCGACGCCGCCTGCCGGTGCTGACCGACGGGCGTCGCGACCAGGTCCGCACGGCGTTTGATGCTCAGCTGGGCTGGCTGGTCATGGCGCGGGGGCCGGTGGCGGTGGCCGTCAACCTCGGGGCCGAGGCGGTCACCCTGCCGGCGTCGTCGTTGCTTGGGCGCGGGCCTGCGTCGGAGTTGCGTGCTTGCTGGCGACGTCGGAACCGGGCGTGGTACTGAACGACGGGGCGGTTGTCCTGCCGCCGGACTCGGTGGCGGTGGTCACGACGGCGGGGGCCGGGGAACCTTCCGCCACATAGCCACGTGCGGCCCGAGGGCGGGTTCTTCCCACGGATCGCCACTCTCGACGAAGCCGTGCCTGCGGTAGAACTCGACCGCGGGCAGCCGGGCGTTGCACCAGACGCCGGCTCCGCCCTGGGCGGCCACGTGGCCGAGGGCGGCGTCGACGAGAGCCGAGCCCACGCCGCCTCTGCGGTGGCGCCCGACCGTGGCCATCCCCCGGAGCCGCCACCAGCGTTCGGGTTCGGCGATGTGGGCGAGGGGCGGGGGTTGATGCAGGACCGTGACGATGCCGATGGGGTCGGCGGCGCTGGTGCCGGCGTCGGCGTCGGCGAACGCCGCGAAATGGCCGGTCTCGGCGTCGTCGTCGCCAGGGAAGGCGACCTCGGCGATGGTTTGATGGGGCCGCAGGACCTCCTGACGCAAGGCATAGGTCGCCTCGGCGGTCACCCGCTCGACGCGGGGCCGACGGGCGTCGGGGTGTGCGGCCATGCCCGCACGGTATTCGGCTGGTAAACAGAACCGATGGAGGCGACACCGACGCCACCCGCGTCCCGGAGGGACCCGCGGCACACGGCGCTGCTGGTGGCGGTCGCCGTTGGCGTCGGCCTGGTGGTCACCGCCACCGGGAGTTATGGCATGGGCTGGGAGTGGACCGGGTTCCGCGGGAACAAGGTGTGGGACTGGCTGCATCTGCTGTTGGTCCCGATCGTGCTCGGGGCCCAGCCGCTGTGGATCCGAACCCGCCACATGCACGTCCGGTGGCGGCTCGTGGTCATCCCGTTGCTCGCCGCGCTGGGCGTGTTCATCGCCCTCAGCTACGGCTACCACTGGGGTTGGACGGGGTTCGAGGGCAAGGAGCTCTGGGACTGGCTGAACCTCATCGTCCTGCCCACGGTGCTCGGCCTGAGCGGCCTCTGGCTCGGTCGGGACGGGCCGCCGCGTTACTGGCGTCTCATCGCGGCGGCCGCCGCCGTGGTGTTTGTGGTCCTGGTCGTCGGGGGGTATCAGCTCGATTGGAGCTGGACCGGGTTCCAGGGCAACAAGCTCTGGGACTGGCTGAATCTGCTGGTCCTGCCGTTCGCGGTCCCGGCTGCATTCATCTGGATCGGCTTCCACCTCGAGGACGAACGCCGCGACCGCCGATCTGAGCAGCAGGCCGAAGTCGAATCAGCCAATCCGGCCTTGTAGCGCTGGCTGCTCGGCAGATTCGAGCGTACCGACGGCGTCACTCCCGGCCGGTACGGTAGGGCCGATGGCGGTGATCGAAGTCGAAGGCCTGCGCAAGGAGTACCACCGCCCGCGCCGCCCCCCGGTCAAGGCGGTGGACGGGCTCGATCTGAGCGTCCCCGAAGGCGGCGTCTTCGGCTTCCTCGGCCCCAACGGGTCGGGCAAGACGACAACCATCCGTTGCCTGCTCGGCCTGGTCCGACCGACTGCCGGCGTGTGCCGGGTCCTCGGGGCGGACGCCCAGAAGGATCTCCCCACGGTGATCCCCCGGGTGGGGGCGCTGGTCGAGACGCCGGGGGTATTTCCCGGTTTGACGGCGCGCGAGAACATGGCCCTGCTCGGCCGGCTCAACGGGATCGGCGCGGCCGCCGTCACCCGCACCCTCGAACAGGTGGGCTTGGCCGAGCGGGCCGACGACCCGGTCCGGGGGTTCTCGCTCGGTATGCGCCAACGTCTCGGCCTGGCGGTGGCGCTGTTGAAGGAGCCGGCCCTGCTGGTGCTCGACGAGCCGGCCAACGGCCTCGATCCGGCGGGCATCAAGGAGGTACGGGACCTGCTGCTGAGCTTGGGCCGGGAAGGCCGGACCGTGTTCCTCTCCAGCCACCTGCTGTCCGAGGTCCAGCACACCTGCGACAACGTCGCCATCCTCTCGCACGGTCGCTGCGTGGCCGCCGGTTCGGTCCAGTCGGTCTTGACCGGGGCGACCGCGCTCGGGATGCTGGTCCGCCTGGCGCCCGGCGAGCTGCACTCCGGCTTGTACGCCCTGCGTAGCGCCGGCCTGGCGGCCTCACTCGTCGGCGACCAGATACGGGTGGAGATCGACCCGGCGCAGGCCGCCACCGTGACCAAGATCCTGTCCGACCAGGACATGTTCCTGACCGAACTACGCCCCGAAGAGGCGGACCTCGAAACGGTCTTCCTCCAGCTCACCGAGCCCAACCCCTCGTGAAGGCCCTGTTCGCCGGTGAACTCCGCCGGGTGCTGGCCCGGCGCCTGGTCCGGGTGGCGTTCGCCTTGGCCGCCCTCGGCATCGTGGTGGCGGGGATCATCACCTTTCTGAAGACCCACCACCTGGCGGAGGCCACCTACCAGGCGCGGGTCGAAGCGGCCCAGGCCCAGACCAGCGTCAAAGGCATTCCCATCTGCCCTCCGGGGCAGCAGGATCAGCAATTCACCCGAGGCTCCAATGGCGACATTCAGCCGGCCTGCCTTCCCGGCAACGCGATTCGGGTGCGCGATCCCCGGTTGCACCTGACCAGCGTGAAAGGGGTGCTCCAGGGGGTGACGGCCCCGTTCGTCATCCTGGCCAGCCTGATCGGCGCCTCCATCATCGGCGCCGAATGGCCCAGCCGCACCATCACCACCATCCTCACGTGGGAGCCCCGGCGGATCCGGGTCCTGTCGGCGAAGGTCCTGTCCGCCACGGTGGTGGGCATGGCGCTGACGCTCCTCGGCCTGGTGCTGCTGATACTGGTGCTCCTGCCCTCGGCGCTGCTGCACGGCACGACCGCGGGCGCGACCGGGCAGTGGTGGCGCTCGGTGGGCGGCGTCGGACTGCGGGCCATGGCCATGGCCGCCATCGGCACGACGATCGGGTTTTCCATCGCGTCGGTGGGGCGCAACACCGCCGCGGCCATGGGGGTGCTGTTCGCCTACATCCTGGTGATCGAGAATGTGGTCGGCAACCTCCTCGAGGGCTGGCGCCGCTGGCTGATCCTCGGCAACGCCATCGTCTTCGTCAGCGGCAAGTCCGGCGATGCCACCGGTGTCCACGGACGGTCGGTCGCGGTTGCCGGGCTGTACCTCGCGGCCGTGGCGGTCGCCATGTTCGCCATCGCCGCGGCGCTCTTCCAGCGTCGGGATGTGGCGTAGAACACCGCCTGGATCCTGCCTAGCCTGGCGGGCCGTGCCCCATTTCGGAGACTTCCAACTGGAGTTGTTCCTGGCAGGCATCAGCGGCCAGAAGCCGCCCTACCCGGTGACCTATGAGGGCATCGAAGCGGCGGCCCGCCAGGTCTTGAGCCCCGAAGCCTTCGCCTATGTGGCCGGCTCGGCCGGCACCGAACTGACGGCCCGGGCCAACCGGGCGGCATTCGAGCGATGGCAGATCGTGCCCCGGCTCCTGCGAGGCGTCGCCCAGCGCGACCTCAGCACCGAGGTGCTCGGCCTCGCCCTGCCGGCGCCAATCCTGCTGGCACCCATCGGCGCCATCGGCATCGTCCATCCGGAGGCGGAACTGGCCGTGGCCCGCGCCGCGGCCGCCACCGGACTCCCGATGGTCCTGTCCACGGTGGCCAGCACGCCGATGGAGGACGTCATGGCGGCCGAACCGGCGGTGTCAGCCTGGTTCCAGCTCTACTGGCCCAAGGACCGCGACGTGGCGCGCAGCCTGGTCACGAGGGCCGAGCGGGCGGGCTTTGGCGCCATCGTCGTGACACTCGACACCTGGACCCTCTCCTGGCGGCCCCGCGACCTGGCCCACGCCTACCTGCCCATGCTGCACGGCCGAGGGATCGCCAACTACCTGAGCGACCCGGCCTTTCGCGCCGGCCTCGCCCGCCCCCCCGAGGACGACCCGGCGGGCGCCATCGCGCACTGGGCGGCGATGTTCGGCGACCCGTCGCTCACCTGGGCCGACCTCGCCTGGCTCCGGGACCAAACCAGCCTCCCGATCCTGGTCAAGGGGGTGTGCCACCCCGACGACGCCCGGGCAGCGCTCGACGCCGGTGTCGACGGGATCGTCGTCTCCAACCACGGCGGCCGCCAGATCGACGGCGCCCGCCCCGCCCTCGACTGCCTCCCCGAAATCGTCCAGGTGTGCGCCGCCGGCGGCGACACGGCAGTCCTGTTCGACTCCGGCATCCGCACCGGCAGCGACATCGTCAAGGCCATCGCCCTCGGCGCCCAGGCGGTGCTCGTCGGTCGCCCCTACGTCTATGGCCTGGCCATCGGCGGGGCCGACGGCGTCGGCCACGTCCTGCGCTGCCTCCTCGCAGAACTCGACTTGACCGTCGCCCTGAGTGGCCACGCGTCGCTCAAATCACTCGACCGAGACGTCCTCGTCCGGGCTCCCTGACGTCGGCCGCCGGCGCCCCGTGAACACCACCAGCACCTCGGACCCGGGCTCGACCCGTCCCGCCCGAACCTGCGAAAGCAGCCCCGCCAGCCCGGCGGAGCCCGTCTCGTCCACGTCGATGCCGGTCGCCGAGCGGGCCAGCGCGTTGGCGTCCTGCAGCGCCGCCTCACCCACCACGACCGCGGCCCCGCCCGTCGCCAGCATGGCCCGGGCAACGACCAGCCAGTCGTAGGTTTCGTCGTCCAGGATGCCGGTGGCCACGCTGGCCGCCTCGGTCTCCCAGGGCCACATGTAGGCGCTTCGATGGGTGGCCGCGTCGGCCACGGCGGCGTCCACGCTGCCCAGCGCCTGGGCCCGCTCGCGCAGGCGCCCGACCGCCCGTTCCAGCGGATGGGCGGCCGTGGTCTGCACCGTGTCGAGCACCGGCGCGAACCCAAGCACCTCGAAACCTCGAACGCACGCCGCCGCCAGCGCCCCGCCGCCGACTTGGATCACCACCCGGTCGAGCGCCCCGGCTCGGGCCTCGGCCACTTCCCAGGCGAGGGTGGAGGCACCCTCGATGGCGAAGCCGTTGTCCGGTCCCTGGCAACTGAACGCAATGGCCCCCCCGGCCACAGCCTGGCGGAGCCGCCGGTAACACGGGTCCCCGGGCCGCCCGTCTCGCGGGCAGACCTCGACGGCGGCGCCCGCGGCCGCCAGCAGCGCCCGGACTCCCGGGTCGCCACCCGCGGGGACGAACGCGGTGAGGTGGCGCCCACCGGCCGAGGCGACCGTTGCCGCCGCCAAGGCGGCGTTGCCGCAGCTGGCGATGACCAGTTCCCCGCTCACGTCGTGGCCGAGCGCCTCGAGCACCCGCAGCAGCAGCAACACCCCGAAGAGGTGGCGGCCCTTGTGGGACCCGGCGACGTTGCCGGTTTCGTCCTTGACCCAGACCCGCGTGCCGACGGCCTCGTCAAGGTCGGGAAAATGGGCGAGCGGGGTGACGCGGAACCCGGCTCCTGCCACGCGGGCCACCGCGGCGTCGAGCGACTTGACCAGAGCGACGAACGATTGGTCATCTCGGCCTGCCCCCACCCAGAGGTGATACGACGAGAGCCGGCCCCGGTAGCGGATGAACGGGTTGGCGCTGTCGGACATGACCAGCGGCACCCCGGCCAAGTCCAGCTGGGGAACAATCACATGGTCGATGTCGTCGCCGTCGCGCCGCTTCGGGCAGCTCCACGGCCACGGATCGCCCTGGCCGGCCACGGCGCCGCAACCGGCACACTGCAGCACCGGGGCGCCCCGCGATCGCCATAGCAACGGGTCGTCGGTCCCGTCCGTCGTGCTGCGCCGACCGAATCGGGGCCGAAATCCGCCTCTCAACCGGCTCCGATCGCCCAGCGGCGTGCGGTCTGGGCGACACTTGCCGCTTTGGGTCCACTTGTTGCTGCTGGGCGACGATAAGTGGGCCCAAAGCGCTGAAACGCCCCCAAAACGGGGGCAATCGGGGTCACGTGGCCGCCCCGACGCCGGTGCGGGCGTTGAACTCCTCGATCATCTCGTCCCATTGCGCCACCAGTCCCCGCAGGTCCCGCCAGAATGCCTGGTCGCGGCGGGCTTCGAAGTCCAGGAGGGTGACGCCGCGCTGCTCGACCCAGGTGAAGTAGCCCAGGTTGAAGATGCGGTCGCGGTCGACGGCGGTCAGTTCCAGCACGTGATCGTCGGTCACCTGGCGCAGATGCTCGTCGAAGACCGCGGCCGGGTCCCACTGCGGGTCCGCCGCCACCCGGGCCGCCCGCTCGGTGGCGTACAGCTCGGCACTGTCGGTGGCGACGGTCACCACGACGTCGTCGGGTCCGAGGTGGAGCCGCTTGGCCAGCTTGATGGACGCCAGCATGTTGCAAATGCCCGACAGTCCCAGGTTGCCCAGTTGCGCCACGGTCTCGGGCGCCACGCCGACGTGGTCGACCAGATGGGCTGCCCCTTTTCCCGTGTTGAACAGCACGTCGAGGGCGTCGGTGGCCCGGTCCGATACCGCCACCACGGCGTCGTTGGCCGTCACGTTGTGGATCAGCGGGATGTGCTTGTCGCCGATTCCTTGGATGTTGTGCTCCCCGAAGCCGTTGTACAGCATGGTCGGGCATTCGAGCGCCTCGACCGCCACGGTGAGCGAGCCGTAGCGCTCCTTCAGGTAGTCACCGGCCGCGATGGTGCCCGCCGAGCCGGTGGCGGCCACGAACGCCGCCAGCCGACCGCCGGCGGGCAGGGCGTCGAAAACCGAAGCCGCGGCCTGGCCCGTCGCCTGGTAGTGGACCAGGTGGTTGGCGAACTGGCTGAACTGGTTGAAGACCACATTGCCCGGGTCGGCCGCCAGCTCGTCGCACGCCTCGTAGATTTCGCGGACGTTGCTCTCCGAGCCTGGGGTGCGGATGATGTCGGCCGGGTCGGTGACCCAGGCGTCCAGCCAGGCGAAGCGGGCCCGGCTCATGTTCTCAGGCAGGACCGCGATGCCCCGGCAGCCCATCAGCCGGGAGATGGCGACGCCCCCTCGGGCGTAGTTGCCGGTCGACGGCCACACCGCCCGTTGCCAGGTCGGGTCGAACTGGCCGGTCACGATCTGCGGCGCCAGGCAGGCGTAGGCGGCCAGCACCTTGTGGGCGCCGATCAGGGGGAAACGATTGCCGAGCAGCAGGACGATCGGGGCGGCGACACCGGTGAGCGAGGACGGCAGAACCAGGTGGTCGGGCACCGATGCGCGGCCCGGATGGGCGGTCAGGCCGTGGTTGTACCAGTGGACCCGGAAGAGGTTGGCGGGATCGGCGGCATTGCGGTCGATGCGGCCGAGGGCGGCGGAGATGGCCGGCGCCATGGTGGACGGGTCGGCCAGCTGGGCGAAGGTGGGCAGGACGATGCGTTGTTCCCGGAACCGGGTGACGGCGTGCTGGTAGGCGTCGGCGTCGACGAGCATCGGGCAAGCCTACGGCGGCTGCCCGAGGATCAGACCGGCTCGGAGTGGAGCGGTTCGGGGATCCAGACAGGGTCTTCGGTCGACCAGGGAAAGTTGATCCACTTGTCGGTGCGCCGCCAGACATAGTGGCAATCGATCACCGATCGGGGCTTCTGGTAGAGCACGGCACAGCGCGCTTCGCTCACGTTGCTGCCGATGACCTGGTGGACCAGTTCGAGGGTCCGGCCGGTGTCGGCCACGTCGTCGGCGACGAGCACCCGCATGCCGGTGATGTCGACCAGGTCAAGCATCGGAGGCAGCATCACCGGGACGTCGATGCGCTCGTCGACGCCGGTGTAGAACTCGACGTTCATGGCGAAGCAGTTCTTCACCGCCAGGGCGTAGGCCAACGCTCCGGCCACGGCCAGGCCGCCGCGGGCGATGGCGAGCACCAGGTCGGGTCGGAACCCGCTATCGGCCACCTGCTGGGCCAGCGCCCGGCTGGCCTCGCCGAAGCCGGCCCAGGTCAACACCTCGCGGTCAGGACCATCGGAGGCTTCCATGGGAAAAAATTAGCCGGGCGACAGCATGTTGATGTCCCAGAGGACCCGTTCGAGCAGGGCCCCGGATTCGATGGCGCCGTAGCGCGCGGGACGCTCGGGCGTGACGCATGCAGGCAGCGGGCTGAGCACGAACCACGGCGCCGGGTGGCAGAACTGGACGACCGAATAGCGGTCAGCCGTCGGCCCCCCGGACTTCCCGGCCTTGTCGGCGGGGGCCGCCGGGGCCGCCACCCGGTGGACGCCGGCGGCGATGGTGCCGTTGGTCAGGCGTTCGAGCATGATGCCGCTGTTCATGATGACCTTGCCCGGCGGGGCATCGACGTCGGCCCAGCCGTCGGCGGTCAGGACCTGCAGGCCCGGGCCGCTGGCTCGCGGGAGGGCGGTGACGAGGTTGATGTCGGTGTGGGGGGCGGCCCACACGTGGCCCGGTTCGGGGGCGCTGGCCATCGGTGGGTAGTGGATGGCCCGGGTCAGATTCGAGCCGTCCTTCAGGAGGTCGTCGAAGAACGACTCGTCGCATCCCAGCCCGACTGCGACGATCCTGAGGAACCGGCGCTGGATGTCGTGAACCCGTTGGTGGAACGTCCGGAGGACCGCGGTGATGCCGGGCACGTCGGCCTCGGGCAGGACCTGGTCGTGGTAGTGGCTGGGGTAGCGCCGGCGGAGGGGGTGGGCTCGGGGGAGCTCGGTGCCCCAGTTGAGCATCTCCTTCCAGTCGGCCTGCTCGGCGCCCGCGGCGGTCTCGACGAGGAGGCCGGTGTAGCCGGTCTGGCCATGGCTTTCGGGTGCCACCCACCGGGCCTTGGCGTCGACCGGCAGGGCGAAGAACGCCGCCAGCATCGCGTAGGCCTCGTCCAGCAGGGCCTCGGGTAGGTCGTGCGACGTGTAGACGAAGCCGGTGCCCAGGCTGCGCATCACCCCGTCGATGACCGCCCGGCGAGCCGGGCCGGCCCCCCGTTCGAATGCCAGCAGGTCGACGTCGAGGATCTCGCTCATGTGCGTTCGCCCAGGGCGATGTCCTGGGGGCGGACGGGCACCCGGGTGAGCGCCATGCCGGTGGCCGCCCGCAACGCCGCCACGATGGCCGGCGTCGAGGAGATGGTCGGCGGTTCGCCCACCCCTTTGGCGCCGAAGGGGGCGCCGGGCTCGGGTTCCTCGACCAGGGTGGCTGCGACCTCGGGCATGTCGAGCGCCGTGGGGATGAGGTAGTCGGTGAAGGAGGGGTTGAGGATTCGGCCGTTGCGCACGATGAGCTCCTCCATGGTCGCCAGGCCCAGGCCCTGGGCGATTCCCCCCTCGATCTGGCCCAGGACCTGCAAGGGGTTCAGCGCCTTGCCCACGTCCTGGCCGGTGACGACCTGCACCACCCGGATGATCCCCAGGTCAGGGTCGACGTCGACCACTGCCCGGTGGGCGGCGCAGACAAGCGACACGTGGGCGTCACCTTGGCCGTTGTCGTCCAGCGGGTGGGTCACCCGGTGGTGGTATTCGGCGTCCTCCTCGAACACCACGCCGGGCGCCGCGTCGGCGACCGCGACATCGATGCGTGGGGCGGCGTCGGTCGAGGTGATGCGGCCGTCGGTGATCGTGAGCTGCGCCGGGTCGAGCCCGTGGCGTTCGGCGACGTGGCGCAGCAACGACGCCCGCACCGCCTGGCACGCCTTCTCGACCGCCCCCCCTGACATCCAACTCTGGCGGCTGGCGGAGCTCGACCCCGCGGAGCCGATCGAGGTGTCGGCCGGCGCCAGCAGCACGTCCTCGACGCCGAGGACCGTCCGGGCGATCTGCTGGGCGAGCGTCACGAAGCCCTGGCCGACCTCGGCTGCGGCGCACGTCACCGTGGCCAGCCCGTCGCTCAGCCGGCAGCGGGCGGCCGAGCCATCCATATAGCCCTCGGCGTACATCAGGTTCTTGAACCCGACGGCGAAGCCGATCCCCCGCCGGACGTGGGCCGCATCTGCGGTTCGCCCGGCGCCGCCGGGACGCGTCATCGGGTCCGCGCCCTCGGCGGGAGCGGGGAGGGGCAAGGCGGCCGCTTCGCGGATGACCCGGGCGACCGGCAACACACCCTCGATCACCTGGCCGGTCAAGAGCCGGTCGCCGGGCGCCAGGGCGTTGCGCAGCCGGATCTCCACCGGATCGAGGCCGCAGGCCGCGGCCAGCTTGTCCATCTGGGCTTCATGGGCGAAGCAGACCTGCACGGCACCGAAGCCCCGCATCGCACCACAGGGAGGGTTGTTGGTCCGCACGCCGATGCCTTCGGCTAGGGCGTTTTCCACCTTGTAGGGGCCGGCGCTGAAGCAGGTGGCGTTGGCCACGACGTGGTAGCTCGACGACCGGTACGCCCCGCCGTCGAGCAGGATCCGGGTTTCGAACGACACCAGGCGACCGTCGACCTCGGCGCTGTGGCGCATCCAGATGCGCGCCGGGTGGCGGTGGACGTGGCCCAGGAAGGACTCCTCCCGGCTGTAGACGATCTTGATCGGCCGGCCGGTGCGCTGGGCCAGCAGGCAGGCGTGGATCTGCAGGCTCACGTCTTCGCGCGCGCCGAACGCGCCGCCCACGCCGCCCAGCGAGAGCCGCACCTTCTCCGGTGGCAGGCCGAGGCATTCCGCGACCTGGAGGCGGTCGTTATGCAGCCATTGGGTGGAAACGACGAGGTCGATGCCGCCGTCGTCGGCCGGAATGGCCAGGCCCGCTTCAGGGCCCATGAAGGCCTGGTCCTGCATACCCACCTCGTAGTCCCCTTCGACCACGATGGGGCCTCGGGCCGTCGGGTCGCCCCGGCGGATCGTCAGTTGCCGGAAGACATTGCCGTCGGGATGAATCGGTACCCCGGTCGCGGCCTCGGCCGGGTCGAGCAGGGGGACCTGGGGTTCGTACTCGACGTGGATCGCCTGGCACGCCAGGCGGGCCGCCTCGGGGTGGTCGGCCGCCACCGCCGCGACCGGTTCGCCCACGTAGCGGACGACGTCGGCGGCGAAGACGGGTTGGTCGCGCCACTCCAGCCCGTAGTTGACCGATGCGGGCAGGTCGGCGGCGGTCACGACCGCGTGGACGCCGGGGACGCGCAGGGCGGCCGAGATGTCGATGGCGACGATCCGCGCCGCCGGGTGCGGCGAGCGCAGGGTGCGGCCCCAGAGCATGCCATCGGCCCAGAGGTCGCCGGAGAAGGCGAACTCCCCCCGGACCTTGGGTCCCCCGTCGGGGCGGGAGGCATTTTCCCCGACCCTGCCCTTGATGGCGTGGGTGGTGGCGGTGGTGGCAGTGGTGGCGACGTCGGTCATGGGGCGCTCCTCGCCGCCGCCGCGGCCGCTGCGTGGGCCGCGGCCAGGATCCGGCCGTACCCGGTGCAGCGGCACAGGTTGCCGGAGATGGCCTCCCGGACCTCGAGGTCGCTCGGTTGGGGGTTGCGGGCGAGGAGGTCGGTGAGGGCCACCACCAGGCCGGGGGTGCAAAAGCCGCACTGGACCGCGCCTTCGGCGAGGAAGGCCTCCTGGACGGGGGTGAATCCGCCGCGATCGGGTTGGAGGCCCTCGACGGTCGTGATGTCGCAGCCGACCGCGGCCGCGGCGAGGACGAGGCAGGCGCACTCGAGGGTGCCGTCGACGATGACCGAGCACGAGCCGCACTCGCCCTGTTCGCAGCCCGATTTGGACCCCGCCAGGCCCAGGCGTTCGCGCAGGACATACAACAGGCTCTCGCCCAACCACGCGTCGATGACCTGGTGCTCGGTGCCGTTGACCCGCAGGGTGTAGGGGGCTGTCATGGCGCCGCCCCCCGCCGCCGCCAACATGGCCGCCGCCGGCTTGGCCGCCGCCGCCGCCTTGGCCGCCGCCGCCTTGGCCTTGGCCGAACGCCTGGGTTGCGGCCCGCTGGGCCAGCACGCCGACGGCGTGGCGGCGGTAGGCGGCGGTGCCTCGGTGGTCGTCGATGGGCTGGGCGGCGCCCGCCACGAGGCGCCCGAAGTACGCCAGGTCGGCGGTCTGCGTGCCATTGGCCGCCGCGCCCTCGCTCTCGCCTGCGCCTGCGCTCCAGGTCCCAGTCGATCGCCCCGGCCAACCACTCCTCGGCCTCGGTGGCCCGGATGGGTCCGGGCCCGACCGAGCCCAGGGCGCAGCGAACCGTTCTGGTCGTCCGATCGACGGCCAAGGCGAGCGACGCCACCGCGATGACCATGGCGTTGCGGACCCCGATCTTGCGGAATTCCTGGTGCCCGTCGAGCAGCGGGAGGCGGACTGCGACGATGAGTTCGCCGCGGGACAAGGCGTTGCGCTTCGGCCCGGTGATAAAAGCGCTCACCGGTATGTCGCGCGCACCCAATGCGCTGGCAACTTCGACGACGGCGTCGAGCGCGGCCAGCACCGGCAAGGTGTCGCCCGCGGGGGAGGCGGTCGCGAGGTTGCCACCGATGGTGCCCGCGTTTCGGATCTGCGGCGAGCCGACGGTGCGGGCGGCGTGGGCCAGGGCGGGGAGCAGTTGGGCCAGCGCCGGGTCGAGCATGTCGGTGTAGGTGACCGTGGCGCCGAGGCGCACCTCGCCCGACGGCAGCTGCTGCCACGACCGGAGCTCGGGGATGTGGCGGAGGGAAAGCACCTTGGCCGGCCGCCGATGGCCCGCGTTCACCTCGACCATGAAGTCGGTTCCCCCGGCCAGCACCTGGATTTCATGGTCGACCAGGGCGGCGACCGCCTCGTCGATCGAGGTGGGGGACAGGACCGTCATCCCGGTAGAGCGTAGGGGGCGTCCGCGACAGAAGGTGACCTGAGGGAGGGGTAAGGAGGCGCTTTGGGACCGTGGGTGGTCGCGTTAGGTTGCGCCAATGCGCACCCTGCTCCGCGGCGGGATCGTTCTGCCGATGACGGGCCGGGCCGTCGTCTTCGATCCCGGGTCGATCCTCGTCGACGGGACAGACATCGTGGCGGTGGGCCCTGTTGCCCAGCTCGACGCCGACCCCCGCGCCGCAGACGCCGACGAGGTCGTCAACCTCGAGGGCCACGCCGTGCTCCCCGGCCTGCACAACTGCCACCTCCACTCCGGGCTCCTTCGGGGCACCGCCGAGTCGATGTCGCTGTGGGATTGGTTGAAGACCTACGTCGACCCGGCCCACCGAGCCCTCACCCCCGAGATCGCGGCGGTGGCCTCGCGCCACTGTTACGCCGAAGGCCTCCTCGCTGGAACCACCTCGGTCATGGACATGTGGCGCTTCATGGAAGGCTCAGCAGCCGCCGCGGCCGACATCGGAATCCGGGCCACCCTCGTTCCTTACGTCGCCGATGCCCCCGGTTATGACTACTTCGAGACCATCGAGTCCAACCGGCGGCTCCTGGAGACCCACCGCACGGCGGCCGACGGGCGGGTCCGGTCCTGGGTCGGCCTCGAACACCTCTTCTACTGCACGCCGGCCGCCTTTCGGGCCGCCGCAGCACTGGCCGAGGAGTTCGACACCGGCATCCACACCCACTCGTCGGAGACGATCTGGGAGGTTCAGGAGTCAATGGCGCGCTTCGGGGCCCGCCCCATCGAGGAGATGTTCCGGCGGGGAATCCTCGGGCCGCGCACCGTGATCGCCCATTGCGTGTGGCTGGACGACCGGGAGATTCAGCTGCTGGCGCAGACCGCCACGTCGGTCGCCCATTGCCCGTGCTCCAACATGAAGCTGTCGTCGGGGCCGGCACGGGTCGGCGCCCTTCGGGCCGCGGGGGTGGCCGTCGGCCTCGGCAGCGACGGCGAGAAGGAGAACAACAACCTCGATCTCATCGAGGAGATGAAGTTCGCGTCGCTGCTGCAGAAGGTTTCGACCCTGGACCCGACGACCGGCGACCCGTGGGACATGCTGGCCATGGCGACCATCGACGGCGCCCGGGCGCTGGGGCTCGACGATCGGACCGGCTCGCTGGCGCCGGGCAAGCGGGCCGATGTCGTGTCGGTGACCCTGGCGGGCCTGCACACCACGCCCGTCCTCCACGGCGCCGACTTCAACGTGGCCGCCCACCTCGTCTTCTCGGCGTCGGGCCATGACGTACGCGACGTATGGGTCGACGGCCGGCGACTGGTGGCCGGCGGGCGGCCGCTCACCTTCGACGTGGACGCGGTGCGGGCCGAATCCCAAGGTGCGGCCGAGGAACTCTTCGCCCGCCGGGCGGCGCTGCCCTCGCAGTAGGGCTGGCAGTGGCCGGGCCCCGATTCGTTTTGGTCACTGGGTGTATCTATTTCATCGGTTTGTGGCAAGAACGGTTACTCGAGGCCCTGGAGGCGGGCGGACGCGGCTCGGTGGCGGCGCAGGATGTCCTCGACGCCGGGTGCCACGAGGCTGCCGTCGCGCACGACGGGCACGCCCGCGACCACGCTGTGGCGGGCCGACACCGGGCCGCAGCGCAACCACGCCTCGACCGGGTCGGTGAGCGCGCCCGCGAAGGCCACGCCTTCGAGCGGCCAGCAGACCAGGTCGGCCGCCGCCCCGACCGTGAGCTGGCCGAGTTCGCCCTGGCGTCCCAGGCACGCCGCCGAGCCCCGGGTGGCGATCTCGAGGGCGTCGCGGGCGGTCATGGCGGTCGGACCGTTGCGCAGGCGGCCGAGCAGGAGGGCCCCGCGCGCCTCGAGCCACAGCGACGCGTGGTCGGTGGAGGCCGAGCCGTCGCAGCCCAGGCCGACCGGCGACCCGGCCGCCCGCAGGTCCGCCACCGGTGCGATCCCGCCGCCGCCGATGAGGCAGTTGGATGACGGGCAGTGGGCCACACCGACGCCCGCCGCACCGAGTCGGGCCACCTCGGACGGGTTGGGATAGATGCAGTGGGCGACCCATGTGCGATCGGAGAGCCAGCCGACACGTTCGAAGTGCTCGACGGTGCGGATCCCGAACGTCTCGGCTGCGTAGCGGTCCTCGTCGGGGTCCTCGGCCAGGTGGGTGTGGAGCCGGACGTCGAGTCGTTCGGCCAGCGCCGCCGTTGCCTCCATCAACCGGGGGGTGACGGAGAACGGCGAGCACGGGGCGAGGGCGATGCGGACCATCGACCCCCAGGAGCGGTCGTGATGGGTCGCGACGAGGCGTTCACAGTCCGCCAGGATCTCGTCGTCGTCCTGCACGACCGAGTCCGGCGGGAGGCCGCCGTCTTTCTGCGACAGGCTCATCGATCCCCGGGTGGGGTGAAAACGGAACCCAAGCTGGCGCGCCGCGGCAATCTCGGCGTCGATCAGCTGGCCCGCGCCCTTGGGGTGGACGTAGAGGTGGTCGGTCGTGGTCGTACAACCGCCGAGCGCCAGCTCCGCCAACCCGACCCAGGTCGACAGATAGATCGCCTCTTCGTCGAGTCCCGCCCAGAGGGGGTAGAGGGTGCTCAACCAGTCGAAGAGTGAGCCGTTGATCGCGGGACGGTACGACCGGGTCAGGTTCTGGTAGATGTGGTGGTGGGTGTTGATAAGACCCGGTGTGACCAGGCAGTTGTCGGCCCGGAGCACGCTCGTGGCGGGCGGTGCGGGCTCGGCGGGGCCGCCGACGGCTGCGATCAGGCCCGCCTTGATGGCGACCCAGCCGCCGGGGATCTCTCGCCGGTCGTCGTCGACGGTGGCGACCAGCTCGGCGCCGGTGACCAGGAGATCGGCCTGGCCGGGATCGGCCGTGTCGGGTGCGGGCATCGCGTGACGCTAGGCCAGCCGCCGGGCCGGGGGAATACGAAAGGAACTCGACAAGGACTCGCAATCGCGTGGTCACCCCGTGCGGAGCGTCACCCGATACGATCTCGGGCCGTCACGACATCGATTCGGGAACCAATCAGGGGGATGCGGCCGGGAGGGCAGGGGCGCAGTTCCGTGTCCCTTTCCGCTCGAACGAGGCCGTCGGCAACCATCGGCAACCATCGGCAACCAGACAGGTAGCCGGCAGCGAGAGGGCCTAGAAAGGTAAACATGACGAAGGGGCGACGCAACTATGGACGGTGCCGGGGCGGTCGATCGGAGGGCATTCCTACGGGGAGGCGCCAAGCTGCTCGGGGGAGCGGCGCTGCTCGGCGTTGCCGGACCAGGCTTGCTGGAGGCGTGCAGCAAGTCGAAGACGACGTCCACCACCCCGACCAGTGCCGGGACACCGACCACGGTGAACTTTGGGACGCTGAACTTCAACCTGCCGTGGGTTCCTGACGTCGAGTCGGGGGGCGAGTTCCTGGCGAAGGACAAGGGCTACTACACCCAACAGGGATTTTCGGGCGTCAATCTCATCCCCGCCGGTCCGACTGCGACTCCTCAGGAGACGGTGGTCCTGACGGGCAACGCGCTCGTTGCGGTCACCTCACTCGACTCGACCGCGGCCGCCATTCAGAAGGGCTCACCGCTCAAGGTGATCGGCGCCCAGTACCAGAAGAATCCGTTCTGCATCATGTCCCTGGCGTCGAAGCCGGTGAACACCCCGCAGGACATGATCGGCAAGAAGATCGGCGTGCAATCGGTGAACGACGCGGTGTGGGCGGCGTTCCTCAAGGCCAACAACCTGAACCCCTCGCAGATCACCAAGGTGGTGGCGAGCTTCGATCCCGCACCGGTGGCCCAGGGCCAGGTCGACGGCTGGTTCTCGTTCATCACCAACGAGCCCATCCAGCTGGGACTGAAGGGCATCGCAACCAAGACGTTCCTGCTGGCCGACTACAACTATCCCGAGATCGGCAACGTCTACATCGTGAAGGCGGATTCGTTGAAGACCGATCGGGCCAAGGTCAAGGCGGCCATGACCGCCGAGATCATCACGTGGCGGGAGTGCATCTCGCACCCCGACAATCCGGCCCAGGCCACCATCAAGGACTTCCCGACCTCGGGCACGCTGCCGGCCGCCCAGAAGCAGTCGGTCGAACAGAACAAGCTGATCGCCGAGGGCGACGCCTTGACCAATGGGTTGTTCTACATCACCCCGGCGTCGCAGACGCAGAACATCTCGACGTTGGCGCTCGGTGGCACCACCGTGACGGCCAGCCAGCTGTTCGACATGACGTTGCTGGACGAGATCTACGCCGCCCACAGCGACCTCAAGGCGGTACCGGCCCAAGGAACGATCTGATCGCCCCGGTCCGCTCATGACCGGGACGCTCGACAGCAACGGCCGTGACGTCGTGGCGCCCGCCGAGGGGGCGGCGGGCGCGGCCGACACCGCCGTGGCCGCCGGCGCCGCGGGCGCGGCTGCGCGGCGCGGGCGGGCGCGTCGCTGGCGACGGCATCTGTATCGAGCACCTGTCGAAGGTCTTCCGCCTGGGTCGGAGCTCCATCACCGCGATCGACGACGTCAATCTGGTGACCCCCCAGGGCGGGTTCCTGGCACTGCTCGGCCCCTCAGGATGTGGTAAATCCACCGTCCTGCGGGTGCTGGCTGATCTCGAACAGCCGACGTCGGGAACCGCCGCCATCCACGGTGAGCCTCCCTCGGTCGCCCGGCGCAACCATCACCTCGGCATCGCCTTCCAGGACGCCGCCCTCTTGCCCTGGCGTTCTGTTCGGGGCAACATCCGCCTGCCCGTCGAGGTGAGTGGTCTGCCGATCGCGGACGCGGCCATCACCGACCTGATCCGCCTGGTCGGACTCGAGGGTTTCGAGAAGGCCCGGCCCAATCAGCTGTCAGGGGGGATGCGCCAACGAGTGGCGATCGCCCGAGCCCTGGTCACCGAACCGCACATCCTCCTGCTGGACGAACCGTTCGGGGCGCTCGACGAGATGACCCGCCAGCGTCTCAACCTGGAGCTACTGCGCATCTGGTCGGAGCGCGTCACCACGACGCTGCTGGTCACGCACTCCATTGCCGAGGCGGTATTCCTCGCCGACACGGTGGCCGTGATGAGCCCCCGCCCGGGCCGAGTCGCGGCGCTGGTGCCGATCGACCTGCCCCGGCCTCGGACTCCGGACATGATCCGCACCCCGCACTTCCACGAGCTGGAGGACAGGCTCTCCGAGCTGCTGTTCAGCAAGGGTGGGATCGCCCCGAGCGGAGACGACGTTTGACCTCGACGCGCTCCGCCGATATCGAGGCCGTCACCGGGGCGCTCGGGAGCCAGGCGCCGATCACGGGAGGCGGTGGCGGACCGAGTCGTCGTGACGGCGTGCCCGCGTGGGTGGGAGGGGTCATTGGGTTCGTCATCCTCGTGGCGCTGTGGGAGATCCTGGCCCTGACCGTGTTCAGCAAGGCCGGGTCCGGTGTGCCGACACCCACCTCCGTTGTCTCGAAGTTCTGGTCCGACTTCCGCGCCGGGTTCTACGGGCGCAACATCAGGCAGACGGCGAAGGAGGCGGTCACCGGCTACGTGGTGGCCAACGTGATCGCCATCGTCTTGGCCGTCGCCTTCGTCCAGGTCCCGCTGGTCGAAAAGGCGCTGCTGCGGGTGGCGGTTGCCAGCTACTGCCTGCCGATCATCGCCATCGGGCCAATCCTCACGTTCGTGCTCCATGGCGACGCCCCGAAGTCGGCGCTGGCCGGGCTGCTCGTCTTCTTCCCGACCCTGGTGGGGGTCGTGGTTGGCCTCCGGTCGGCCGACCGCTCCGCCCTCGACATGATCCGGGCGGCCGGGGGTGGATCGTGGTCCCAGCTGTTCAAGGTGCGTCTGCGGGCCGCCATCCCGAGTACCTTTGCGGCACTCCAGGTGGCCGCCCCCTCCGCCATCTTGGGTGCCATGGTCGGCGAGTACCTCGGGGCCCAGCCCAATGGCCTCGGGATCATGATGATCCAGGCCCAAGGAGCCCTCGAGTCGGCACGGATCTGGGGGATCGCGCTCCTCTGCACAACCGCCGGAGGCATTGCCTACGTCCTGACTGGCCTCCTTGGGCGGGTGGTGGCGCCGTGGGCACCCCGAAAGAGCCGACCGTGACCGCGACCGACGCCGACGTGCCGAAGGCCGCCGACCGCTGCCCGCGGGCCGCGGCCCGCAGAATGGCGCCCCGCAGAAGGTCAAGGCGACGAACAACCGGTCGCTGGCGCTCAGCCGGCTGGTCGGCAACTTGGGCTCGGTGCTCGTTTCGGTGGTGGTGATGCTCGTCCTGTGGATCGGGCTGCTGAAGCTGTATCACGTGCAGCCGTTCGTGGCCAAGAGTCCCCAGGACGTGTGGCGGTACGTGTTCACCCAGCGCCTCGACAAGGTGCACGCCTTGCGCAGCGCGGCCGAGAACCGCCACGTGCTCTTCCTCCACCTGAAGACCACGCTGCGTGACGCGTCCCTCGGCTACGTGGCCGGAATCGTGCTCGCCCTCGCCGTGTCGTGCATCTTCGTGCTTCAGCGCATGGTGGAGGCGGCGTTCATGCCCGTCGCCCTGGTGCTGCGCTCCGTCCCCCTCATCGCCATGGCGCCCCTGCTCACGCTCATCTTCGGCCGGGACCTGCTGGCGGTGGCGGTCATCGGCGGGATCGTGTGCTTCTTCCCGGCGCTCATCAACATCATGTACGGGTTGCGGGCCACGCCCCGTTCGGCCCTCGACCTGATGACGTCGTACGGCGCCAGCCGCCTGACGACCCTGCGCAAAGTGCTGATCCCCTCAGCCCTGCCGTCGATCTTCGCCTCCCTTCGCATCAACGTCCCCGCCGCCATGATCGGCGCCCTCCTTGCGGAGTGGCTGGCCACGGGGAAAGGGTCGGGTGCGGAGATGTTGACCGTGCAGAACACCTCCGACTACGGCGAACTCTGGGCCGCAGTGGTCGTGGTGACGGCGGTCGCCATGATCGCCTACTCGATCGTGAGTGCCGTCGAAGCGGCGGTCCTGGCCCGCTATGCCCCCGAGGCCACAGGACGGAAACGCTGAGCGTGTCGCCAGGGCCGAGCGACGGGGGCCAGCAGCCCGCGGCGCGGGACCTGCGATCGCTGCCCAAGGCGCATCTCCACGTCCACCTCGAAGGGGCGATGCGCCCCTCGACGCTGAACGACCTGTGCCGCCGCTACGCGGTGGCGGTGCCGAAGATCGAGGGCTACGGCACGTTCACCGTCTTCGCGGCGACCTATCTTGCGGCCTGCGACGTCCTGCGAAGCGAGGCTGACCTGCGCCGTTTGGTGGCCGAGGTGGTCGAGGACGCGGCCACCGCAGGTGCGGTGTGGGTCGAGCCGTCGAGCTACCTCCCGCATCACCGCCAGTACCAGGGGAGTGACGAGGCGACCTTCGAGATCGTGCTCGACCAACTGGCCGAGACCGCGGCCCGCCTCGGGATTGCCGCGGGCTTCATGCCAAGCGCCGACCGGACCCTCGATGCGGACGACGCCATCGAGCAGGCCAAGCTGGCGGTGGCCTACCGGGACCGGGGCGTCGTGTCATTCGGGTTGGCCAACGACGAGGCGGGCCGGCCGCCCGAGCCGTTCGCCCCGGCGTTTCGCATCGCCCGCGACGCGGGGCTCCTGTCGACACCCCACGCCGGGGAGCTGGAAGGGCCCCGAAGCGTCATCGGTGCCCTCGATGCCCTGGGCGCGGACCGAATCCAGCACGGGATACGGGCGATCGAGGATCCGGCGCTGGTCGAACGGCTGGCCACCTCGGGCGTGTGCCTCGATGTGTGCCCGTCGTCGAACCTTCTGCTGGCGGTGGTCCCGTCCCTCGACGTGCACCCCCTTCCGGCCCTCCTCGACGCCGGGGTGCGCTGCAGCGTCAACGCCGACGACCCCCTGCTCTTCGGGCGCAGCCTGCTCGAGGAGTACCAGCTGTGCCGAACCGAGATGGGTTGCGACGACCAACGCCTGGCGTTCATCGCCCGGTGCTCGATCGAGGCCAGCGGCGCCCCATCGGCGCTCAAGCAACAGGCCCTCGACGGCATCGACGCCTGGCTGACCTGAGCCGCCACCGGCGCCCGGCACCGGCACCTGAACCGGCACCGGCACCGGCACCGGACCCCCGGGGCCCCCCGACCCATCGCCGCCTCGGGCGCGCTACCCCCGCGGGAGGATCCGGAACACGGCCGCCGCAGTCAGCAACACCGCGGCCGCGGCGACGACCAGGGGCGTGCTGAACCCGGCGCCCGCCGCGATCAGGCTGCCCAGCACCGCCACGCCGACCGCCCCACCCGCTTCCACGACGGTTTCGTTGACACCCGCCGCCGAGCCTGCCTGCTCGGGCGGCACCGACATCATG
This sequence comes from uncultured Actinomycetota bacterium, assembly GCA_963733505.1. Classification (GTDB taxonomy): domain Bacteria; phylum Actinomycetota; class Acidimicrobiia; order Acidimicrobiales; family Palsa-688; genus JALYXV01. The sequence goes on along the minus strand of CAVTDW010000023.1, from coordinate 194,406 downwards.
ATCAGCTCCACCGCCGAGGGGATGGCGATGCCCTGACCGGCGCCGACCGCGACCAGCGCCAGGGCAACCAGCACCAGCTGCCCCGAAGCCACCGCCCAGCCCACCAGCAGCAACGAAACGGACATGGTCGCCAGGCCACCCGCCACCACCAACCGTGGCCCCCACCGACGGGCCACGACCGGGTTGCACGTCGTGGTCACCACCGTCGTGAGCGCCATGGGCATGAAACACAGACCGGTGAACAGGGCACTGTGCCCCCGCGGTCCCTGGATCCACTGCGTCAACGTGAACTGAGTGCCGAAGGCGGCGAAGAACATCCCGATCACCGTGATCGTCCCCGCCTGCATCCGCCGGTCCCGAGCCACAGCCGGCGCCAGCATGGGCGCCCGGGCGCGGCGCTCCGCCCGGGCAAACAGGGCCATCAAGGCGCCGGACAGCAGGAACGCCACGACGACCGACGGCGACCGCCACCCCCGCACCGGGCCCTCGATGATGGCGAACAGCAACAGCGCCAGCGACCCCGCCCACAGGAACGACCCCCGCCCGTCGATCGCCCGGGCGACGGGGGCCCGGGAGCTGGGCAACAACACGACCACCGCCGCCACCGTCACCACGACCACCGGCACGTTGACCAGGAACACCGAACCCCACCAGAACCGGCTCAACAACACGCCGCCGACGATCGGCCCGAGGGCGGCCGCGATCCCGGCGACGCTGGCCCAGATGGCGATGGCCCGGGCCCGCTCGTCTTCGCGGAAGATGTTGCCCAGGATCGACAGCGTGGCGGGCATGCTGGCCGCCCCGCCCACGCCCATGGCCCCCCGGGCGAGCGCCAGCTGCAACGGGCTCGACGTGAACGCGGCGGCGGCCGACGCCGATCCGAACAGCATCAGTCCGGCCAGCAGCAGGCCCCGACGGCCGAAGCGATCGCCCAGCACCCCCAAGGGCAGCAGCAACCCCGACAGGGTCAACGCGTAGGCGGTCGTGACCCATTGCAGGTCCGTTTCGCTGGCGTGCAGGCCCCGGCGCAGGGTCGGCAGGGCGACATTCAAGATGGTGTTGTCGATGACGATGGCGCACAGCGCCAGGCACAACACCGCCAGGGCCCACCACCGGCGAGGGTCGTCGCGCAGGTCGACCGGCGGCGATTCGAGGCGCATCAGCCGCCGAACAAGGCCGCGGCCTGGCTGCGGAAGCGCGCCACGTCGGCGCCCAGCCCGATCCGCCACGGGGCGAAACCAGGCGCCTGGTCCTGCTCCGCCCCCCGCAGCCGAGCCACGGCGGGGGCCCGGAAGTCGACGACGGTGGCGCCCCACGCCGGCCCCCCGGCGTCGTCGACCGCCATCGGCAGCACCGGGGCGTCGGAGATCAGGGCGGGGTCGGCCAACGCCATGGCCGCCACCAGGTCGTGACAGGGGCAGTAGGGCGCGGTCAATACCGAGCCGAACTGGCGGTAGAACCGCAATGGAGCGTCGAGGAACGCCGCGGCCGCGCTGCGGTGCTCGCCCAGCAGTGCGAAGTGGCCGTCGGTCAGCGTCGCCTCCCGGGTCACGTCGAGGCCGACCAACAGCGGCGGCTGGGCCCAGCCGGCCGCCGCCACCAGCGCCGCCGCCATCGGGTCGTGGGCGATGTTGGCCTCGGCGGCCGGGAGGGCATTGCCACCGGCGCGGGCCGAGCCGCCCATGACGACCAGCTCCCCGACGGCGCCGGCGAAGTCGGGGTCGTCGGCCAGCACCAGCCCCAGGTTGGACAGCGGTCCGATGGTGAGCAACGACACTTCGCCCGGCCGCGCCCGGCACAGCCGCGCCGATGAGTGCGGGGGCCGCCTCGGTGGCGACGTTCATGGCCGGGGCGGGCCGGCCCTCGGTCGTGTTGCCCAGCCCGTCGTCGCCGTGGATGAAGGTGGCCGGCCGCAACGCCGGCGCCACCCCCACCGGCCCGGCGGCGCCGCGGGCAACGGGGATGTCGGCCCGCCCCGCCGCCGCCAGCACCCGGCCCACGCTGGTCATCGCGGTGTCGAGCGCCACGTTCCCCCAGACGACGGTCACGGCGAGCACGTCCAGCTCGGGCGAGCGCAGCGCCCACCACAGCGCCGCGGCGTCGTCCACCCCGCCGTCGGTGTCGATGATCACGGCCCGGGGCATGGGCCCGCCTTTCGATAGAGATCTGGGAAAAGGCCTCGCCGAGTGCCGAAACTAGCGCCGCCGGGGAAGCCAGCCCACTTCCCGGACCCCGGCCCCTTCCTAGCACTACATGACCGCCAGGGGTCATGTAGTGCTAACAAAGAAGGCGCCGGACCGTCATCCGAGCGCTACGACGTGACCACCAGGGGTCATGGGTGCGAACAACGAAGGCGCCGGCCGTCAACCGAGCGCTTCGACGTCCGCCAGGGTGGGCATACCGGTGCCGGCACCGGGACGCTGCACGGCGAGCGACGCCGCCAGGTTGGCGAAGTGCACCGCCTCGTCGACCTCGGCCCACGACGACAGCGCCGCGGCCAGGGCACCGACGAAACAGTCGCCCGCCCCGGTCGTGTCGACGACTGGAACCTTGCGTCCCTTGACCTCCACGATGTCGGTGCCGATGAGGGCGACGGCGCCGCCTGGTCCGATGGTGGCGATCACCACCTGGTCGGGCCGCTGGCGCAGCGCCTCCACACCGGCGATGACGTCGCCGGCGCCATCGGTGAAGAAGGCCAGCTCGCTCTCGTTGACCACCAGGAAATCGGCCAGGCGCAGCAGCTCGGGCGGCGACGCCATGGGCCGGTGCCGGGTTCAGGATCGTCCGGGCGCCGTTGCGCCGGGACCGTGACAAGGCGGCAAACACCACCTCCAACGGGAGTTCGTACTGGACGACCACGATGTCGTCGGCCTCGATGGGCAGGGAGTCGACGTCGGCCGGCGTGAGGGCATGGTTGGCGCCCGGCACGACGACGATCGTGTTGTCGCCCTCGTCGTCGACCACGATGATCGCCACCCCAGTCGTCACCTCGGGCAGGCGCTGGACCCGGCGCGTGCCCACTCGCTCAGCCGAGAGGAATTCGAGGAGCGAGTCGCCGAAGGCGTCGGCTCCCACCCGGCCCACCAGCTCGGTGGGTGCCGCCAGGCGCGCCGCGGCCACGGCTTGATTGGCGCCCTTGCCTCCCGGCACGAACGTCAACGCCGAGCCGAGCAGGGTTTCGCCCACCGCGGGGTGGCGGGGCGCGCGCGCCACCACATCCATGTTGATGCTGCCGACGACGACGACCCGGGACACCGTTAGCTGCCCTGGCGGGTGACGGCGTTGAGATAGTTGTAGACGGTGATGCGGCTCACGCCCAGCGCGTCGGCCACGTCCTCGACCGACCGCCGCAGGCTGAAGGCGCCCCGATCATTCAGCAGCTTCACCGCCTGCTGCTTGTCCTCCCGGCTGAGGTCGGAGAGCTTCCCGCCGAGTTCCCGTTCCACCTCGGCGACGAGCCGGTCGAGCAGCCCCCGGGCCCGCGGGAGTCGGATGCCCGCCAGGATCTCCCCGTCGAACGCCAGCGGGATGTCGCCCGGCGCCAAGTCCTCGCGGGGAATCATCTGGGCACCCAGGGCGTCGGCCAGCGGCCCGAGGGCGGTGAGGAACGGGTGGGTGGGCACCGCCGGGCGACGGGACACCGCCAGCGCGACCCGGCTGGCCCCGGCGTCGACGGCTGCGCCGACGATGGCTCCCAGGCCGGGAAGGAGCGCGGCCGCCTCACCCTCGATGGTGGTGCCGAATGGTCCCATCTCGGGTTCCAGACCCTGGCGCCGGGCCTCCTCGACCGCGGCCTTGACGTGGGGACCGGGCGAACCCTCCAGGAAGGGTTCGACGGTGAATTCCAGCCGCACGTCCACCTGCCCTCCCCGCTTGACAAGTCGTCGCCTCAGAGTTTACAACTTGTAAATCGCCCTGCTCGAGTCCACCGCTTCGCTTCGAGTCGATGGACACCGCCTACTTTCGCGCTTGGAGGCCCTGGCCGAGTTGGGTGCCATCGACGGCGGCGGGTGTTGCCGGCTGGCGCTGAGCGACGACGACAAGGCCGGGCGCGACCTGGTCGTGACCTGGATGCAGGACTTGGGCCTCGACGTGCGTATCGACGTGATCGGCAACGTGGTGGCCCAGTGGGGGGACCCCGACGAGGCACCGGTGCTCATCGGCTCGCACATCGACACCGTCCGCACCGGGGGCCGCTACGACGGCAACCTCGGGGTGCTGGGCGGCCTCGAGGTGATCGAGTCGGTGATCGAGTCCGGACTGACCACGGCGCGGCCGCTGGCGGTGGCGTTCTTCACCGACGAGGAGGGGTCCCGTTTCGCCCCCGACATGCTGGGCTCGCTCACCTACGCCGGCGGTTTGGCGGCCGAGGAGGCGCATGACGTCGTGGGCATCGACGGCGCCCGGCTGGGCGACGAGCTGGCCCGCATCGGGTACCTGGGCCCCCATCCATGCCCTGGGCGTCCGCCCCACGCCTACGTCGAACTTCATATCGAGCAGGGACCGGTCCTCGAAGCGGCGGGCATCGCGATCGGCGTCGTCGAAGGCGTCCAGGGCATTTCCTGGACCGAGCTGACCATCGAAGGCCAGTCCAACCACGCCGGCACGACCCCGATGTCGCTGCGCCATGACGCCGGGTACGCCGCCGCCGCGATCACGGCATTCGTGCGCCGGTTGGCGCAGGAGATGGGTCCGCCCCAGGTGGCGACGGTCGGATCGCTTCGCGTGCGCCCCGACCTCGTCAATGTCATTGCGTCGCTGGCGACCCTGACGGTCGACCTGCGCAACACCGACGAGTCCGCTCTGACCGACGCCGAGCAGCGCCTGGCGGCGTATTTTCCCCAGGTCGCGGAAGCAGAAGGGGTCCGGATCCGAGCGCGGTCGCTCGCCCGGTTCGAGCCCGTGGTGTTCGACGCGGGCGTCGTCGACCTGGTCGAGGCGACGGCCCGGCGGCTCGGGCATTCGACCCTGCGACTGCCGTCGGGCGCCGGCCACGACGCCCAGATGCTGGCCCGGGTTTGTCCGGCGGGAATGATTTTTGTGCCTAGCGTGGGTGGCATCAGCCACAACCCGGCGGAGTACACCGCGCCGGAGGACCTGGAGGCAGGGGCGAACGTGTTGCTGCAAGTGGTGTTGGAGTTGGCGTCGTGACCCGGACGGTCGTCGTGGGGGCGGGCCAGCTCGGGCCGGTCGGGCGCCACGAAAGCCGGGAATCGGTCGTCGGGCGGCTCGTCGCCCTGCTCGAGGAGGGTGCCGGGCGAGGGTGCCAGCTGGTCGTGTTTCCCGAGCTGGCGCTGACCAGCTTCTTCCCCCGGTGGGCCATCGAGGATCCCCGGGAGCTCGACGGCTGGTTCGAGACCGAGATGCCCGGTCCTGCTACCAAGGCGCTGTTCGATGTCGGCAGCCGAGCTCGGGGTGGGCTTCTGCCTCGGGTATGCCGAGTTGACGCCTGACGGGCACCGCTACAACAGCCAGATCCTGGTGGAGCGCGACGGCTCGGTCGTCGGGATCTTTCGCAAGGTGCATCTGCCGGGGCACGAGGAGATCGAGTCGTGGCGGCCGTTCCAGCACCTGGAGCGGCGGTACTTCGAGCCCGGACCGGATGGTTTCGGGGTGTGGCGCAGTTTTGGCGGGATCGTCGGGATGATGATCTGCAACGACCGCCGCTGGCCCGAGACGTACCGGGTGATGGGGCTCCAGGGGGTCGAGCTGATCCTGTGCGGCTACAACACGCCGCGGCACTACCCGCCCGACCCGGCCCAGGACCCCTTGCAGGGGTTCCACAACGCGCTGGTCATGCAGTCGGGGGCGTATCAGAACGGAACCTGGGTGGTCGGCGTGGCCAAGGGGGGGATGGAGGAGGGGGCGGAGATGCTGTCCGAGAGCTGCATCATCGCTCCGTCCGGCCAGATCGTGGCGGCTGCCGCCACCGAGGGCGACGAGCTGGTGGTGGCGGCGTGCGATCTCGACCTGTGCGCCCACTACAAGGCGACGCTGTTCGACTTCGAGCGGTACCGGATGATCGAGCACTACGGGCTGATCACGAGCCAGCGGGGGGCCATCGCGCCCGCGCCGGGCGAATCCCGTGTAGGGCCTGCATGACCGCGGTCGACACCAATGTCGTGACCTTCACGGTCAACGGGGCGCCGGCGTCGGTACGGGCCGACCATCCGCACCTGCTGGCGGCGCTTCGTGAGGAGCTGGACCTGACCGTCGGCCAAGGACGGGTGTTCGCCGACCGGCCAGTGCGGGTGCTGCACGGTGCTGATCGACGGCAAGGCCCAAGTGAGCTGCCAGTACCCCGTTGCCAAGGCGTCGGGGCGCAGCGTCGTCACCGTCGAGGGGTTGCCCGAGGCGGAGCGGTCTCGGTTCGCGACCGCGTTTGCCGCCTGCGGGGGCTTGCAGTGCGGGTTCTGCATCCCCGGGATCGTGGTGCGGGCCAAGGCCCAGATCGACAAGAAGGGGGCGGCGCTGACCCGCGAGGAGATGGCGCGCCATCTCGGCGCCCATCTGTGCCGTTGCACGGGCTACGTCAAGATCCTCGACGCCATCGAGATGGTGGCGCGGGGTTCGACGCCATCGGTGGCGCCCGCGGCGGGCGGGGTGGGGAGCAGTGGGGGGCGCTACCAGGCCGAGGCGCTGACGCTGGGCGACCGGGACTACGTGGACGACATCCGTTTGCCGGGCCTGCTGCATGCGGCCCTGCATCTGGCGGACCACGCTCGGGCCGAGGTGCGGGGCATCTCGACCGCGGCCGCGGCGGCGGCGCCCGGAGTCGTGGCGGTGTACACCGCGGCCGACGTCCGCAGGAGCGTTGCGGGTGGGGATCATCCACAAGGACTGGCCGGTGTTCATACCCGTGGGCGGGCAGACGTCCTACCTGGGCGACGTGCTGGCGGTGGTCGTGGCCGACACCCGGGACCATGCCCGCGATGCCGCCGCCTTGGTGTCGGTTTCGTACGACGTGTTGGAGCCGGTCACGGACCCGGCGGCGGCGGTGGCGGCGGGCAGCCCGATCGCGGTGTGGGGGACCGATTCCAACGTGCTGTCCCGGTCGACCTACCGGCGCGGTGACGTGGCGGGGGGGTTGGCGGGGGCGGCGCATGTGGTGCACCAGGTGTTCCAGACCCAGCGGGTGGAGCAGGCGTTCCTGGAGCCGGAATCGACCGTGGCGGTGCCCCTCCCGGGGGGCGGCCTGCACGTGTACTCCGGCGGCCAAGGCGTCTGGGACGACCGCGACCAGATCGCCTCGGTGCTGGGCGTGGCGCGGGACTCGGTGACCGTCGAGCTGGTCTCCAATGGTGGGGCGTTCGGCGGCAAGGAGGACATGGCCAACCAGGCCCAGACGGCGCTGGCGGCCTGGCTGCTCGGGCGGCCGGTGAAGTGCACGCTGTCGCGCGAGGAGAGCCTCCTCATCCATGCCAAGCGCCACCCGGTCCGAGCCGAGTACTGGGCCGGATGCGACGACCAGGGCCGCCTGACGGCGCTGAAGTGCCGCCTGCTCGGCGACTCCGGCGCCTACGCCAGCGTGGGCATGAAGGTGCTGGAGCGCGCCGCGGGCCATGCCAGCGGCCCCTACCAGGTGCCGGCGATCGACGTGGAGTCCGTGGCCGCCCGGACCAACAACCCGATCTGCGGCGCCTTCCGGGGCTTCGGCGCCAACCAGGCCCAGTTCGCCATGGAAGGGGTGCTCGACCGCCTGGCGTCGTTGGTCGGGATATCGGGCTGGGAGATCCGCAGGCGCAACGTCATCACACCGGGCCAGGTCTGGGGACCGGGGCAGATCATGGACGACGGTTGCCTGGGTGCGGCGCGGTGTCTGGAGGTGATCCGGCCGGCGTACGAGGCGGCCCGCGCCGATCCGTCCAAGGCCGTCGGCCTGGGCCTCGGGCTCAAGAACTCCGGCCTGGGCAACGGATTCAAGGAGGTCACCAAGGCGGTGGTGCGTTTCCAGCCCGACGGCACGATCGAGGTGCGCCACGGCTGGACCGAGATGGGCCAGGGCGTCCATACCGTCGCCCTGCAGGTGGCGGTGGAGGAGTTGGGCGACCTGGGCGTGGACGCCGCCCGGATCCGGGTGCTGGTCGATACCAGTCGCGAACTGGGTTTCGGCCAGACGACGGGAAGCCGGGGGACGTTGATGGGCGCGGGCGCCGTCAAGGACGCCTGCCGGGCGGCCCGCCAGGGCGGGTGCCAGGTAGGTGTCGACTACCTGGGCGAGTACCGCGTGGACTGGACCAACTCGCTCTCCGAGGGGCTGGAGCACCCGGTTATCCACTCGGCGTTCGGCTACGCCGCCCAGATGGTGGTGATGGACCGCGAGACGGGCGCCATCGACAAGGTGGTGGCGGTGCACGATGTGGGCCGGGCCGTGAACCCGCAGTTGTGCGAGGGCCAGATCGAGGGCAGCGTCCACATGGGCCTCGGCTACGCCCTGACCGAAGACTTCCCGGCCGACGAGTACGGGCGTCCGTTGCACATGACGCTTCGCAGCCTCGACATCCTGCGCCCCAAGGACGTGCCGCCGATCGAGGTGATCCTGGTCGAGGCGCCCCAGCCGGGGAGCCCCTATGGGATCAAGGGGGTGGGCGAGATCGGGTTGGTTCCCACCGCCGGGGCGGTGGCCGCGGCCCTCCACGACCTCGACGGCACCTGGCGCGACACCCTGCCGATGCGGCCCCGCCGGCCGGCGTCGCCGGGCGCGACGGGCTCGGGCTCAGGCTTGGGCGGGGCCGCCGGTTCGGGCGGCGACTGAGCGTCCGCAGTGGCCTCGTCGACCACCGCTGGCCTGGTGTGCGGCCACCATCACCTGTACTCGGCCCTGGCTCGGGGCATGCCCCCGCCGCGCACGCCGCCAACCGATTTCGCCAGCATCCTGGAGCAGCTCTGGTGGCGGCTGGACGTGGCCCTTGACCTGGAAATGATCCGGTGGTCGGCCATGCTCGGGGCGCTCGAGGCGCTGGAGTGCGGCACGACCGCCATCGTCGACCACCACGAATCGCCCCGCGCCATCGAAGGCAGCCTGTCGGTCATCGCCGAGGCGTGCGCCGCCGTCGGTGTCCGGGCCTGCCTGGCCTACGGGGTGACGGACCGCCACGGGGCCGACGGGGCCCGGCGAGGGCTGGAGGAGAACGAGCGGTTCCTCCGAGCGGGCGGGCGGGGGATGGTCGGCGTCCACGCGGCATTCACGTGCTCTGACGCCACGTTGGCCGCGGCCGCGGGACTGGCCGCCGACCTCGATGTGGGTGTCCACATCCACGTCGCCGAAGGACCGGTGGACGCCTCGGCCGGCGCTCGATTGGTCGGGTTGGCCCGGCCCGACTGGCTGCTGGTGCACTGCGTCCATCTCGATCGGGACCTGCCGGGCACCATCGCCCACAACCCGCGGTCCAACATGAACAACGCCGTCGGCTACGCCCGGCCCGCCCGCCGCCCCAATCCGGTGGTGCTCGGCACCGACGGCATCGGTGCCGACATGCTCGAGGAGTTCCGCCTCGCCTACGCCCGGCTGCGCGAAGACGACGTCACGGCCTCGCCCGACGTCGCTTGGGCGTGGCTGACGGGGGGGTACCGGCTCATACCCGAGGCGGCCGACGACGTGGTGGTGTGGGACCGGCCCCACGTGGACGACCCGTGGTGGGCGGCGTTCACGCCCGGTGTCGGGGCCGTCGACGTGACGGTCGCGGGCGAGAGGGTCCTGCACGATGGGGTGGCGACGCGCGTCGACGCCGACGAGGTGCGGGCCAAGGCCGCCGAACAGGCGGCGCGCCTGTTCGCCCGCCTGTGACCGCCGGAGCCGTGCCCGCGGAGCCGTGACCGATGAAGGAGGCCCTGTGAGTCCGGTTGCCCTGTATCTGCAGGACGCACACCCCTTCGGCGAGGCCATCGAGTATGTGCGCTACGCCGAGCAGCAGGGCTTCGACGCGGTGTGGCAGGCCGACAGCCGGCTGGTGCGGGAGTGCAGCGTGGCCATGGCCGCCTTCGCGGCCACCAGCGAACGCATCAAGGTGGGTTCGGGCGTGGTCGACTGCTGGACCCGCAACCCGGCCCGGCTGGCCGCCACGTTCTCCACCCTCGACGACCTGGCACCGGGCCGCATCATCCTCGGGATCGGCGCCTGGTGGGAACCGCTGGCGCGCAAGGTCGGCGTACATCGGGTCCGGCCCCTGCTCGCCATGCGCGAAATCGTCACCGTCGTGCGGCGCCTGCTGGCCAACGAGACCGTCACCTTCGACGGGGAGTTCGTCCACCTCGACGGCGTCGAGCTCGACTACGTCTACCAGGACCGGCGGCCCAAGGACGTACCGATCTACATCGGTGCCACCGGAATGCAGATGATGGAGTTGACCGGCGAGATCGCCGACGGCGCCGTCCTCAACTACCTGGTTTCCCCGTCCTACAACCGCGCCGCGCTGGAGGCGTTGGAACGGGGCGCCGCCAAGGCGGGGAAGTCGCTCGACGACATCGACCGGCCCCAGTTGGTGGTGTGCTCGGTCGACGAGGACCGGGCGGTCGCGATTGATCGGGCCCGGCTGCTCGTCACCCAGTATCTCGGCCAGCAGCCCCACATCATGAAGGCCTCCGGCGTGCCGGCCGAGGTGCTGGACCGCATCGGGGAGGTGTTGACCTGGCCCGCCACCCACGAACAGGTGGTGGCGGCGTCGGCCCTGGTGCCCGACGAGGTCGTGCAAATGATCACGGCGTGCGGCACGCCCGACGAGTGCCGGGAAAAGGTGGCCGAATACGTCGAGTCCGGATGCACGTGCCCGATCCTGTACCCGCTCGGCGACGACGTCCGGCTGATGATCGACACCTTCGCCGGGCCCGCGTCGCCTTGACCCAGCCACGTCCGGAGGCCGAGGCCCGTCGCCGCCGTGCTCGGGGGCAGCTCCTCGACCGATCGCGGCCCCGGTCTCGCGATCCCGCCGGCGTCGCCGCCGCGCTCGTCGGTGTGCAGGCCCAGGACCTGGTGGCGGCCGGGTTGTCGATCCGGGCCCGGACCGACGGGTTGGTGTTTGGCGACGTGGAGGCGGCGGTGACCGATCCTGCGATCCACCCGCTGGTGCTCACCTGGACGCTGCGGGGCACCCGGCATCTGCACCCGGCGCCCGACGTTCGCTGGTTGCTCTCGATGGTTGGGTCGAGGTTCGCCCGCCCGGGGGCCCGGCAGGAGCAGCTCGGCATCGCGGGCGGCCCAGGCGGCGCGGGCGACCGGGCGGTCCGGGTCCTCGCCGACGCCCTGGCCGGGGGCGACACCCCCACCCGGGCCGAGGTTGCCGACCTGCTGGCGGGTCACGGCGTCGACCCGTCGGGCCGGGCACCGATTCATGTCATCCGCCGGGCGGCGCTGGAAGGGATCCTTTGCGTCCTTCCCGGCCCCGGTGGCGACGAGCGCCGGGAGCGCTACGTGTCCCTCGACCGGTGGGTGCCCGAGGGGGCCGCTGCCGCGGGTGCTGCCGGCGGGGGCGTGGCGCAGCTGGTGCGGCGCTACCTCGCGGCCTACGGGCCGGCCACGCCGGCCGATCTCGTCGCGTGGTCAGGCCTGGCCCCGCGAATCGTGGCTACCGCCTGGCGCGAGGTGTCCGACGGCGACGAACTGGAGGAGGTGCGCCTTCCGAACGGTCCGGCTTGGGGCCTGGCTGGTTCGGCCTCGCCCGACCTTGATCCTGCGCCGACCCGGATGCTCGGGGGGTTCGACACCCTCATCCTCGGATACGCCGATCGCAGCCTTCACCTTCGGCCTGACCACGCCCGCGCCGTCAACGCCGGGGGCGGGATGATCAAGCCGGTGGTCGTCACCGACGGGCTGGTCGTGGCGACCTGGAAGCTTCGCCGGGGCCGACGGAATACCGGCTTCGAGATGACGCATCTGCCAGGGCGTACACCGGATACCGACACCGCCAACGAGGTCGACGACATCACGCGATTCCTCGGGCTCGGCTGAGCGGCCGCGAGCCCAATCAGACGACGGCCGCAGTCGAGCCCTTCGCACCCTGCACGACCAGCAACACCTGACCGGAGCCCGACGCGACGACAACCGATTGCGCGGGACCGGTGGCCAACAACGCCTTCATCGGGAGACGGCGAGCGGACCATCGTCGGCCGTCCGACGAACTCCACAGCCGAGGCGTCCCGTCGACGACGCCCGCCGCCCATTGCACGCCATTCGGTCCCTGTGCGATGGCGGTGACCGTGGCGCCAGTCCCGCGAGCCCGACGGCAGCGGGTCGGCCCGCCTCCACACCGCACCGTCGAGTGACGACCACACCGCGGCCTCGCTGCCGTCGGATCCTCCCGTCACGAACCCGCCGTCAGCCAGGGCGGCAACGGTCTCGAGTTCCTGGTCGCCGGCCCCACCCATGTGCGCGGCTGCCACCGCGGCCCGCGTCCACGTCGCGCCGTCGTCGGACCACCACAGCGCGCCGTCGTCGCGATCGGCCGGGCGATGCAAGTTGATGGCCGCGCCGACCACGGTGATGCGCCGGGGCCCAACCGCAACGGCGCGGCCTCGCAGGAGTTCATCCGGGGTGCTGGTCAGGCTGGCAACCCCGTCCAACCTTCGCCAGTCGCTGCCGTCGTCGCTCCGCCACACCTGGGCGACGGACTGGTGGGTCACCCCGTCCCAGGTGCCCACGGCAAAACCGCCGAGTGGACCGGCGGCCAGGCCGTCGAAGGTGATGATGCGCTCGCCGCCGAACAACTCGCGCGCCAAGTTGAGCTCGTCGAGTGCGTCGGGGGCGCCGGGGGTGCCGCTCCACAGGTAGGGCCTGAGGTTCCCGTGGAGGGCGCCGACGGCCACACCACCGGCGATCAGCTTGGAGCCGAGGCGCGCCACGCTGAGTAGACGGGTGTGGTGGCCGTCAGTGTCGACCGTGTGCAGCGGACATGCCTGCCACGACGTCGTGTCGTGGGAGAACAAACACGCCGTGGCGGGCTGGCCGTCGGCCCCCGTCCTCCAGCCCACCGCGGCCCAACCGCCGGCACCGTCATTGGTGACGCTGGTGACGAATACGCCCGGGCCGAAGGCTCCCGGCAGCACCCGAGCCGTCGAGGCGGGGCCGGAGCCGGAGCCGCGATGAACAGGCGGTGGCCACGATGGCCACCGCCGCCAACAATGCTGTGAGACACCGCACCGAGCGCCGAGCGTAGAGGCGAGGTGCTCAGCGGTGCGTCTTCGATTGCGTTACCAGCGATACCAGCGGCCCTCGCCGGAGCGGAAGGCGAAGCCCGCAACCCAGGCGATGGCGAAAACGACGGCGACGAACCACAGCCAATGGATGGCGAAACCAAGGCCACCGAAGAGCAATGCCAGCAACAAGATAAGAAGTACAACGCCCATCCCATACCTCCTAGGTGTCAAATACCGTCCTGGGAAAATCGCTGTACCCAGATAGGTGGTTTCACACGCCTGACCGGCGGTTTCCTAGACGCCAGGCCGGGGTACAAAGCGCATAATCGGCCCTAATAGGGGCGAATCAGTGGCCCTCGTTCGGCGATCATGGGGGGATGTCACGTGGCGATCATTGAGTCCGAATCTCGGAAACCCGGCGCTGATCGAACTGAGAACGATGCGCCGGTCGAGACCGATCTTCCCGCCCGGATGGATCGCCTTCCGTGGAGTCGATGGCACTGGATGGTGGTCTTCGCGCTCGGAATCACCTGGTTGCTGGACGGGCTGGAAGTCACGATCGTCGGCACCATCGCCACCGTCTTGAAGGACAAGCAGACCCTCGGCCTGAGCGGATCCGACATCGGATTGGCCGGTGGGATCTACGTCGCCGGCAACGTGGTCGGGGCGCTGGGCTTTGGCTACCTGACCGACCGCCTGGGCCGAAAGCGACTCTTCACGTGGACGCTGGTGCTGTATCTGGCGGCGACGGTCGCCACCGCCTTCTCGTGGAGCCCGCTGGCGTTTTTCGTGTTCCGGTTCCTCACCGGCGCCGGGATCGGCGGGGAGTACTCGGCGGTGAACTCGGCGACCGAGGAGCTCAATCCGGCACGGGTCCGGGGCACCGTCGAGTTGGCCATCAACGGCAGTTGGTGGTTGGGGACGGCGATCGGCGCCCTGGCCAGCGTCGTGTTGCTGAACCCGCACATCTTCGCCGTCGACGTCGGCTGGCGGGTCGCCTTCGCCATGGGCGCGGTCCTCGGGGTGTCGGTGCTCCTGGTGCGGCGCCTGCTTCCCGAGAGCCCCCGCTGGTTGATGACCCACGGACGGGTCGACGAGGCCGAAGAAGTCGTAGAGGACGTCGAGCACCAGGTTCGGGAGTCAGAAGGCGTCGGCGAGCTGCCCGAACCGGGCGACGAACGCATCACCGTTTCGCCCCGGGAGCGGACGCCGATGTCGGAGGTCATCGACGTGGTGTTCCGGCAGAACGGCCGGCGAACCCTGCTCGGCCTGGCCCTGATGGTCGGCCAGACGTTCCTCTACAACGCCGTATTCTTCACCTTCGCCATCACGCTGACCACCTTCTTCAAAGTGGGTACCGGCGAAGTCGGGTGGTACCTGTTGATCTTCGCGGTGGGCAACTTCCTCGGCCCCCTCACCATCGGGCGGCTCTTCGACGTCGTAGGGCGGCGACCCATGATCGCGGGCACCTACTTCGTGGCCGCGGTGGGCACCGCCGCGGTGGGATTGCTGTTTGCCGGCCACGCCTTCGGGCCGGTGGGCCTCACCGCCGCGCTCGGCGTCGTGTTCTTCTTCGCCTCCGCCGGGGCCAGTGCCGGCTACCTGACGGTAAGCGAAGTGTTCCCCCTCGAGGTGCGGGCGAATGCCATCGCCTTCTTCTACGCCGTGGGCAGCGGACTCGGTGGCATCGCCGGGCCGGTCCTGTTCGGGGCCCTCGTGCAGTCGGGCAACCGCGACCACCTCCTGATCGGCTACCTCATCGGCGGTGCCCTGATGCTCATGGGTGCTGTTGCCGAGCTGTACCTCGGTGTCGACGCCGAGCAGCGCTCGCTCGAGGATGTCGCCACGCCACTGTCGGCCAGCAGCGAGTAGGCGTCTACGCGCCAATCGGCGGGATCGACGCCAGCTGGGCCGCAATCACCGCCCGCTCCTCCTCGTCCGTCTCCCGGGCCAGGGCCGCCTCGGCCGCAACCACGTGTGAATCGCGCCCCGCCTCGTCACCGGCGACGGCACATGCTCGTGCCACACCCTCGTGCGCCGACGCCAAACGCCAGCCGTCCCACCCATCCGCCTCAGCCACGCTGCAGGACCCGACGGGCGAAGCGCAGCGCCACGTCTCCGTAGCCCAGCAGCGAGAACACATGGGCCACCTGCCAATCGCCCGTGGCCACCTGCTCCGCGGTACCGACCTGGGACCAGTGCCAGCGCGACGCCATGGCCGCGACCAACATGGCCGCCTCGTCGTCCGCGCTGCGCTCCGCCTGTTCGATCAGATCCCAGGTCGAGTTGAACAACTCGGCGCCGAAGCGCCGATGCCACCCGGCCGCGTCGTCTGCGGGACCCGTCATCGGGTCCCGCAGACTACCGGCTCAGGCCCGGGCGCCGCTCGTTTGCCGGGACTCGCTCAAGACCCTCACCATGGTCGAGCAGAACGCCGGCAGGTCGTCGGGCTTGCGGCTCGACACCATCACATTGGGTCCCGCCGTGCAGACCTGCACCTCCCGGTCGACCCATTGGCCGCCGGCGTTGCGGATATCGGTCTTCAGGCTGGGCCACGACGTGAGCGTGCGCCCGCGGAGCACATTGGCCTCGACCAGGGCCCACGGCCCGTGGCAGATGACGGCCACCGGCTTGCCCGCCTCGACCATCTGGCGGACAAAGTTGACCGCCGGTTCGTCCAGACGCAGCACGTCGGCGTTGGCCACCCCGCCGGGCAGCATCACGGCGTCGTAGTCCCCCGGGTTGATCTCACTGGTGGTGCGATCGACGGGGAACGCGTCGGCCCGGTCCAAATGGTTGAACGCCTGTGCCTCACCAGCCTTCGGGGCGATGAGTTCGGGCGTACCGCCCGCCTGCTCGACCGCCGACCAGGGATCGGTGAGTTCGACCTGCTCGATTCCCTCGTTGGCGACGAGGAACGCGACGCGCACGCCCTGTAGTTCGTTCGCCATGTATCTCTCCTTCCGTTTCGTCCGCCGCCAATTACCTACCCAATGCGCAAAAGCGGGTAACCGGCCGTCACGACAGTTCGCGTTGCACCCCGACGTCGTACACCGGCCACCCGTCGTCGCCCCGCCGCACCGCCGGGTGCAGCACATGGGCCTGGGCCCGCCCCGCGGTGAGGAGATGCACGACCGGGGTGCCGGCCAGCTCGGCCGCATCGCTGAGCAGGCGCCGGTGGCAGCGCCACCACACGGTCTCGGAGCACATGATGGCGGTGCGGCCCTGTCTGCTCAACGCCAGGACTTGGGAAAATGCCTCCCGGACTTCGGGTCGATCGAGGTGGTCGGCGTAGGCCCCGAAGGCGGGATCGTTCCACGCGGGATGGCGGCTCCCGCTGGGAAGGGGGCGTCGACGTCCCCCCAGCGTCTCGCCCCACCACTGGTAGCCCACGGCCCGACTGGCCAACGTCGCCTCGAGCGGGGTCCGGCTGAACTGGGGGTTGCGACGCGAGGCCGGGAAACGGCGCACGTCCACCAGCAGCCCGATCTCTTCGGCGCACAGGAGGTCGACCAGCTCGTCGGCCCCCCTTTTCCCATGTCCGACTGTCCACAGCGTCACGCCAGAAGGCCGGCCATCACCTCGAGATCGGCGACGAACGCCTTGAAACCCTGTTCCCGGGCGGCGGCGTCGGTTGTGCGCAGGATCGACGACGGGTGCACCGTCGCCACCGCGGGGCCGGACCAAACCCCGGTGGCGGCGGTCACGACCTGGCCCCGGGAGCGGGTCACCCGGAAGGCGGGCCCGAGCACCGCCTTGGCCGCCACGGCGCCCAGCAGGCCGATAAGTCGGGGCTGAGCCAGCTCGAGCTCGGTGTCCAGCCATGGGCGGCACGCCTGGATCTCGGTCTGGTTGGGGGTCTGGTGGATGCGACGCTTGCCCCTCGGAGTCCACTTGAAGTGCTTCACGGCATTGGTCACGTACACCTGGCTGCGGTCGATGCCCGCCGCCTGCAACGCCCGGTCGAGCAGTTCGCCCGACGGACCGACGAAGGGGTGGCCGCTGCGATCCTCGTGGTCACCCGGCTGTTCGCCCACCAGGGCCAGCCCCGCCGGGACCGGGCCCTCGCCGAACACCGTCTGGGTGGCCGCCTGGTAAAGGTCGCAGCGCGTGCACCGGGCGGCCTCGTGGCGGAGGCTCGCCAGGGTGTCAGTCACGTTCCCATGGCGGCTCGTCGCCCATCTTCTTGTAGTACTTGGCCAGGTGGGACTTGACCCTCGGGATGTCCTTCTGGGGCAGGTCGACGCCACCCCGGCTGCCCTGCATGATCGCCCCCGCGGCCATGATCGCCCGGGGCACGGCCTTCAGTTCGTCGCCGATGACGTCGGCGATGAGCAGCTTGTAGGAGCCAAACTGATCCTTCGTCTGGGCGTCGTACCACACGTGGGCGTCGCGGTACTTGGCGTTGGGCTTGTCCTCGGCGCCCGCCCAGCGGCGCACCCGTTTTTCGGCCGCGTCGCCGTCCCACCGGCGACCCCGGTCGGCGAGCGGGAAGTCGTGGAATGTGGTGACGGCCATGGTTGACCGCTGCTATACCCCGCGGCCGGGCCACCAAATCAGCATTCAAATCAGCGTCATCCGGCCTCGACGAGGGCCCGAACGCCGTCGACGATCAGCTGGACCGCGATGGCGGAGAGGAGCAGTCCGAAGACCCTCGTCAGGAAGTGGACCAAGGGGAGGGGCACCCATTTGGCCAGCCGGGCGGCGAGGAGGAGAACCACGCCGAGGACGACGGCCGAGCCCGCGATGCCGCCGATCACGGCGATGCGACCGGTGGTTCCCGGATAGCGCCGGACGAGGACCATCACGGTGGCGATGGCGCCCGGTCCTGCCAGGAGGGGGGTGGCGAGGGGGACGAGGGCCACGTTGCGGCCCGGAGTCGGGGTCATGTCCATGCCCCGGAGCATTTCGAGGGCGACGAGCAGCAGCAAGAGTCCGCCCGCGATCGACAGGCTCTGCAAGGAGACGTGCAGGTAGTCGAGGATGACCTGGCCGAACAGGGCGAATCCCAGGATGAGGCCGGTGGCGGCGCCGACCGCCCCGACCGCGGCATTGGTCCGCTGGCGCGCCGTGAGCTCGGCGGTCAAGCCGACGAAGATCGGCGTGTTGCCCGCCGGGATCCATGATGACGAGCAGGGTGACGAGGGTCTCGCCGAACGCTCGCCATTCCACGCCTGCACGGTAGCTCTGGGCTCGATCGTCGCTGGTTTTGTCCTCCCGGGCCTCGGGGTACAACTTCAGCATGCAATTGGGAACTATTGACGTGCAGAAGCTGCGAGGCGTCGGCGAGAAGGTCTTCGGCCTGAGCAAAGAGTTCGTCGGTGTGATCATCAACAATGACCGCCTACAGGCCGAGGGCGATGCGCAGCAGGACCGGGCCAGCGAACGGCTGCGGGCCCTGCGCAAGGAAGCCGAGGCGGCGGCCAAGGAGGCCAAGGCCGAGGTGCTGGACCGCAGGGAGCGGGCGGCTCAGCGGGCCAAGGACTGAACCTGGCACAGCGAGAGGAAAGGGAAATCATGGGAATCGGTGAAGAGTTGAAGGGCAAGGCCAAGGAGGCGGCCGGTTCGGTCGTCGACAACGACAATCTGCGCCAGGAGGGCCAAGCCCAGCAGGACAAGGGTCAGGCCGAGCGGGAAGCCACGCAGGCCCGGGCCGAAGCCAAGGCGCACGAGGCCAAGGCCGACCTGAAAGAGGCTGAGCAGCGGACGGCTGAATCGGCCAAGTAATCCCGGGGGGGAGCTATACGCGGGCCGGGGCGAGTCCATCTTGCCACCGGCCCGCGGCGCGCCCGGAGGCGCCTGCGCCTAGCCGCCTGCGCTTAGCCGGAGTAGACGTACTCCCGTAGGTGTCCCGCGTTGCCCCGGGCGAAGACATTGAGTTGCTGGCATCCAGCGGCGCCCGCGGCGGGGTTGCCGGTGAACACGTCGGATGGAAGGCCGACTCGCTGCCAGCCGCTCCAGTAGTTGCGGTACCAGTTGGTCCAGCGCAAGCCCCCATCGGTACCGCGCCCGAACACCGCCAGGTGGCCTGGTCCCCACGATGCCGACGAGGGCGCAGAGACCAGGGTCGTGGTCGAAGAATTGTCCGGCTGGATCCAGCCGCTCCAACCCCCGGCGTAGAAGCTCTGCCACAGGCTGTTGCCGGCGGTGGCGAACACGTCGACCCGTCCCGGCGCCCACGCCGTGGCGGTGAGCGCCGAGTACTGCAGCGCCGCCGGGGGCGCACCGCGGTACTCCCACCCGCTGGTGTTCCAGCCATTGTCGTACCAGCGGTGGTACACGAATCCGTTGGTGCCGATGACGAACACGTCCACCCGACCGGGGCCCCAGGAGCAGACCGCGGGCGCCGAGGCCAATGTCCCGTCGTCACCGACAGGCTTGAACCACCCCGCCCACGACTGGCCGCCGTCGCTGGAGAACCGTTGCCAGAGGCGGTTGTCGCCTCCCCAGACGAACAGATTGAGATTGCCCGGCCCCCACGAGACCGCGGACGGCGAGCCGATGCAACCGACGGGGGGCGCGCCCAGGGAGCGCATCGCGCTCCACCCGCCGAAGGCGTTGGTGGTCCAGTGGATCTGCTGGTCGCCGCCCCGGGCGAAGAGGTCGACGCGGGCGGACCCCGGCGCCTGGGCCACCGCGGGGCTGGCCTGCACGAAGTCTGCGGTAATGGGAAAGGCGCCACCGGACCACGACGCCTGCTGGAGGCAGGGGGCGCCGTGTTCGGCCGTCTTGGTGTCGGTCTTGTCGGGGCCGGAGGCGCAGTTCAGCCCCGCGATCTGCCACGGCGGCGTGCAGGTGACCATCCGGCACAAGACGTTGCCGGTGCAGCCGATCTGCTGGTTGCACTGGCCGTAGCGGAACCGGACCTGGCAGACGTTGCGCTGGTCGCACGACGGACCGCTGTAGCAACCGGCGGTACAGGATTGGCAGCCGGGGCAGAAGTTGCCGCTGTCGCACGGGCAGCCGGGCGGGCACGCAGCCTGGCAATCGACGTAGTAGCGGTCGGCGCCGCAGCACCAGCTGGAACCCGTTCCGGCCCGCCACCAGCCGCCCGGGATACTTCCGGCCGGGCATTTGTTGACGCCATTGTTGATGGTGCAGCAGAAGACGGTGAAGCCACCGGGGAGGCAGGTCGCGTCGGGTCCGCACACGTCGGTGATGGCGGCGTAGGCGCTGCCCGGGCGCAGGAGGTAGCGCGCCGGCGCCACGGCCAAGGCGGATCCGACCACGGCGCCACGGGCGAGGAAGCTGCGCCGGGTGTGGCCGGGGCGCTTGGTGCGGGGACCGGTACCGGCTCGGGCCCGGGCGGTGACGCCAGTCGTGGGGGGGGCGGCGGCGTCGGGTCGGGTGTCGGTGGCGGTGGCGGTGGTGGTGGCGGGTCCGGTGGCGTCGGGTCGGGTGGCGGTGGGGATGGCGGCGTCCCGTCCGGTGGCGGTGGTGGCGGGGCGGTCGGGGGGTCGGCTCATGCGCAGAGCCGCCCGTTCGACCACCCGCTGCGAGAGGGGCATCCTGATTCCTGCGGTGCGCATCATGGGGCTCCCTGGGCGGCCGAGGCCGCGGCTTGGATGGTCACGCCGGCGAGAAACTGGTTGATCGACGCCACCAGGACCGCTCGCCGGTCGTACGAACCGACCACGACGTAGAGGCAGAACTTCCTCCCCTGGGCGCTGAAGAACCGCTGGACACCCGCCATGGCCGCGATCGGGCGCTGCATCGCCTGCGGATCGAACCAATCGGGGTGCAGCGGGCGGGGCAGGCCGGACGGGGCGAAGAGTCCGTGGCCCGCGCCGTCGGCTCCGTATCCGAGCAGGGCGACGAACACCTGGCCTCGGTTCATCCCTTCGACCACCGCACCTCCGAAGTCCTCGCGCCTGGTTGGCAGCGCGAAGTTGGCGGCGTGGACGACCGGGTAGTCGACCGAACCCTGGGCGCCGGCCGCGCTGGCCTTGATACGTACGTCCCACCCGTTGGGCACGGCAATGTCGAACTGCACGGTGCGGACGGTATTGGACACAGGGCTCATGGGCTCACCGGATCCTTCAGCGGAGGGCTGCCGCGGAGGTCGCCGCCACGGCCGCGACCAACTCGGTCGCGAGGGTCAGCCGGCGGGCGCCGGGCTGGAGGGATGCGAGCCACTGGTGCAGCCGTCCGAGCTGAGCGAACGTTTTCACCCGGGCCGTGAGCAGGACTGGGAGGGCCCGAACGACGCCGAACGCCGAGCCGATGGCGACCGCCACCCCGACATTCGGCGCGCACAGGGCGACGGCGAACACCAGGTAGGTCGAGGCGCTCGTGACCACCGTCGCCACGCCCACTCCCAACTGGAAGCCAAAGCCAAAGCCGTAGACCCAGCTGCGGTACTGGCGTAACCAGTCCTCGTTGACCTGGCGGCGGATCGACGGCACTCGACCCGACTGGCGGGCGTCGATGGCCAACGCACCCAGCGCCGCGGCCGCGACCGCGAGCAGGACAACCATCGCCGAGGGGTGTATGGCCCGGCGAGCCAGCAATCCCGTCATCCCCGCCACGCCACCCAGCGCCGCTCCGCCCGTGGTCGACCCGAGCAGGTAGAACGCGACTGTCATGCCCCACCGTCGATGTCGTCCCCGCTCCCCGAGCGGCGTGATGCTGGCAAGCATCGATTCTCCTCAGGGTGACCACGTCGAACGCAGCGCCGCGACCAGGGCGATCGTCACGCCGAGCGCCAGCGTCAGGTCAGGGCTCATCGGTCTCGGCGACTGAGGTTGGGGTAGGTGGTGGACCCGAGAACAGGCTGGCATGGCCCGGACCGATACCAGCCGCCAGCAGTTCGGTGTCGTCGGTCTGCATCCGGCCTCGGTCGCTTCGACGCTGACGAGGCAACCGGTCGGCGCCCCGCGGCGCCCGTCGCTCCCGCGGTGCGGTCGCCCAGCGCTTGGCGCATCAGGCTTTGCACCTGGGCCCAACTGGTTCCCGTTCCCTCTCCGGCGACAACTCCCGCCGGTCCGTCGACCAGGACGAAATACGGTGAGCCGGGAATGGCATAACTCTCCCAGCCCTGGGTCGACATGACGACGGTGAGCTCGGCGGGTGCCACGTCGCGTATCGCAGTGACGCTCTCCGCTTCGGGACCTCGGGTGACCACGATCAGCCGGGTGCGCGGCGGCAGACCCAGTGTGGCGGGGCGGCCAAACGCCCCCCAGAACTCGGCGCAGGTGGCGCACCCGCTGGACAGGAATGCCACCAGGGTGTGATGGGCGGCACCCGCCACGCCTATGGCGACCGCCTCGCCGTCGGGAGTTTCGCCGATCAGATCGTGGGCGAGCGACGCGCCCGCGTCGAGCGAGCGCTCGCCGATGAACGGCTGGGCCGCCGGTTCGATTCCATCACGACCTTGTCCGAGTTCGTGCAGTTGCCGGAGGATCTCGGCGTGGCTCTTGAGGAGGCCGACGACGAGGAACGCCAGTAACGCCACCACCACCCCTTCGAGGATCACCAAGGCGAGCACCCGCGACCCCTCAGGCTCGGGCCCCGGGGGCCCGCGCGGCGCCGGCGACGGCAGCCGCGGTAGCGGTCTGCGGCGCCACGGTGAGCAGAACCGCCGACAACCAGCACCCCAACGCCGCGAGCGCGACGAGCGTCGTCCCGACCAGAGGGCGCTGGCGCAACACGGACAACATGCCTTCCGACGGCCATAGCGTCGCGCCGAGGCACACCACGGCCGCGACCAGGTCGAAGGCAAGATGAGCCCGGGTTGGCGGCGTGTCGACGGCGTTTTGGCTCAAGCTGCCGAAGCATCCGCACGACGAAACCTGCCCGGGCCGGCGGCGGGTGGCGGCCATCGCCACCGCGATGAACACTGCGAACACGGCGTAACACAGCACCGCGAGCGCGGTGAACGCAGGCCGGCCAGACGCCAGCGCGCCGGCGCCGACGATCAGTTCGGCCGCCCCGCCCAGGCGGACGAGGCTCTCCGGCAACCGCAGTCCGACCGACCGAAGGGCCCGGGTCGCTGAGCCCGGTGCGACCAACTTCTGGAAACCGGTCAGCACCAGCAGCAGTTCGGCCAGCGCCGCGACTCCTAGCGCCACCGGCAACCGCCCTGCCACGGCCATGCCACCATCGCGTCGGGAGGTTAGTTCAGCCGACGATCGACCGACGGCCAGGTGCGACGGTCAGGTTCGAACGATCCATTGTTGCCACAAAGTGATGAAATATATACATCGAGTGACAAGAAAGGATCTGGACTGGGCTGAGTTGGTCGTCAGAAGTGGATGTAGTCGATGATCAGGTCTCGGAGCGGGGGTGGCTCGGGACCAATATCGAATGCGCCGGTCAGGGCGTCGAGGGCCGCGGGCACCCGGGCCGGGTCGTCGATGGCCAGCTCCATGACGGGCTGGCCCTCCTCGACCAGCTCGCCGGGCTTGGCCCGGCACCAGATTCCGGCCGTCTTGCTGACCGGGTCCTCCTTGCGCGCCCGGCCGGCACCGAGGCGCCAGACGGCGTTGCCAACGGCGCGGGCATCGAGGCGGGTCACGTATCCCGACTCGCGGCGCTCGAACAGCCAGGTAGTCGGTGGCTCGGGGGAGCGTGGCGTCGGGATCGCCTCCTTGGGCGGCCACCATGGCCCGCCATGTGGCCAGGGCACGACCGTCGTGGCGCACCACGTCGGCGTCGGCATCGAGGCCCGCGAGGGCCAGCATCTCCCGCGCCAGGGCGTGGGTAATGGTGACCAGATCCTCGGGACCCTCGCCTCGGAGGACGTCGAGGGATTCCTCGACTTCGACGGCGTTGCCGACGGCCCGCCCGAGCGGCGTGTCCATGGCGGTGATGAGTGCCGAGGTGCGGACCCCGTTGGCCTGGCCGAGCTGGACCATCGTTTCGGCCAGCGCCCGCGCCTGGCCCAAGTCGGACATGAAGGCGCCTGTACCGACCTTGACATCGAGCACCAGGGCTTGGGTTCCCTCGGCGATCTTCTTGGACATGATCGAACTGGCGATGAGGGGGATGGACTCGACCGTGCCGGTCACATCCCGCAGGGCGTAGAGCTTGCGGTCAGCGGGGGCCAGGCCGGGACCGGCGGCACAGATGACACCCCCGACGTCGCGCAGCACACGGGTCATTTCGTCAGGCGGCAACACCGCCCGCCAGCCCGATATCGATTCCATCTTGTCGAGGGTGCCGCCGGTGTGGCCCAGACCGCGTCCCGACAGTTGGGGCACGGCTGCCCCGCACGCCGCCACGATCGCGACCAGCGGGAGTGAAACCTTGTCACCCACACCGCCTGTGGAGTGCTTGTCCACGGTGGGCCGACCGACCGTGGATAAGTCGAGCCGTTCGCCTGAGGCCACCATGGCGTCGGTCCAGGTTGTCAGCTCGTCGGCGGTCATGCCCCGCCACACGATCGCCATGAGCAGTGCGGCCGCCTGTTCCTCGGCAATCGCGCCGGCCGTATAGGCCTCGAGGAACGACCGGATCTGCTCGTCGGTCAGGGCCCCGCCGTCGCGTTTGGCCTTGATGACGTCGACGGCGTGAAAGGCAATCACCGCGTTCCCGGCTCCCTTCGCTCGGCCAGCTCGCCTGAACCGAAGGCTCCGGGCAGGAGTTCGCCGAGTCGAACCGGAGCGGCGGCGGGTCCTCGGTCGATCAGGAGGTCGGGGCCGCCGTTGTCGAGTAGGAGCTGGCGGCACCGTCCGCACGGCGTGAGCGGCCCGCCGTCTTGAGCGACCACGCTGACGGCCACCAACCGGTCGGACCCCGCGGCCCGTAGCGCCGAGACCAATCCGCACTCGGCACACAACGTGAGCCCGAACGACGCGTTCTCGACATTGCAACCGGTCAGGATGTCGCCGTCGTCGGTCAACCCAGCCGCCCCGACGCGCAGCCCGGAGTAGGGGGCGTACGCCGTTGCCGATGCTGCGCCAGCAGCGTGGCGTAGCCGCTCCCAGGGCAGTGCGGTGATGGCGCCTGGCGGCGCTGGGGCGAGGGAGGTCGCTCCGCGGAGGGGCGGGCGGCCGCCCACGCTGGCCATGGCTGTGGCGGCGGTCCGGGTTGCCGCCGCACACGCCTCGGGCAGGCCGGCGCCGTCGAGCCATGAATCGAGAAAGCCGGCACAGAAGGCGTCACCGGCGCCGGTCGGATCAACGACGCCCCCTTCGCTCGGAGGGCACATCACCACCGCCGTTCCGGTGGCCGCGATCGCACCTTCGGGCCCCAGCTTCAGTACCACCACGCCATAGCGCTGGAGGAGCCCCGCGATCACGTCGTCGCGGCTGGCAGCAAGGTCCAAACCAACGACGATTCGGCCCTCGTCGGGATTGGCGAAAATGACGTCGGCACCGGCAGTCCAGTCCAGGAACTCGGACCCGAACCCGCGGAGGAAGCCGGCCGTGCCCACGTCGACCGAACGGCTCAGGCCGCGGGTAGCGGCGGCCTGCCAGAGCGAGGCGACGGCCGCTCGGGCGGTCGGTTCAAGGAGGGCGTGCCCGGTGACGTGGAGGTGGCTGATCCCGTCGAGCAGTGCAGTGGTCAGGTCGCCGGCGTCGAGGCGGGCGTTGGCCCCCCGATCGGTGAACATCGAACGGGTGCCGTCGTCACCCACAACCACCACGATGGAGCCGGTCGCCACGTCGGGATCGACGCAAAGCGCGGTATCGACTCCCGCCTGGGCCAGCAACGCGACGTGCAACCCGGCGTCGGCGATCCCCACCCGTCCCGCCAGGCGGACCGAGACGCCGAGCGCCGCCAGCCATGCCGCCTGGTTGGCCCCCGATCCACCGGGCACGAAGCTGACCTCCGCGGCAATGTCGGTGTCCAGCGCCGACGGCCCAAGGGGCCGCACCACCACGTCGTTGATCACGTCGCCGACGACGAGCACGCCGCTCATCTGGTCGACCCCGATCTACCCATCGCTGACCACGCCAAGGCGATGCGGCCGGCCAGCGACACGTTGTTGCGCACCGCAGCGACGTTGGCCGCCAGGCTCGCGCCACCCGTTGCCTGGTACAGGCGATCGAGCAGGTACGGGGTGATGGCCGGGCCCCGGATTCCTTCGGCGGCCGCGCTGGCCAGGGCCTCGACGATGATGCGGCCATGCAATACCGGGTCGAGCTGCTCGGCCTCGGGCAGCGGGTTGGCGACCACCAGCGCTCCGGGAAGGCAAAGTGCCCGGGCGGCGGCCATCATGTTCACCACCTCGTCGGGCCCGGACACCGCCACCGCGATCTCCTCGCCCGAGTCGGTCACGTAGAAGCCGGGAAACGACCGTGTGCGAAATCCCACGACCGTCACGCCGAGGGTTTCGAGCCGTTCGAGGGTGGCGGCCACGTCGAGGATCGACTTGACGCCCGCGCAGACAACGGTGATCGGGAGCTGGGCCAACATGGGCAGGTCGGCGGACTCGTCGAAGCTCTGGGCGGCCCCTCGATGGACTCCGCCGATTCCGCCAGTGGCGAAGACCGGGATGCCGACGTGATGCGCCAGCCAGGCGGTGGCGGCCACGGTCGTTCCGCCACTCGCCCCCTGGGCCATGACGATCGGCAGGTCCCGGACGCTCACCTTGGTGACGCCGTCCCCGCCGGCCAAGTCCTGCAATTCGGATGCGCTCAGCCCCACCGTCGGAACGCCGCCGATCACGCCCACCGTCGCGGGCACCACCGCCAGGTCCCGCAGGAGGTCCTCGAGCTCGATTGCCACTTCGAGGTTGAGGGGCCGCGGCAGGCCGTGGGTGATGATGGCCGACTCCAAGGCGACCACGGGACGGCCGTCCACCAGGGCGGACGCGACCGCAGATCCCACGGCCACTGCCGGCGGTCGCAGGGCCGTCACTGTTTTACGTAGGGCTGACCGTCGGCCTTGGGCGGCCTCACCCGCCCGACCATCCCGGCCACCACCACGATGGTGGCGACATAGGGGACCATCAGCAGGAAGTCGGAGGGGATCGAGGTGCCGAGCACCGACAGGATGTTCTGCACCGCGTCGGCGAAGCCGAACAGGAGCGCACCGAACATGGCCCCGATCGGCGTCCAGCGGCCGAAAATCACCGCCGCCAGGGCGATGAAGCCCTTGCCCGACGACACGTTCTTGCCGAACGGTCCGACCGACCCGATGGTCAGGTAGGCACCCCCGATCCCCGCTACCAGACCGCCCAGCATCACGTTGCAATAGCGAACGCCGAGTACCCGGATCCCGACGGTCTCCGCGGCCACGGGGTGTTCGCCCACCGCCCGCACCCGCAGTCCCCACCGGGTCCGGAACAGCCCAACCTGAACCGCGATCAAGATGGCGTAGGTCAGGTAAAGGAAGATCGACGAGTCGAACAGCACTGGCCCGAGGATCGGGATCTTGGAGAGCAACGGAATCGAGATCCGCGAGAACACCGCTGGGGCGTTCAGGGTGTTCTGGTACTTGACCAGGACCCGGTCGTAGAGATAGCCGGTCAAGCCGGTGGCCAGGACGTTGAGCACGACTCCGACGACAATCTGGTTGACCGCGTAGCGGATGGCGAACACCGCCAGGACGAGCCCCAGCAGCGCCCCGGCCAACGCCGCCGCCAGCAGCCCGAGGTACAGCGAATGGCTGGCACTGGCGACCATGGCGCCGGCGAACGCCCCGAACAACAGCTGACCCTCGATGGCAATGTTGACGACGCCGGCGCGCTCGCACAGGCAGCCGGCCAAGGCCCCGAGCACGATTGGTATGGATCGGTCGACCGAGCTCTGGAGCAGGCCGACCAGGCTCATCGACTTGCCCGCCGACGCCCAGCAGAGGAACGAGAGCATGAACAGCACGCCGCTGCCCACGATGACCGCCCGGCGCGCCACCCTTCCGAGGTCGGCCCGCAGCCACAATCCCGCCAGGACCAAGGTGATTGTTCCGGCGACGATGGCGGTCGGGCCGGGCGGAAGTTTGAGCGGCGACAGCCGAACGGAGGCCCCGGCGAGGGTGAGGCCCAGATCGAGCGTCGCCCGATCGCGCCTCGAGGCCGAAACCCACGATGTCGACCAGTCCCAGCACGCCGATGACTGCGCCGCCGACGGTCTTCTTGCTGAGACGCCGGCCCCGCCGGGTGACAGGTGACGCGGTGGGCGGCAACGAAGGAGCGAGCGTCGTGGTCACGCGGCGCTCGTTTGGCTCACGCGCCGACGACCTTCAAGGCGGCCCGCTTCTCGGGTCCGGATCGTTGCCCCCGGAGCCGGAAAATCGTCCGGACCAACGGCGGGGCGGCAATGAACAGCACGATCAGCGCCTGGATCACGATCACGATGTCGATCGGTGTCTGGGTTGCCGCTTGCATCTGCACGCCTCCGGCGTGCAGCGCGCCGAAGAGCAACGACGCCAGGACCACGCCGAGTGCGGTGCCCCGTCCGAGCAGGGCAACGGTGATGGCATCGAAGCCATACGTTCCATAGATGCCTGGCGTGAGCGAGTAGTCGGTTCCGAGGACGACCGCCGCACCAGCCAGTCCTGCGAGGGCGCCGGCGACGAGCATGACCACGATGTATCCCCGCTCGACGTTCATGCCGGCCGCCCGGGCTGCGTCGGGGTTGGCCCCGATGGTACGGAACTCGAAGCCGAGGGTGCTGCGCTTGATGATCCACGACACGGCGACGGCTGCACCGATGGCCAGGACGAACCCGAAGTTCACCCGGAGTGTGCCGCCCAACAGGTGGGGCAGCCGGGCCGTTCCGTGCACTACCCGGCTGATCGGGTCGATGCGCTTGGGCCGGCGGAAGGCGTGGGTGCCAAGCAGGTAGAGCAGGAGGAACTGGGCCACGTAGTTGAACATGATGGTGACGATCACTTCGTTGGCCCCGGTCCGCGCTCGGAGGAAGCCGACCAGCCACCCGCAGACCGCGCCCCCGGCCAGACCCCCGGCAATGGCGACCACCACGTGAATTACCGGCGGGAGTTGGACCGCGAAGCCGATCCAACCCGCCACCACCGCGCCACCGATGAACTGCCCCGTCCCCCCGATGTTGAACAGGCCGCACCGGAAGGGAAGCATCACCGCCAGGCCGGCCAAGATCAGTGGGGTGGCGTTGACCAGGGTCTCGGAGATGGGCTCGAACACCGCAGTGATCGATCCGCCGTGGAACGCCGCCGACACGGTGTGGATGTCGATGATGGAGCCGCGGAACATGGCGGTATAGGCCCCGCTGGCCGACGACCAAGCGGCTCCGAGCGCCGAGCCGGGCGCCGAGAAGAAGTGCCCGAACTTCGGCAGCACGACCGGGTCGGTGAAGGCGATCAGGAGTCCCCCGACCACGATCGCGGCGACGAACGCCAGGAAGGTCACGGTGACGCTGTTGCCTTCGACCACCGCGTCGAAGACCGCCTTGCGCCACCGGCCAGCGTCAGCCTCGATTCCTCCCGGCTCGACGCCCCCAGCCCGAGGCGGCTCAGCCGCAGGCGGCTCAGCCCGAGGCGGCTCAGCCCGACGGAGGTTCGACCGGAGGCCCCGGAGGCGCGTCGGGCGGGGTCATGTCGGGGCTCCGGCGGCTGCGACCTTCTCGGTTGTTCCCGCCCCCGCCATGAGCAACCCCAGCTCCTCGCGGGTCACGTCGGGCGAGCGCATGGCCACGACCTCGCCTTCGTACATGACGGCAATGCGATCGGCCAGTGCCGCAATCTCGTCCAGCTCCGTCGACACCAGCAACACCGCCGACCCCTGGTTGCGTACCTCGACGATGCGCCGGTGGACGAACTCGATCGATCCGACGTCAACCCCGCGGGTGGGCTGGCTGGCGATGAGCAGCCCGATGGAGCGCGACAACTCCCGCGCCACCACAACCTTCTGCTGGTTTCCGCCTGACAACGACGAGGCGGGGGTGCGGATCGATTCGGTTCGAATGTCGAACTGCTTGACCTGCTCGCTGGCCGCGGTGTCCATGACGTCGAGATTGAGGGCCAGTCCCTTGGAATACGGCGCCTGGTCGTAGCGGTCGAGGGCCAGGTTCTCGGCCACCGTGAAGTCCGTCACCAGCCCCTCGGCCTGGCGGTCCTCGGGCACGTAACCCACCCCGCTGTGAAGGATCTCCCTGGTTGCCCTATTGGTGAGATCGCGCCCTCGAACCGAGAAACGCCCGTCGATAACCGGACGCAATCCCACCAGGGCTTCGCACAGCTCGGTCTGGCCGTTGCCCTGCACGCCCGCGATGCCGAGGATCTCGCCGGCTTTGATGTCGAACGAGACGCCCTTGACGGCGGTGTGGCCCAGGTCGTCGAGGACCGTGAGGCCCTCGACCGAGAGGACGACGTCGCCGAGTGTTGCCGCCGCCTTCTCAGGCGCCAAACGCACCGCCCGTCCCACCATCCGGGCGGCCAGCTCCTCGTCCGAGGCCGTGGGCGCCATGGTGCCGACCACCTTGCCCTGGCGGATCACGGTGATCGTGTCGGCCATCCTTTGGACTTCGTTCAGCTTGTGGGTGATGAACACGAGCGAGTGACCCGACGCCTTCAGCGATCGCATGACGGCGAACAAATCCTCGGTCTCGCCCGGAGTCAGGACCGCGGTCGGCTCGTCGAGGATCAGCAGCGTGGCATCACGCAGGAGCGCCTTGATGATCTCGACCCGTTGCTGGTTGCCCACCGGCAGGTTTTCCACCAAGGCATCGGGATCGACGGCGAGGCCGAACTGCGTCGAGACGCGAAGGACGTCCTGGCGCGCCCGGCGACGGTCCAGCAATCCGAATCCGAGGCGGCCGAACGACCGCGTCCGCTCGTCGCCGAGGACGACGTTCTCCGCGACCGTGAAGACGGGCACGAGCATGAAGTGCTGGTGGACCATGCCGATTCCGGCCGCGATGGCGTCCTTCGGGCGGCTGAAATCAACCGGCGACCCGTCGATCAGGATCTCGCCCTCGTCGGGGCGGGTGAGCCCGTAGAGGATGTTCATAAGGGTGGATTTGCCCGCCCCGTTTTCGCCCAGCAGCGCGTGGATCTGGCCCGGCTCGACCGTGAGGTCGATGTGATCATTGGCGACGACGGACCCGAAGCGCTTGGTGATTCCTCGAAGCTCGAGCTTCACAACGCCTCAGTCTGGCCGCGGCTGAGGCGGAACTCAGCTGGTCGGTTGGCTGGGCGAGGTGATCTTGATGTTGCCGGCGATGATGTCGGTCTTGACCTGCTCGACCTCGGTCTTCAATGCCGCCGGCACCTGGGAATCGAAGTTGTGGTACGGCGCCAGCCCCACACCGTCGTTGGCGAGCCGGCCGATGTAGTTGCCGCCCGCAAAGGTGCCGTTGGCCGCGTCCAGCACCGCCTGCTTCACCGACACGGCAATGCCCTTCTCGACGCTGGAGATGAACAAGGCGCAGTACTGCGGGGCGCTCACACAGCCGTCGGTGTCGACCCACAACATGTGCACGCCGTTGCCGTTCTGCTGCACCGCGGCGGCGGCGCCCAGGCCCACGTTGCCCGCCACCGGGAAGATGATGTCGGCACCTTGCTGGATGAAGGTCTGGGTCACGTTCTTACCCTTGCCCTGATCGGTGAAGTCGCCCGTGAAGGTGCCGTTCTGGGCCTTCTCGTCCCAACCGAGCACCTTGACGCTGGTGGCGTGCTTCGTGTTGTAATACGCCACGCCCTCGGCGTATCCATCCATATAGATGGTGACCGTCGGGAGCTTGATGCCGCCGAAGGTGGCGACTGATCCGGTCTTCGACATGCCCGCCGAGAGGTAGCCGCCCAGGAAACCGGCCTCGGCGGTGTTGAAGACGAGCGCCTTCACGTTGGGCAGCGACGGCGAGTAGCTGTAGTCCACGATGGCGAAGTTCTGCGATGCGTTGGCCTTCGCCGCCGTCTGGGTGGCGTCGCCCATCAAAAAGCCGACCGTGACGATGATTCCGCACTTTTGCTGGATGAGGCTGCTGATGTTGGGGACGTAGTCGCTCTGGGCGGTGGACTGCAGGTACTTGGTGGTGACATTGGGGTCGGCCGCCTTGGCGTCGGTCAGTCCCTGGTACGACGAGGCGTTGAACGAGCGGTCGTCGATGCCGCCGGTGTCGGTCACCATGCACGCCGTCAGGGTGCCGGTGGACTTCGGACCGGTGGTCGTCGTGGCACCGCCGCCGGGCGCGGCCGTTGTCGACGTCGAGGTGGTCGTCGACTTGCTCTTGGAGCACGCCGCTACGACCAGCAACGCCACCAGCGCAACGGCTGCGGACTTCGTCCAACGGGTCATGCGATCCCCCTGTCTCAGCCGGCACACGCCGGAGCAACCGTCACCGTGTCGTCCCGGGTCCCCGACCGAGAACAGCGATTCGAATATATCAACCATCGCCCGGACGCAGCGTCGATCCATCTCAACGGGGCGATCCCAACGGGCCAATCTCAACGGGCCAAGGGGCCGATAGGACCGTATCGTGATGTCATGAGCGACCGACCGACGCTTGACACGCTCAAGCTGGCGCCCAAGGTGTTGCTGCACGATCACCTCGACGGCGGACTGCGGCCCGAGACGGTCATCGAACTGGCCGCCGAGGCGGGGTACCCCGAGCTGCCGACGACCGACGCCGCCGACCTGGCGGGGTGGTTCACCCGGTCCGAGGCCCGCAGCAGCCTCGACCTGTACCTCGGACGGTTCCAGCACACGGTGGCGGTCATGCAGACCGAGGGGGCGTTGCGCCGGGTGGCTGCCGAATGCGCCGAAGACCTGGCGGCCGACGGGGTGGTGTACGCCGAGGTGCGCTTCGCCCCGGAACTCCACCTCGAAGCGGGACTCAGCCTGGACCAAGTCGTCGAAGCGGTCCTGGCCGGGATGGCCGAGGGGAGCGCCGGGCGCAAGATCACCGTCGGCGTGCTGGTCACCGCCATGCGCCACGCCGCCCGGTCGGTCGAGATCGCGGAGCTGGCGCTGCGCCACCGCGACGAAGGCGTGGTCGGATTCGACATCGCGGGGAGCGAGGCCGGGTTCCCCCCGACCCGCCACCTGGACGCCTTCCGCCTGATCGCCCAGGGCAACTTCCACATCACCATCCACGCGGGCGAGGCCTTTGGTCTGCCGTCGATCTGGGAGGCGATCCAGTTCTGCGGGGCCGAGCGCCTGGGCCACGGCGTGCGCATCGTGGACGACATCGTCGTCGGCGCCGACGGGGGCGCCCAGCTGGGCCGGTTGGCGTCGTTCGTCCGGGACCGCCGGGTGGCGCTGGAGCTGTGCCCCACGTCCAATGTCGACACCGGCGCCGCCGCCTCGATCAAGGAACATCCCATCGATCTCCTGAAACGCCTGCGGTTCCGGGTGACGGTCAATACCGACAACCGCCTGATGAGCGACATCACCCTCTCCCGAGAGTTCGCGGGGTTGGTCGACGCCTTCGGTTACGGGTGGGATGACGTCGAGTGGATGACCATCAACGCCATGAAGAGCGCCTTCTGGCCCTTCGAGGAGCGGCTCAAGATCATCAACGGGATCATCAAGCCGGGCTTCGCGGCGCTGAAATGGGACGCCGCCAACGCCGCGCCCGTCCCCGCATGAGCGCCGTCACCAACCTCACCGCCGTCACCAGCCTCACGGCCGCCACCTTGGACCTCACCGGGGTGACCGCCAGCGAACGGGCCCTGCGGCGATTCCTTACCGGTCTTCCCGGAGTCGACGCCGTGGGGGCCGAGGCCCGAGTGGCGATGCTGGCGACGCGCTCGATCAAGAAGGACGCCAAGTTGCAGGCGCTCGACCTCGCCATCGCCATGGTCGACCTCACCACGCTCGAAGGCGCCGACACCGCGGGCAAGGTGACGGCCATGTGCGCCAAAGCCCGCCAGCCCGACCCCTCGGATCCGACCGTGCCGTCCGTCGCCGCGGTCTGCGTCTACCCCGACCTGGTGCCCGTCGCGGTGGCCGCCCTCCAGGGCAGCGCGGTGAAAGTGGCGTCGGTCGCCACCGCCTTCCCGAGTGGCCGCGCCTCAAAGGCGGTCAAGCTGGCCGACGTCGCCGACGCGGTGGCGAGCGGAGCCGACGAGATCGACATGGTCATCGACAGAGGGGCCTTCCTTTCGGGCCATTTCCAGGCAGTGCTCGAGGAGATCCAGGCGACGAAACAAGCCTGCGGAGACGCCCACCTGAAGGTGATCCTGGAAACGGGCGAGCTCGCGACCTACGACAATGTCCGCCGGGCATCGTGGCTGGCCATGCTGGGCGGTGCCGACTTCATCAAGACCTCGACGGGAAAGGTGGCGCCTGCCGCCACCCTGCCGGTGGCGCTGGTCATGTTGGAGGCGGCTCGGGACTTCGACGAAGCGACCGACCACCAGCGACGCGTCGGCGTGAAGGTGGCGGGTGGGATCCGCACGTCCAAGGACGCCATCCGCTATCTGGTCGTGGTCCACGAAACGGCGGGCGACGACTGGTTGACGCCGGACCGATTCCGTTTCGGGGCGTCGAGCCTGCTCAACGACCTCCTGATGCAACGGACCAAGCAACGCACCGGCGCCTACGCGGGTCCCGACTACTTCACCCTCGACTGATGGATTGGGACTACGCACCCGCCCCCGAGTCACGGGCCGTCGTCGACATCCAGTCGTCGTACGGCCTGTTCATCGACGGCCAGTTCCGGGACCCGATCGACGGGCAGGCACTGAAGACCGTCAACCCGGCCACCGAGGAGGTCCTGGCCGAGGTCGCAGTCGCCGGCCCCAAGGATGTCGACCGGGCCGTACAAGCTGCCCGGCAGGCCCAGGAAAAGACGTGGGGCCCGATGCGCCCCGCCGAGCGGGCCAAGTACTTGTTCCGCATCGCCCGTCTCGTCCAAGAGCGCGCCCGGGAACTGGCGGTGCTGGAATCGCTGGACAACGGCAAGCCCATCCGCGAATCCCGTGACGTCGATGTGCCCCTCACCGCGGCCCATTTCTTCTATTACGGCGGGTGGGCCGACAAGCTGGCCTATGCCGGACTCGGACCAGACCCCAAGCCCCTCGGAGTGGCCGGCCAGGTCATACCGTGGAATTTTCCCCTCCTTATGGCGGCATGGAAGCTCGCTCCCGCATTGGCGGCCGGGAACACGTGCGTCCTGAAGCCGGCCGAGACCACACCGCTCACCGCCTTGCACCTGGCCCAAGTGCTCCAGCAGGCCGAACTCCCGCCCGGCGTGGTCAACATCGTCACCGGGGCGGGCGACACCGGCCGGGCGGTCGTGGCCCATCCCGGCGTCGACAAGGTGGCGTTCACCGGATCCACCGAGGTCGGCAAGGAAATTGTCAGGACCCTGTCAGGAACGCGCAAGCGCCTGACGCTCGAATTGGGCGGCAAGGCGGCCAACATCGTGTTCGACGACGCCCCCATCGACGAGGCCGTCGAGGGCATCGTCAACGGCATCTTCTTCAACCAGGGCCACGTGTGCTGCGCCGGCAGCCGGCTGCTGGTCCAGGAGTCGGTCGCCGAGGAGGTGCTGGCCCGGCTGAAGCGGCGCCTGGCCACGCTGCGCGTCGGCGACCCCCTCGACAAGAACACCGACGTGGGCGCCATCAACTCGGCGGCCCAGCTGGACAAGATCACCTCGCTCGTGGCGTCGGGCGTCGCCGAGGGAGCGCAGCGGTGGTCACCGGCGTGCACCCTGCCTGATCGTGGGTATTGGTTCGCCCCGACCCTCTTCACCGGGGTATCGCAGTCGCACCGCATCGCCCGTGAGGAGATCTTCGGCCCGGTGCTGTCGGTGCTCACCTTCCGGACCCCGGCCGAGGCGGTCGACAAGGCCAACAACACGCCCTACGGGCTCTCCGCCGGCGTCTGGACGGACAAAGGCAGCCGCATCCTGTGGATGGCGCAGCGGCTGCGGGCGGGCGTGGTGTGGGCCAACACGTTCAACCGCTTCGACCCGGCCAGCCCCTTCGGTGGCTACAAGGAGTCGGGGTTCGGACGCGAGGGCGGCCGCCCGGGCCTGGAGGCCTACCTTGCCCGCTGATCGCCTCGAGGTGCGCAAGACCTACAAGCTGTACATCGGCGGCGCCTTTCCCCGTTCGGAATCGGGACGGTCGTACGTCGTGACGACGGAGGGGGGAAAATTCCTCGCCAACGCCGCGCAGGCGTCGCGGAAGGATGCACGCGATGCCGTCGTGGCCGCACGCCGCGCCTTTTTGAGCTGGTCAACCATCACGGCCTATAACCGGGGCCAGATCCTGTACCGGGTGGCCGAGTTGATGGAGGGGCGGCGTCCCCAGTTCGTGTCCGAGGTAGCCGACGCCGAGGGGCTCGGGTCGGCGGCGGCGGAGCAGGTGGTGTCGGCGGCCATCGACCGGTGGGTGTGGTACGCGGGCTGGACCGACAAGATCGCCCAGGTGCTCGGCGGGGCCAACCCGGTGGCCGGGCCCTACTTCGACTTTTCGGTGCCCGAGCCCACCGGGGTGGTTGCGGTGGTGGCGCCGCAGGATTCCTCGTTGCTGGGGCTGGTGTCGGTCGTGGCGCCGGTCATGGCGACGGGCTGCACCGCGGTCGTGGTCGCGAGCGAAACCAGGCCCTTGCCGGCGGTGACGCTGTCCGAGGTGCTGGCGACGTCCGATGTTCCCGGCGGCGTCGTCAACGTCCTGACCGGCCGGGTCTCGGAGCTGGCGCCGGTGCTGGCGGCGCATATGGACGTGAACGCCATCGACGTGACGGGTGTCGGACTTGCCGAGGACGTGGCGGAGTTGCAGCGGGCGGGGGCGGACAACGTCAAGCGGGTCTTCTGGCCATCGGTGCTCGACTGGGCGGCGGATCCGGGCCTGGACCGGTTGAACGCCTTCTTGGAGATCAAGACCGTCTGGCACCCGATGGGCGTCTGAGTGAAGACCAGCGTCGTCGACCACCCGCTGGCAGCCCAGCTGCTGACCCGGTTGCGGGACAAGCAGACCGGTCGGGCGGTGTTTCGCCAGGCGATCGAGGAACTGAGCGTGATGTTGTTGTTCGAGGCCACGCGGGGCCTGGTCAGCGAGGCAGTGACCGTCGAGACGCCGCTCGGCCCCGCCGTGGGCAGCCGGATCGTCGATACCCCGCTGGTCGTGCCCATCTTACGGGCCGGGCTCGGGATGCTCGGCGCCGTGCTGCGGGTCATGCCAGGCACCGAGACCGGATTCATCGGGGTGGCCCGCAACGAGAGCAGCTTCCAGCCCGAGCCCTACATGAACGCCGTGCCCGATGAGCTGCACGGGCGTCAGGTGCTGGTGCTGGACCCGATGCTGGCGACCGGCGGCTCCTTGGAGCACGCCTGCCGGATACTGGCGTCGCGGGGGGCGGGGCACCTGACCGCGGTCGTGGTACTGGCCGCTCCCGAGGGACTCGACCGGCTGGCGCATTCGGGTCTCGACCTCGAGGTATGGACCGCCGCCATCGACGAGCGGCTCAACGAGCAGGCGTACATTGTTCCCGGACTGGGCGACGCCGGGTGATCGCCTCTTCGGCACCGCCTGACGGCGTTGCCAGCCGGGGTCCACCTAGGTCGGGAGGCCCGTGATGGTGGCCATGGCGTGCTTCAGGCGGGCGACGGTGGCGACCCCGCGGGCCCGGGCCTCGGCCACATTGCCCTCACAGACCGGCCTCACGACTTCGAAATACACCTTGATCTTGGGTTCGGTGCCGCTCGGGCGGACGATGATGCGGACGCTGTCGCCCAAGTAGAGGACGACCCCGTCGGTCGGGGGCAGGCCCGAGCTGGGATCCTGGAGGTCGACGACCCTGGTCACCGGCCAGCCGTCGAGTTCGGCCGGGGGGGCGGTCGTCAACTGGTGCACCACGTCGCGGATGCGCGCCGGGCCGTCGGCACCCGTCAGCACCGACGACCACTGCTGGGTCACGTGGGCGCCGTAGTCACACGCCAGGTCGTCGAGGCGGTCGTGGACGCTGCGCCCCTCGCGCCTTCAGGGCCGCGACCAACTCGGCGAAGAGCAACGCCGCGGTGATCCCGTCCTTGTCCCGCACCATCGTCCCGGCGCAGTACCCGAGCGCCTCCTCGTAACCGAAGACGAAGCGCCATCCCGGGTGGTTGTCCACCGCCCGAGCCAGCCACTTGAAGCCCGTGAGGGTCTCGATGAAATGCACCCCGGCCGCGGCCGCCATTCGCGAGAGCATGGTCGACGACACGATCGAGGTCACCACCAGCCGGTCGTCGCCGTTGGTGTGGCTGAGGATATGGTCGGCCAGCAGCACGCCGATCTCGTCGCCACTGAGCCCGCGCCAGCCCTCACCATCGGGACCCGCAGGTACGCCGACGCCGAGCCGGTCGGCATCGGGATCGTTGGCCAGGACCACGTCGGCGTGAGTCCGGCGCGCTTCGGCCATGGACAGGTCGAGGGCCCCCGGTTCTTCCGGGTTGGGGAAGGCAACGGTCGGGAAATCGGGGTCCGGGTCGAACTGCGGCCGCACGATGTCGATCTGGTTGAACCCCGCGGTTTGGAGTAGCCGGGTTGCGATCGAGCCACCCACCCCGTGCATGGCCGTGTACACGATGTTCAGATCCCGAGCGCCGGGCGTGAGCGATTGCGCCAGGCCGTCGGCGAGGTACTGCTCGACGACGCGTTCGTCGGTGACGACGATCCGCGGGTCGTCCGGGGGCGCCAGCGGGACGTCGCGGAGCGAGCGGACGGCCCCGATGTGCGCCGAGATCGCCTGATCGGTCGGAGGGATGATCTGGGCCCCGTCACCCAGGTACACCTTGTAGCCGTTGTACTCGGGCGGGTTGTGGCTGGCGGTCACCATGATGCCCGCGTCGGCGTGCAGGTAACAGATGGCGTAGGCCAGGACTGGTGTCGGCAGGGGGCGAGGAAGGAGATAGGCGGTGATTCCGGCCCCCGCCATGACCGCGGCGGTATCGGCCGCGAACTCGTCTGATTGGTGGCGGGCGTCGTAGCCGATGACGACCCCACGGGTATCGCGGCCCTGGGCATGCAGGTAACGGGCCAGGCCGGCGGCGGCTCGACGGACCAGCGCCCGATTCATGCGGTTGGGTCCGGCCCCCAGCTTTCCCCGCAGACCCGCGGTGCCGAACTCGAGCCGGGTCCCGAAACGCTCGGCTAGGGCGGCCCCGTCGCCGGATTCCAGGAGCCCCTCGACCTCTGCTCGGGTGCGGGGGTCGGGGTCGTCCGCGACCCACGCCCGGGCTGCGGCGCGCAGCGCTTCGGTCGGCGGCGTCAATGGCAGCATGGTCATAGCCGGGCGATCATTTCTGCCAGCAGGCCGCCCATGTGCTCGGCCGATTGGCGACCCACAGTGAGCACTTCGTTGTGGTCGATGCCGCCCGGTTCCAGGCCGGCCGCCATGTTGGTCACCAGCGAACAGGCCAGTACCTCAGCACCGAGGTGCCGGGCGGCGATGGTCTCGAGCACCGTGGACATCCCCGCCAGGTCGGCCCCGAGGCGCGCCGCCATGCGCACCTCGGCGGGCGTCTCGAACTGCGGTCCCGCGAAGGCGGCGTAGACCCCTTCGGCGAGGGAGGGATCCACCGTACGGGCGGCGGCGCGGAGGCGGGACGAGTAGGCGGTCGTCATGTCGACGAAGCGGACGTCGAACGGCGCCGGGGGAGTCGGTCCGGTCAGTGGCGACTGGCCGGTCAGATTGATGTGATCGGCGATGAGCACTGCTTGGCCG
Organism: uncultured Actinomycetota bacterium; assembly: GCA_963733505.1. Lineage (GTDB taxonomy): Bacteria > Actinomycetota > Acidimicrobiia > Acidimicrobiales > Palsa-688 > JALYXV01. The sequence goes on along the minus strand of CAVTDW010000023.1, from coordinate 154,751 downwards.
ACCGAGTACTCCCGGTTGATGCCGCCCGCGGCGTTGGTCAGCACGACGATCCGGCATCCTGCCATCACCGCGGTGCGAACCGCGTGGACGACAGTGGCCGGGCTATGACCTTCGTACAGGTGGACCCGTCCGAGGAACGCGAGGATCCGTTTCGGCCCCGCGGCGATCGAACGGACCACTCCGGCATGGCCCGCGACCGACGGCGCAGGAAAGCCGACCAGATCGGTCACGGGCAGTTCCTCGACCACATCTCCCATTCGGCCCGCGGCACCCAGCCAGCCCGAGCCCAGGATCACGGCCACCTGGTGGTGGTCTGCGCCCGTGCGTTCGGCCAGCTGAGCCGCGGCAGCCTCGGCGGCCACGAAGGGATCAAATGTCGGCGTGACGTCGAGCTCCAAGGCGCGGTACCTCCAGCGGGCACCCTACGACGCGGCCACGGCGATCTTCGATCGGGAATATCGCGGCCAGGTGTAATCTTGTAAGAGCCATGACACAGGATGTTGACGAGCTGCGAAGCCGGCTCACGGCCTGGTTCAGTGAACGGCTTCCGTCGGAGTGGCTGGGCGCCCCGATCGAGGTCGAGGTCGACCGCGAAGAGGCCCTGATCGTCCTTCCCCTCTCGCAGGCCTACGAGACCGGAGGATTTCGAGACGCCACCCGGGGCGAGCGCATGAAGATCGCACAACAGGCCGAAGAGACCTTCGGGCTGAAGATCTCGTGGGGGACCAGCAAGGACGGGCGGCGGCACCTGTACACGACCGTCCGCACACCCGTGGCGGTTCCCCTGGCCATGCGGGAACGCCAGATCCTCGACAGCTTGGTCGCGGCTGGGGTGGCGAGTGATCGAACCGAGGCCGTGGCGTGGTGCATCCGGCTGGTGGGCCATCACGAGGCCGACTGGTTGCAGGACCTGCGTGATGCCGTGGCCGCGGCCCCGCCTGGGCGTCGCGACCGTCCCGTGGCGATCTAGTAGCCGCGACGTCGCGACTGGACGCAGCGACCCGACTTGGCGACCCGACTTGGCGACCCGCTTAGCGACAAAAGGAGCATTCCATGACTGATCTTGCCCCCGCCCCCGACGCCGCAGAGGACGACGACGCCCTCCTCGACTCGTACTCGAGGACGGTGACAAGGGTTGCCGAGACCCTCCTGCCTTCGGTCGCCAGTATCCAGGTGAGCGGCGGCTCGGGCCGCGTGGCGGGCTCGGGCAGCGCTGTCATCGTGACGCCCGATGGCTTCTTGGTGACGTCGGCCCATGTGGTCGCGGCCGGGCGGGGTGGTCAGGCGGCGCTGATCGACGGCCGCGAGTTCGAATTCGAGGTCGTCGGCCGTGACGCCCTCTCCGATTTGGCGGTCATTCGCGGACGGGCTCGGGACCTGCCCGCGGCTCCCCTTGGCGATGCCGATCTGTTGCGGGTTGGCCAACTCGTCGTTGCCATTGGCAACCCGTTGGGGTTTGCCGGCTCGGTGACCACCGGCGTCGTGAGCGCCGTGGGCCGGTCGCTGCCCACCCGATCGGGTGCGGCGTCGCGGGTGATCGACAATGTCATCCAGACTGATGCCGCGCTGAATCCGGGAAACTCGGGCGGGGCGCTGGCCGACAGCCGGGGTCGGGTGATCGGTATCAACTCGGCGGTCGCGGGCATCGGCCTCGGACTGGCCGTGCCAATCAATGCGACGACGCGGCGGATCCTCGGAGCGTTGATGAGCGAGGGTCGGTTCCGGCGGGCCTACCTCGGGATCGTCGGTGGCCACCGGGCCCTGCCTCCCCGCCTCACCTCCCGGGTGGGGCGCGACGCCGGCGTCGGGGTCACCGACGTCATGGCCGGCAGCCCCGCGGCCGACGGGGGAGTGCGAGTCAAGGACGTGATTCTCGACGTCGACGGCCAGCCGTTGGAGAACTCGGGCGACCTGCAGCGCCTGATGATCAGCGATGCCATCGGACGCCCCCACGTCGTCCGGGTGCTGCGCGACGACCAGATTGTCGAACTTCGAGTTATCCCGGCCCTGCTCGAGGAGTAGTTCCGGCGCAATTGGGACAATCCGGGACGCAAGCCCCACAACGCCCGCCCACCGAGTCGCCGTCGGATCAAATTGTGTCTGACAAGTCTTGTCAGCGCACAGACTTGACCGTAGAGTCGACCGCGGTTGTCTCGGCGGACGGACGTTTGGGGGGCACATGCACACAGGCATGATTTCAGCGCGGCTTCGAGGTCGTGGTGGTTGGTCGAAGGTGGTTCTCGGCGCCACCTCGACCACGATGGTCGCACTCATGCTGGGGGGTGCCAATGCCAGCGCCGCCCCACCGAGTGGGGGCCACTTGGCCGTGAATGGCCAACTGTCGAGCCAAGTGGCGGCGCAAACAGCGACGACCGGCGGGGCCCTGTCCAGCCGGCTGGCGCAGAGCGATCCCGCCATACTCAAGCTCTCCGGTACCGCCCCGACGTCGGTCCTCGTGAAGCTCGACTACGACCCGCTCGCCACATACAACGGTTACCTGCCCGGACTGGCGGCGACCAGCCCCGCAGTCACGGGACACAAGCTCAATCCGGCCAGCAAGGAATCCGTCGCCTATTCGGGGCACATCACCTCGGTTGAGAACGCCTTTGTGTCGGCACTTCGCAATGCGGTTCCGAGCGCCGCGGTCGGCCAGACGTACCACACGGTGTACGGCGGCTTGGCGGTCACCGTCCCGGCCAATACGGTGGCATCGCTCTTGAAGCTCTCGGGCGCGGTCGCAGTCCAGAGTGACTCGCTGCACAAGGTCGACCAGGCAACGCCGGTCGCCGACGACGACGCCGAGTTCATCGGCGGCAACGCCGCCTACTCCGCCTTGGGATCCAGCGCCACCGCCGGTGCGGGCGTCATCGTGGCCGACGTGGACACCGGGGTGTGGCCAGAACATCCGTCGTTCGCCGCCCGCCCCGATCTCGGTACCCCTCCCCCGACACCCGACGGGCACGTCCGGGCCTGCAACTTCGGGACCAACCCCCTCACGTCGATCCCGTTCGCCTGCAACGACAAGTTGATCGGTGGCCAGGTGTTCCTCGCCACCTACAACGCCCTGCGCCATGACGAGCCCTACCCGACGTCCGCCCGCGACTCCGGGGGCCACGGGACCCACACCACCAGCACCGCAGCCGGCAACCCGCTCGACCACGCCTCGCTGTTCGGCATCGATCGCGGGCCCATCCAGGGCATCGCCCCGGGCGCCTTCGTCCTGTCCTACAAGGCACTAGGCCCCGGCGGCGGGTTCGACTCCGACCTCGTGGCTGCCATCAACCAGGCGGTCCTCGACGGTGCCGACGTGATCAATTACTCCGTCGGACCGAACACGCCGCAGAGCGCGTACACCGCCCCCGATGACCTGGCCTTCCTCGACGCCTTCGACGCCGGGGTCTTCGCCAGCACATCGGCGGGCAACAGCGGCCCGAATGCGGGGACCACGGCGCATCTCGGACCATGGGAGACCACGGTGGCCGCCAGCTCCCTCCAGCGGGCGTTCGCCAGCACCGCCACGATCTCGGCGCCGGGCGGCGCCCAGATCACGCTCCAGGGCAGCACGATCACAGTGGGGATTTCGTCGCCGACGCCGGTCGTCAAGGCCACCTCCATCGCCCACTACGACAGCATCTGCTCGACCCCGGCACCGGCCGGATCGTTCACCGGCAAGATCGTGGTCTGCGTACGGGGCGGCGTCGATGCCGCGGGGAACGCGGTGGGCCGGGTCCAGAAGGGGGTCAACGTCAAGGCCGGGGGGGCGGTCGGGATGTTCCTCCGCAATCCCGTTGTCGAAGACACCGAGACGGACAATCATTTCCTACCCGCTATTCATTTCGACAAGCCCGCCGGCGACATGCTCGATGCGTTCCTCACGGCTCATCCGGGCGCCACGGCGACCTTTCCCCAAGGCGAGGAAATCGACGGCCAAGGTGACGTCATGGCCGCCTTCTCGTCGCGCGGCCCGGGTGGAGACTTTTTGAAGCCCGACATCACGGCGCCCGGCGTTCAGATCCTGGCCGGCAACACCCCGACGCCGTTCGATGTGGCGTCAGGGCCCGCCAGGTCAGTACTTCCAGTCCATCGCAGGCACGTCCATGTCGGCACCGCATATCACCGGTTCGGCCGCCCTCGTCTTCGCCCTTCACCCGGGTTTCAGCCCCGCCCAGGTGAAGTCGGCGCTCATGACCACGGCCAATCGCAATGTGGTCGAGCAAGACGGTCACACCCCCGCCGGAGTCTTCGACGACGGCAGTGGCCGAGTCGACCTGGCGGGGGTCGTCGACCCTGGACTCACCCTTGACGTGACCCGGAAGCAGATGGACGCGATCCTCACCGACCCGCTGCACCGGATCGACCTGAACGAGCCGTCGGTTTACGACGCGGCGCTGCCCGGGCGGGTCACGACGACCCGAACCTTCACCAACGTCACCCGCCAAGCTCAGTCCTACCGGGTGTCGGCGACCGCGGATATGGCCGGCAGCATCACGGTCTCGCCCGCGGTGATTTCTGTGCCTGCGGGCGCCAGCCGGAGCATCACCATCACCCTCGATGGCACGAAGGGGACACCGGGTACCTTCTACTCCGGCCAGATCGAACTGGCCCAGCTGGGCGGCACCCGGCATCTCCACCTTCCGGTTGCCTTCTCGCCGAGTTCGCCCGCAGCTCCCGCAGGGACGGTCAGCCTCACCAGTAGCTGCGTTCCCGGGGTCATCCACCTGACGCAGTTGGAGGAAAGCACGTGCACTGCGACCGCTCAGAACAAGTCGTTCGTGCCGGCGACGGTCAACCTGACCACCACGTGGGCCGACAACCTGACCTTCCGGTCGGCGACGGCGGGTGCGACCAGGACAGGGGCCAAGTCGGTGACCCTGCCGGTGAAGACCCTGGCGGCCGCCACGCCGCCCGACCCGCAAATCGCCAGCGGGGATAGCCCGTTCGGCTACTTCGACCTGGCCCAGATTGGCGACACGCCGCGGACCATGGGTGACGAGACAATCTCCAACTTCACCGTGCCGGGATTTGTGTTCGCCGGTCAGACGTACACGAAGTTGGGCATCGTCTCCGATGGGTACCTCGTCGTCGGCGGTGGAACGACCGACGACATCAGCTATCTGCCGCAGCATTTCCCCAACCCCGCCCGCCCCAACAACGTGCTGGCGCCGCTGTGGACCGACCTCGATGGGGGCAATGGCACCATTGCCGGGCAGGGTTTCATGATTGACGTCCTGTCCGCTGACGGCGGTGTCCACAGTTGGATCGTGGTCCAGTGGAACGCCCACGTCTTCGGCATTCCCGGCCAGGTCGAGACCTTCCAGGTCTGGTTGGGCGTCAACGGCACCGAGGACGTGAGCTTCGCCTATGACCCGGCCCATATGCCCACCGATCCCGGGGTGCCGTTCAACGTCGGTGCCGAGAACTTCAACGGGTCGCGGGGCAGCAACCTGGCCGGGCTGCCGAGCGGCGATCAGGTCGTCAACAGCACGGCGGCAATTCCCGGTGGGTCGACCAGCCTGTCAGTCACCCTGCGCGGCAACCGGGTCCTTCCGGGCGGGGCGTCGAGCACGGTGGAAACCGACATGACGTCGTCGGCCACTCGTGACACGACCGTGTCCCTAGCCTCGATCCAAGTCAAGCAGTAGCGGCACGTCGCGTGCGTCTCTGCCGGACGGCCCACGGTGGCCGCCGGCAGGGCCGCGCTAGCCTTGCGGGCCGAGCGGGAGGGATGCCTTCGGGCGCCTCCGGGCGAAGCAGCGCAGGACGACACGGTTGCTCATGATCGATCCCTGGAAGCGGATGTCCTGCGTACCTTCGAGTGCTGCTACAGCAGCTTCAAAGCGACCTCCCTCCCGCTCGTCCCACTCGTCGCACTCAGTGCTCGAAAGCCTGACGACGGACGGACCGTGGGTGGGTGCCATTGAAGCCTTCCGCGAGCGGAATCCCCGCCGGCTGGAGCGCCTGGGTGCCTACGAGCGGATCATCGACGAGGGCGAGCACCTCCGCATCGGCGCCGACGTGCTGGCCGGGCGCCATCAGCCGGCACCTCCGGTCGTCGGATGGCTCAACAAGGCGGACGGACGCAAGAAACGGATATTCCAGTACCCGGCACCAGACGAGCTGCTCTTTCGCGCCGTCAACGGCCTCCTGCAGCCAGTGGCGGTCCAGGAGGCTTCGCCCTGGTGCCACTCGTTTCTGCCCGGCGGTGGGGCCCGGGCGGCATTTCGAGCGGTGCTCGCCGATCCGAAGGTCGAGGCCAAGGCGGCGCTGCGGCTCGACATCAGCGACTACTTCAACTCGATCGATGTCGCCGACCTCCTCCGCCGCTTGCCGGAATCGTTCACCGAGGACCCGCTGTTTCGGCTCCTCAGCGCCGCATTGCTCGATCCGCGGGTCGAACAGAACGGGACGGTGGTCGACGGTGGCCTGAAGGGCATCATGGCCGGCACACCATTGGCCCCGCTGCTCGCGACGCTCTATCTCCGTGATCTGGATCATGAGGTCGCCACCGCAGGCGCGACGTACGCCCGCTACAGCGACGATTTCCTGGTGCTCGCCGCTCCCGCCGACCTACCGGCACTTGAGCGACTGATCCGGGATCGCCTGCACGAGCGCCGCCTCCGGGTCAACGAAGACAAGACCATGGTGGCCGCGCCTGGGCAGGGATGGGACTTCCTGGGCTTTCGGTACCAGCACGGCGCGATCCGGCTGGCGCCGATCACCGAGCGCAAGCTGAAGGCACGCTCGACCCGGTTGGCCCGCAGCTTGCTGCGCTGGCGGGAGCGAAACGATGCACCGCCGGAGCGGGCGGTCGGGGCGTTCGTGCGCCGGACCAACCTTCGACTCTTCGGTGTGCCGCGGGAACGAGCGGAGTTCTCGTGGGCGACGTGGTTCCTGCCGATGTTGCACCGACCTGAAGGGCTGGGCGCTCTCGATCAGCACGTGCAACGGGAGGCCCGGTATGCCGCGACCGGGCGGCGTACGGGCCGCAGCCGGGCACTCGTGCCTTACGCCGCCCTCGTGGAAGCGGGCCACCTCCCACTGGTCGCCGCCTTCTGGGCCATGCATCGCGACGACGCGTCCTACGAGACGCTCGTGGCGAATCGCACCGGGCTCGGTTCGACCGGTGGCCCGGATTAGGGGCCGTGTCAGGCGACGCGAAGCTGTTCGGCGACGGTTCGAGCCAGGACGGCCTGGGCCGAATCGTCGATGCCCGCCAGTTCCAGAACGACTGACTGGCCGGCGGCGCCGAGGAAGACCAAGGTGCGGCCACCGGCGAGTGTCGCCGTCGAGGCGCCGGGAACGCCAGGAAACGGTGTCGTCCCGCCCGGTGGCGCCCAGGCCTGGTGTTCCGGATAGAGCTGGTAGAAGAGCGCCGCGGAACGGTCGCCGCTCGACCAGCGCCGTCCCATCCCGAATGGCTCCTCGATGATCTTGCTCTTGGTCGTGTGCGGCACGCCGGCGTGATCCCGAGCCCGGATGGGCAGGAGGGCGGCGGGGTCGGTGAGGCCACGCTCGCGCCACCCAGGGCGGCCCAGCATGCCCGGCACGTACGGGGTGCCAAACTCCGTCGCGCCAGCAGCACCGCTCCCGCCGCTTTGGGCGGCCCCGCTTTGGGTGGCCCCGGCGCCTTGCGAGCTTGAGTCGGTGGATGGCGTTGCGCTGGATTGCGTCATCCGGGCGCCGGCATCGCCCAGGGCATCGCTGGCTCTGCTGGTGGCCTGGCCGGCCAGCTTCTTGGCTTGATCAGCCGCGTCCTTGGCTTGCTCGGCCAGCTTTTTTGCTCGATCAAGAAATCCCACGGTCAAACGCTACCCAACCACATGGTGCTCGGGCGCTTCTTTGCTAGGACTACGTCGGAAGCGACGTCAGCCAATGGGACGAGGCGCCCGATGAGTTGGGCGCCACACGGGCGTCGGCGGTGGAGAGGGGCGCCGTAGCCGCCCCACCGGCGGCCCGACCGAGACCGAAGACCTGGATGGTCGACCCCGCGACAATGGGCGTCGGATCGCCGGACACGAGGGGTCCGCCCGACAGCGCCGTGACGTTATAGACGTTCCAGATTCGCCCGGCCAAGTGGTCGGCGACGATCTCGACGAGGTCGCCCGTCGGCAAGGTCTCCCAAACCTCCGGAACCGAGATGCCAATGCCGTACGGCGTGCCGTCAGTGAGCACCACGGCCAGATTCCCGATGGGCTTGGGGGCGCCGGTCGCCCCAGCGCTCTGGTCGTACTCGTTCCAGATCCGGTTGTTCAGGTGGTCAGCGACGTACTCGATCAAGTTGCCGCTCGTCGCCGGGTCGCTGCTGGTTGCATACACATGGACGACTCCAGGCGGGCTGACATAGGTCGCGATGGGATTGCCGCCGATCGGCGGCGCAGGGGGCGCGGCCGCCGTCGTGTCGTAGGCGTTCCACACCAGGCCGCCCACATGGTCCGCCACATACTCGACCAGATGGTTGTTCCCCGCGGCGCGCGTGTACACATGCGGGGTGCCACTGATGACCAGCGCATTCGGAGCGCCGGCGATGGTCGTGCCTCCGCCGGCCGTCGCGGTGAGGTCATAGAAGTTCCACGGATGGCCCGATGCATTGTCGTGGTCGATCTCGACCAGGTTTCCGCCGGTCGTCACGCCGTACACATGCAGGAAGCCTCCGGCGAAATGCGGATCGAGGGCGCCGGTGACATGCGGTGAACCGGCGGGTGCCACCGCGTTGACGTTGGTGGTAGTCCAGGCCCCGGACGCGCCGTCGTTGCGGTATTCCACCAGGTCCCCGGCTGGGGTCAGGGCGAAGACGACGAGTGCCGTGCCATCGAAGATCGCTTTGGGCGCTGTTCCGATTACCGGGGCGCCCGCCGTAGCGGCGGTGAGGTCGGCGGGGGCGGCCCAGGCGGATGCGGTTTGTCTGAACTCGTAGAGATGATTGTTGGCACCTCGGGCAAAGACATGGGTCTTGCCGGTGCCGTCGACCGCGGCGGCGACCGGACCGAGGTAGGTCGCGGCAGGATTCGGGGCGACGGTCGCGGCGGCGAAGTGGCTGTCATCGACCAGTTGGGTGAACGCCTCGATCGTCGGGCCAGCAGCGGTGGCGTTGACTCTTGCCACTGCGGCACCGTTGGTTGCCGGTGCGACCGCCCCGTCGAGCCCGACGATGACTTGGCCTCCGGGCTGGATGCCGCCGCCGTTCGGTCCGCTGACACGAATCGGGGCGACCGAGTCGATTCGCACCTCGCCACCAGTACCGAAGGACGCGTCGAGAACCCCGTTGTGGAAACGCATCAGGATGGCTGGTGATGCGCCGCAGCTGGCGTTGATCGCCAAGACGTAGATGTCCGGCCCGGACAGAAGGATGAGGCCGCCGGTCGGCGAGCAGGTCTCGACTGGGCCCGTGACGATCCCACCGCTTCCGAACGCAGTGTCGAACTGCCCGCTGGAGGTCAGGTGGGCCAGGAACACCGATTGGCCGCTGTTTCCGGTGACGTAGTAGCTGCTGTCCGTTGCTTCCGCGATGAAGGCGGGGAGTACCCCTGTGGGGAACGCCGTCGAGGTGCCACCGGTCCCGAACGCAGGATCGAGGGCCCCATCGCTGGTGTAACGCTGGACGAAGTACATCCTCGTTTCCGCGGTGTCGCTGGCAAGAAGCGCCACGACATCGTTATTGGGGTCGAGGGCGGAAGCCGCAGTCGTGTCGGCGGCCGAGGTGGCGCCTCGAGCGACGGTCGGGCTGGCGGCTGGTGCGACGGTCGGGCTGGCGGCTGTGGCCGCGCTGGGGCTGGCTGCGCCGGGGCTAGGGTCGCGTCGGCGGCTGCGGCAGCGGCCGCTCGCGTCACCGTGATCGTGATCAGCGGCGTGATCTTGTCGGGCTTCACCCCATTGGCCGCCTTCACTTCGAAGACGAAGCGGTGGGCGGTGGTTGGCGTACCCGACAGCACGCCCGTGGTGGCGTTCAAGGTGAGCCCGGTTGGCAGTGTCCCAATCGCCGTGAACTTTGGAGCTGGATTGCCATTGGCCGCGAAGGTGTAGCTGTAGGGAACGCCGACGGTGGCAGTCGACGGGGGGGTGGCGGCGGTAAACACCGGCGAGACGGGCAGGTCGGCGACGGTGATGGTGATGGTGTTGCTGACCGCGTTGGGGGTGACGCCGTTGGCCGCCTTGACCGTGAAGGAGAACTGCCCGGCGGCGCTCGGCGTGCCAGACAGCACCCCGGTGGTCGAGTTGAGGGTCAGGCCCGTCGGGATCGACCCGCTGGCGATGCTGAAGGTCGGCGCCGGATTGCCACTGGCGGTGAAGGTGTAGCTGTACGCCGACCCCTTCTTGGCGCCGGGGGGTGTCACGGCGGTGAACACCGGCGGTGCCGCCACGTTGATCGTGAGCGACGGGGTTACGGCGTCGGGCGACACGCCATTGGCGGCTTTGACCGTGAAGGTAAAGACCCCCCCGGCGGTCGGCGTGCCCGAGAGAACGCCGGTGGTGGCATTCAGGGTCAGACCGGTTGGCAGCGTGCCCGTTGCGATCGAGAAGGTTGGGGCAGGCTGGCCAGTGGCGGCGAAGGTGTAGGTGTACGCGACCCCGGTTTTGGCGGCCGACGGTGGCGCCGCCGCGGTGAAGACAGGCGCCGCCGGTGTGGGCGCGACATGGATCGTGATCGGCATCGTCACGGCGGCCGGGCTGGTGCCATTGGCGGCTTTGATGGTGAAGGTGGAGTCGCCAAGGGTGTCCGGCGTTCCGCTGAGCACGCCGGTGACCGGGTCAAGCGTCAGGCCGCTTGGGAGGGAGCCGGAAGCGACCGAGAACACTGGCGCCGGTCGGCCGGACGCGGCAAACGTGTAGTGGTACGCAACGGCCACGTTGGCTGTCAACGGTGGCGTGGAGGCGGTGAAGACGGGAGCAATGGGGGCGGGAGCGGCCGTGAGCTTGTAGACGAACGTCTTGTTCGGCAACTGAAACAGCCCCGGAGGCGTCGAACCCGCCGGTCCGAACGCTGCGTCGAGCTGCCCGGCCGGGGTCAGGGCCGCCAGATAGCCCCGCTTCTGGGCATCCAGCGTCGCCAGGCTGACGACGACATCCCCATCGTTTCGAACCGCGAACGCGTTTGAAACGAACGGCGGTACACCGGCGGGCAGGAGGATCGTGGCTGTGCCCCCGGTACCGAAGTTCGAGTCGAAGGCGCCGTCGACGGTGAGACGTGTGACCACAAACGTGTTGCTCGGGCTGCCCGTCGCGGCGTTGCTTCCGAGGACATAAACGAGCCCCGCCGGATCGATCGCCACCCGGGTGTAGATCACTGCGGCCGTTAGCGCGGTCGTTCCGCTCGTACCGAAGGAGGCGTCCAATTTGCCTCCGGCCGTCAGACGGGAGATTTTTGCACCGGTGCCGTCGGCGCTGGTCGGCCCCATGACGACCGAACGGCCCAACGCGTCCACGGTGGTCACGCCGAACACGACGCCGCCAGGCACGACCGCAGCGCCCCCGACGCCATAGCTGGTATCGATCCAGCCGGGCGTGGTGGCGGACGCGGGCATCGCCGTAACGCTCAGCGTGACCGCGAGTACAGCACTGGTCAGGACCAGGCATTTCAGCGAATGACGACCGATCACTTCGGCTCCCCTCGGGCTAACTCGTCGTCGGGGGCCTACCGCCTGATACGACGCCCGACGACCACGTGACAAGCGGTGGAACTGGCGCACCGTACCATTGGGCACTCACGAATCCGAGGCGGCGCCCAAAACTCTGTCCGATCGGACCGTTCGCGCCACGTTCTCCGCTGCTACGGGAACGGGTGGGGGACCGTCGTCGAGCCGGGCGCCGTTGTGGGGACCGTCGTCGCTGGTGGCACCGTCGTGGCGGGCGGTTGCGTTACCGGCGTGGTGGTGGGCGGCGATGTGGTGGGCGGCGACGTCGTGGGCGGCGACGTCGTGGCCGGGGTCGGTGTCGTGCCCGGGGTTGGCGTCGGGTTCGCCGATGGCGGTGTTGGCCGACCTGTCCCGGTGTTGCCCGAGGGCGTGAACACCGATCCGGCGGGGGTGAACAGGGCGCCCGCAGTGCCTGGCGGTGATCCGGCGGGGGTCGCGACCGCCGCTGCGGGGTCGCCGGGTACCGAGCTGCCCGGAACCGCGGCGGGTGGGACTGTGTCGCTGGCAATCGGTTGCGTGGGCGCGACCCCAGGCGGGCCGACCACGACTGTGCGCAACGTGGTGTTGGACCCAATCGCGACATTCGGCTGGCCCGAGCCGTGATGCCGTGTCGCTACGAACAAGCCGCCCAGACCGATGAGCACGACGGCCGCCGCCGCGAACGCCCGCCTCTTGACGTCGCGACGCGGGGCCCGAGGCCTCGGAGGCGAGGCCAGATGTGTCGGCTCGGCCAGGCCGCCGGCCAGTGCCGCAATCTCGCCCGTGTCGTCCTCGCGGTCAGATTCAAGGTCGTCGGCGATGCCATTCTTGCTCCGCCGGTAGCGCCTGACGCCGGCGAGGCGAGGGTCTTGGACAAGCGGATTGAGCTGGGTGGCCTCTGGGTCATCGACGGCACCGAGGTCGTAGCGATCCTCGAGATCCCACAGCCAGTCGTCCATCTCGTCGCTTAGGGCGCTGCTAACGCTGTCTGTCTCCGCCGAATCCATTGCCGCCGAGTCTACGGTCCCCGAGCCGCCCTCGGTGGCCGCGTGGGCTGATCGAGCAGGTCTATCTACTTTCAGCTACGTGACGGGGTCGCTCGCCGCGCCGCTCCGACGGCTGTGACGGGGCAACGGAGCCGATCGGCCATCCGCCGGCGGCTCCGGATCTCAGCGGCCGGTCGAGAATCGAAAGGCTCGGCGTAGTGTGCGGTGATGCGCGTGGACAGTGGCGGGGTGAGCATCGAATACGAGGTACGCGGCCCCGAAGATGGCCGACCGGTGGTGCTGTTACATGGGTTTCCGGACACGGGAAGGGTGTGGCGCAATCAGGTGCCGGCGCTCGTCGAGGCCGGTCACCGGGTAGTCGTCCCCGACCAGCGGGGGTACGGCCGGTCGGACCGACCCGACGGCGTCGAGCCCTACAACTTGCTGTTCCTTGCCGGCGACGTACTGGCGGTGCTCGATGATCTCGGGGTCGGGCGGGCCGCTGTGGTTGGCCATGATTGGGGCGCCGCCGTCACGTGGGGCATCGCGTCATTGGCCCCTCACCGCGTCGACCGGATGGTCGCGTTGTCGGTCGGGCATCCGTCGGCATTCCGCCTCGCCGGCATTGCTCAGCAGGAAAAGTCGTGGTACATGCTCCTGTTCCAGTTCCCAGGCGTCGCCGAGCGCTGGCTGAGCGAAAATTCCTGGCAGAACCTGCGGGACTGGAGCAGGCATCCAGATATCGACGCCGTGATCGCCGATCTGGAAGCTCATCAATCGCTCACGCCGGCGCTCAACTGGTACCGGGCGAACCTGCCGCCGGAGGTCTGGGTCGCGCCGCCTCTCGAGCTGCCGGCGGTACAGGCTCCCGCGTTGGGCGTGTGGTCCTCGGGGGACGTCGCCCTGCTCGAGTCACAAATGGCGGGCTCGGGACAATTCTGCGCGGGCGGATTCCGTTACGAGCGGATCGAGGGAGCTGGCCATTGGCCCCAACTTGATGCACCCGACCAAGTCAGCAGCCTCTTGGTCGATTTCCTGGCCTGACCGTGCCGCAGTTTCGGAGCCGTGCTGTTCGAACGGACTAGCGCGATGGGATGTCGCCTGCGGCCGCCAAGACCGCTCGCCCACCCGCCGCTGGGCCATCGGCATGACCGAACACCGCCGTGCCTGCCACCAGGACGTTGGCTCCGGCCTCGACGCACGCTCGGGCGTTGCCGGCATCGACGCCGCCATCGACCTCGATGTCGACCGCAAGTCCCTGACGTTCGACCTCCGAGCGAACCCGCGCCACCTTCAAGAGGGTCCGGGGGATGAGCTTCTGGCCTCCGAATCCGGGGTTGATCGTCATCACCAACGCCAGGTCGCACATCTCCAGCACGTCGTCCAGGCATGACGCGGGGGTACTCGGATTGATGGCGGCACCGGAACGGCAGTCGAGCTCGCGGATGCGGGCCAAGGTGCGATGGAGATGGGGCGACACCTCATAGTGGACCGTGATGGCATCGGCGCCAGCGGCGGCAAATGTCTCGAGATGGCGTTCAGGCTCCACGATCATCAGGTGCAGCTCGAGCGGTAGGTCGGTCGTGCGTCGCAGCGCCCGCACCGTGTCGGTACCGAAGGTGTAGTTGGGAACGAACACTCCGTCCATGACGTCGACGTGTAGACGTTCGGTCCCGCTGCCCTCAAGAGCCTTGACGGCGTCAGCAAGATGGGCGAAGTCGGCCGCTAGCAGGCTCGGGGCCAGATGGATGGCGCCCTCGCATGGTGTCCAGGTTGATCGAGGCATTGCCGCATGATGCCAGTCCACCGACCTTCGGACCCATCCGAGCGGCCCGGTGCGGTCCTGCCTCCTCCTTCAGGCCGGCGGGCTGGCCCACGCGTACGTCGGAGCTACCGGTGCGACGAGGGCGAGATCGGGCTCCCGATGGCCCGAGGAACACCCGTCCCGGATCGGACGATGTGCTAGACGAGGTAGTACCGGGGTCTGCGAAGATCGCGATGCCGAGCGCTGTCAGAGCGATCTCTCGGTAGCGATGACTGAAAGAGATCAAACATGCGCAGCGTGATGCCGTCCGGCAGGCCCATCCGGGCATCGAACCTTCTCGTGCGCCTCGCGATGGCGGCGCTTCTCGTGTCCGCGGGTGTGCTGGCCGCCTCGCCCGCCGCCCCCGCGGCCGCGGCCGCCCCCGCGGCCGCGGTGACCCGCTACCAGGCCGGTATTCCCGGGATCGTGGACCCGGTGCCCGCAGCTGCGATGGCATCGCGCCAGTCGGCCAGCGTCGCGGGCCAGGCGGCCGCCAAAGGCGTCCACCGGACAAGCCCGACCCGAGGCGTCGCAGTCGATGCCGCGCCGTCGGTCACGCCTGTCGGCCCCCGAGCGGGCGCCTCCCTCCGGCACGACTGGAACGGTGTCAGCAGCCTCGACAGCGCGGTGACCAACTTTGGCGCCGAGTTCCAACCCCCGGACCAGGGACTGTGCGTGGGGAACGGTTTCGTCATCGAGGCGGTCAACTCGGCCTACCGGGTCGAGCGTACCGACGGGACCGTTCTCGTCGGCCCGTCCAACGTCAACGACCTGTTCAACGTCGGGCGCGACGAGTACACCTCCGATCCCCGGTGCTACTTCGACGCTCCCACCCACACCTGGTTCGCCATCATCTTGTTCATCAACAAAGCGAGCACAGAAGGCAGTGTCGACATCGCGGTCAATCGGAGTGGAGATCCGACGACCCCCTGGGTTCAGTATCAACTGGACGCGACCGATGCCGGCGGCTCAGGCGCTCCCAACCACCCGGGGTGCCCGTGTCTTGGCGACCAACCGTTGCTGGGCATCGATCAAACCAATCTGTACATCAGCACCAATGAGTTCTCGATTCTCGGTCCTGAATTCAACGGTGCGCAGATCTACGCCATCACCAAGGCGGAGCTGATCCAATCGAGGCCGGCACACTACGTCCACTTTGAAAAGCTCACGATTGGCGGAGCGCTGGCAGCGACGGTCCAGCCGGCCGTGACCACAGGTGGGCCGGCGGCCGAATATTTCATGAGTTCCCTTGATCCGAACGGGACCTCGGATCGACGCATCGGGGTCTGGGCCATGACCCAAGTCGGCGCGGTCGCCTCAGGGCACTCGCCCGTGCTGTCGAGCACCGTGCTCACCTCGGAGCCGTACTCCGTGCCCCCGCCTGCCCCCCAACAGGGCTCGTCGCGCCTGCTCGATTCCGGGGATGACCGGATGCAACAGGTCGAGTTCATCGGTGGGCGCCTCTGGGGCGCGCTGGGCACCGGGATTGCGTTCCCCGGAGACCCTGTCGAGCGGGCCGGTGCCGCGTGGTTCCGGGTGTTGCCGAGTGTGTCCGGGGTGCTGATCGGGGCGACCGCGATCGATCAGGAAGGCTACGTGGGGGAGTCGGGAAGTTCGATTCTCTACCCGGCGATCCAGGCCGATGCGCAGGGTCGGGCCGCGATGGTCTTCACACTCACAGGACCTCGAAACTTCCCGAGCTCCGCCTACACCTTCTCCGGGGTCGGGCAAACCATCTTCGGCGCGATCCGGACGACCGCCCACGGCACGGGACCGTACGTCACCGCCTCCGGCAGGCGGTGGGGCGACTATTCCTTCGCGTCCCTCGACGCCTCGACCGGATTGTTCTGGCTCGCCACCGAATACATCCCGTCAACTCGAAGCCAGACGCCCGACGGACTCAAGAACTGGGGGACGCGAGTCGTGGCGGTCAGCGTGCGTTAGCCGGGCGCCGCGGCGGATTCCACCCGGGTGAAACCTTGAGCACCGTGAATGGAACTGCGCCTCAGGCGCCCCGGCAATCGGCCTTCAGCTCTGGATCACCAAACTGACAGCTCACGCACTTGCCAAAGTTCGGCGGCGGCGGTCGGCGAGCCAAGCCCGGCGCAGCCGCCGGCGCTCATCCTCAGTGGTGCCACCCCAAATGCCGTCTTCCTGCTTGGTCTCGAACGCGAATCGCAGACAGGCGTCCTGTACCGGGCAGACCTTGCATACCGCCTTGGCGGCTTCGATCTCGTCGAGGGCAACGCCCGTCGTGCCCGCTGGGAAGAATAAGTCTGGAGCCGCGAACCGGCAGGCGGCATGATCGCGCCAGTTCGCATCATCGCTATCGCTTGACCGATAACTCAGTTGCTGGATCGTCACAAACCAACCTCCCGTTAACGTCCGAACACCACTGACGCTGCCGGGGTCCGGGGCAGGGGGCACTCACGCCCGAATGTGTACGACCACTTCGTCGGGGACCGGTGCCCCGGGACAGGAACCTACCCCTGATGGCCGCACTTCAAGCGCGGTTTGCCGCCGAGGGATTCAGAATCGAGCATTCGACACACACCGTTTACGTTCCCGTCATCTCTGCGCTGATTCACTACCTCGTTGGCGCCGTTCATCGAGCTGGTGGGCATGAGCGCGGTGGTGCCCAACGCCGGCCCGTCCACCGGACCAGTCTCGGACTTGCCCCCGACTGCGCTCCATGGGTCGGCACCTGTTGCTTCAACGAGCGGCGGGCTTACGATGACCAAGTGATCTTCATCACCGCGAAGTTCCGGGTACTGCCCGAACATGCAGATGACTGGCCTGGCATCACCAAAGCGTTCACCGATGCCACCCGCAGGGAACCTGGCAACTTGTGGTTCGATTGGTCGCGCAGCCTCGATGATCCGACAGAGTATGTACTCGTCGAAGCGTTCCGCGATGGCGAGTCGGGCGCCGCACATGTGGGGTCAGATCATTTCAAGGAGGCGGCCGCAACCCTTCCCGCGTTCCTCGTCGAGACCCCGCGGATCGTCAGCCAGATGATTGACCAGACGGATTGGTCCGAGCTTGGCGAGATGCGCGTCGAGTGAGTGGCTCAGGTCACAGGTCGAGGTTTCTGGGACTCAGATCGAGAAGAGAATTGCGGCGGAATTGGCCGCGAGCGTTAAAGAGGACATTTGTCGCCCTCCATGGTCCTTATAGACAGCGTCTAATAAAACGTCCACCGCGACTGGGGTTGGATTAACGAGCACGAGGCCCTTGGCGAACGGTCGCTGGTAGACACCCGCAACCTTCGCGACAGGTGCTATCGGCGCTCCGAGATCGACCTGATCCTGCCACGTCGTGCTGGTCAGCCCGTTGAGGTCGGGCGACGAACTGAAGTTGAAATACGACTGGCCGGAGCTCCCTGCTAGGAACGACGCCATCGCGTAGGTGTGCCATTGGGCGAGCTGAGCGTTTGTGGCTGGCAACCAAACCTTGGTTGTCGCCAGAACCGATCCTCCCGACGCCTCGGCGTCGCTGAGCATCTGCACGTTCTTCAGCCAGATGGGCTCAGATGGGAACGTCGTGAGCGACTTCGTCGGTCCTCGCAAGAACGACTCGGCCATGGCCGAAGTGGTGGCGTTCACCAGAGGCTTGGTCGGTGTTAACGAATCGAAATAACGAACGCCGTTTGCGACACCATTGGCCATCACCAGTGAGCTTGTCGTCTGTGCGGCCACCGACTCGGCGAGATTGCTGGTAACGGCCAGCCAACTGCTCGGTACCCAGACGCGACCGGTAGCTGGATTGATAGGCAGGCCCGTTACGTATCCCGCAACAAATGGGCTTACGCCGAGGTTGTCCAGGAAGCAACCGTCGTAATGGCTCGTGGCACGGACCCCTTGACAGCGCGTAAGGATGGTCGATTCCCAAATCGAACTACTTGGATCCATGAGGACCCAGCCGGTCGCCATCGTTATGGTCCGGCCTGAAGCGTCACGAGCATAGGCTGACGAATCGTACGAGACCGTGGGATCGGAATACATCCCATTGACATAGGCGTAGATCCGCAACGAAGGATTCGCGGCACGCATAGACGCGAGGTATGGCGTGAATTCTGCGCCATGATCCAGCAGGACATCGTAGTTCTGGGCCGCTGTCAGGGCTTGGGCGCTGGTCGCTAGCGTGTTCGAGTGATCCATATAGGTCGGGCTGAACCGGCGTGACGAGGATAGGGACACTGTCGCAAAGACTCGGGAGACGTTATCCAGGTAACCCGGATCTGGTGTGTGGACAGTCGATGTCATCACTACGGCCGCAATTACGCCAATTAACATCACCGCCACGGTCGAGTGTCGGAGGGGTTTGTGATTGCGAATCATGCTTTCAGTGCGACTCCTAGGAATTCGGCGCCGAGACGAGCCAGGAAGGAATCCCGCATTCGTCGCGCAGAACTCGCTAGGCCTCAACACCACAAATCGGACAATGTGGGCTCATGGCGGCATAGGTAGCCCATACCGCCTCAGGCCGATACTCGCGCGCTAGTTGTGTCTGGTGCAAAACCGTCGCAGGATGTTCGCCAAACCTTCACATAACATTTACCAGCGGGCCTTCGTCCCGATCCCTCCGGGCTGCACGACTGGAGAGCCGCAACTACAGGGGCGGGCACTGCCCGCGGACCGCACTGTCGCCTGGGATGTGGGCCCTAGATACCACAATTGGGAGACAGCTGGTAGCCTATTCCCATGGAAGTCACGATCGACTCGGTCGGACGCATCGTTGTCCCCAAACCGCTCCGCGACTCCCTGGGCCTCACGCCGGGGTCGACCGTGGACATCTCCCGCTACGGAGCCGGGCTTCAGCTC
This sequence comes from uncultured Actinomycetota bacterium, assembly GCA_963733505.1. Lineage (GTDB taxonomy): Bacteria > Actinomycetota > Acidimicrobiia > Acidimicrobiales > Palsa-688 > JALYXV01. Next base: position 135,529 of record CAVTDW010000023.1, on the reverse strand, counting down.
GTCCCGACAGGCCGCACGGCTCGGCTGGTCAATGAATCCGGGATGCTGGTCGCCACCGGAGACACCGAAATCGACGACGACGTGGTGTTCGGGTTCATCGACACCGGACGGCGTTGACCGCCCTGGGACTGGACACGAGCGTCGCCATCCCGCTGCTCGTCCAGACACACCGCGCCCACGCCGACGTCGTTCGTTGGTGGAATGGCCGCGAGGTCGCACTCTCCGGGCATGCCCTGGTGGAGACATACTCGGTGCTTACGCGACTGCCCGGCGACCTTCGGCTGGCGCCTGCAGATGCCGCCCACCTGATCGCCGAGCGCTTTGCCGCACCGTATGTCCCTGGTCGCGAGGTCTACGAGCGCCTCCCAGAGATGCTCAGCCGTCTCGGGATCGCAGGCGGAGCGGTGTATGACGCCCTGGTGGCGTATGCCGCGGTCGATAACAGCGCCACGCTGGCCACACGCGACCTCCGCGCCAAGGCCACCTACGAGATGGTTGGCGCGCGGACGGTCATCGCCGGGTAAACACTCAGGCCGCCCCGGGTAAGGCCCGTTCGGAGAACGGCGAACCGTCGAGGGGTACGACGATCGCCTTCATGCCGCCACCTCGGCAGCCGGCGGGTTGTCGAAGGTAACGGTCAACTCTCCGTCGGTGGTCACCAGGTGGATGACTGCGCCGTCTTGGACGTCGCCGGCAAGGAGCGCCCGGCCGATCTTGGACTCGACCTCGTGGGCGATGAAGCGCCGCAGCGGTCGGGCACCGTAGATGGGGTCGTAGCCCCGGCGGGCGATGAGGCGCAGCGCGTCCTCGCCCACGTCGAGGGTGTCGCGCCGCTCTGCCAGGCGGCGCCGCAGGTCGTCCAGCAGCAACTGGGCGATCTGCTCGATCTCGGATTCGGTCAGTGCCTTGAACAGGACGATGTCATCGACGCGGTTCAAGAACTCGGGTGGAAAATGCCTCGCCAGTTCCGACATGACTCGTTCCCGGGCATCGGATTTGATCTCGCCATCGGGAGTCACCCCTTCGATGAGGAATTGGGAACCGATGTTGGACGTCATGATGACGACGGTGTTGCGAAAATCCACCGTTCGGCCCTGGGCGTCGGTAAGGCGCCCGTCATCCAACACCTGGAGCAACGTGTTGAACACATCGGCGTGCGCCTTTTCGATTTCATCGAACAGGACGACGGAGTACGGCTTGCGCCGCACCGCCTCGGTGAGCTGACCGCCCTCGTCGTAGCCCACATAGCCAGGAGGGGCGCCGACCAGGCGACTCACGGTGTGGCGCTCCTGGTACTCGCTCATGTCGATCCGGATCATGTTCTCCTCGGTGTCGAACAAGGCGGCGGCGAGGGACTTGGCCAGCTCGGTCTTGCCCACCCCGGTCGGGCCGAGGAAGATGAACGACCCGATGGGCCGGCGGGCATCGCGGATGCCGGAGCGGGCCCGGATGATGGCGTCGGCCACCAGCTGCACCGCCTCGTCCTGGCCGACCACCCGTTCGTGGAGGATCTGGTCGAGGCGCAAGAGCTTCTCCCGTTCTCCTTCCAGAAGCCGGGCGACCGGGATTCCGGTCCACCGGGCCACGATCAGGGCGATCTCGTCTTCGGTGACGACCTCCTTCAACAGGGGCCGGTCACCTTGCTTGGCCCGCAGCTGCTCCTCTTCGGCCTTCAACCGCCGCTCCAGGTCGGGGAGCTTCCCGTGGCGGAGCTCGGCCGCTCGGTTGAGGTCGTAGTTGCGCTCGGCTGCGTCGGCGTCGAGGCGCACCTTCTCGATCTCCTCGCGCAGCGCCTGGATCTTCTTGAGCGCCTGGCGCTCGGCCTCCCAGCGGGCCCGCATGGCGTCGGCTTCGCCCTTCAGGTCGGCCAACTCCCGGCGCAACTCCTCCAACCGCTTCTTGCTGGCCGGGTCCTTCTCCTTGGAAAGCGCGGCCTCCTCGATCTCCAGGCGGGTCACCCGACGGGTCAGCTCGTCGAGCGATGTGGGCATGGAGTCGATCTCGGTGCGCAGCATGGCGCACGCCTCGTCGACCAGGTCGATGGCCTTGTCGGGGAGGAAACGGTCGGTGATATAGCGGTGGCTGAGCGTGGCCGCGGCCACCAGGGCGCCATCTTGGATCCTGACGCCATGGAACACCTCGAAGCGCTCGCGCAGTCCCCGCAGGATGGAGATCGTGTCCTCGACCGAAGGTTCGTCTACCAGCACGGGCTGGAAACGCCGTTCCAGGGCCGCGTCCTTCTCGATGTGCTTGCGGTACTCGTCGAGCGTCGTGGCGCCGATCATGTGCAGTTCGCCTCGGGCCAGCATGGGCTTGAGCATGTTGCCCGCGTCCATGGCGCCCTCCGCCGCCCCGGCGCCGACGACGGTGTGGAGCTCGTCGATGAACAGCAGGATCCGTCCCTCGGCCGCCCGCACCTCGTTCAGCACCGCCTTCAGTCGTTCCTCGAACTCGCCTCGATATTTTGCCCCCGCCACCAGCGAGCCCATGTCGAGGGCGAAGATCGTCTTGTCCTTCAGGCCCTCAGGGACGTCGCCGCGCACGATGCGCTGGGCCAGGCCCTCCACGATGGCGGTCTTGCCCACGCCCGGGTCGCCGATCAGCACCGGGTTGTTCTTGGTCTTGCGGGACAGGATCTGCACCACCCGACGGATCTCCGAGTCGCGGCCGATCACCGGGTCGAGCTTGCCGCTGCGGGCCAGCTCCACCAGATCCTGGCCGTACTTCTCCAACGCTTCGTAGGTGCCCTCGGGCGACGCCGAGGTGACCCGCTGGTTGCCCCGGATGGCGGTGAGGGCCTCGAGGAAGCGGTCCTTGGTCACGCCCCGCTCCTTCAGGAGCCGCCCGGCCGCTCCTTGGGAGCCCTCGTCGATGAGGGCCAGAAGGAGGTGCTCGACCGAGACGTAGTCGTCCTTCAGCCGTTTGGCCTCGGATTCTGCCCGGTCGAGCAGCCGTGAGAGCCGCTGCGTGACGTGGACCTGACCTGGTGACGCCCCCGGGCCGCTGACCTTGGGGCGGCGGCTCAACTCGGCTTCGAGGGCCGCCTTGAGGCTCGCGGTATCGGCTCCCGCCCGGTCGAGCAACCGGCTGACCAGACCGTCGGCGTTGTCGAGCAACGCCTGCAGCAGATGCTCGCCATCGACCTCGGTATGCCCGTAGCGCACGGCGCTGCTCTGGGCCTCCTGAAGGGCTTCCTGGGACTTTTGGGTCAGGCGGTTCGGATCCATCGTTGGGTCGTTCCTCCTTGCGGGGGCGGGGGCGGGGGTTGGGCGCGCCGCGTCGCCTCGAGCGTCTCGATGCGGTCCAGCAGGTCCATGACCAAGCCCAAGGCGGCGTAGTTGAGGGCCAGGCCGTCTCGTAAGCGCTGAATGCGGTCGGCTCGGGCCAACTGGCGTGGAGGGAAGAACAGCTCGGCCCTGGCGTCGCGCCAAGCGTCCAGCAGCCCGAGGTCGACCAGGCGGGTGACCAGCTCGGGATGCATCCCCGAAGCCCGGGAAAAGGATTCGAGGTTCAGATAGACGGGCCGTACCAGGACCGTTGTCGTCATGTCTGCCTCCGGGGATCGAAATCCGATGACCGGGCCAACTCCTCGAACAGCTCTTTCTCCTGCTGCGTCAGCCGAGGCGGGACCATGATCTTGACCTCGGCGTAGAGGTCACCGGGTGTGCCGTTGGGATTGGGCAGGCCGCGCTTGCGCAGCCGGAGCCGCTTGCCCGACGAAGTACCGGCGGGGACGCTGACCTTGGCCACGCCGCCCGGGCCCTCGACCGGGGCCTTGGCGCCGAGGGCCGCCTCCCACGGGGTGACCGGTAGGTCGACGTAGATGTCGCGGCCCTCGACGCGGAAACGGGCGTCGGGCGCCAGCCGGACGACGAGGTACAGATCCCCAGGCGAACCGCCGTCACGTCCCTGCCCACCCTGGCCGGCCAGCCGGATGCGCTGCCCGTTGGTCACCCCGGCCGGGATGTTGACCTCGTAGGTTCGGGGCTCCGACGAGGCTGACCCCGAGGAGAGCGTGATGCGCCGCCGGCCGCCCGCGAAGGCGTCGGCGACGCTGAGCTCAACCTCGGCTTCCTGGTCGGCGCCGCGCATCGGCCCTCGCGGCCGACGGCTCGACGTCCCGGCACTGCGCCCCCCGAAGAACCCGCCGAGGAGTTCGTCGATGTCGATGTCGCCCATGTCGCCCACGGTGAAGCCCTGCGAGAAGACATCGCCGTCGCCAAAGTTGGTCCGCTGGCCGCCCGCAGTTCCGGCCCCGGCTCCCGCCGCGGCCCGTCGCTGGGCCGCCGCCCACTGGTCGGGATCAACGCCCTCGGGGACCTGGCGGAAGTCGTGACCGAAACGGTCGTAGCGGGCCCGGGCGGAGGGATCCGACAGGACGTCGTTGGCTTCGGAGATCTCCTTGAACCGCTCCTCGGCCCCGGGTTCCTTGTTCACATCGGGGTGATTGGCCCGGGCCAGCTTCCGGTAGGCGCGCTGGATCTCCTTGGCGTCGGCAGTCCGGGGCACGCCGAGGACCTCGTAGAAGTCGCGGCGGTCCGCCACCGCTGCTCCTTACTCCTGGCCGGCGGCAGTGGCGACGACGACGGCGGCGGGGCGCAACTGGTGTTCGTCGTTGCCGTAGCCGGGTCGCACCACCCGCACCACGGTGCCCGGGGTCGCCTCGGTGTCGGGTTCGGTGGCCACCACCTCGTGGCGCATGGGATCGAAGGGGACCCCGACCTCGTCGCCCCGGCGGAAGCCCAGTTGCCCGAGTATCGCGATGGCCTGGTCGCGCACGGCCCGTACCCCCTCGAGCAGGGTGTCGGGGTCGGCGCCCGCGTGGGCCACCGCCAACTCCAGGTTGTCGATCACGGGCAGCAACCGGGCCGCGACCTGGTCGTGTTCTTCGCGGCGCTCCCGGGTGATCTCGCGGTGAAAACGCTTGTTGAGGTTGTCGAAGTCGGCCATGGCGCGTCGCCACCGGCCCTCCAGGTCGGCGATGGTCGCTTCCAGGTCCGTCCTGCTCGGACCACCGTTGACGGACACCTCCGGTTCGCTGGAGGGGTCGGCCATCAACCCGGGGTGAACTCGGCGTCGATGACGTCATCATCGACGTCACGTCCGGCCCCGGCCGAGCCGTTCGCCCTGCCGTCGCCGCCGGCGCCGCTCGCCTCGCCCGAGGGGGCGGAGCGGGCCGACAGCAGTCCCTGGTAAACGCCCTGCAGCTCCGCGGTGAGGGAGCGGACCCGGTCCAGGGGCGCCTCTTCCTTAACCGCCTGGCGGGCGTCGGCGACCAGCATCTCGGCCCGGGCCTTCTCATGCACCGGCACCGAATCGCCCAGTTCCGCGAGCCGGCGCTCGACCTGGTGGGCGACCGCGTCCAGTTCGTTGCGGGCGTCGATCGCCTGGCGCAAGGCGGCGTCTTCGGCTTGGTGCTGCTGGGCGTCGGCCAGCATGCGGTCGACCTCCGCCTTGTCCAGGTTCGAGGTCTCGCTGATCGTGATTCGCTGCTCGGCGCCGGTGTCCTTGTCCCGGGCCGACACGCTCAGGATGCCGTTGGCATCGATGTCAGTGGTCACCTCGACCTGGGGCTGACCCCGTGGGGCGGGCCGGATGCCCTCGAGCCGGAACCGACCCAGGACCCGGTTGTCGGCGGCTCGCTCCCGTTCCCCTTGGAGGACGACGATGTCAACCGCCGACTGGTTGTCGTCTGCGGTGGTGAAGGTCTGGGTGCGCCGGGCCGGGATCGTGGTGTTGCGCTCGATCAGCTTGGTCATGACGCCACCCATGGTCTCGACGCCGAGCGACAACGGGGTCACGTCGAGCAGCAGCACGTCCTTGACCTCGCCCTTCATGACCGCAGCCTGGATGGCGGCGCCGACCGCCACCACCTCGTCGGGGTTGACGGTCATGTTCGGGTCCTTGCCGCCGGTGAGGCGCCGCACCAGGCTTTGCACTGCCGGAATGCGGGTCGAGCCGCCGACGAGGATCACCTCGTCGATGTCGTTGGCGGTCACCTTGGCGTCGGCCATGGCCTGTTGCACCGGACCCATCGTGCGGTCCAACTGGTCGGCGATGAGCGACTCGAAGGTCGAGCGCATCATCGTCGTGTTCAGGTGCTTGGGCCCGGACGCGTCGGCGGTGATGAACGGCAGGCTGATGGTGGTCTGGGTCACCGACGACAGTTCCACCTTGGCCTTCTCGGCCGCTTCGAACAGGCGCTGCAGGGCCTGGGGGTCGGTGCGCAGGTCGATGCCGTTGTCCTTCTGGAACTGGTCGGCCAGGTAGTCGACGATGCGCCGGTCGAAGTCGTCGCCGCCGAGGTGGGTGTCACCGGAGGTGGCCCGGACCTCGACGACACCGTCGCCCACGTCGAGGATGCTGACGTCGAAGGTGCCCCCACCCAGGTCGTAGACCAGGACCGTCTCGTTGCCCTTCTTGTCCAGCCCGTAAGCCAAAGCGGCCGAGGTGGGCTCGTTGATGATTCGCAGCACCTCGAGGCCGGCGATGCGACCGGCGTCCTTGGTGGCTTGGCGCTGGGCGTCGTTGAAATAGGCGGGAACGGTGATCACCGCCTCGGTCACCTTCTCCCCGAGGAACTTCGAGGCGTCCTCGGCCAACTTGCGCAACACCAGGGCAGAGATTTCCTCGGGGGCGTACAGCTTCTCGCCGATCTTGAAGCGCGCCGATCCGTCCGATCCGGCGACGACGTCGTAGGAGACGGCGTTGAGCTCGCTTTGGACCTCTTCGTAGCGCCGGCCGATGAACCGCTTGGCCGAGGAGATCGTGCCCTTCGGGTTCAAGATGGCCTGACGCCGGGCCAACTGCCCGACCAAGCGTTCACCGTTGGGGGTGAAGGCCACGACAGACGGCGTCGTCCGTGAACCCTCGGCGTTGGGGATGACGACCGGCTGGCCGCCTTCGACGGTCGCGATTACCGAGTTTGTCGTTCCCAGGTCGATCCCGACTGCCTTCGCCATTGGTTGACTTCCTCCCGGTCGACTCTCGTGAACCAGCCTGGGGGTGACCCCCGGGGAGATACATCCCGCGAACGTGTGGATTTTTCCCCAGGCTTCTGGGCGACCACTCGGTACTAAAGAGGTCGCGGCCTAGGAGGGGGCGGCGCGGAGGGTTTCCAGAACCTGCCAGGCCCGGGCGGCCACCTGCAGGTTGAACCGGATGTCGGGAACCGACAGGTTGTAGCCGGTAATCTCCTCGATGCGCTGCAGCCGGTACTTGAGGGTGCTTCGGTGGACCGCCATGGCCTTCGCAGTGCCGGCGTAGCTACCACCGAACTCCAGGTAGGCCGTGAGTGTGGCGACCATCTCCGACCCTCGTTTGGCGTCGTAGTCGAGCAGCGGTCCGAGCCACTCGTGGGCAAAGCGCTCGACGGCTCCTGTGTCATCGATGGTGAGCAGGAGCCGTAGCACGCCAAGGTCGTCGAATGAGATGGCACGGTCGACGTCGTTTCGGCCCATGCCGACCTGCAAACGGAGGACCAGGCCGGCCTCCCGGTACGATCGCCGAAAGTCGGTGGGGCGTACACACAGGCTGCCTACGCCGACCCGGCACCGGCCACCCCCAAGCTGCGTGACGACGGCGGCGCGAAACTCCTCCCAGTCCTGCTCGGCATCGGACAACACCACGACCGTTTCACCCCGAGACATTTGCAGCGAGCCCACCACCACGTCGCGGGCCGCCCGTCGCACGGCATGGAAGAGGGAGTCGTCACTCGAGCTGGTTGCGTCTCCCGGGCTGGCGATGACAAGTACCCGGTGCGGGCGTTCGAGGTCATACCCGAGGGCCTGGGCCCGCAGTACGGGTGCTTGATCGTCGGTCGCGACCAAAAGCTCCTCGACCAGGTCCCGCCCGACCCGGAGTTCCGCCTCGGCGATGCTCCACAGTCGGGCCAGTTCCATGGCCAGCACCGTTGCCCCGTGCTCCAGAGCCACCTGCTCGGCGGCACCGAAGCGGCCTTCGGGGTCGAGCAAGGCCAGAACCCCGACGATGTCGGGGCGGGGCCGGGCCAGGGCGATGACCCGGCCGTGCGTCCGTACCGGCCCCCCCGCCTCGCTGGCGTGGCGCAGCACCTGCTCCCGGCGCGCCGGGCTGTCCTTGGGGTAGGGGTCGGGACGGTCGGGCCCGGCCCACGCGGTGAGGTTTCCGTGCCGGTCCTCGATTGCCACGGCCAGTCCCGTCAGCTCGTGGACGGCCCGTGCGATCCCCTCCTGGCCCTCGCCCGCGACGGCCACCTGGGTCAACCGGTCGTGGATGGTGGTGCTGCGCTTCAGCGACGCGACCGTCTCCGCCAGGGCTGCGTTGGCTGACCTCATCTCGACCGCCCGGGCCCGCTCCCGGCCGTGCAGCCGGGCGTTGGCCAGAGCGATTGCCGCCTGCTGGGCCAGGACCCGCAGCAGGAACTGCTCCGGCGCCGGCGGCAAGTTGTCGGCTGCGACTACGAGGTACCCGAACTCACCGTCGAGGCTGCGCAGCGGGAAGGCCCACCCCCAAGCCTCGCCCGCGATCGCCACGACCCCGCCCGCACTGCCGAGCACCGCCAACTGGGCCGTGACCTCGGCATGCCCGACCCCGCCCGGGGCGGGACCGTCGGTCATCGACCGCCAGCCAGAGTCGCGCAGATGGACGCCCCACAGACGGCTGCGCCCGAGCGACGGAACGGCGGTCGAAGCCAGGTGGAGGATCTTGCGTTCGTCGCCGGCCTCGGTCATCAGCATCGACAGGACCAGCAATTCCTGCAGGTTCGACAGTTGCTCGCGGAAATTGGCGTCCGACTCCCCCGAAGAGGGCGGCAGTCTCGCTGGGGAACCGATGACGGATCCCCTACGGGGTCAGGGGTCGACAATGACACGTCGACCTTCCCACCGACATTGAGCGAAAGGGGTTCTTCGTCCTGGGAGGACGAGTTCCGCCGCCATCTTGATGCTGTCCGACCGGTCGCGCATTGACCGTTTCTCAAGACTGGGGGAAATCGGTCTCCCCGTCACCATGAGGTTCGTCCTCTTGGGACGTGTTTTGTCCCTTCTGCGAATCCGTAGTCTACCGAGGTGGCCGCTTCTGCGGATGCGCCCGTGCCCGAGAACAGCTCTGTTGAGTTGGAGCCGCCAATTGTTCCCAGCCGGGTCAGGTCGGTTCTGGCCAAGCTGCCGTCGCGGCTGCAGGGCCAGCAGGCTCGCAGCCTCGGACGGGTCACGCCCGCCGCGTGGCGCCTCCTCGACGTGACCGCAGTGATCGGCCCGACGTTCTCGGTGGAGGAGGCGGCCGAGGTCATGGGCGAGCCGCTCGGCCAGGTGATGCCTCCACTGCGCGACGCCCTGGCCTCGGGCGTCATCGTGCCCACCGGCGGGGGCTTGGCGTTTCGCCATGAGCTGGTCCGCCAGGCGATCTATCAGGGGGTACCGAGCCCCATCCGTATGGCCCTGCACCGCCGGATCGGGGATCGCGACGTCGAGTTGGCCGACGCCGCCATTGATGCCCGCGCCGACTTGCCAGACGCCACCGTCGCTGCTGATTCGCACGACCTTGCCGGCGCCGACGACGCGGCGCGGGATCAGCTGCCAACGTGGCCGGCTGTCAGCCCGGAGCCGGTGTCGCACGACGCACCGTCTTCGGACGCCGACCCGGCCACCGGCCCCGAGTCGCTCCCTATCGCGGTTGACCGCCTGGCAGGGGTCTCGACCCAGGTGAAGGCGCGGCTGGCGATGGGCGATAGAGCGGGCGCAGCCGACCTGGCCCGTCGAGCCTTGGCGGGACGAGGACCACAAGATGGTCTCGCCGAGTTGCACCTCGAACTGGCCCATCTCTCCTTCCTCGCCGGCCGGCCGGACCAGTCTGTGGCCTACGCCGACGCGGTCTTCCGCCAGGCGTCCGTCGGCGCCGCGGCGGGGGCGGAAGCCGAAGTGATGCGCCTCTTCGGCTGGATGCTCCAGGGTCAACTGACGGTTGCGCACCGGCGGGCCGAGGCACTCCTCGGGGGCGCCGTCGGTCCAGGAGGCGACGGCGCGCTGGCTGGGGCCCTCACGACCTTGGCCTTCGTCGCATGGAACGAAGGCCGGGTGTCCGACACCATCGGGTTCCTGCAAGCCGCGGTGCGCCGGGCCGACGACGCCAGGTTCTCGGTCGGCTGCCCGCTGCCGCGCTTCGCCTTGGCCGCGGTGTACCTGGCGGTCGGGGACTTTCGACGGGCCTGCAACCTGCACACCGCCGGTAGGGACCGGGTCCGGCGGTCGGTGGGCGCCGGTTGGGCCGCGGGGCCGGACATTCTCCAGGCCCGCCTTTCGCTGGCGACGGGGCGTCTCGGTGCCGCCCACGACGAGGCGGAGGCCGGGCTGGCCCTGGCTCGACGCCACGGAACCGACCTCTTGGCGTCTCCGGCCCTGCTCGTCATGGCCTTGGTTGCCCTGATGCGGGGCGATCTGGCCGTGGCCGAAGCCCACCTCGAGGAACTCGACGGAACGTCTCCGGGGGGGCGGGCCCTCTCGGGTGCCACGTCACTCCTGTGGGCGCGGGCCCAGCTGGCCGAGGCCCGGCAGGGTCCCGAGGCGGGACTCGGTGTGATGGCGGCTGTGTACGAGGACCCGGCCTCGCACCGGCGGCTTCTCGTGGCCGAGCCGGCGGCGTCCCGGTGGCTGGTTCGCACCGCCCTGGCAGTGGGCGAGTTGGCGGCGGCCGAACGTGTCGCGGCCTGCATCGAGCGGCTGGCGGCCGACAACGAGTCGTATTCGGTGGTGGTCGGGTCGGCCGCGCACACGCGGGCCCTGCTCGATCGCGACGCTGAGACCTTGGAGCGGCTGGGGAGTGAGCACCGCCACCCGTGCGCTCGGGCCGCGGCCTGCGAGGATGCAGGCGACCTCCTGGCTCAAGGGGGTCACCGGTTCCGGGGCCGGTGCCAGCTGGAACGGGCGTTGGCCGCCAATGAGCAGATGGGTGCGTCCTACCATGCGGCGCGGGTCCGGGCCCTCCTTGGGGACCTGGGCTCGGGGCAGCGGCGCAGCCGTCATTCCCCCCGCCCGGTCTCGGGGTGGGCCAGCTTGACCGACGCCGAGCGCCGGGTCACCGACTTGGTGGCCCAAGGTCTGAGCAACCCCAAGGTTGCCGAGCGGCTCTTCCTATCCCGCCATACGGTCGATTTCCATCTCCGGCAGGTGTTCCGCAAGCTGAACGTCGGGTCGCGGGTGGAGCTGGCTCGCCTGGTGTTAGTACGCGACGCGCCCGCCTGAGGCGGGGACGCAGGACCACGCGGGCGCGTGGTGTCCTCTAAAGGAGGCGGTGCGACGCTGTTCTCAATCGCGGTCCCCGAGAGCGGAGGTTCGCAGACGTTGACCCACGTTTCGGAAATCACGGTGCGCCGAGTGGCGGCAGCCCGCGCCGCGTGAATGGAGATCGGGCATGCAGAGCGCCATTGTCATTTGCCCGGTGTGCGGCACCAAGAACCGGGTCCCTGCGGCCGCCGCGGGGGTTCCCCGCTGCGGTAAATGTCACTCCCCGCTGCCGTGGATCGTCACCGCCAAGGACACGGACTTTGCCGAAATCGTGGACGGTTCCGCCATACCGGTCCTCCTCGATCTTTGGGCACCGTGGTGCGCGCCGTGCCGGGCGGTGAGCCCGGCGCTTGAGGCTCTGGCCCGCCAGTTCGCGGGGCGGCTCAAACTGGTCAAGGTCAATGTCGACGAGGCGCCTGAGGTTGCACGCCGATTCGAGGTGCAAGGGATTCCGACGCTCGTCGTCGTCCAGGGCGGTCGGGTCCTGTCTCGCACGACCGGGGCGGCTCCGGAACCAGAACTCAGGGAATGGCTCGAACGTTCGTTGCCATCGATGACACAGAGCAGTACCGGACCGGGAGGGAGAAATGTCAACTAGTACGCCGCAAGCCGCAACGACCGAACGTCGGGAACTTCCGGCGCCCGGGAGATGGAGCATCGACCCGACCCATTCACGGATCCAATTCGCGGTCCGGCACATGATGATCAGCCGGGTACGAGGCCATTTCAGTTCGTTCTCCGGGACTATTGAAGTCGCGCCCGAACCCACCCAGTCGTCGGTGGAGGTCCTGATCCAGGCGGCCAGCCTTGATACCGGTGACAAGACCCGGGACAGCCACCTGCGTTCTGCCGATTTCCTGGACGTGCAGGAATATCCCGAGATCCGTTTCCGGTCCACGTCGGTGCGCCCCTCAGGGGACTCATGGGAAGTGGAGGGCGACCTGACAGTGAAAAACGTCGTCCGGCCGGTGAGGCTCCGGGTCGACTACACCGGAACCGCGACCGACCCTTGGGGCGGAACACGCGCCGGATTCGAGGCCACCACGGTCCTCGACCGGGAGGATTTCGGCGTGACGTGGAACCAGGTCCTCGAAGCGGGCGAGCTCATGGTCGGCAAGGAGATCAAGGTGGAACTCGACATCGAGGCGGTCCTGGAGAGCCCGAACGGCGCGGCCAGCTAGCCCCTACGCCGCGGACAGCGAACCCCTGGACCCCACGGCTGACCCCGGCGGTGATCAGCGGCGCCCGAGCATGTGGCGCGCCTTCACGATTCGCGTCCGTCAGTCCGTCCGAGCCCCCAGACCACCTCGGCCGCTTCTACGCGATCGCGTGAAGCGGCGCCGGCCCCGGCTCTGGTGCCATTGGTTGCATGGTCACACCACTGCAGACGGCGACGGGCCTTTCGGCGGCCGGCCCCGTCGGTCGGTCGGGGTCGAAAGCAATCGGGCTGCGGGGTGTGAGGCTGGCGGCCGTGACCCTGACTGTCGTCGGCGTGACGGCCTGCAGCAGCTCCCACGCCGCCGCTCCGACCGTGCCGGTCGCCTCGGCGTCGGCGTCGGCGTCGAAGCCGTCCAGGCCGATTTCGTCAGCGTCGTCAACGAGGTTCGGCCTTCGGTGGTTGAGATCACCACCAGCACTGGGCTGGGCTCCGGCGTGGTCTTCGACGACAAGGGCGACATCGTCACCAACGCCCACGTGGTCGGTACGGCCCAGCAGTTCCAGGTCACGTTCTTCGACGGCCAGACGGTGGCCGCGACCCTTGTCGGGACCTACCCCCCCGACGACCTGGCCGTGATCAAGGTCAACCGGGCGAAAGGGGTGAACAAGTTGGTCCTCGACGACTCGAGCAAGCTGCAGGTCGGCGACATCGTCATGGCCATCGGCAACCCGCTCGGCCTGGCCAGCTCCGTCACCGAGGGCATCGTCAGCTTCACCGGCCGGACGGTCAATGAAGGCAACGGCGTGGTGCTCCCCGACACCGTCCAGACCAGCGCCGCCATCAACCCGGGCAACAGCGGCGGCGCACTCGTCGACCTGCAAGGACGGTTGGTCGGCATCCCGACTCTGGCGGCCGTTGACCCCCAGCTCGGGGGCAGCGCGGCCGGCGGGATCGGCTTCGCCATCCCCTCCAATACCGTCAAGCGCATCGCCACCCAGCTGATCAGCCAGGGCAAGGTGGTCGACAGCGGTCGTGCCGCCCTCGGCATTTCCGGCGCCACCGCGGTCGACTTGGCGGGCAACGCCGTCGGTGTCATCGTGGCCGGCGTCCAGGCCGGAGGACCCGTGGCTAAGGCGGGCATCAAACCGGGCGACGTCATCACCAAGATCAACGGCACCGCGACGCCCACCCTCTCGGTGCTCCAGGACGTCCTGGCGCGGCTCAAACCGGGTGACAAGGCCACAGTGACGCTGATGCGGGCTGACGGGACGACCCACGACGTCACGGTGACTCTCGGGGATCTGGGGAGCTGAGATGGCCGCCACTCAGACGACGACGGTGGTCAACCTCCCCACCTTCCATCGGTTCTTTCGAGCTGCTGGCGGTCTCGACGTCGACAAGGACGACCTGAAGCGCTACAGCGAATTCATTTTCCGGAAGATTCAGGACCTGCTGGTGATGGCCCAGGCGTCGGCCCGCTTCAATGACCGCGGGATGATCGAAGATTGGGACCTGCCGATCACCAAAGGCCTGCAGGAATGCCTGCACGCCTTCGAGAAGATGGACGAAGCCATGGAACTGCAGCCCATCCTCGGCCATCTGGCGGCGCGTCCCCAGCTCGACCTGCCCTACAGCCCGGAGTTGGAACGGCGGCTGCCGCTCATCGCGGGCGGCGTCAGTGTGGCGCTGGCCCGCGCCTTCAAGATTATCGAGCCGACCTTGAAAAACCCTGGGAGCGAGCACTGGGAACGCGTCTTTCGGGTCTTCGACACGCTCCTGTAGCCCGGCCGGCCAAATTACTACGACGGCGCGTGGGGCTACGAAATGCCTGACCCTGGCAGCCTGGCGGATTATGGCAATCTGCGGTCACCTTAATTACATACAGGCGGTGCTCCCGTCGGCGCCCGGTTGTGAGGACTGTCTACGGACGGGGCGACGCGACTGGATCCACCTTCGGGAGTGCATGACCTGTGGTCACATCGGATGCTGCGATTCGTCGCCCGGGCGGCATGCCTCGAAGCACTTCCGCGCCGTTGGTCATCCGGTCGTGCGCTCGTTCGAACCCGGCGAGGACTGGTTCTGGTGCTATGTGGACGAGCTGATGTTCGAACTGGATGGAGGCCCCCCGCCCGGTCCCATCCCGAGTGCACCCATCCCGAGTGCCAGCCGCATCCCGAGTGGCAGCCGCATCCCCAGGGGATGACCTACCCGGCGACGTCGGCAGCATTGCAGGAGACGCCCGATCTCAACGGCGCGTTCCCGCGTCTGAACCAACAGCAGTTGGCGACCCTGGAATCATTGGGGGAACGTCGTCGGGCGGGGTCCGGAGAGGTGCTATTCCGCGAAGGCGATCCTTCGTGTGACTTCTACGCCGTCGCCTCCGGCAAGGTGGCGATCATCGATGGCTACGGGTGCCCGGACCAGGACGTCATCGGTGTCCACGGAGCCGGCCGTTTCCTCGGCGAGCTGAACGCGCTGACGGGCGAGGCGGTGTTCGCCACCGGGGTGGTGTGCGAGGAGTCCGAGTTGATCGAGGTCCCCGTCGAACGCCTCCGCCAGCTCGTGGGCCAGGGCACGGCGCTCGGGGACCTGATCCTGCGGGCATATCTCATCCGCCGGTCGATCCTGATCGCGCTGGGGACCGGCTTTCGCATCGTCGGGTCCCGTTATTCACCCGACACCCGCAGGCTGCGGGAGTTCGCGACCCGCAACCGCCTGCCGCACCGTTTCGTCGACCTGGAGACCGACCAGGTGGCCGAGACCCTGCTCCGCCAACTTGGCGTGCCGCCCGAGGACACGCCGGTCGTGTTGTGGCGCGGTGAGCACCTGCTGCGCAACCCGAGCAACGCCGACTTGGCAGCTCTGATCGGGTTGAAGGCCCCGGTGTCGATCGGAGACCATCACCGATCTGGTCGTCGTGGGCGCCGGGCCGGCCGGTTTGGCGGCGTCGCTGTACGGGGCCTCGGAAGGCTTGACCACCCTCACCGTCGACGCCGTTGCCACGGGCGGCCAAGCAGGGACATCACCCCGAATCGAGAACTACCTCGGCTTTCCATCGGGCCTGTCCGGTTCCGAGCTGGCCGAGCGGGCGGTCATCCAAGCCGAGAAGTTTGGCGCCCAGCTCTCGGTTCCCTCCGAGGCCACCGGCTTGGAGGTCGCCGATGGGCACTATGTCATCGCCCTCGATGACGGGTCCCGAATTCTCGCCCGGTCGGTGGTGATCGCGTCCGGGGTGCGCTACCGCAAGCTCGACGTCGCCCACTTGGCCGAGTTCGAGGGCACCAGCGTGTATTACGCCGCCACCCAGGTCGAGGCCATGAGCTGTGTCGGCGACCCGGTGGTGGTTGTCGGCGGCGGCAACTCGGCCGGGCAGGCGGCGCTGTTCCTGGCCAAGCATGCCGCGCGCGTGACCCTCGTCGTCCGTCACCACGACATCAATCGGGACATGTCGCGATATCTGGCCGACCAGGTCGTGCGTCACCCCGGGATTGACGTACGGATGGACCACGAGGTCCGGGAACTGCAGGGGGAGCGGGGCCGTCTGGAAGCGGTCGCGGTGGAGAATACGCAGACCCGCGATCGCGAATGGCTGGACGCTCGCAGCCTCTTCGTGTTCATCGGTGCCGAACCTCATGTCGGTTGGTTGTCCGACCGGGTGGCGCTCGACGGCGGTGGTTACGTCCTAACGGGCCAGGCGGCGCAGGACGGCGCCTCCGACGACCGGCCACGTTCGTTTCTGGAGACGAGCCAGCCTGGCGTCTTCGCGGCCGGCGACGTGCGCAGCGGCTCCATCAAACGGGTCGCGGCCGCGGTCGGTGAGGGATCCATGGCCATCCGCCTGGTCCACGAATACCTGGCGGAACACGACCGCTGACTTCGCTGGACGAAACCACGCGGCTCGGGGATGTTGTCACCGGCGATGGGCGCGACGCTGACGACGTTGGGTCACCGATAGTCGAGGCGACGTCCCCATCTTGCCCCCCCAAAGGTCGGACGATCGGTTCGACGGAATGTGGCCCACTCCCTAGAAACAACGAGACGAGGAGCCCGAGTCATGGATGCCGACGTCCGAGCCAGCCGAGCGCTATTCGCCGTTCGCGGGGTGGCCGCCCTCATTTTCGGAGTCCTGACCCTGGCGTGGCCTGGTATCACCTTGGCGGTCCTGGTGATCCTGTGGGGCGCCTACGTCATGGTCGAGGGGAGTTTCCTGCTCGTCGGCGAGATCATGCGTCCATCAGGCACACGGCGCTGGATCGTCGTCGTGGAGTCCCTAGCCGGAATCGGGGCCGGCATCGTGACGTTCCTGTGGCCGGGTATTACGGCCCTGGCGCTGCTCTGGGTCATCGCCGTGTGGATGGCCGTCACCGGCGCCCTGGAGATCTCGGCCGCTCTCCACCGACGCCATGACGCCCGGGTCCCCTGGCTGGTCGGAGTGGTCGGGATCCTTTCGATCGCCGCCGCGGTGCTGCTCGTGGTGGCGCCTGTTGCCGGAGCGCTGGCGATCACGTGGGCCATCGCCTGGTACGCCATCGTGGCGGCCGTGATGTACTTCAGCCTGGCCATTTCGCCCCTAGGCCTGAAGCGCACCGCGTCCGATGGCAGCTTCCGGGGTGCCCACCACGCCGCCGTCTGACTGCTTCGAGCCAGGAAAAACGGGAGCGAGCCGGTAGACCAAGGGGCGGCCTCGCTTGTGTCCTGGCGTGTGTGGCGGTCCCAAGGTTTCGTTCGAGGGTCCAGCGGGCCACTGAACCGCAATACACCAATGTGTGTATCCTGGTGTCCATGGGACGGACGAACATCGAGATCGATGACGATCTCGTGAGTCAAGCGATGCACCGCTATGGGCTGCAGTCGAAGCGCGCCGCGGTAGATCTGGCGCTGCGACGGTTGGTGGGCGAGTCGATGACGCGAGAGGAGGCCTTGGAGATGGAGGGGGCGGGCTGGGAGGGCGACCTCGACGAGATGCGCCGCACCCGACCCGCGGGGTGAGCCTGGTCGACACCTCGGCGTGGGTCGAATTCCTTCGAGGCACTGGCAGCGACACTCATCGAGCGGTCCGCGACCTCCTAGAGGGCGAAGCGCAGATTCACACGACCGACGTTGTAATGATGGAGGTCTTGGCCGGTGCTCGTGATGAGGGCCACCACCAACGGCTCCGGCGGTTACTGGCCCGCTGTGACTACCTGCCGGTGGACGGACTGGCGAGCTACGAAGCAGCGGCCGATTTGTACCGTGCGTGCCGACAAGCGGGAGAGACAATCCGGGCACTTACTGATTGCCTGATCGGGGCAGTGGCGTTACGAGCCGGCGTCTCGGTTCTGCACAACGATCGCGATTTCGATGTTCTGGCTCGACACGCCGGTGTCCGTGCGGAACGGGCCGGATAGTTCAGCGATCTGACCAAGTGTTTGTGGTGTGGTGCGCCCCCCGGGATTTGAACCCGGAACCTGCGGATTAAGAGTCCGGTCCGGCGCAGTCCGCCGGGTACGCTCCAGTGCTTGTGACGTGCGACTTTGTCCAGCGGACCATCCGTCAGGTCCGTCCCAATCCGTCTAGTCCGTGCAGATGGTGGGTGGAATAGTGGGTGACGGTCGGGCCCTCTGCGGCCCCGTCGAACCTACTGGCGTCAGGGACACGGCCCCGAAGTCCAGGCCTGCCGCCGCGGCGCCGTATCGGTACGCAACGTCGGAGGCCCTTCGCTTGCGGGGATGGCGAGTGAAACGATGATTATCGAGCACTCGAAGCGCTGCAGAACGCCGGATATAGGGCGGTCCCGTATACTCAAGGGCGCCGAGGTTCACACGCCAGGATCATCAATGTTTTCCGCTACCATCCCAATGGTATCGGCAGATCGACCCTACCATCGCGGGGCTTGGACATGGGAATTAACGCCGCGGCGCCCGCCGCAATAGCTATTGTCGCTTTAGGCCTTCAAAACAATGCCGTGAATAAGGGCGCCCGTTGGGAGGAACTCTACTCACACGTCTCAGAGCAGCTCAATCGCGACGATAGGGGACAAGCGCGCCTTAGAGAGCTTACTTCAAGCCCACAAGACCCAGCGGTGCCGGCAGCGGCTACTTGAACTCTTCTGGAAATACTGCTCGGCGACACGGAGGCGTCACAACTCATCGAGGATGCTCTACACGCATACACGACTAGCCCGCCCAACTCATCGTCGCGAATTCCAGATTCGCGTACAGAGGCTGCGCGTCGCCGCGAGTTACTCGAGACACTTGAGTTTAAGGATGACCGCCACAGAGTAATCCTGAGCCAGCTACCAACCATTCTTCGATACCTCGCGTCGCGATACCCACGGTCCAGTCGAAATCTTGATGAGGTCGAAGCCCTGGTTGTCAAGGGAAGTGATCTCGCCGCGACGACCGTAATGTGCGACGACGGTTCATCGTTGATTGTATTCGAAAGCACGGTCCTTGATTGGCTCATCTTCCAAGCGCAATTGGATTGGCTCGCACAAAGCGGAGAAGGCGATACTGGCTGCGACGGTACTAGCCTCGGGACGCGACAAACTCCAGACGATTTTTGCGGCGCTTGTCCGTTCCCGAGTTATTGAATGGCGCCTTCGGCCTTCCCCGCCGGCGGGACTCGCGATCAGGCTCGCTAAGGACCTTCCCGCCATCAATCTAGACCGAATGATAGATACTTTTATCTTCATTCTGGCCCACGAACTGGGCCATTGTATCCTAGGCCACCAGAGCGAACGGCCCGCGCTCTTCGGATGGAAGGACACTGTATCCGTAACCCGTCCGGACCCCCACGTTGAGCATGAGGCAGACCGACTCGCTTCTGAGGTCGTCATGACTTTTGCACAAACTCGGCAGAGTCTGCGTGGCACCGAACCCGAAGTCGAATATTACAATGCGTGGCTGGCCAGCCTCGGAGTCGCGACTGCGATATGGTTTTGGGAGCAAGGGCTCTTCGTCCGGCGATCCCGATCGCATCCTCCAGCAGTTGAACGGATTAAGCAGCTTCGAGACGTGTTCTCAAAGCGTTGGAGTGTGACACGGCCATTGAGGTTGATTGGCATTGATCTGCTTGTGGAAGTTTCCGGTCTTGGCGCAGTTCTTAGAGGACCAATGACTGTTGGTCGCCTCCCTGACTCCGTTTGGGAAGCAGCCATCTCGATGCCATGTCTTGCCGAGGATGAAAGAATCAGGCTTCTTTGGGCACACGATCTGGACGGCGTAATATGCGGCGAGGACGCATTGACGATGCTTCTACAAGCCGGCAGCATCCCGGCAGCTGTGGTCCCATTTCCAGCGTCGGCCGACATCTCGGAAGTCAAGGCGTATCTCACTGGGATTGGCATCGCTACCGGAAAGGTCGAGGAACTTCTTGATCCAGCGAGATCGTTGATGTTCTCTACGGCCGTCGACTGCATTGCGGATGCGCCGTTGCTCTCGGAAGTAGCGTCGGATACCGAGCGTCGGGTCATTGCATATTGTATAGTAGCTAGTAACTTCGCAAGCTTCTTAGGAAAGGACGCTGGTTCCGATGGGTGCCGATGACGAGGTGAGAAGGCAAGTTTCCCTGTTGAATGAGTTGCCCGACGACGATCTGTACGAGGAGCTTACAAATTCGATTCTCGGGGCTGGTTTGGGCGTAGGTCCGGAGGATTCGGAAGGGCGTCGGCGGTTCGGTCGTCAGTGGTTCACTGGAAGGCTCGACGACTTCAAACAGACGGTGTGCCTGAACGAAACTGTTCGTGATCTTCGGGAGGCGGCCCACAACGACCAACTGCTTGCTGCGGCCACAGTTGCTGATGCGCTCATTACTGCCATTGGATTGCATCCCGCGTCGGTGGTTGGCATTCTGATCGTGCGTCTAGGGCTTGACGGCTTTTGCCAGCAGTATTGGTAGAGTTCAGAACGCAGGCTTCACGGCTGGCGCGGTTGCTTCTTGTATCGAGCTCACCCAGTGGGATAACCGGTATCGAACATCTGGTCTTTCGTTATCGACCCACCGCGGTTGGCGGCGATCGAAAGCCGACTAAACCAGCGTCCGGGTCGCTGTTCCCTACCGCTCCACTTCGGCACCTCCTTCGCGCTCGGAAATGTTCCAGGCCGGACGCCCGCGAGGTCCCAGGACTTCCACCGGCCCGACACCTTCACGTACGTCCCGTCGACGGCCGACGTTCACCGCCGATGTCTATCGGCGATTGATCGCGGTTTCGTCGGCGATTCATGCGGTCAGTTCTGGGTCGAAGGTCGGGAACGATGAGCTGGGCGTCAGGTCCGCCGTAGTCCCGAGCGCGGGTTCAGGACGGCACCCGTCGTGGCTGACGTCGGCCGCCGCCATGACGGCATCATGCCCACATTCGCCTGCATCGGCCAGAATCATTGGTGTCCGGCGGGAGAACTGGGAGAGGCGGCCTATGCAGGATCAGAGGGCCAACCGCATTCACATATCGTCCGTATATTCACGTCGGATAGCGAACAATCCTGCCAAGGCCAGGACGAACAGCACAGCGCCTATGCCGGCGCCGATACTGAAGGAGGTGGTTTGCGCCGCAATGAATAATAAGGCAGCTGAGAACCCGATCTGAATCGGACCGATGGCTTCGTCCGGCCCCGGTGTGAACAACATGTAGCCAAGCTCGACTACTGCTGACACGGCTAAACCGATCGCTGCCACATCGAAGGTCCTTTTAGTCAGGTCTGCAAGGGCGAGGTACTTGTACGTCGCCCAGAATGTCGCGGCGAGGACGGTGATAGTAGCGATGCCGATTCCCATTTGCAGTAGGACCTTCACCAGCTCGGCCCAAGGTTTGCACGTGGCATAGAGTTTATCCGCTGGAGACAATGGTCTCCGGCACACACACTTGGCCTTGGTATCAGTTGCATTGTGGGGGACATTTGATGTAAGGCGGCGTTCCTCCCCTCGTTCGAGGTGGAAATGCCATCTCCTGACAGTCTGATCCGTCACTGTCTTCCTTTCGGACGGCGAGTCGATCCAGTGGTCGCTGGCAGCCTATTGCACGCCTTGGACGGGAGGCATACCGGACGCTAATCGGCTGGTTCTGGGTGCCCAGAAGCCGGTTTGACGTACAGGGGGTTTCTGGTCGAGGCACTGGCGGCTGAGGTCGACGACCGCGACGCCCCCCACCGCCAGCGGACCCATCTGCTCATCGGGGTTGGTGTCGGGCGGCGGAGGCGGGACGGCGGGTCCGCTATGTCACCTGCGCCCAGTTGGTCAACGGCCTGGCCGAGCCGGCCGACGAGCGGACCTGGTCGCGTGTCGTGGCCCGATACGGACGCCTTGACCTGCTTTGCCTTGACGAACTGGGCTACGTGGCGATCCGCGACCACTTCAAATACGTCTCGCGATCTTACCTGACGGCGTTGCCGCCTCAGCTACCCCGAGGCCGGTGAGCTTACAATGTACTAGGCAGCACCCACCGTCTGAAAGCCCCGGATATCTGCAAACCGATCATGCCCACTGAAAGGCATGTGTCACGGTCAGGATGCAGAGAGGGAGTCAGCCAGTTGTAATAGCTCGCCCACGATGATGTAGGTTTGGATTGCACATATGAACGCCCTTGCTGGCCAAACCATCGAGGGCCACGAACCTTTCGTATAGACCTTCCACTGTCTTTTCCACAACGGCTTGCAGGGATTGACTCTGAATGCTCGCCTTAACGAACTCTTTGATCCGATTTCGGTAGCGCTGGTCGTCCAGCTGATTGCCTTTATCGGAAATATCATCGGTCGGCGGATATACATGATCTGCGGTTGCCTTGAGTATGCGTCGACAGGTCGTGACAGCTTGTGAAAGCTCTTCCCCGGAGTCCGAGATCGCCTCGCCCCTTGCCGCGTCTCGAAGGCGGCGGAACACTGCGTTGAATGCAACCAACACTTCCGGTACTGCTGTCGACATATATGCGTCGACGCCCTCCTGGAAGCGAGCAAAGATCCTCTCGTTGGTGTTGGAGTATGTGAGCGTTCGCTCCCAGTAGCACAGGCGGGCGAAAGCTCGTTGCCTAATGATCAGTAGCACTCTACGAAACTGGAGCGACTCGGACGCCACCTGGGCGCCAAGGCTTCCGGAGACTGCCTCATCCCCGAACTTGTCCAGGACCAACTACAACTCCGCTACGGAGTGAGCGGCAAGCATGCCGTTGTCCATTCGGTGGTCCGCTGAATAGACCTCAAACACCTCCTCGACCGGGCTGCTCGCAGATCCCCACGACGACGGATCGAACATTAGAAGGCGGGAGTCCTCGCCGTTTGCTGCCGCGCTGCCGGCGGTCGGTCGAAGCTCCCACGAGAACCGTATGGCTGTTTTCGTATCGCCGAGAAGGTTTCCTATTCGGACAACTCGGCGTATCGATGCGTCGAGGGGCACAGCCTCGAATTCGTCGAGGGCCTTCGTCACGAGCGCCAGTATGTGGTCGGAAGTCGTCATGGTCCGAAGACCATAGAGCTCAGCAAGGACATCATCGGAATCAGCACGGTCCAGCTGCGCTGGGTCTGCGGCAACGCCTCCAGTCCGACCTGTCGTGGCGGCGCTCGCGGTCCCACTGGAGGGGGGCACATAGGACCTTGGTCCCTTCCGCCCGCTAGTCGTCCCATCGGTGCGGGTCGGCCACAGCGACGCTCCCCCTTTCTTGGGGCGCATACGACGGCTTCCGGTCGCCTCGATCTTGCCATAGGCGGCCTTGGGCCGGGTCCCTCCGCGAGCTTGACGAAGCGAGCAAGAACGGCACGATTGCCGTGGGCGGTATCGGTTCGTCTCCCGACCGCGCCTGCCCGAGGACCATCCGCGACGAGGGCCTTCCGTATGAAAAGAATCAGGGTTGCGAGACCAAACGGTTCGTCCTGAACGAAAGGCACCTGTCGGGTGAAGACGATAGCGAAGCCCAGGCCGACGATCACGGGGCGCTGGCTCTCCTCGTGTCGTAACGTGCCGCCATGGCGACCACGGAGCGCGATCGTCTCGCGAGCCTGTTCGGTGCGTTGGCGTCTTCGGCCGATGTCGCCAGCGGGTTTCATCCGGAGAAGGCCATCCGCACGTCGATGCTCGCGGGCCGCTTGGCGCGCGCCCATGGTCTCGACGAGGGCCAGCAGTCCGATGCCTACTACTTGGCGCTGGTGCGCTTGCTGGGCTGTACATCGTTCGCTCCCGAGGCGGCGCGCTACGGCGGCGGCAATGATCTCAGCGTCGGTCCCGTCATGGCGTTCATCGATCCGAGCGAGCCGTTACGCCTGATCGGGGGAATCGTGAGCGGTGTCGGCCGGGGCGCGCCGATTGTGCGGCGGGCGAAGGGCCTCGCGGCGTTGTTGAGCGACGGGTCCGCGGCGCCGCAGCGTCATGCGGCAGCGGAGTGCGATGTTGGCGACGTTCTGGCGCGCCGGATCGGGATGCCCCTGTCGATCATCGAAGCGCTGGGTGACGTGTTCGAGCGGTGGGACGGTCGAGGGCACCCGCACGGTAAGGCCGGCGATGACAGTGCGCTGCTCGCCCGGGTCATTGTCGTGGCCGACGTGTTGGAGATCGGCTTCAGCCGCTACGGGTTGGCGGGCGCGTTGGAGACAGCCCGCAAACGGGCGGGCGGCCAGTTCGACCCCGCTCTCGTGGCGACGTTCTGCGCGAACGCTCCCGATCTGCTCGACGGCCTGGAGACCGTGTCGGTGTGGGAGGTGTTCTTGGATGCCGAGCCCGGGCCACACCAGAATGTGACGCCCGCGGTCGTCGCCCGGTACGCGGAGGCGTTCGCCCGGGCGATCGATCTGAAGTCGGTGTGGACTGCAACGCACTCGCACATGGTGGGGGTTCTGGCGGCGGCAGCCGGTGAGGCGGCAGGGCTCGCGCGATCGGCGATCGACGAGCTGCGCATCGCTGGGTGGCTGCACGACCTCGGCCGCGTCGCGGTCCCGAACATGATCTGGGACAAGCCCGGAGCCTTGAACGCCGCCGAGTGGGAACAGGTGCGACTTCACGCGTACTACACCGAACGGCTGCTGACCCGCAGCCCGCTGCTCGCTCCCGTCGCGGAGCTGGCGGGGGCGGCCCACGAACGATGCGATGGATCCGGCTACCCCAAGAGCATTCGCGCTGCGCACCTCGACGAGCGGGCACGGCTGCTTGCCGCGTCCGATGTCTACTGCGCGCTTCGCGAGGACCGGCCGTACCGTCCTGCGTTCAGCGCCGATGAAGCGGCCTCGATCCTCGTCGAGGAAGCCGGACGAGGTGCGCTCGACCGTGCCGCGGCGCGCCACGTACTCGACGCCGCCGGTGTAGCCCAGCGGCCACGCGCGCTCAGCTGGCCCGCGGGTCTCACCGACCGAGAGGTCGAGGTGCTCCGCCTCGTCGCCCGCGGCGGCACGAACAAGGACGTCGCTCGTCTGCTCGGCCTCTCGCACCGCACCGTGCAGCACCACGTTGCGCACATCTACACGAAGATCGACGTGACCAGCCGCGCCGGCGCGGCTCTGTTTGCCGCCGAGCACGGCCTGACGGCTCCCGAACGGTCGACCGGGTTCGCATAGGCAACATGGCCGATGCGCGCCCGTGGCGGCCGGCCCAAGATGAGTCCATGAACAAGCTCACGCTGTGGATGCGAGTCGTCGGCCTCTTCTACGTGTGCCAGTTCGTGGCGATGTCGATCGTGCGAGCCCCCATACGTGCCCAGGGGCCCTCGGGCACGCTTGCGCTCGCCGATCACGGTGACCCGCTCGCCAAGTTCGTCGTGGACACGTGGCTCACATTCGGACTCGAGGTCCTTGCCATCGGCGTAGCCTTGCTCGTCTTGTCCCGTCGCCCGTTCCAGGGACGGGGCGTCGCGTGGACCGTGCTCGGCATAGAGCTCACGCGCGGGCTCGTCAACGACGTCTACATGATGACGCGAGGCGGCAACCTCTCCTTCGCATTCTACGCCAGCTGGATTGTCATCCACTCGACGGTGATCGTGACCGGGCTACTCGTCCTCCGCTCCACCGCGACATCCACCACTGCAACGCCGAACGACCGGCTCGCTGGCACGCAGTCGCGGCAGGCAATCGCCTGACATGAACTTCTCTCTCAACCAAATCCACACGAGCTAGGAGCACCGACCATGCCCAAGTACCTGATCGAACGCAGTCTGCCCGGCGCCGGCGCACTCACCGACGACGACCTCGCCGCCATTAGCGAGAAGAGCAACGACGTGCTCGCCGACCTCGGCGGCGACGTGCAGTGGCTGCATAGCTACGTCACCGACGACAAGCTCTTCTGCGTGTACATCGCTCCCAACGAGCAGCGTGTACGTGAACACGCAACACGGGGCGGGTTTCCCGCCGACTCGGTGCTCTCGGTCGCGCGCACCATAGACCCGACTACCGGCGGCCGTTGACCGTCGACTGATCGTTACGTCGAGGATCGTTCGGCCCGTTCGGGCTCATCGTTTCAAGCCCGTGAAGCAGAACTGGGTGAGGGTGAAGAAAGCCTCTCCGTGGTCGCCGAGCTGGCGCTGCTCGAGCGCCCACGCGAACGCGTCGTCGTCGGTGATGCCGGGGCGCTGGCGACGAAGTCCTGGATCACAGGGATGATCGCGGTTCCGTAGGACTCGGTGTCGTACGTGCCGCCCGCGAACACGTGCTCCTCTAGCTCACGTCGTCGAACCCCGCTGTTCACTTCTCCAAAACGGTCAGGTGCAGGGACAGGTTGCCGGCCAAGGTCGAATGCGCTGCGCAGGAAGCCGAACTCGACCTTTCGAGCCTCTCGGGTGATGGCCAGGATGCCGAGCCGGACACGCTGGTGGACGACCTCATCGAAACCGTCGACGGGGCCGGTCCGTCACGTGTGGGCGTCCTATATCCACGCGTTCTACAACGTCCGTGATGGCTCAGTTGTTCGCATCGGATCTTTCCGTCGCTGCCGACCTAGTTCGGCACGATTGCCGTGCTCGGTATCGGTCGTCCCCCGGCCCGAAAGAGGGACGCTGATGGCGCTCGAAGCCCGATGTTTGGAGGTGTCCGGGTCGTCCACGCTGCGTGGAAGATGTCAGGCGTAACCTCGGGGCGATGCCAGCAGACCATCCTGTAGCGGTCCTCCGGGGGCTGCTTAACCGGGACTTCGCTGGAGACCTGCCCGATGGGGTATTTCCCGTCTCGCAGTGGTGCGCAGATCCGCAGTTCTTTCCGGGCGCCACGGGGCTGCTATCGGAAACGTCGTGGCAGGACGTGTCTCCAGGCAGCGCCGGTGTCGCCGAGACTCTTCTGCCGCCACCCGAGCACGGCGTGGTCGTTGTCGGCAACTACCAAGCGACACTCCAATCCTACCGAAGAATCCTGGCCCGAGACCTCGGCGGCTTCCCGACGACATGGCGGGCCCTGCGGCAACTCCTGGCATCGGTGTCACCCCAGGAGGTGTTCTTGACCAACGCCTTCGTTGGGTTGCCCGACGTGATGGGCGACACGCATCCGTTCCCGACGACGCCGTCGTTCACTCGGCGCTGTGAGCACCTGTTGAGCACCCAGATCGAGTTGTTCTCCCCGCGTCTAGTGGTATGCCTCGGTGTACCAGCCGCCAAGTTCCTCGCGGCGATCACTCCCGCCCTCGACTGGTGGCGGCCGTGGCCGGGCTACGCGGCGCTCGATCAGGACGCGGTGTCGAGCGTTGACGGCTGCACCGTGGCTGACGCCACCTTCGTGGCGGTCGCAGTCCGCCATCCGTCGGCGGTGGTCTCCCCGGTACAGAGGCAGCGGGATGCAGAGTTGATCGCCGGTGCCGCCCGACCCCCGCTTCCGCCATGAAACCGCTCATCGAAGCTGAAGGCCGAGCGAACTCGTGCGGTCGATCGCCCACGTATCCCCGGTTACCGCGCACACATTCTCGTCGTTTCCTCGGGCACTATCGAGGCATCGAGGGAGCCAAGCTCATGCCCGGTGCCTCGGATTCCATGGGGGGATTCCTTGATCGGATTTGGCGGAGTCGCTCGTACTAGTTCGCACTGCGGGACCGGTCGGCCGGAGATAGCATCCTCGATGCGGTGGTTAGGACAGGACCGGTTGGCGGTCGACGGTACTCGTCGTCGCGGTCGCCAGCAGTAGACGCGCCTGCATGCGGATCTTGACCTCGAACAGGTTCAGCCCGGACTGTGAAGTGCACGATCCACTGGCCAATCTGGCTGAGCAGGGAAGTTCGAGAAGCATGCCGACCATGTCCTGTGTAAATGGCGCTGCCATTGTTTTACGGTGTGGCGGCGGCTCCAAGCCCATGGGCGAGCGCATACCGGACGGCGCCCGCCCGGTTGTTAACGCCGATCTTTCGATAGATGTTCGCGATATGGCTTGCTACCGTGCCGGCGGAGATCTCGAAACGGGCGGCTATGTCGCGGTTTGACAGGCCGGCTGACATGACACTCAGGATCTCCGCCTGGCGCGCCGTGAGTCGCCCCGGAAGGTTCGCCGTTGCCGGGGGGAGATCATTTGCCGCCAACGCGGCGCGGGCTTCGGACAACCGGAGCTCATCGTCGATTTCTGCGGCCAAAGACTCGCTTTCACGAAGCTTTGCGGTTCCCTCGAGGCGCTCGCCGGCACGATAGAGGGCCTGGCCGAGGCTGCACAGGGCCAGGGCGACGTCTCGCCGGTCGTGCACAAGGAGGAATCCTTCCAACGCTCGGCGGTAGTGCTCCGCCGCCTGCGCCGGGTTACCCGCGGCCATGTCGACGTCGCCGAGATTGTGTTCCACGAATGCGGCCAGCCGGTCGTCGCCGAGCGCGCTCGCGATCGTGGCCGCTTCTGTCAGTGCCGCTCGGGCCCGCTCCGACATGTGTTCGCGTACATGAAGGTCGCTGAGGTTGATCAGTCCGTAGCCGAGCGAACGGCGATCTCCGGCCCGGCGTTTGAGGGCGAGGCTTTCCTCCATCAGTTCCCGACCGTGGCGTAGTTCCGCCTGGTCGATCACCAACGAGGCCAGGTTCTGCAACGCCACCGCCGTGGCCCGGTCGTCACCCGATGCTCGCTGGCTTGCCACCGCCGCTGTCAAATGCGTCCGTGCCGCCGCGACATCGCCGTGGTATTTCGCGACGTTGCCGAGGACGGTACTGGCGCGGGCGGCGCCGCGGTGGTCACCGATCGCCTCGAACTCGCGGCGGGCGGATTGGGCCTGGGCGGCGGCGGTCACGTAGTCGCCGTTCTCTGAGGCGAGCATGGCGGCGGTGTAAAGGGCCCGGGCCCGCAGCGAAGGCGTCGCCGTCGGGTGGCGGCTGAGAGCGGCCGTAGTCCAGCGTCGTCCTTCGACGAGCCGCCCAGTTGTGTACCACCAGCGCCACAGGGACGCGACGAGCCGGAGGCTGAGGTTGCTTTCGCCGTGGGATGCAGCCCATTCCAAGGCGGCTTCGATGTCGCCGGTCGCCTGGTCCATGCGAGCCCGCCACGATGCCTGGTGTGAGCCTGCCAGGCCGCTCTCGGACGCCTCGGCCAGAGCGGTGAAGACGTCGGCGTGGCGGGCGCGGACCGATGCGGCGGAGCCGTCACGTTCAAGAAGTTCGAGGCCGAAATAGCGCAACGTGTTCAACATGGCGTAGGTGGTCTCGTTCTGGCTCTGTTCAGCCCCGACCCACGACGAGTCGATGAGGCGCCGCAGTCCCACGACGACGCGTTCTTTTTCTTCGTCCGTCACGACCGCTTCCACGTCGGCGAGGGTGAACCGACCGGCAAAAACAGAGAGCTGACCGAGGAGTCGCCGGTCGTTCGCGTCGAGCAACGCGTCGCTCCACTCGAGCGTCGCCCGAAGAGTCCGAGGACGTCCATCGCTCGGACTCGTTCCGCCTTCGTCGAGGAGGGCCAGGCTGTCCTTCAGGCGGGCGGCGAGCTCGACCGGGGAGAGGACCGACGACCACGCCGCGGCGAGTTCGAGAGGAAGGGGGAGCCCATCGAGGAGCCGGCAGATCTGAGCGACGGCCGCGGCACTGTCAGCATCGAGGACGAAACTCGGTTGGCGACTCTTAGCCCGTTCAACGAACAATCGTCCTGCGTCGCAGCCGATCACGTCGTCTGGCCCTGAACCGGGCGCCGGCAGCTCCATGGGCGGTATGGCCCATACCTGTTCGCCGGCCAGATCCAGCACCATCTGACTCGTTGCCAGCACCACCAGATGCGGTGAAGCCGTCATCGCGGCGCCCACCAGCGCTCGAACGGAGTCGAGCACATGCTCGCAGTTGTCGAGGACCAACAACATCGGGCCAGTGGCCAGGTACGCGGTCAACTGCTCGTCGGCCGAGCTCCCGGCAACGTCGCGCACACCCACCGCCGCGCACACCGCTGGCACGACTGCCGCCGCGTCGGCGACCATCTCGAGAGCGACCGAGGTCACTCGCTCGCCGGGCCGGGTCGTCCGGCGAATCAACTCCATGACCAACCGGGTCTTGCCCGATCCCCCCGGTCCAGTCACGGTGACCAGCCGGTTCGCCTCCAGTAGGAATTGCACCGCGCCGAGCTCGACTTCCCGCCCCGTGAACACCGTCGGCGGCACCACCACAGCCGCTGGCCCACGAACGCGGGGAGTTATCGCCGGCGCCGGCGCGTCGGGCGCCCCCAGCGCATCGAGACGACGTTGAGAGGACTTCGACGGAGCCCGGCGACCCGTCTCCCAGCGGTTGACCGTGGCGAATGAAACGTCAAGCCGTCGCGCCAGCTGCTCCTGCGTGAGACCAAGGGCACTCCGTAACCCTTTCACCTGCGATCGCGCCCCATCGATGACCGTTTCGCTCCCTTCTGAAGGCTGGATGCTGCGCTCAACACCGCCCCCGGTCACAAGACTGTTATAGCAACTTGGCGCCCGGAGCCCGACAGCGCCACAGGGAGACGATCTAGCGCCATGTCAGTCGGCGATCGTCCAAGTCGAAGAAGTTCGGACCTCAGGAGCGGAACTCCTTCCAGCGCCTGCGAACCGCCCCCGCAAGCAGGGCAAGTCATGAAAGCTTCGGCGTACATGATTTCGCTGATTCGCCGGCGCCGCCTCCGCCTTACCCTCTCGGTAGCACGACCAGCATGGTCACTCGGGGTCTTCCAACCGCGGCGTGGTCACAGTCTCGATGGGACCCTTTTTTATGAGGATCAAGCACCTGTTCGTCTTCGTGGTCGTACTCGCCCTGGGATGCGCGCTTGCGGTGACATCTACTGCCAAGCCGGCCGCGGCGCTGGGCTTTGGCGTGCCCACGCCGCCTGTTGCCGCCGCGGCGGGGGTCCAGGTCGCCAACCATCCGGTGGCTGGGTGGTCGTTGCAGTCCCCGCCGAGCTTGGGGGAGGTTCCCAGCGGGCATCTAGCCGCTGTTTCCTGCCTGACGCGGGCGTCGTGCGT
The DNA here is from genome assembly GCA_963733505.1 of uncultured Actinomycetota bacterium. GTDB lineage: Bacteria > Actinomycetota > Acidimicrobiia > Acidimicrobiales > Palsa-688 > JALYXV01. The sequence continues at coordinate 104,809 of CAVTDW010000023.1, read as the reverse complement.
GGCGGTGGGGTACAGCCGCGACGTCGCGGGCGTGGACGTCACACTCATCGAGAACTTTGATGGGGTCTCATGGTCGATACAGCCGAGCCCGAACCCCGAAGGGAACAGCAACAGCTTCCTGACCGGCGTGCAGTGCTTCTCATCGCGCGCCTGCCTCGCAGTGGGCGACTACAACGATCCCTCCGGAAAGCAGCTGGCGATGGCCGAGCGCTTCGATGGGCGCCGATGGGAAATCGAGGCCATTCCCGGCCCCGCCGGCCAGGATCTGACCTACATGACGGCCCTGTCGTGCTCTTCAGCATCGGCGTGCACCGCCGTGGGGTACTCCCAACGGGGTATCGGCGACACCGTGACCGTCGCCGTGCGCTGGAACGGCACTACCTGGCAGCTCCAGCCCACCCCCAACGTTGCCGGCGGCAGCAGCAGCCGCCTACTTAGCGTGTCGTGCCCGGCGGTCTCTGAGTGCATGTCCGTAGGCGATTCGGGGCCGGTCTTCGGCGGCCAGGCGTTGGCCGAGCACTGGGATGGCGTTGCGTGGACCATCAAGGCCCTCGCCAACCCGGCCGGCGCCAACATCTCTGCCCTGGCCTCGGTGTCATGCCCTAGCGTTCATGCATGCAAGGCCGTTGGCTCGTGGAACGGTGCCAACAAGGCCGGTGGGGCGCTGATCGAGAGCTGGGACGCGACGGTATGGGCGGTCCAGTCCACACCCACGGGGAGGACCGACGTTCTCGGGCGCGTCTCCTGCAGTGCAAACACAGCGTGCATCGCACTCGGCAGTGGACCGGCCGGTCCGCTCGCCTTGCGGTTCGACGGCACCGCCTGGGTCGCCATCGCCGCCTCCACCGACGGCGACGGCAGCTTGTCGTGCACCGCCGCCGACGCATGCACAGGCGTCGGCGGCACGCACAGCGATTTCTGGAACGGTGCGACCTGGACAACAAGGAGCACGCCCAGCCCGCTGGGCGCGGCGGGAGCCGCGCTTAACAATGTCTCGTGTCCCACCGACGAGGTGTGCGTGGCTGTCGGCCACTACATAAACAATCAAGCCCAGGTAGTACCGATGATCGAGCGCTGGCAGAACCACATGTGGCGGCTCCAGGCCGCCCCGCTACCGGTGAGCAGCCGGCTCAACTCTCTGTCATGCGTCGCGGTCGATGACTGCACAGCCGTTGGCTACACCTTCGACGAGGTCAGCGGCCACGCCGCGACCATGGTGCTGCACTGGGATGGCCACAGCTGGCAGCTGCAACCCTCACCCAACCCGCCCGGACCGGCTGCACTGCTGCAGAACGTCTCGTGTAACCGCCCCCATGGGAGCCGCAACAAGGCCCTCTTGACGGTGTGCACCGCGGTCGGCTCCGAGCACGACAACCTCGGCGGCTCCAACGCATTCGCGGAACGCTGGGACGGCTACTCGTGGCAGCTGCAGAACCTTGCGATGCCAGCCGGGACCAACGTCAGCCTCGCCCTGGGCGGCATATCCTGCCCAACCGCGATCGAGTGCACCACCGTGGGGATCGTCAGGACAGGCTGTACGCTCTGCTTCGGCGATCCGGGGCATCAGCCGCCGCCCGGCCCGTGCGACACCGGCTGCCTTATCGCCGAACATTGGGATGGCAGCGGGTGGGCCTTCGTTCTGCCGCCCAACCCCAAGACCTCGGTGTTCGACTCGCTAGACGATGTCTCTTGCCCTTCATCGGGGACCTGCATGGCGGTAGGCCAATGGGGCCCCGAGGGTCGCAGCGCCGCCCACCCCGGGATAACTTTGGCCGAATCGTTGACCGGCGGCCAGTGGGAGGTCAACCCGACGCCTGACCCGCCCGGCGTGGGCGAGCCCGGCGGCAGCGAGCTCAGTCCCTTCGCGGCCGTATCCTGCGCCACCCCAACCTCCTGCACGGCGGTTGGCTACTACGCCAACGCCAACGTCAACGCCAATCGGGGCTCGAGCGAAGGGTTGGCCGAACACTGGAACGGGAGCGGCTGGACAGTCCAGCCCATGCCCACGCCCGCCGGCTCCAACATTTATGGCCTAGCCGGAGTCTCGTGCCCCACCACCCACATGTGCATGGCGGTGGGAACCCACGAGCGCGTCAACCGGGCCAACTCTGACGCCGGTCCACTACTGGGGCTCGCCGAGCTCTACTTGGACGGACAGGCGCACTCGAGCGTCGGCTAAACTAGAGGATCTCCTCACAAAACTCACTACGCGCTGGACTGGTCCTTGCCTGTCGACATAATGGGAGCCCATGACCGACGCACCTTGGTGTTTTGCGGCCCCATAACGCGCACCCCTCAGGCATACGCATGGGTAACCCCGGAGTGCCGGTGGGTAACTCCGAGTGCCTGCTCGTTCGCTGACAAGATTGGGCAGCGGTCCCTATCGCGAATCACGGTGGCCAAATGCTGGCTATCGACCGCCCATAAATACGGCGAAAGCAGCCATAGGGGCGCCCGAGTTCGGCCCCAGCCCCTCGCTCGGTAATCGGAGTCGGGTTGGCGGGTCGATGCCCGGTTAGGCTACGTCGAGGAAGCGCCGGAGGGCTTCGCGGATGATATCGCTGGCGGTGGTGTGCTCGGCTTGGGCTCGTGCTTCCAGTGCTTTTTTCAGGTCTGGGTCCAGGCGCACGGGCACGACGGCCGCTGGGGCGCTGCCCAGCAGTGGTCGTCCTCGGCGACGACTCTTGAGTTCCTCGACGTCGTAGTCGTCCTCGGCCTCGTTGGCGAGATGCTCGATGTCGGTGTCAGTCAGTACCCGACCCGTCTTGGTGACGTAGATCTTGTTGCTGTCAGCCATCGTGCTCCTCAGGGGCTGGTAACAGGCGGTGCAGGGAGGGTCGAAGGGCCATGGCGTGGATTGCCAGGAGTTGCTCGTCGGCTAACTCCAAGACGATGATCTCGAGAAGGTTGCCGCGCGATCGGGGCCGATGACCAGCAACTTGGGAGGATCTGAGTCGGACTCGAGGTCGACAACAACGAGGGGATAAGTGGTGGCGTGATGGATGTCTGCGTCGGCGACGCCGTGGCGACGGGCAGACCGGTGAACGTCCACACACCGTTATCGTATTACAGAATCGACGTAGACGGGTCAAGTTCATCGCCCGGTGTTCCGGGTCCGGTGAGGTGATCTCCTGTGGTCCCAGCCTGTTGGAGGGCTGGTCGAGCGAAGGGAACACATCATGCCCGTCAGTACAGCTGTTGAGGTTGTTGTGACCGACGACCCTGTCGAGCGGAAGGAGATGATGGCTGTGGCCGGGTTCCTGGCCGGCTATGGCGGCAGCACCCGTGTCAGCTACGCCACCGACCTTCGGCTCTTCACCGCCTGGTGTCACGAAGCCAAGCTGACCCTGTTCAACGTCCGCCGGGCGCATCTGGAGCTGTTCGGTCGGTGGATGGAGGAGACCGGCAGGATGCGCTCGACGGTGGCCAGGCGGCTGTCGACGCTCGCCAGCTTCTACAAGTACGCCGAGCAGGAGCAACTCGTGGAGCGGAACCCGGCCCTCAACGTCCGCAGGCCGAAGGTCGACTACGAGTCGCGCACTTTGGGCCTTGACCGCAACGAGCTCGGCGCGTTCTTGGTCCAAGCCGGCGTCGGCTCGGCCCGGGATCACGCCTTGGCGTCGCTGCTGGCCCTCAACGGGCTGCGCATCTCCGAGGCCCTCGGAGCCGATGTCGACGACCTGGACTTCGAACGGGGCCACCGGACGCTCAAGATCTTACGCAAGGGCGGCAAGCGGGTGATCATCCCGCTGGCACCGCGGACGTCGCGGGCCCTGGACTTGTACCTGGGTGAGCGCACCAGCGGTCCGGTCTTCCTTGGGGCCAAGGGTGACCGTATGGACCGCCACGCCGCTGACCGCACGGTCAAGCGACTGGCCCGCCGAGCCGGGATCGCTAAGCGAATCAGCCCGCACAGCCTCAGGCATTCATTCATAACCGCAGCGCTGGACGCAGGAGTGGCGCTACGCGACGTCCAGGAGGCGGCATCACACGCTGACCCTCGGACCACGATGCGCTATGACCGGGGTCGCGGGTCACTGGACCGCCACGCCACCTACGTCGTGGCCGCATTCCTTGCGGGCGCCTCTCGATGAACTCCAACGGGCTGAGCGTTACCGAGCGCCGGTAACGTTCGGCCCCGCCGGTTATCTCTCGTTTGGGATTGTCCCCCCCTGTCAACTGCAAGACATGATCCGACTAGCTGTTCCGGACTCGAATCCAACGGTGCCTACAGCATCACTGGTATCGTGGCGCGTGCCCTTTCGTACACAAGCACTCGCTCGCCACTTTTACGCCTCGGAGGGGTCCAACGAAAATGTGTTCGTTCACGAGGTCAACAGTGCATGTGCTTCAAATGCCGATTCCTCGAGGTAGCGACCCTCCCAGCTTTCCCGTTCAACTCCCAATATCGAGGTGACAACTAGTCCGGTCAGTTCGCCGTCCTGGAGGAGCTCTTCCTCGTCATCGAACTCAACAATCACTCGCCTGACTAACTCCTGCATCTCAATCCTAGGATATTCCCACACAGTCCGCGGTCCGAGCATCCGCGCTCTCACAGGACCGGCACCAACTAACATGACAGTTTTGTTCATCTGCCCTTGCCCGAGCGGTTCGACCTGCGCAAGCCGACCATAACGGACGGCACCGTAGACAAGCTTATTCAGGCGGGAACGAACCGCCTCGGGCGAAATGCCGATAGCCTCGGCCACCATCCGGTACAGACGACCACAAATGATCGGCCCCTCCGCGCCCACGACCTCAAGGACGAGGTCGAAGAGTTCGGTATCCGACTCTGCGGTCGCCGTATGTGCCTCCCAGGGCAAGTAGGGCTCGGGTTCCCATTCAGCGGAGGCGCCAAACACAATGCCCATGTCCGGAACGAGATCGATCGCGTCGCCTCCTTCGGACGCCAACACCGCAGTGGCCTCGAGGAGGGCCGCGCGCATCATCGGCGCCGAACGAAAACGGTCGATTTGGCGCACAGCACACGCTTGAACGAGCCACCCAGCAAGAAACGTTGGGACGTCCGCTGGAGGAGTTCTTGGACCGGTACCGTATTCACCGCCTAGGTAGGGATGCTGCCCGCACAAGAGTTCGTAGATGACTACTCCCGCAGCATAGAGGTCCAGATCAGGCCGCCATCGATCACCCGGAAGAAATGCAAAGTCGGGCGGAAGGTAACCCGGCGTAGAGCTGCTCGTTTTCATTGTGGACCCCGCCTGGGAGGCGATCCCAAAGTCGACAAGGACTGTCCGTCCTTCGTCACTCAGGATTATGTTCTCTGGCTTCACATCTCGATGTACGAGCCCCACCTGCTCGAGTTCGCCAAGTTCCTCGTACTCATCCTCGGTGAAGCCGTCAGAGTCACCTTTCTGCTTGAGGGCCACTATTCGATCGACATCCGGGTGGATGGCCTCGAGCGCCGCTAAGAGCTGGAGCGCAATGTCGATCGCTTTTGGTATGTCGAAGCGCCGGCCCGCCCGGACCCAGTCCGACAATGGTTGGCCGGAAATGAGCTCGCACTGTAGGTACCAGCCGCCTCCGACGATGCTGCCCGCATATAGGCACCCAACCACGTTGTGGTGTTTGATCTTCTGAAGTGCCGTAAATTCTCGCCGCGCACCTTCAATCGAACCTTGTAGTACCTTGACAGCGTACTTTCGTGTGTCCAATGCCCAAATACAGGCGTACACTGTGCCGAATGAACCGCTGCCGAGGCGCTCGATCACTTCAAAGTCATTGAAGTGATCACCTGGTTTGAACGTCACCTCGCAAGTGTAGCCCTTCGTCCATTCTGCCGGAGTCCTGCGCCCGGACTGCAATGCGGAGGGTTGCAGAACGGACAGACCGTGACGAAACCGTTCTAACAAACCAAGCACGGAACTCAGTGTCCAAGTCTGTGGTCTGCAATGACTGCTGCAGCGTCGCACCTCAGCACATGCGCCCAGTGGTCACACCGCCTGGCCGCCCCTTACTGCCTATGCCAAAATGCGGGTAACACCGCGCAAAGGGTGGAATGAACTGTTTGGCCCCGCTATCGGACCCGCTCGACAACGGCACGACGGTAGCGCTCTATAAGACTCGGCGCTGGCGGGACGTGGCTAATTTGTATCTGGCTTTCCAGGTCTCGCCGGCTGTGAGAGTACGTCGGGATAGGTGATGTCGATCTCGCTGATCGTCTTGGGGAAATCGCGATGATTGTTCGTGAGGAATCGGTCCGCACCGACATTGACGGCAGTCGCGAGGTGTATTGCATCGGCAGCTCTCAGCCTGTACGCGGCACCCAAACCGACGGCCAATGTGGCTATTGCCTCGTCGAGGGGGCGAAGATCGAGGCGGGCTAAGAGGGCGGTGAGAACAATCAACTCGGCGTCAGCTTGGTCCCGAGTTGGCTTGGTCAGCAGCTCGGGCAACAGCAACGTCGAACCGACGCCAGCAGGCGCCGCGGCAGGGTCGTCGGAGAAGAGGGCCAGGATGCGACGGCCCAAGTTGTGGCCAGGGACAGCCGCGTAGATGAGCACGTCGGCATCGAAGGCGTCCATAGCCGTCTCAGCGGTGGTCGCGGCTCGCGTTGACCTCGGCGATCAGCTCGTCGGCGCGGGCTTCGCTAAGCGCGCCGGCTCCGAGTGGAGTCTCTCGACCGGCGGCGAGAGTGGCTCGCAGCCTTTCGGTCGAGGCCAATGTGCGGTCAGTTCGGCGGCTTCGAAGGGAATCAGGTCGTACGACCACGGCGACGGCTTGACCGTGCCGTGTGATCGTCACTTCCTCGCCGGTGGCGACGAGGTCAAGTATCGCCGGCAGAGATGCTCTGGCTTCACTGGCTGTCATCGTGGCCACACAGATATCGTACATCAATGTACAATATTGTACAACCTAGGCCGGCACGCTCAAAGGGGTAGTCGCAGGGGGCAGTCGGCCTGGATAGTGGGTGGACCTCGCGGTTCTCTCGCGAGAAAACGCCCCTGACCAGCTAATCTGTGGTGCGCCCCCCGGGATTTGAACCCGGAACCTGCGGATTAAGAGTCCGTTGCTCTGCCGTTGAGCTAGAGGCGCGTTGTGATGTCGGAGGGGCGAGGTTACCCGCCACTCCAGGGTGACCGAGGGGACTTGAACCCCCGACCTCCAGGGCCACAACCTGGCGCTCTAACCAACTGAGCTACGGCCACCACGGGCCCCTCAGCATGCCACGCCGACCGGGTGTCCTGGCGACCCGAAACTCTTACAGGTGTCCGCGCCGCTCCTGGGCCCGCTCGATGGCCTCGAACAAGGCCTTGAAGTTGCCCGCCCCGAACCCCCTGGCGCCCTCCCGCTGGATGATCTCGAAGAACACCGTCGGGCGGTCGGAGACGTTCTCGGTGAAGATCTGCAGCAGGTAGCCGTCCTGGTCGCGGTCGACCAAGATGCCCAGTTCCTGGAGGGCGCCCCACGGTACGTCGATCCCTGACAGGCGGGAGCGGGCGTCCTCGTAGTACGTGTCCGGCACGGTCAGGAACCGCACCCCCCGGCTCCGAAGCGCCTTCACCGACGCCACGATGTCGTCGGTTGCCAGGGCGATGTGCTGGACCCCGGGGCTCCCGTAACACTCGAGGTACTCCTGGATCTGGCTCTTGCGGGGCCCCTCTGCTGGCTCGTTGATCGGCAGCACGACCCGCGACCCGTCCCACACGACGGTCGACATGAGCGCCGAGTACTGGGTCGAGATCTGGGCGTCGTCGAAGTGGACCATCTCCTCGAAACCGAGGGTTCCCCGGTAGAAGTCGACCCAACGGTCCAGCGCCCCGCGATACACATTGGCCACCACATGGTCGATCTGCTTCAGCCCGACCCGTGGCCCCGCCGGACACGGCGGCAGCAGTCCCGCCGCGGCGCTGAAACCGGGCAGGAACGGCCCGCTGTAGGCCGAACGCTCCACGAACGTGTGCTGGGTGTCGCCATACAGGGCGATCGTGGCCCGCGTGACCTTTCCGGCGTCGTCGGCCTCGGTCCATGGGGGATTCACGCCCACCGCACCTCGGGCGAGGGCGGCGTCGTAGGCGGCGGTGGCCGACGACACCCGAATCGCCAAATCCCGCACGCCGTCGCCGTGGGCCCGCACGTGATCGGCGATCGGCGACGCGGGCCCGAGGGCGGCGCTGACCAGGAAACGGACGGCACCCTGCTCGAGTACGTACGACGCCCGGTCGTTGCAGCCTGTCTCCGGGCCGGCGTAGGCGACGATCTCGAAGCCGAACGCGGACGTCAACCAGCCCGCGAACGCCCGGGCGTTGCCGACCCAGAACTCCAAGTAGTCCCACCCCTGGAAGTACCGCGCCGGTGCCCGGGTAGGCAGCATCATCGTCGCCTCGCCGTCGCTCCAGTCCTCCAAGGAGTCGCTCCACTTGGCCGCGCCCGGAAGCGGCGCCCGCGCCCCCCGGGCCGCCCCGGCCCCTGCACTCCGCTGTACCGGTGCCAAAGACACCACGTTCCCGCCTTTCATATCGTTGACCTCCCGACCAGATGATCGGCCCAGAGTCCGTCCCAGAACGCCTGCACCCCGTCGAGCATCTCCGCCGCCCCGGCGAGGAATTTTCCCTCGTCAAATCCCGGCAAACCTGACGCCTGCGCCAGCTCGTCGTCGGTGTGCGCTGCGTGCTGGTCTTCGACCTGGTCATGCCAGGTCCAAAACGACAGGTTGAGGTCGGGGAAGTGGCGGCGCTGCGTCACCCGCAGGCCGGCGATCAGTTCCTTCCAGAACCCCGCGGCCGCCCAGTGCTCGACGGCGTAGGAGGCCCCTTCGGCGGTCGAGGGGTCCTCGCTGCCGTAGATCCGCAGGAGCTCGTCGCAGAAGTGCAGCGTCGAGGCCGTGGCATGGCGGCGCTTCCCGAGCTGGTCGAAGCCCAGGTCAAGGGGGGCGGCGAAGCGCAGCAACCACTCGAAGTGGGCGGCCGCGAAGCGGAAACGGCTGCCATCCACCGACCCGTCGGTCGAAACCAGCGCCGGGTCGATGTCCCCGTCACTCGGACCGGTCCCCGTCCCGCCACCGTTCGCAGTGGGCGGCTTGAAGATCACGCCCAGTTCGTTCATCAGGATCTCTTTGCCGGCCCGGTAGGTCTGCAGATCGGCGGCATTGATGACCTTGCGGAGCTGGGCCTCCACGAACTGGTGGCTGAACACGCTGAACTGGACCGTCAGGTGGCGGACCTCGTCGGTCGTGGCGGCGCCGGTGGCGAACCAGCGCGTGTAGGTGTTGTCGGCGACGACGCGATGGCGGGCCACCAGCTCCCGGGCGGTGTCGCCAAGGGTGGATGTGTCCGGGTAGATCGATGTCGTGCTCATCGCGTCACCTTTCTGAGTGATTGGTGAACATGTCGTATAGCTCAGTGAACGATTTGTTGCTCGTCAAGTCAACTGCCTGCAATACTCCTAGGCAGACTGTTCAGTCCCGTTACAGGCGAGTGCCCGAGGATGAGCAAAATGACCATCGCCGCCAGCCCGCAACCGCCGCCCAACCAGCCCGGCCCGCCGCCCAACCAGCCCGGCCGGCTCGACGCCCTCGACCGCCGATTGCTGGCGACGCTCGCGGCCATGCCCCGAGCGGGCGTGTTGGAACTGGCCCGTCAGTTGGGTGTGGCGCGGGGAACGGTGCAGGCCCGGCTCGATCGCCTCCAGCGGCGGGGGATCGTGACCGGCTTCGGCCCCGACATCGACGTGGCGGCGATGGGCTACGAGGTCCTGGCGTTCACCACCCTCGAGATCGCCCAGGGCCGGCTGCACGACGTGGTGGAGCACCTGCGGGAGATTCCCGAGGTCCTCGAGGTTCACGGCACGTCCGGCGCGGGGGACCTGCACTGCCGGGTCGTGGCTCGCACCAACCGGGACCTGCAACGCATCATCAACCGCGTCCTCGAAGTCAGGGGCATCAGCCGCAGCACCACAGTCATCGCGCTGTCCGAGCAGATCGGGTATCGCCTGCTCCCGCTGGTGGCGTCCACCCATTTGGAGCAAACCGGACCCGACGCTTGACCGACGAGTGGAGATCATCGCAAAACAACCTCCCGGGCGGGCATAGGCGGCGATATATCGGTGTTTCCGCTCTACGCGGAGGGGTATCTTCCCCTCAAGCGAGGAAAGAGACGGGATGGCCAAGAAGCGGCCCGAAGGCGCCGAGGCCGACCTCGTTCGGCTGTATCTGGACGAAATCGGCAAATACCCCCTGCTGACCAAGGACGACGAGGGTCGTTTGGCGCGCGCCATCGAGGCGGGCCGGCAGGCGGGCGAAGAGCTCAATGGCCCCGCAGTCGCGGCCGCCCAGCGCCGCCACCTCCAGCGGGAGATCCGCGCCGGTGAGGCGGCGACCCGGGACTTCATCAACTGCAACCTGCGCCTGGTGGTGTCGATCGCGAAGCGTTACCAGTCGTCGGAAATGCCCCTGCTCGACCTGGTGCAGGAGGGCAACCTCGGTCTCATCCACGCGGTCGAGAAGTTCGATTGGCGCAAGGGATTCAAATTCTCGACCTACGCCACGTGGTGGATCCGCCAGTCGATCGGCCGGGGCATCGACAACTCGGCCCGCACGATCCGCCTCCCGGTGCACGCCGGTGACCAGGTGCGGCGGCTGCTGCGGGTGCGCAACCACATGGAGGGCGAGCTGGGCCGCCTGCCGACGCCGGCCGAGCTGGCCGATGCGCTGCAGCTCTCCGAGGAGCAGATCACCGAGTTGCTGGGCCACGCCACCGACCCGGTCAGCCTGGACACCCCCATTGGGGCCGACGGCGACACCGAGCTGGGCGACATCGTGGCCGACATGACGGCCGCGTCGACGTTCGAGATCGTGGCCGAGGCGATGTTGCCCCACGAGGTCGAGAAGCTGCTGAGCCCCTTGGACGACCGGGAGAAGGAAATCCTCCGGCTTCGTTACGGGCTGGACCGAGGCGACCCGAGAACCCTCGAAGAGGTCGGCGAAGTGCTCCACCTGACCCGGGAGCGGATCCGCCAGATCGAGCGCCAGGCGCTGTCGAAGCTCCGCCACCCGTCGGTCGAGACCGGCGGTCGCGACCTCCTCGCTGCCAGCTAAGGCAGTCTGGGGAAAAGGGCGAGCCTTCGTCCTGGGCCAGCGCCGGGCTGCCTCGCAGACGCCCTGCGGCGGACGCTCAAAGCGGTCAGCGGTGAACGTCCGGCCATCCCGTTTCCCCTGGGTCGCAGGCAGGGCCGCGGCTAGAGTCCGCCTCGACCTTCAGCCCCTGTAGCTCAGTTGGATAGAGCGTCGGACTTCTAATCCGCAGGTCGCAGGTTCGAGTCCTGCCGGGGGCGCTCGCTCGACTCGGATGCGACTGCGGAGCCCCCCTGGAGATCAGTGGGCGGGGGCGGGATCAGCCGGTCGGGGGCGGTCGGCCCGTGGCTTCGTCGACGGGGACAAGACGATCAGCCGGTCGCCCGCAGTCAGGGTGGGGTCGTTGTTGACGCCCATCATCACTTCGCCTTCGTGCACGACGGCGAGGATGAGATCGTCATTCCTGGTACGGGCGGCGCTGATCGTGAGTCCCACCAAGTCGGCGGCGAGGTCGATCTCCCGCAAGCGATAACGGTTTGAGTCGACCATGTTGCGCATCAGGTCGGCCGCGTGGGGGGCTTCGAGGCTCATGGCGACCACGTGGCCGACCAGTTCCTCCGCCGACAAGGCCTGATCCACCCCAAGGTCGACAAGGGCGCGTGCCACGTGGGCGGAATGGACCACGGCGGTGATCTCCAGGTCTGGCGCGACATGGCGCAACAGGACGGCGGTGATGAGGGCGTCGCCTTCGGTACTCATGGCGACCAACGCCCGTTGGGCTCGTTCGGGTGCCGACCGGCGGATCACGTCTTCAGACGTCGGGTCGCCGGAGACGACATTGGTGCCTTCGGGAAGCGCCTCCCGGTCGACGTTGTCGGCCACGACCAGCACGCGCAGGCCTCCGCTCAGCAACTCGCGGGCAACGGAGGGGATGATCGTATGGTTGCCATAGATGGCCACGAATGTGTGTTCCGGCACTCTGCGCTCCACTCCGAGAAGGATGTTCTTTAGCTGCAACGAGGTGACGGTGGCCGTGACGGTAGCGAAGACGCCGGCGAAGAGCGGGATGGCGGTGAACATCTCCACCGCGGCAATCACCCGGCCGCCGGGGTCGTGGGGGATGACGTCGCCGTAGCCGACGGTCGACGCGGTGGTCACCGCCCAGTACAGGCCGCTACCGACCGAGACGTGCTCCACGACGGCAAACGCCAGCCCGCCGCCGACGATGGCCGCAACCGCCAGTCCCAGCAGGACATAGATCTGGTGGCGGCCGACACGCTGGAGCAATGACAGGACAAAGAGCACTATGTCAGCCGTTTCTCGTCCGGCGACCTTACTTCGGCGCGCCCGCCGTTGGTCGGCCCACCGGGAGCCGCCTCCTAGGTCAGGCGCTTCTCTCCCCAATAGGCAGCGTGGGGGTTACCCCGGACGGACATACATCCGCTTGATCTCGGCGACGTCGGGCCCGACCATTCGCACGCCGCCACCCGCCGCCGGTTCGTCGTCGATCCAGCCAACCAGGTAGACGCCCGTCGGCGGCGCCAGCTCCTCGGGCTCGAGCGGTACTCCGATCCTGCCCGTGGTGATCTCGTACAACGCCAGCATCTCGGTGACCATCGCCGCCAGCAGCTCCGACGCCGGTGGCTCGGTAGGTGGGCAGCTACGGAACTCGACCGGCAGGTTCAATGCCGGGCTGCCGACGGCCTCGGGCCTGCGGTCACGCCCACCGTCACTCCGGAAACCATCACTCGCGAAACCTTATTTGTCGCTCAGGAGCTCCAGAACCGCTTCCTCGACCACGGCGCGACCCGCGTCATCGGCGTTCACCCGATCCAACGAACTGCGAATTGTCCGCCCCTCGACGAAACGGTCCACCACCCGCGGGTCGACGTAGGACCGTCGGGCCACTGCGGGTGTGTTGCCGAGCGTGGCCGCGACCTCCTCCATCGCCTGCTTGACCAACACCGCGGTCTGGCGAGCGCTCAGTTTCGACTCGTCGGCGCGCCGTGCGAGCGCCAGTGCCGCCACGACCGTGGCATTCCAGGTTCGGAAGTCCTTGGCCGAGAACTCCTCGCCTACCGCGGCCTTGATGAAGTCGTTGACGTCTCCCGGGTTGACGGGGCGCCATCCCCCAGTCGTCGGGGCCACCAGCAGGCGCGGTCCGGTGCCCCGCTTCGCCTTCAGCTCGGCCACCAGTTTCACCAGGTCCGGGCGGTCCACCTCGACGATCCAGCGCTTCCCGCCCTTGGCCGGAAAGTCGAATCGAGCCCGGCCATCGACCAGCCGCACATGGCGGCGCTCAATGGTGCACAACCCGAAGGTCCCGTTGTCCCGGGCATAGGCCGGTGATCCGATCCGGAACAAGCCGAGGTCGATCAGCGCCACCGCGGCCGCCAGCACCCGATCGACGTCCAACCCCGATGCGTTGAGCGCCTCTTGGTAGTGATGGCGCAGTTTGGGCAGGAGCGCGCCGAACTCGAGCATCCGGTCGAACTTCTGGCGATCCCGCCGTTGCCGCCACGCGTCGTGATACAGGTACTGGCGCCGGCCCTTGGCGTCGGTGCCCACCGCCTGCAGGTGGCCATTGGGGTCGACGCAGATCCAGACGTCGGTCCACGCGGGCGGGATGGCGAGGGCCCGGATGCGTTCCAGCACTTCCGCCTCGCGTACCGGCCGGCCCCGGTGGTCTGCATAGCCAAATCCTCGGCCGTGGCGACGCCGGATGATTCCCGGGTCCAGGCAGCTGACACGGCGGATCCGGGGCACGGGGTGTTGTTTCCCACTTGGTGGGCCGGCGAACCAACCAGCGCCGGTAACGGTCCGGTCACGGTCGGCGTGTCACCATCGCCCTGACGAAGGTTCGGTCGCTTGCCTCGGTGACCGCGCCCGAAGGCCACTTGCGGTCCGCCAAAGTAGAGATTGGAGGCTCGGCGTGGGTTCGAATCCTCTGCCTCGGGTTTCGCAACGGGATCTCGGTCCCGGCGGCGCTCGATATCGCAGTCGTCAACGTGTTCCGAGACTGGTTTGGCCCCGAGCACACCGATCAGTTGGCGGCGCTCGTCTTGACCTATCGCAGGGAGGCCGACGCGATGATCGGCGCGCTGGCACGCGATGCTGCGCGGGACGACCGGCACGCGATGGCGCGGACGCTGCACAAGCTCCGAGGTGCCAGCGCGACCATAGGGGCCACAACGGTCGCTCGACTCTGCACCACCGTCAATACCGTGACATCGCCGGACTTGTTGGCGATCGTGTCTGAGGTGGCCAGCGAACAACGCCGATTCGCAACCGAGATCGGGCTCCTTCTGGCTGCTGGCACCGAAACAGATGGCTAACACCGGCGGTTTGCGGGCGGTCATCGTGGAAGACGAGGCGACCGTGCGCGAGTTGGTCACGTTGGTGTTGCGCGACGAGGGGTTCGAGGTCAGGTCGGCGATAGCCGGGACCGACGGCATCGCGTTGGTTCGAGCCTTCGATCCCGATGTCGTGGTGCTCGACCTGGGCCTGCCCGACATGGGCGGTATCGAGGTATGCCGGAAGCTGCGCTCGTTCAGCTCGGCCTACGTCATCATCTTGACGGCCAAGGACGGCGATGTCGACAAGATTGTGGGGCTGACCGTGGGCGCCGACGACTACGTGACCAAGCCGTTCTCGCCGGGGGAGCTGGCGGCACGGGTGCATGCCATCCTCCGCCGGCCCCGCCAACAAGCCTCCGGTCGGGTCCGGACCTTCGGCGGTCTGGCGCTTGACCCGACGGCGCGGACGGTCCACGTCGGTGGCGAGCTGGTCCTGCTCACGAGAACCGAGTTCGACCTCCTCGATGCGCTGTCGTCGAGCCCGCGTCGGGTGTTCACCCGCCCTCAGCTGATCGAGCGCATCTGGGGATCGGACTGGTACGGCGACGAACACAAGGTCGATGTCCACATCTCCAACCTGCGGCGAAAGATCCAGGTCGAGCCACAGACCTCCTACGTCTTGACGATGCGGGGCGTCGGCTTTCGCATGGCCGACCTCTCCTGAGGCGCGGATCCCGCGTCTGAAGGCCGGCGCCGCGGCTGCGGGCCAGTATCTTGACCAAATCTTGACCATTACCTGACGACGCCTTGACGGGCAGATCCGACACTGACCTTGGCACCGCACACGTGCTGAGGGACCGCAGACGGTCCCGCGTACGAAGGGACGTCAAGTGCGAATCTCTCGACCTGAGTCGACACGGACGGCCGCGGCACCGCCAGCGGCGCACCGTCGTCACGACGGAATCGGTCGCATCGCGGCCTGCGCGGGGATCGTACTGGCGATTGCCATCGTGATCAGTTCCACCCTGGTCGCGAGCAGCAGTGCTACCCCCGCCAATCCGGTCGATCGGCAAACGCTGAGGGAGACGGGCAACCGCTTAGCAGCCGACGCCCCGAGCCCGTTCGCCCGCGACTCCGCTTCAGTGGTCCCCGTCGTGGCGCTGACCACGACGGTTCCGTTTCCCGCGGCGCCCCAGGCCGCTACCGCGCCCGCCACCCAGGCCCCACGCGCCAGTGACTTCGCCCTCATCGGCTACCGCTGGTACCCGTGCCGCTCCGTGACCGTCGAAAGCACGGGACCCAACATTTCCGACGTCGTCGCCGAGCTGGTCTCGATCACCGGGTTGCGCCTCAAGGTCGTGACCGGGCCGGCTGACATCACCGTGACCTGGGGCAGTGTCCAAAGTGGTGGGGATCTGGCCCTGACCACGTGGCGGGCCAACGGGGGATGGCTTACCCATGCGGCCATCGTCATCGACCACCGCGGCCAGCCCTACCTGGCCACGGTGGTGCGACACGAACTGGCCCATGCCCTGGGCCTGCGTCACGCCGCTTTGGCCAACGAGGTCATGTATCGATTGGCGGGGCCCGGGTCGCCGACGGACTACCAAGCGGGAGACTTGGCCGGGCTGCATGCGATCAGCCCTTCCAAGTGCTGAGGGCGAGCGGTGCTCGAAGCGGCGGGGGACTACGAACCGCTAGATCGCTGTTCCAGGTTTCCCAGCGTGAGCAAGAGGCGACGATGCGGTCATGCCCACACGGGGCGCTTCTCGGGGCACGACCGATATCGGGCGAGGCCCCCATTTTCCCCAGGGTGCCTATTACCGGATGTCGTGGTCAGCGGCCCAGCGGATCAGCTCCGCCCGCCGGGTCAGGTGGAGCTTGCCCAAGATGTTGCGGACGTGGTTCTCCACGGTCTTCTCGGCAATGAAGAGTTCCTTGCCGACTTGCCTGTAGGTGTACCCGCGGGCGACCAGATTGAGGACCTCGCGTTCGCGGTCCGACAAGGGGTTGGTCCCCGTCGCCTGACGGGCCACTCGGCGGAACTCGCCCAGCAGGAGGGTGGCGAGCTGGGGGGCGAAGGGCGGATCGCCCCCTACGGCGCGCAGCAGCTGGCGGTGCAACTCGGGACCAGGCGTGGATTTGGTCAGGTAGCCATACGCGCCGCTCGCGACTGCATCGAGGAGATCTCGTTCGTGTTCGGACACCGTAAACACCACGACCTTGACCGCGTCGCCGTAGCGAGCCGTCGTTTCCCGCACGACCCGGAGCCCTCCGCCTTCGGGCATGTTGAGGTCGCACACGACCAGGTGGGGCTGCAGGGCATCGATCAACGCCAGCGCCTCGGTGGCGTCGCCCGCCTCACCGACGACGACCAGCGGCGGTGTCATGTCGGCCCGGATACCGGAGCGCACGGTGGGGTGGTCGTCGGCGATGACCACCGTGTAGGTGGCGGGTGACGTTGGGCTGGCGGGTGACGTCGGGTCAGCCACGAGGCGCCCGGCGCTTCTGGATCGCGGGCAAGGCGATGCGGACCTCGGTCCCGTCGCCGCCCGCGGAGGCGAACTCGACCCGCCCCCCGAGGTCCTCGACCCGACCGCGGATGCTGCGAGCCATCCCCACTCCCTCCACGATCGTCGCCGGGTCGAATCCCCGCCCGTCATCTTTGATGGTGAGGAACAATCCCCCCGACGACTCGTCGATGTCGGCAAACACCACGACGCGCCCCGCATGCCCGTGCTTGGCGGCGTTGGTCAGGGCTTCGGTCGCCGCGCCGACCACCGCCTCGACCTGTTCGGAGCGAAGGTGCGGCACGTCGTCGGTCACGGTCACGGTCACGGCGGTGGCGGGCCAGGCTCGTTCCGCCCGTGCTGCCGCCTGGCGCAACTCCGCCGGGAGGTTGCCCGACCCGGAACGGTCGCCGAAGAGATAGGTGCGGAGGTCACGCTCCTGGTCGCGCGCCAAGCGCGCGATGTCAGCCGAGTCGGATCGCCGTTCGATCATGGCCAGGGTCTGCAGGACTCCATCATGCAGGTCTCGGGCAATGCGGTCGCGCGCCTCGGCTTCGGCCAGCTGGTGCTGGGCCCGGCGCAGCAGGTGGATGATGGTGCCGCACACTGCCCCGACGACAACCCAGGACATGCCGGTCGTGAAGGCGCCTAACAGGTCACGGCCCGTC
Organism: uncultured Actinomycetota bacterium; assembly: GCA_963733505.1. Lineage (GTDB taxonomy): Bacteria > Actinomycetota > Acidimicrobiia > Acidimicrobiales > Palsa-688 > JALYXV01. Next base: position 87,306 of record CAVTDW010000023.1, on the reverse strand, counting down.
GCCCCGGCGTGGCCCGCGGCGACGACGACAGCCGTGAATCGGGCGGCGCTGAGTACTGCCCCGACGCCCGCGCCCCACACGACGCCGCCCGCCACGGCCGCCACCAAGATGGCGGGCAGGGGCCAGATTCCGGCCAGGGTCTGTCCGGTGGCCGACGCCTGGTGGACCCACCCGTCGGCGCCGATCACCAGTGCCGCCACGGCCACTTCGACGGCGACGAGGGGAGGCCGCAAGGCCGACGGCCACCGGGGCCCCACGAGCACCAGTTGGTCGGCCGCGGTCACCGCAGCAGTGACGACGATGGCGAGGACGACCAATGTGGGGTGATGGTCGCGGTGGAGGTTGACCAGGGCGACCACGGTCAGTCCGAGCCAGGCGGCCCATCGCAGAGCAGCCAGACCGATCAAGACGCCCCGTTCCACGCCTCCACCATGCCCCATCGGCTGCCATCGCGCGTCCGCCTTCATCCCGCTCGGCCGTTCGAGGTGGCGGCGGCGAAGGCCGCCATACCCGGTCGAGACCAACAGGGGGTATCCCCGGGTCGGTGCTCATCGAAGCGCTCGGTAGCGCGTCGTCTCCATTGCGGCGTGGACTACCCAGAAACCCCCCATCGGGTAAATGGTGGCCGGCCCCTGGGGCGAGGCCACCCCATGATTGGGTTGCCGAACGACCGGGTATAGACGTAAATGAAACCCGCCGAGAGGAGAACTTACCGATGGCTGATGAGAAGCAAGAGCGAGCTGAAGGTGTCAGCAGGCAGCTGACCGGACAGGACGCTCCCGAGGACACCAACCGCGAGGGTCAGGTCGGTCCGACTGGCGGTGGCGGCGGCTCGATGGCGCCCGAGGGCGCTGGCGAGAAGGTCCAAGGCGTGACCGGTGGCGAGAGCATGACTGAGCAGGACGGCAAGGAAGCCGGCCGCTATGACCTCGGCACCCAGGGCCCGACCAACCGTCCCGTCGGTGGTTCCACCGCCCGTGACTCCACTGGCATCGATCCCCAAGAGTCGGTGACGGACAGTTCGACTGCTCCGACCGGCATGGGCAGCGCCAGCTAACAACCCGTAAAACTCTGATCACCGCCGTGCCCGTCATATCGGGCACGGCGGTGGCGCGTCCGGCCACTAGATATGTATTCGAGAGGACTTCGGTATCGGGCCGGAAGTTCCTACGCTCCGAAAACTCTCCGAAGCGGACTTGCTTCGAGTCTTTGCAATAATTCGGTGCAGTTCTGATACACCGCTATGGCACCGGCGTCGGCGAGTTCCGAGCGACTGATCCCTCCGGTGAGTACGGCTACGCACGGCACGCCCGCTCGTCGCGCCGCTTCGACGTCCCAGACGGTGTCACCGACGAACACGGCCCGATCGGCGTGGACGCCCGCCCGTTCGAGGGCAACCTCGACCAGATCGGGTTGCGGCTTGGCCGCATCGACGTCCTCTGCCGAGGTGATGGCGGCCACCACATCGTCGGCGTCCAGGGTCGCACGAAGAGCCGACAACTCCGCCGAACTGGCCGAGGTGGCCAGGACGACGGTCGCCTGCTGGGCGACGGCGCGAAGAAGGGTTCCCGCACCTTCGAAGCGGCGCATCAGGGGAAAGGTCCGTTGGTAGCGGGCCGTGTGTTCCTCCCGGGCGGCGTCGCCGACGCGCTGGGCGGTCTCGGCTCCGAGCAGCCGCTCGAGCAGCTGCTCGGCTCCCATCCCGATCGCCCGGTGCACGTCCGTACCGTCGACTGGGCAGCCCACCGCTTGGAAAGCCCCTAGCCAGGCGCATACGTGCAAGTAGTTGGTGTCGACCAGGGTGCCGTCGACATCGAACAAGACCGCCCCTGGCGTCGGATCCACGTTCACGTGGCAGCCCTACCCGGGCGACTCGGCGGTGAAGCACGCGCCACCGGCACAATAGGCGTCATGCTGAAGGGGTCTGCTCAAGGAGTTGCGAGTGAGTGAAGAGCCCAAGAAGCAACCGTCCACTAGCCATGATCAGGTGGCGAAGCTGGTTCTCGCCGGGCTTGTGATCGCCGTGTTGGTGGCGTTCATCCTGGGCAACACCCAGCAGGTGAAGGTCAGCTTCGTCTTCTTCCACACCCGGTCGCGTTTGATCTGGGTCCTGCTGGTGACCAACTTGCTCGGCTTCGTCGCCGGCTACCTGCTCCACGGCCGCCGGGCCGGCCCGGGCCGGCCGGGCCGGCCGGGCCGGCCGCAAACCTTGACCCAACCCGTGAGTGGGTGACGCGACGAGGTCCCCGGACCAGGAGGAGCTCGGGGACCTCGTCAGTTGTAGTTGTTGTAGTTGGCGGCCCTGTGGCGCAACGGGCCTGCTCGACGCCGGCAATCACCGATGATGCCGGCGTTTGTGCCCCAACGGGGATCAATGGGTCACGGAGTCAGCATGGCTGAGCTGGATTTCCGCCCTGTCTCCCGGCTGTCAGCGCGGCGTGAACAAGCCATGACCCCATCCTGAACGACCTGAATCCGCCTTTTGTGCACATTCAGCGCAGTGTCGTGATTCGGAGTGCCCCGGATACCTGCCACGAAATCGGACCGGGGACCGAGTCGGACCGTCCGGGGACTTCGCCCGGTTCCAGGCGCGTTCTTTTGCGGCCGGTGGCGCACGGGCCTTGGTCACGCGGCAATCACCGATGATGCCGGCGTTTGTGCCCCAACGGGGATCAAAGGTCACGAGGACAGCATGCTGAGCTGATCCCCTTCACCCGCTCTCGCGCGCGTGACAGCCATGACCCCTCCTGCGATTGACTCGGTTCTCCCCCGTTCTGGGTCAGGCCACGACGTCGACGGGGGTGCCGAGGGGCACGATGTCGATGGCGCTGATGGTCGCGGGGCTGGCCCGGATGCAACCATGGGAGGACGCCACGCCCATGGTCGAGCCAGGGTCGGACGGGTAACCGTGAATGGCGACCGTGCCGTCACCGCCGTCGAAATCAGTGAACACGTCGGAGTGGCTACCCAGGATCAACACGGTGGGCCCGTAGATGTACAGCTGGAACTTGGGGGTGGCCACGACGGCATCGACGAATGTTCGACCCATCGGTGTCGGCCAGATTGCCTTGCCGACGCCGACCGGGGCGCTGTGAATCGCCGTCCCGTTCTGGAACAGGGTCAAGTTGCGCTTGCTGATCGAGATCTCGATGCGATAGGCGGTCAACGCCAGGTCGACCCCGTCACGGGGTACCCACGCCGTAGAAAGGTTGGGTCGCTTGTCCAACCCAATCTGGACCCATGTGTCGGTCTCGCTGACGACAGGACGGACCGTCTGGCCGCCCCATGTGACCGTCGGCAGCGTTCCGACCGGTGGGCCACCGGGACTCGCCGAGTACTGCAAGGGACTCGACTTGGGCGTCGCCACCAGGAAGGTCCCCTGGGGCGGACCGGGATCGGTCGTCGTCGTCGTCGTGGGCTCGACCGTCGTGGTCGTCACCGGCGGCGCTGCCACCTTGGCGTGGCCGCCTCCGCAGGCGCCCAACAGCAGAACCAAACCCGCCAACGAAACCGTGACACGCCGCACGACCCTGAGGGTACCGCGGGGACTTTCGCGAACGGCGGCACCGGAAGGCCCGCGGGACCTCGTCAACGCCGCCGGGCGGTCCACAACCAGCAGTTGTACGGATGGTCGTAGGTGCCGCCGTGGCCGTCGATGACCGCGATGAGACGGTCGAGGAGGATCTGTCGCTGGTCGGCCGCAAGCATGCGGTGATCGGAGTGGGTTTGCGCCAGGTCCGTCCACTCACTCGTCGTGTAGCGGCACACCCACGGGAACACTCGCCACAGCGGCTCGTCGAAACCGGCCTCCACCGGCGGTGATCCCGCCGGTGGGCGCCCCGACGTAAGGGCGCCATGGTGCGACAGCCCGGGGAATAACTCGGCATACACGGCGTCGACGTCCCGGCGGACCGCCGAGCTGTCATCCGCGGTCCGGTTCCAGAACAGGGCCAGCCAGCCGCCCGACCGCAGGAGTCGCGCCGCCTGGTGGAAGCGTCGCTGGGGGTCGAGCCAGTGCCATGCCTGGGCGCTGGTGAGCAGGTCGAATCCGGACGCTGCGGATGCGGTCCCCCCGGCTCCGGCGGGACCGTCCGCGCCGTACTCCTCGAAGTCGCCGGTCGCCACCGACCAAGCGGGGAACGGCGCCAGATTGCGCCGGGCGACGGCGGCCATGTCTGGGTCGGGCTCCAGCCCGACACCGCGGAGACCCCGTTCCGCCAGGAGCACCGTCGCTTTGCCGGTGCCGCAACCCACGTCGAGGGCCCGGCCCCCGGGGCCCGCGAGGGCGCCGAGGTGGTCGATCAACGCGGGCGGGTAGGTGGGGCGAGCCTTGTCGTATAGCTCAGCGACCTCCCCAAATACCAGGCGCTGCTCGCGGGCCACGCCGTTCAGTCTGGCGCTACCCCGGCTCGACCTGCCACGACTCGGCGTGGAACCGGAACAGGTCCGTAGTGATCTTGTGGTCGCCCACGGCAAGGACCCGGTCCCGGGCCGCTCGAAGCGCTGGCTTCACGGCATCGTTGCCGGCGCCGCAGAACAGCACGATGTCTCGGGCGGGCACGGCGACGAGGACGTCGTCGCCGAGTATCTCGCCGATGTCGTGCCACAGCTGGGGCACGAGGATGGCCGACGATTCGAGGTTTCCGTCGAGGCGGACCATGCCACAGCCATCGGGACGATCGAGAAGTTGGAGGTCGGCCATCCGGTCGAGGAGGTGGTCATAGGCGGCGACCGCCAGGGCGTCTCGATCCACTCCGAGCCGTACTAGATCGCGCTGCGCGACCATGCGGAACCGGGTGTCCTCGTCGAAGGCGTACACCACGACGAGCGACCCGACCAGGGCCTCGACGACCGGTGCGGACGGATCGGCCAGTTCTTCCCAGTGAGCGTCGGCCCGAACGAGCGGCACCACGCACTCGAGCCCCGGCTCCGTTTGGTCCGGCTCCGGCTCCGGCTGAGACGCGAGCGCCGGCTCGGCCTTTCGAGCGAAGAGGGCCACGGCCGGCGATGCTCCGTCAGCTCCTGCCCTGCGTGTCCACGTCGCCGGTGGGACGGTCTGCACGGAGTTGTTGCCGTTCAGGTGATCGCACGGGCGTCCCGCGGTAGAGCCGGAGCTATCCCGCGCGCAAACCCCCGACACCCCGCCACCAATCCCGAACGAAACTTGGTACCGTCCAAAACTTGCAGCACGGGGGGCTTACAGAACTCAGGGGGCTATGCGAACGTTCACATCCGGCCGCACTCCGCGACGGCCAGTTGTCGTACTCGCCATGGGGCTGCCACTGGTCCTGATGCTGGCCTTGGTTCCCATCGCCGGGATGGCGCCCAGCGCCGTGGCCGCGCCCGCGGTCCGACTCGCGACGGGGCCTTCGCCTGCTCCGCCGACAAACGTCAACACCACGACGTCCCTGGTGGCGACACCTGGATCATCAGCGTTCGGGCAATTGGTCACGTTCACGGCCACGGTCACACCCGTTGCTCCCGCCACCGGGACCCCGACCGGCTCGGTGAGTTTCGCAGTAGATGGCGTGCAGACGAGTACGAAGACCCTGGTCAGAGGCAGTGCCTCGTTCTCGACATCACCGTTGGGTGCCGGCGGCCACACCGTCACCGCGACCTATTCGGGGAGCGCCAACTTCGATCAGAGTTCGGCCTCGATTTCCTACGACGTGGCGTGCGGGACCACCATCACCGGCAAGCACGTCGGCACGATCATGGCAACCGGGTCGGTGTGCGTGGTCAACGCCCAGGTCGCCGGCGGGATCACCGTCCAGGCCGGTGGGTCGATCGACGTGGAGAACTCCACGCTGACGGGTTCGATCAGCGCCAGTTCCTCGGGGGCAATCCGAGTGTGCAGCAGCACGATTGGCGGCTCCGTCACGGTGAACGGCGCGATCGGACCCGTCATGATCGGCGATCCCACCGACGGCGGTTGCGGCATCAACACCATCCAGGGCTCCCTGACCCTCCAGAACAACACAGGAGGCGTTGAAGCCCTGGGGAACAAGGTGTCGGGAGCATTGGTGCAGTCCGGCAACTCGCCTCCGGTCGAGATCAGCTCTCATGCCCCTCCCGTAGCGGTCAACGACAACTACTCGGTGGTCGAGAACCAGTCGCTGACCGTTCCCCCTCCCGGCGTCCTGGGCAACGACTCCGCCCCGAGCGGCGGAACGCTGACCGCCTCGGTCGTCTCCGGACCGTCGCATTCCGCCGCCTTCACGCTCAACGCCGACGGCTCCTTCACCTACACGCCGGCTCCGGACTTCAGCGGCATCGACACGTTCACCTACCGGAACAACGATGGCGTGGCCTTCTCCGCCCCTGCCATCGTCATCATCAAGGTCATACCCCAGGCCTCGATCACCGTCGCCAAGTCCGAGCCCACGCCGGGCGCAGGGACCACCGTGACCAGCGGGCAGGCGACACCGATCACCTATCAATTGGCGGTCACCAACTCAGGTGGCACCGGATCGGCCCAGGTCGTGGTCACCGACGCGGCGCCCGTGGGCACCACGTATGTGGCCGGTTCCGCCACCTGCGGGTCCACCCCGAACTGCAGCGTCAGCTTCGCCACGGGCACCGCCACCTGGACCATGACGTCGGTCGCCGCGACCACCACCGGAACCCTGTCTTTCCAGGTGACGGTAAACGCCAACGACGCCAACGGGTCAACGATCTCCAACCTCGCCAACTTCACGAACATCAAGACCCTGGGCTGCGGCACCGCCGCCACCTGCGCCACCAACACCGTTACCAACCCCGTCGTGACCCCGGCGTCGGTCACCGTGGTCAAGTCCGAGCCGACACCAGGCGCCGGGACGACCGTGACCGCCGGCCAGGCAGCTCCAGTCACCTACCAATTGACCGTCGCCAACTCCGGAGGGACCGCTTCCGGCACGGTGACCATCACCGACGCCATCCCGGCCGGCACCACCTATGTGGCGGGCTCCGCGAGCTGCGGTGCGGCTCCGGCCTGCAGTGTCAATTTCGCCACCGGGACGGTCACATGGACGCTGGCCTCGGTGCCGGCGTTGAGCACCAAGAACTTGACGTTCCAGGTGACGGTCAACGGGGGCGATGCCAACGGGTCGACGATCTCGAATCAGGCGAGTTTCACCAACGTGATGACGCCGGGTTGCGGCAACGCCGCTGCTTGCGCCACCAACATGGTTAGCAACCCGGTGATCACTCCGGCGTCGATCACGGTGACGAAGTCGGAGCCGACACCGGGCGCCGGCTGTCACGGTGAACGCGGGCCAGGCGACGCCGATCACCTACCAGTTGGCCGTCGCCAACTCGGGCGGCACTGCTTCGGGCTCCGTGACGGTGACCGACGCCATCCCGGCGGGATCCACCTACGTGGCGGGCTCGGCCAGTTGTGGGGCCACCCCGAACTGCAGCGTGATTTTCGCCTCCGGGACGATTACGTGGACGCTGACGTCGGTGTCGGCGGTGAGTACCAACAACTTGACCTACCAGGTGTCGGTCAAAGCCAACGACGCCAACGGATCGAAGATCGTCAACATGGCCAGCTTCACCAATGTCAGGACGCCGGGTTGTGGCAATGCCGCCACCTGTGCCACCAACACGGTGTCGAACCCGGTGTTGTCAGTGCCTTCGATCACTAGTGGTGAAGTCTGAGCCGACCCCGGGGGCCGGGATGACGGTGACGGCGGGTCAGGTGGCTCCGGTCACGTATCAGTTGGCGGTGACGAACTCGGGTGGGACGGCGTCGGGTTCGGTGACGGTGACCGATGCGATCCCGGCGGGCACGACGTATGTGGCGGCCTCGGCGGTGTGTCCGGCGGCGACGCCGAGTTGCAGCGTGACCGAGGCGGCGGGGACGGTCACCTGGACGTTGACGTCGGTGCCGGCGTTGAGTACCGAGAACCTCAGTTTCCAGGTGACGGTCAACGCGGGCGATGCCAACGGGTCCACCATCGCCAACACCGCCAACTTCACCGATGTGAACACGCCGGGGTGCGCCAATGCGGCTACCTGTGTGACCAACACGGTGTCGAACCCGGTGGTGACGGCGGCGTCGATCTCGGTGGTCAAGTCGGAGCCGACCCCGGGGGCCGGTGTCTCGGTGACCGCGGGTCAGGTGGCTCCGGTCACGTATCAGTTGGCGGTGACGAACTCCGGTGGGTCCGCGTCCGGTACGGTGACCGTCACCGATGGCATCCCGGTGGGCAGTACGTATGTGGCGGGCTCGGCGAGTTGCGGCGTGACCCCGGTTTGCACTGCAAGTTTCGGGTCGGGGACGGTGACGTGGACGTTGACATCGGTGGCGCCGTCGAGCACCAACAATTTGACGTTCCAGGTGACGGTCAACGGGGGCGACGCCAACGGGTCCACGATCGCCAACAGGGCAACTTCACCGATGTCAACACGCCGGGTTGCGCCAATGCGGCCACCTGTGCCACCAACACGGTGTCGAACCCGGTGGTGACGGCGGCGTCGATCTCGGTGGTGAAGTCGGAGCCGACCCCGGGGGCCGGTGTCACGGTGACCGCAGGCCAGGCGGCTCCGGTCACGTATCAGTTGGCGGTGACGAACTCGGGGGGTACCGCGTCGGGTCCGGTGACGGTGACCGATGCCATCCCGGCGGGGACCACGTATGTGGCGGCGTCGGCCAGTTGTGGTGTGACGCCGAGCTGCAGCGTGAGCTTTGCATCAGGGACGGTCACGTGGACGTTGACGTCGGTGGCGGCGTTGAGCACCAACAACTTGACGTTCCAGGTGACGGTCAACGCCGGTGACGCCAACGGGTCCACGATCTCCAACCAGGGCGAGCTTCACCGACGTCAACACCCCGGGTTGCGCCAATGCGGCCACCTGTGCCACCAACACCATCACCAACCCGGTGGTTGTGGCGCCCGTGATCACGGTGACCAAGAGCGAGCCGACCCCGGGGGCCGGCGTCACGGTGACCCCGGGTCAGGTGGCCCCGGTCACCTACCAGTTGGCGGTGACGAACTCCGGTGGCACGGCGTCGGGTTCGGTGACGGTGACTGATGCCATCCCGGCGGGCACCACGTATGTGGCGGGCTCGGCGAGTTGCGGCGTGACCCCGATTTGCACTGCAAGTTTCGGGTCGGGGACCGTGACGTGGACGTTGACGTCGGTGGCGCCGTTGAGCACCAACAATTTGACGTTCCAGGTGACGGTCAACGCGGGCGATGCCAACGGGTCCACCATCGCCAACACCGCCAACTTCACCGATGTCAACACGCCGGGTTGCGCCAATGCGGCCACCTGTGCCACCAACACCGTGTCGAACCCGGTGGTGACGGCGGCGTCGATCTCGGTGGTCAAGTCGGAGCCGACCCCGGGGGCCGGTGTCTCGGTGACCGCGGGTCAGGTGGCTCCGGTCACGTATCAGTTGGCGGTGACGAACTCCGGTGGGCACGGCGTCGGGTTCGGTGACGGTCACCGATGCCATCCCGGCGGGCACCACGTATGTGGCGGGCTCGGCGAGTTGCGGTGTGACCCCGATTTGCACTGCAAGTTTCGGGTCGGGGACGGTGACGTGGACGTTGACGTCGGTGGCGCCGTCGAGCACCAACAATTTGACGTTCCAGGTGACGGTCAACGGGGGCGACGCCAACGGGTCGACGATCTCGAATCAGGGCAACTTCACCGATGTCAACACGCCGGGTTGCGCCAATGCGGCTACCTGTGCCACCAACACGGTGTCGAACCCGGTGGTGACGGCGGCGTCGATCTCGGCGGTGAAGTCGGAGCCGACCCCGGGGGCCGGTGTCACGGTGACCGCAGGCCAGTCGGCCCCGGTCACCTATCAGTTGGCGGTGACGAACTCGGGGGGTACCGCGTCGGGACCGGTGACGGTGACCGATGCCATCCCGGCGGGGACCACGTATGTGGCGGCGTCGGCCAGCTGTGGTGTGACGCCGAGCTGCAGCGTGAGCTTTGCATCAGGGACGGTGACGTGGACGTTGACGTCGGTGGCGGCGTTGAGCACCAACAACTTGACGTTCCAGGTGACGGTCAACGCCGGTGACGCCAACGGGTCCACGATCTCCAACCAGGGGAGCTTCACCGACGTCAACACCCCGGGTTGCGCCAATGCGGCCACCTGTGCCACCAACACCATCACCAACCCGGTGGTTGTGGCGCCCGTGATCACGGTGACCAAGAGCGAGCCGACCCCGGGGGCCGGCGTCACGGTGACCGCGGGTCAGGTGGCCCCGGTCACCTACCAGTTGGCGGTGACGAACTCCGGTGGCACGGCGTCGGGTTCGGTGACGGTGACTGATGCCATCCCGGCGGGCACGACGTATGTGGCGGGCTCGGCGAGTTGCGGCGTGACCCCGGTTTGCACTGCAAGTTTCGGGTCGGGGACCGTGACGTGGACGTTGACGTCGGTGGCGCCGTTGAGCACCAACAATTTGACGTTCCAGGTGACGGTCAACGCGGGCGATGCCAACGGGTCCACCATCGCCAACACCGCCAACTTCACCGATGTCAACACGCCGGGTTGCGCCAATGCGGCTACCTGTGCCACCAACACGGTGTCGAACCCGGTGGTGACGGCGGCGTCGATCTCGGTGGTCAAGTCGGAGCCGACCCCGGGGGCCGGTGTCTCGGTGACGGCGGGTCAGGTGGCTCCGGTCACGTATCAGTTGGCGGTCGCGAACTCCGGTGGGTCACGGCGTCCGGGTTCGGTGACGGTCACCGATGGCATCCCGGTGGGCAGCACGTATGTGGCGGGCTCGGCGAGTTGCGGCGTGACCCCGGTTTGCACTGCAAGTTTCGGGTCGGGGACGGTGACGTGGACGTTGACGTCGGTGGCGCCGTCGAGCACCAACAATTTGACGTTCCAGGTGACGGTCAACGCGGGCGACGCCAACGGGTCGACGATCTCGAATCAGGGCAACTTCACCGATGTCAACACGCCGGGTTGCGCCAATGCGGCTACCTGTGCCACCAACACCGTGTCGAACCCGGTGGTGACGGCGGCGTCGATCTCGGCGGTGAAGTCGGAGCCGACCCCGGGGGCCGGTGTCACGGTGACCGCAGGCCAGTCGGCCCCGGTCACCTATCAGTTGGCGGTGACGAACTCGGGGGGTACCGCGTCGGGACCGGTGACGGTGACCGACGCCATCCCGGCGGGGACCACGTATGTGGCGGCGTCGGCCAGCTGTGGTGTGACGCCGAGCTGCAGCGTGAGCTTTGCATCAGGGACGGTGACGTGGACGTTGACGTCGGTGGCGGCGTTGAGCACCAACAACTTGACGTTCCAGGTGACGGTCAACGCCGGTGACGCCAACGGGTCCACGATTTCCAACCAGGGGAGCTTCACCGACGTCAACACCCCGGGTTGCGCCAATGCGGTTACCTGTGCCACCAACACCATCACCAACCCGGTGGTTGTGGCGCCCGTGATCACGGTGACCAAGAGCGAGCCGACCCCGGGGGCCGGCGTCACGGTGACCGCGGGTCAGGTGGCCCCGGTCACCTACCAGTTGGCGGTGACGAACTCCGGTGGCACGGCGTCGGGTTCGGTGACGGTGACTGATGCCATCCCGGCGGGCACCACGTATGTGGCGGGCTCGGCGAGTTGCGGCGTGACCCCGATTTGCACTGCAAGTTTCGGGTCGGGGACCGTGACGTGGACGTTGACGTCGGTGGCGCCGTTGAGCACCAACAATTTGACGTTCCAGGTGACGGTCAACGCGGGCGATGCCAACGGGTCCACCATCGCCAACACCGCCAACTTCACCGATGTCAACACGCCGGGTTGCGCCAATGCGGCTACCTGTGCCACCAACACGGTGTCGAACCCGGTGGTGACGGCGGCGTCGATCTCGGTGGTCAAGTCGGAGCCGACCCCGGGGGCCGGTGTCTCGGTGACGGCGGGTCAGGTGGCTCCGGTCACGTATCAGTTGGCGGTCGACGAACTCCGGTGGCACGGCGTCGGGTTCGGTGACGGTCACTGATGGCATCCCGGTGGGCACTACGTATGTGGCGGGCTCGGCGAGTTGCGGCGTGACCCCGATTTGCACTGCAAGTTTCGGGTCGGGGACCGTGACGTGGACGTTGACGTCGGTGGCGCCGTCGAGCACCAACAATTTGACGTTCCAGGTGACGGTCAACGCGGGCGACGCCAACGGGTCGACGATCTCGAATCAGGGCAACTTCACCGATGTCAACACGCCGGGTTGCGCCAATGCGGCCACCTGTGCCACCAACACCGTGTCCAACCCGGTGGTGACGGCGGCGTCGATCTCGGTGGTGAAGTCGGAGCCGACCCCGGGGGCCGGTGTCACGGTGACCGCAGGCCAGTCGGCCCCTATCACCTACAACCTGAAGGTGAGCAACACCGGCGCCACGGCGTCGGGCGCGGGGACGGTGACTGATGCCATCCCCGCGGGGACCACCTATGTGGCGAGTTCGGCCACCTGTGGCTCGACGCCCAACTGCAGCGCCAACGAGGCGTCGGGCACGGTCACGTGGACCATCACTTCGGTCGCAGCCTTGAGCGGCCCCCTGACGTTGAGCTTCCAGGTGACCGTGGACAGCACCGACGCCGATGGGTCGACGATCACCAACCAGGGCAGCTTCACCAACGTCAACACCCCAGGGTGCGGCAACGCCGCCACCTGCGCCACCAACGCCATCACCAACCCGGTCGTGATCCCGCCACCCATCGTGATTGCGCACAGCTTCAGCGGTGCTGTGGGCAACACCACCTTCGGCGTGGGCACCGCCCCGGACCAGCCGTCGGTGATCCTCGCCTCGCCACCCAACCTGCTCACAGGTGACTCTGACCCGACCGGCCACACCCTCACCGCCAGCGGGCCCTCCACGACGACCCAGGGCGGGCTGCTCACGGTCAACACCAACGGCACCTTCACGTACAACCCGCCGGTGGGCTTCACCGGTAACGACACCTTCACCTACACCGTGTCCAACGGGTTCCACTCTGCGTCAAACACTGCCACCATCACCGTGGCCGGCATGGTCTGGTACGTCAACTCTGCGAACGTCAATGGGGACGGCAGATCGATCTCGCCGTTCAACGTGCTCTCTTCGGTGGAGCCGGTGGCCGGGACCGGGGACTACATCTTCCTCAACGGCCAAGGGGCCCCACCCGACTACACCGGTGGCATCACCCTGAAGGCCACCCAGACCCTGCTCAGCACGTCGGTTGGTCTGGTCATCGGCGGGCACACGATCTTTACCGCCGGCGGTCCCAATCCGACCATCACCAACGCCGGCGGGAACCCCGGGATCACGCTGGCGGAGGGTGACACGATCAGCGGTATAGACGTCAACGCCTCCGCAGGAAACGGTGTGCGCGCCATCAACGTCAATGCCACGACGATCACCTCATCGAACATCACGACCAACGGCGGGACCGGCCTCGTCGTATCCGGCGGCAACGGGGCGTTCAACGTCGGTGCGACGATCACAGCTGCAGGCGGTGCCAACGTCGTCAGCATCTCGGCTCGCACGGGCGGGACTGTCACCTTGTCAGGTGCTGTCAGTCAGATCGCGGCGGGGGGGATGGGCATAAACGTGTTCAACAACACCGCCACCACCATCAACTTCACGGGCGGCGTCACGGTCTCCGTCGGTAACATCCAGTCGGCGCTTACCGCATCCAATGGCGGCACCGTGACCGTGACCGGTCTCAACAACACCCTGGCTTCGACGAACGGCCCCACCCTCGACGTGGAAAACACAACCATTGGGGCGAACGGGCTCGCCTTCAAGAGCATCACGGCCGGTACGAGCTCCGGCGGACCGTCAAGCGGCATCATCCTCAGGAACACCGGCCTCGTGGCCGGTTTGACCGTGACCGGGGATTCGGCGACCGCCGACAGCGGGGGCATCATCCAGCACACCACCGGGCCGGGTATCTCGCTGACCGGCACCGAGGGCACGTCGCTCTCGTGGATGAATATCCACGACACCGGGGGCAGCGGGATCCGGGGCGGTTCCGGCAATGGCGCGGGCGACACGCCGGGCATGAACAAGGACTTCTTCCTCGACCACAGCACGATCACCAACTCGGACACCGCGGGTACTACCACCGACGACTCCAACATCGGTTTCAACACCACCGGCGTCGGCAACGAGCAGAACGTCATCGGTGACGTCACCATCACAAACAACACCCTGACCAACGCCTTCTACCACGGCATCGACATCGTCAACTACAGCGGCGTCATCGTCCACATGAACATCTCCAACAACACCATCACCAGCAGCACCTCGACCGCCTCGTCGAAGGGCTCTGGCATCCTGGTGGCCGCCTTCGGTAATGCGTCGACGGTCGCCAACGTCACCAAGGCGACCATCGACAGCAACCACATCACCAACTTCCCGAGTGCCCCCGCCCTCCAGGTGCAAGGCGGCGACGCCAACTCGGCCGCCGCGCCGGCGGGCACAGTCGGGATACCGGGCGATGCCACCAACATCATCGCCATCACCAACAACGTCATCGCCGGAGCCAGCGCCGCCAACCCCATCGGGGCCGAAGGCCTCATCGCCCTGGTCAACGGCAAGGGTCAGGGCAACTTCAACATCTCCGGCAACAACATCAGCAACACCAAAGGAATCGGCATCTCGAGCTCGTCGCTCGGCTTCGCCAACGTGACCGAGACGATCAACAACAACGTCGTCGTGGCCAACAACAGCTCCGGAGCCCAGGGGATCGGTGTGGGGACCTCGTTCGCCTTCAGCGCCTCCGACACGCCGAGGTTGACGACCACGATCACCAACAACAACATCAGCGCCACCGACGGCGATGGCATCCTGGCCGTGGCCCAAAACGCTACCGGCACCCTCAACACCAAGATCCAGAACAACACTGTCGCCGCCCCGTTGAGCGGTGTCAGTCAGGGCATCCGGGTCGATTCTGGCAACGCAACGAGCAACAACGAGACCGTATGCCTCAACATCTCGGGCAATACCAGCGCGGGCAGCACCGGGCCGGCCATGGGGATCGGCCTCTGGAAGCAGGGTACGGCCTCGACGATCAATGCCTTCGGTGTCAACGGCATGGCCGCCACTGCGTCGCCGGGCGTCGAAAGCTACGTCAACGGCCTCAACCCGGCGGGCGGCGGCACGCTGCTCATATCCGCCATGAGCGGCTTCAGCAACTGCTCGCTGCCCTAAACGACCCGCTTACCCCATCTGACCTGGGCTTGTCGAGAGTGGGTGACGGGAATCGAGGCCGCGCGGGCCGCAGCGGCAACCCCCTCAGCGAACAGGCGCTGGACACGCCGCACGGCCAGCCGCTATCGGGCGTGACCCGGCGGCAGCCGCCGGGCTGTGACGGCTGCCATCAGCAGTGCGGCTGCCAGCGGCAGGTACGCCAGCCAGAACCAGGGCGCCCGATCCGAGATCCAGCCGAACAAGGCGACTTGGGTGGCGAACATGCTGAGCCCTGTCGTCACCACGGCCGCTGTCGTCGCTCGTCGAACCCGGGTCTGAGGCGTCCCGCCAAGGAGACGGGTGCCGTCGAGCCGGGCGAGCACGACACCGTTGATCACGCCGAGCGCCAGGCCAAGGGCCGCGCCGACGAGGACACCGACGGGGGTGGTGATGATCGCGAGCCCGTACAGCCCCGAGGCCAGCGCGAGGCAAGCGCCGAACCCGGCACCGAGGCAGGCGCCGGCCCGCCACCCGGCATGCGTCCACGCGGCGATCAAGTTGCCGGTTGGGACCATCCGCGCCCTCGGAGCACGGCCGGTCGCGTGCGTGGTTTTGCATCCAGCCCACAGTGACGAGATGCCAAGTGTCGTCGTCATGCTGCGACCTTGGGGCCGGGGAGCGTTGCCGCGAGCATCTTCGGCAGGGCGTGCCACGTCGTGTCGAGGCCGCCCATCAGGAAGGCGCTGTCGATGGTGGCTGTGCCGGGAGGGAACCGCCGCGGGTTGCCGAAGAAACTCGATGAGGACTCGTCGATCTGCAGGGGACGCATCTCCCAACCATCGGCAGCAAGTTCGACACCATCGAAGACGCCCGGCGAGGGTGTGGCCGCGTAGCCGAGCGGCGCCCATTGAAAGAACCTGGACGCCGCGTCGAGGTTCGGAAACACCGATCCGGCCATCACGGTGTCGGCCACATGGGCGGCGACCCGGATTTCCACCGCTCTGTCGCGGCTCTCGACGTGCACCCGGAAGCGTCCAGCGCCTTCTTCGACCTTGAAGCGGGCGAGGTGTTGCCAACCGGGAAACAGGCGACCGCCGGCCAGCGTCGCCGCTCGTGACGAGGTGTCCCTTCGGGGGACGTACACGCCTGTTACCGGCCCGTCGGTGGTATCCCAGCACACGGCTATCCGGTGGGCGGCGTTTTCGGTGGTCAGCCCGAGACGGGTGGGAAGCCCGGCCGGGCGGATGTGCCCGAGGCGAAGCAGGCAGATACCCGCAAGACCGTGACCCTCAACCAGGGCGGGCCGGAACGGCGCCGGCAGAATCGACGCCAAGGCGTCGGGGTCGACCCGGTAGTTCACCAAGATTCGTCGCTCCATGGCCGCTTGAAGGTCAGGGCTCCTCATGACTCGCTCCCCGTCGTCTGCTCCGGCCGGCGGCGGCGCAGAACCACCTGCTCCGGGCAGACCGTCGACAGGAACCCGCCCACGCACAGGGCCAGGCGTTCCTCGCCCAGCGAGTACATGATCCGGTTGGCGTCACGACGCTCCCTGACCAGACCGGCCGCCTTAAGGATCGACAGGTGACGGGACACCGACGGGCCCTTGATCGAGAAGCGCGACGCGATCTCACCCGCTGAGAGCTCGCCGTCGCGCAGGTCCTGGAGGATCTGGCGGCGGGTCGGATCGGCCAGCGCCCGGAACACCGAAGCATCATCATTTGCCATATCGCTATTTAGCCATATAGCTATATTAGGTGTCAAGCGAATCCCGGAGCTGAGGTCAGGGGATGGGGGTAGGCATCGTTCGAGACCCCCAAGCCCCGTCCTGACCGACCTCCCGACACCAGCAAGAGCCGTCGTCGGCGTCGATTTGGTGCTCGTGACCGGGCGCCGCAAGGGCTCCATCGGATACTCGGACGTGGTCCGTTTCGCTGCCGTTGAGTCGGCTGACATTAAGGCCAGTCGGTCAGAGTCGAGCTCGCCACCGAGTACCGCTTCTGATGGCAAGCCGGGACAAGCTCGCTCTCGGTCTCCGGGAGGAACCATGAGCTATTCCGAAGCCGAGGTGTCGGCCGTGACAGCCGCGATGGACAAGTACAGAGGCGGCGAAGTGGGGGAGGCGGGCTCGGCTCTCGTCGTCGTAGGCCTAAGTGCAGAACGCGCCGCCAAGGAAGTCCGGATCCGTAACGACATGATCCGAGTAGCGCATCGCGCCATGGCGCCCACAATCGCGGTCGTCCGATGCGCTGCCGAGGCAGGATCGCGTTCGCTCTGAGGGGCGCAATCGCCCTCACGCGTGTGGCAAGCCAGCCTTTTCGGCCCTCCCAAGGAGCACCGACAGCGACCCACTCACCCCGCTGACCTGGGCGTTTCCTCGAGAGCGGGTGACGGGAATCGAACCCGCATGACCAGCTTGGAAGGCTGGGACTCTAGCCATTGAGCTACACCCGCAGCGGGCGACACGTTACCGTCGGCCGCGCGTCGCTGCACCGGTCGGGGAGGGGGGATTTGAACCCCCGACCTCCTGCACCCAAAGCAGGTGCGCTTCCGCTGCGCTACTCCCCGTGGTCGGGCCAATGGTACCGGCCTGGCCTCATGTCTCCGCCTTGGCCCGCATCGCTCGGTCCGGTCGGTAGACTGCGTCACCCGTATGGAAACTGTCGTCGAGCCCCTCGAGGGGAACAAGATAAAGCTCTCGGTCACGATCGACGAGCAAGAGTTCGAGAAGGCTCTGGACGCCACCTATCGCAAGATGGCGAGAGACGTGCGGATCCCCGGGTTCCGACCCGGAAAGGCGCCCCGGCGAATTCTCGAAGCGCGCCTCGGCAAGGAGACTGCCCGGGCCGAGGCCATCCGCAGCTCGCTGGCCGGGTACTACAGCGAGGCCATCCGCGGCCATGACATCGACGTCATTGCCCCGCCTCAGGTCGACATCACCGGCGGTGAGCACGACGGACCGGTCAGCTTCGACGCCATCGTCGAGGTCCGGCCCCAGGTCAAGCTGGCCGGATACGGCGGATTGCGGGTCACCATTCCTTCTCCGATGCTGGAACCCGACGAGGTCCAGATCCAACTCGACCGGTTGCGGACCAACACCGGCGAGCTCGTGGCGGTCGAGCGTCCGGCTCGGGCCGGCGACCACGTGACCATAGACCTGAAGATCAACCGCCCCGGCGACAGCGACCCTGAGCGGGGCACGTCCAACGAAGACCTTCTCTATGAGGTCGGTTCGGGCAACTTCGGGCCGCAACTCGACGAACGTCTCGAGGGCGCCGTCAGTGGCGACGCCATCCAGTTCATCGTGGACATCGACGCCGAGCGCAAGGTAGCCGAGAAGGCCGCTGGGACGGCCGGGACCGACACGACCGCCGAGCCAGCCATCGAGTCGGAATCCGACGACGCCGAGTCGGCGGGCGACGACGAGGAAAATCCGTCTTCCGCCCGGCTCCTCAGCTACGACGTGGCCGTCAAGGAAGTCAAGGAGATGGTCCTTCCCGAGGTGACCGACGAGTGGGCGAGCGAGGCGTCGGAGTTCGACACCGTCGAGGAGCTGCTCGCCGACATCGAGAAGCGTCTCGCCGTCGTCAAGCGTGCCAAAGCCCAGGCGGCCCTGCGTTCGCAGGCCATCGAGGCGGTTGCCGAGCTGGTCCAGGAGGATCCCCCCGATCCGCTGGTACAGGAGGAGATCACCCATCGAGCCCACGAGCTCGAGAACGCGCTGCGCCAGCAGGGCCTCAACATTGGGCAGTACCTGCAGGCCACCGGACGCTCCCAGCAGCAGCTACTCGATGAGCTGCGGGGACAGGCCGCTCAAGCGGTCAAGGCGGACCTCGCCCTCCGGGCCCTGGCCGACCTCGAAGACATCGACGTAACCGAAGCTGACATCGACGACGAGATCAACCGCCTGGCCGATCGTTTCGAGGCGGATCCGGCCATCGTGCGTGAGGAACTTGAGAGCACTGAACAGATGGCCGCGGTACGCTCGGATGTCAGGAAGGGCAAGGCCATTGAGTGGCTTGTCGAGCACATTGAGGCTGTAGACCCGCAGGGTCAACCGATCGATCGAGCGCTGCTCGAAGAAGCGCCTGAACCGGACATCGAAGCCGCACCGCAAGACGCCGAAGACACCGAAGACCCCGATGTCGTAGCCAAGCCCACCATCGAGGACGACGCCGAGTAGTCACCGTCACCCGGCGGTCGCTCCGAAGACCGCCCCCGCCCAAGAGCCACAAACTTGCAGGTACTAGCAACAGAAATCGAGGCCGGAACAGCGTGATCAAGCCCTCAGCCAGCTACATCCCCAACGTCATCGAGGAAACCAACCGCGGGTCCAAGGGCATGGACCTGTACAGCCGCATGCTCGAGGAGTTCATTGTGTTCCTCGGCACGCCGATCGATGACTATGTCGCCAACAACGTGTGCGCTCAGCTGCTCTACCTCGAGTACAAGAACGCCGACAAGGACATCAGCCTCTACATCAACAGCCCGGGCGGGGACATCACGGCGCTGTTCGCCATCTACGACACGATGAAGTTCGTCAAGAACGACATCTCGACGTTCTGCTACGGCCAGGCCGCTTCGGCCGCCGCGGTCCTGCTGGCAGGCGGTACCCGGGGCAAGCGCTTCGCCCTGCCCCACGCCCGCATCTTGATCCACCAGCCCTACGGCGGCGCCGCCGGCCAGGCGGCCGACATCGAGATCCAAGCCAAGGAGATCCTGCGCATGCGGGACCTCCTGAACGAGATGCTGGCGCTCGACACGGGCCAATCGGTTGCCAAGGTCGCGAAAGACACCGACCGAGATTTCATCATGAGCGCCGCCGAAGCCGAGGGCTACGGCATTATCGACGAGGTGATCAATACCCGCGAGCTGGCGGGCATTCCGCTGGCCGCTGGTGTCGGCTGAAGGTCCGGGGGGACATACGCGTGGCGAAGTTCGGAGAAAGCAGCGATCTGGTCAAGTGCTCCTTCTGCGGGAAGTCGCAGAAGCAGGTCAAGAAGCTCATCGCCGGACCTGGGGTCTACATCTGCGACGAGTGCATCGATCTGTGCAACGACATCATCGAAGAGGAACTGGCCGAGTCTTCGGAGGTTCATTTCGACGAGCTGCCCAAGCCGACTGAGATCTTCAACTTCCTCAACGACTATGTCATCGGTCAGGAACGGGCCAAGAAGATCCTCTCCGTAGCGGTGTACAACCACTACAAGCGGGTCCAGGCGGGGGGCTACCACGATGCCGAGGTGGAACTCCAGAAGTCCAACATCTTGCTGCTGGGTCCGACCGGCTGCGGCAAGACATTGCTGGCTCAGACCTTGGCCCGGATGCTCAACGTACCCTTCGCCATTGCCGACGCTACCGCCCTCACCGAGGCCGGCTACGTCGGCGAGGACGTCGAGAACATCCTGCTCAAGCTCATCCAAAACGCCGACTACGACGTCAAGAAGGCTGAGACGGGGATCATCTATATCGACGAGATCGACAAGATCGCCCGCAAGAGCGAGAACCCGTCGATCACCCGAGACGTTTCCGGGGAGGGCGTGCAGCAGGCCCTGCTCAAGATCCTGGAGGGCACGACCGCCTCGGTGCCCCCACAGGGGGGCCGCAAGCACCCCCACCAGGAGTTCATACAGATCGATACCACCAACATCCTGTTCATTTGCGGGGGGGCATTCGCGGGGCTGAACCGGATCATCGAGAGCCGCATCGGCCACCAGGGCATCGGCTTCCGTGCGGAGATCCGCAGCGGGGCCGAGCGATCCGAGGGCGAGCTGCTCACCAAGGTGCTCCCCGAAGACCTGCTCAAGTTCGGATTGATCCCGGAGTTCGTCGGGCGGCTGCCGGTCATTGGCGCCGTATCGAACCTGGACCGCGAAGCCCTGGTTCGCATCCTCGTCCAGCCCAAGAACGCCCTGGTCCGTCAGTACCGCCGGGTGTTCGAGCTCGACAACGTCGAGCTGGAGTTCGGCGATGATGCCCTCGAAGCGGTGGCCGAACAAGCGCTGCTGCGCGGTACCGGCGCCCGGGGCCTTCGTGCGATCCTCGAAGAGGTCCTGCTCGAGGTCATGTACGACCTCCCGAGCCGGTCCGACATCGGCCGGTGCGTGATCGACCGGTCGGTCGTGCTCGACCGGGTCAACCCGACCCTCGTTCCCCGGGCCACAACTGGGGAGAAGGAGACCCGGCCCCGCCGGGCCGCCTCCTAGAACAGAAGGGCAATCTGGTACGGATCTAAGGCTCTGGTAGGGATCTGTTACCGCTACGGGGTAGCAAACCCCTACCAGAGCCTCAAACCCGTACCAGACTGGGGGACCGGCCCGACCCTTACCGGGCCAAGTCGCACGGACCGGGTTCGTCCAGCGGCTCCTCCGGCGTGGTGTCCTCGGCAAACTCGCTCAGCTCGTCAGGTGATCCCCACTCGGGGCCGCTCTGGCGGACGTCTCGATCAGCCGGTGCTTCCGGTCGTTCCTGGATGGCCTCGTGGGATGTGTTCGACATGTTCGTTGTCCCTCACCTCGTGAATCGGCTCACAAATTGGGCCGCATCTATCCGAACACGCCATATCTCAGAGTCCGATAGGGACGAGATGTGAGCCCGATGAGACTTGGAGGCGACGAGTAGCCTGCCCAAAATGAGCAAGCTGCTGAAGGGTGCGCTGCTGGGCGCCGCGGTCGGTGCAGGGGCTGCCGCGGTGGAGGCGTACAGCAAGGATCGCCCGGTCAACGAACTGGCGCGAAACGCTGCGGTCTGGGGTGCGGGCGGGGCCGTCACGGGTGCGGTACTCGGCACGGTCCTCGGCCGGAGCGGCCCGGGCCGGGGCGCGTGCGGCCGGGGCAAGGTGGCGGCCGCTCGGGCCAAGACGGCGGTCACGGCCGCGACCGTTGCCGGCACCACGGCGGGAGCAAGGGCCGGGAAGGCAGCCACCACGGCGGGAGCAAGGGCCGGGAAGGCAGCCAGCGACGTAGGAGCAAGGGCCGGGAAGGCTGCGACCGACGCGGGAGCGAGGGCCGGGAAGGCCGCAACCAAGGCTGGGGCGAAGGCGCGCCAGTTCGCGGACACTGAGTTCGAGGCGGTGGAGCAGGCGGTCGAGGCGGCGACGGCTCGCGTTCGCCGGCTCTCGCGCAAGGAACGCAAGGCGGCGCGCAAGGCGGTCGAAGCCGCGAAGGCCAAGGTTCGCAAGGCCTCGCGCAAGCAGCGCAAGGCGGCGGAACGGGCAATGGTCAAGGCCCGTCACCGAGCCGAGGCGGCGGCGGCGCGCGCACGGCGCCAGGCGCTGCACACCGCGGCGGCCGCTCGCAGCGCGGTGGAGGAGGCGGCGGAGGACGTTTCCGCCCGCTTCGACCGCCAGGCCGCCTGAAGCCTGAGCGCCGAAAGCAGAAGGCGGCAGGCGTAGATGGAACTCGGCGACGCCCTGGCGTGGCTGGATTCCCACCAGAACCTGGAACGGATGCTGGCCGACACCAGTCGCCCGCCGCCCGATCTGGCCCGAATGCGCCGTCTCATGGCGATTCTGGGCGACCCCCAGGACTCCTTCCCGGTCATCCATCTGACCGGGACCAACGGCAAGACCTCGACGGCCCGGGCGGTCACCACACTGCTCATGGCCAAGGGTCTTTCGGTCGGCACCTTTACCAGTCCCCACCTCGAAGCAGTCAACGAGCGGCTGATGGCCAACGGCGAGCCGGTCTCGGATCACGAACTGGCCGAACTGCTCTCCGATCTGGCGCTCTTGGAGCAAATGATGCCCGAGGGCAGCGCCCACCGCCCGACGTGGTTCGAGCTACTGGCCGCGGCGGCGTTGCGGTGGTTCGCCGAGCGGCCGGTCGATGCCGGCGTCATCGAAGTGGGCCTCGGCGGGCGTTGGGACGCGACCAACGTCGTCCAGGCCCAAGTGGCGGTGGTCACCAACGTGGGGTTGGACCACGTCGAGTTCCTCGGGCCCACCGTGGCCGACGTGGCCCGGGAGAAGGCGGGCATCATCAAGCCCGGCAGCACCCTCGTGCTGTCCGAAACCGATCCCGAGCTGGTGGCCATCTTCGAGGCCGAAGCCGAAGCCGCGGGGGCCGAGCGGATCCTCCTTCGCGACCGCGATTTCGAGTTGATGAGCAACGACCTGGCCGTCGGTGGGCGACTCATCAGCCTGCGTACCCCGGCGGCGGAGTACTACGACGTGTACCTGGCGCTGCACGGCCGCCACCAGGCGTACAACTTCCTGGACGCGGTGGTGGCGGCAGAGGAGTTCTTCGGCGCCCCGATCGAGGCCGAACTCCTGGCCGAGGCGGCGGCCAAGGTCCGTTCGCCGGGGCGGCTCGAGGTCGTCGGGAGGCGGCCGCTCATCGTGCTCGACGGAGCCAAGAACATCCCCGGGGCGCAGGCCATGGCCGCGGCCGTCGACGAGGAGTTCGGCGATGTCAGGTCCCGCATCATGGTCGTCGGGATGCTCCGGGGGAAGGATCCCGACGAGATGCTTCAGGCGCTGGCGGCGCCCAAGGCCCGCCACGTGATCGCCTGCCCCCCGCCGAGCCCCCGGGCCCAGCCCGCCGATGTGGTCGCCAAGGCGGCCGTGCTCCTCGGCACCGACGCCGAGCCCGCCAACTCCGTGGCCGAAGCCTTGGACCGGGCGAGAGAACTGGCGACCGAGGACGACCTCATCCTGGTCACTGGCTCGCTCTACGTTGTGGGGGCGGCGCGAACCGCGCTGGCCCACCGGCGCCGGACGTGAGCGGGACGCACCGCTAACACCTGCAAGCACGGTACCCTTTTCCCCAACATGACTGAAAACAGAACCCTGGTCCTCTGCAAGCCCGACGCCGTCGAGCGGGGCCTGTGTGGCGAGATCATCGGGCGCCTCGAGCACAAAGGCCTGCGGCTGGTGGCGGCCGAACTGCGCCATATCGATGGCGAGTGGGCGAAGCGCCACTACGAGGAGCACCTGGGGAAGCCGTTTTTCGAGACGCTGGTCAGCTTCATCACCCGCTCGCCGCTGCTGGCCATGGTGGTGGAGGGTCCCGACGGCACGTGGGAGATCGTGCGAACCATCACCGGGGCCACCAATTCCATG
The DNA here is from genome assembly GCA_963733505.1 of uncultured Actinomycetota bacterium. GTDB lineage: Bacteria > Actinomycetota > Acidimicrobiia > Acidimicrobiales > Palsa-688 > JALYXV01. Next base: position 63,119 of record CAVTDW010000023.1, on the reverse strand, counting down.
AAGGCGGCGCCGGGAACCATCCGCGGCGACCTGGCCACGCATGGCACGGAGAACCTGGTCCACGCCTCTGACGGCGCCGAATCGGCCGAGCGGGAGATCGCGTTGTGGTTCCCCGCCTTGGCCTCCCCGTCGGAGGACGGCGAAGCATAGCGGCGCGATTCGCCGAAAGGGTGGATCCTGGCTTGTTACCTGGGCCAATCCCACCTAGCCTTGCCCTTCGACCTCCGATACCAGGAGGAGGCCCCCATTTCGTCTGACAGCGGTTTCTCATCACTTTTTGGCCGCGACATGGCGGTCGATCTGGGTACGGCGAACACCCTCGTGTATGTGCGGGGACGCGGCATCGTGCTCAACGAGCCGTCCGTCGTGGCGGTCAACATCAAAGACGACCGCCCGCTGGCCGTCGGCGCCGAGGCGAAACGGATGATCGGCCGCACCCCGAGCCACATCCAGGCCATCCGGCCGCTCCGCGACGGCGTCATCGCCAACTTCGACATCTGCGAGAAGATGCTCGCCTACTTCATCCGCCGGGTGCACGGGCCCCGCAAGTTCGCCAAGCCCCGCATGGTGATCTGCGTGCCGTCGGGCATCACCGGCGTCGAGCAGCGGGCCGTGATGGAGGCGGCCGAGTCCGCCGGGGCCCGCAAGCCGGCGTACATCATCGAGGAGCCCATGGCTGCGGCCATCGGCGCCGGCCTGCCGGTGCACGAGCCGACCGGCAATATGGTCGTCGACATCGGCGGGGGCACCACCGAGGTGGCGGTCATCTCCCTCGGCGGCATCGTGACCAGCCAGTCGGTGCGTATCGGTGGCGACGAGTTGGACGAGGCGATCATCGCCTTCATCAAGAAGGAGTACAGCCTGGCGCTCGGTGAGCGCACGGCCGAGGAGATCAAGATCGCGCTCGGCTCCGCCTGCCCGCTCGAGTCCGAGCTGCACGCCGAGATCCGGGGCCGGGACCTCATTACCGGCCTCCCCAAGACCATCGTGACCACCACCGAGGAGATCCGCGAGGCCATCGAGGAGCCGGTATCGGCCATCGTGGACGCCGTGAAGATCACCCTCGACAAGACGCCGCCCGAGTTGGCCGCCGACATTATGGAGCAGGGCATCGTGTTGACCGGCGGAGGCGCATTGCTGCACGGCCTCGACGCCCGCCTGTCGGCGGAGACCGGGATGCCGATCATCATCGCCAACAACCCCTTGCTGTCGGTCGCCATCGGGAGCGGCCAGTGCCTGGAGGAGTTCGAGGCCTTGAAGCAGGTCCTGATCTCCTCGCAAGGCCACTGATTCCGTCACACCGCTGATTCTCCGTGGCTGCCTACCGCCGGAGCGCACGACCGCGATTCGTACTCCTCCTCCTGGTCCTCACGGCCATCACGCTGGTAACGGTCGACACCCGGGCCAACGGGGGCGGCCTGACCGGCTCGATCCGAGGCCGGGCCCACGACGTGTTCGCCCCGGTCCAGTCGGCGACGCACTCGGTGCTGCGACCGATCGGCGACTTCTTCACCGGTGCGTTCCACTACGGATCGCTCAAGCGGGAAAATGCCCAGCTTCGTGATCAGCTGGCCCAGGCGAGGGGTCAGGCCTTGGGCGCGTCGGACGCGCAGCGGGAGCTGAAGATCCTCTCGGAACAGGCGCACCTGGATTTCGTGGGCAACATCCCCACCGTCACTGCCCAGGTGGTGGACACCACCTCGTCCAACTTCGAGGTTTCGATCCAGATCAACCGGGGCACCAACGCCGGGATCGCGGTCAACATGCCGGTCGTCACCGGCGGAGGACTGGTCGGTCGGGTGGCCCAGGTGTCGTCCGAGCGGTCGACGGTCTTGCTCCTGACCGATCCCACCTTCAGCGTGGGAGTGCGGCTGACGACCAACGGCTCGGTGTTCGTGGCCGACGGCACCGGTCGGGGGAATCCCCTGAACCTGGAGTTGGTGGATGCCACCACTCAGATCAAGACGGGCGACAAGCTGGTGACGAGTGGGCTCAACCTGGAGCAGTACCCCAAGGACATCCCCGTCGCGACCGTGCGGTCGGTCAAGACGGCACCCGGCCAGTTGCAGCAAGACGTGACGATCGTCCCGACCGCCGACCTGGCCCGACTGGAGTACGTCCGGGTATTGCAATGGTCGCCGCAGTCGTGACCCACCGTCCGCTCCCGCGCCCCCCCCGGGGCCGATGAGCCCTGCGCTCACGGCTCGCCTCCGCCTCGGCGGGTTGCTGGTGCTGGCGCTGGTCCTGCAGACGACGGTGGTTCCCGACCTGCGGATCCTCGGCGTGTGCGCCGATCTCCTCCTCCTGTGCACGGTGTGCGCGGGGCTGGTCGGTGGCCCTGAGCTCGGTGGCCAGGTTGGGTTCGCGGCCGGGTTGCTGGCCGACCTGTTCCTCGTCACCACACCGCTCGGGTTGTCGGCGCTGGCCTTCAGCGTGGTCGGCTACGCCGTCGGGTCGGTGCGCCGCACCGTCCTCCAGGAGGGTTGGCTGCTGGCGCCGGCAACGGCCTTGGTCGCCAGCACCGCAGGCGTGATCATCTTTGTTCTGACCGGTGCCATGATCGGCCAGTCCCAGCTGACCAAAATAGGGCCCGTCGACATCGTGAAGACCGCCCTGCTCGTCGGTGTGATGAACGCCGTTATCGCCGCCCCCGTCTGCCGGGTCGTCGGGTGGGCGGCGTCCGCGACGCAGGGATCGCCTGGTTCGACGGGCGCGTCGTTTGGCTCACTGCGCGCCGGCCAGGCGGGAAGTGAGATCTCGTCGACCGCGGCCCGCCACTCGTTGCGGCTGGCGGCGCGCCCGGGTCGGTCGGGTCTGGGACGGTCGGGTCGCTCGGGTCTGGTCCGATGAGCACGCACTCCGAGGCGCCGTCGGCTCAGGTCCGTCTCACGGTTTTAGCGGTCGTGATCGTGTGCCTGTTCGCGTCCCTCTTCGCCCGGCTGTGGTTTCTCCAGGTCATCAACGAACCCAAGGCCCAGGCGGCGGCGCAGGACAACTCGGTCCGCCTCGTCTATGCCCCTGCCGCCCGGGGTCGCATTCTGGACCGCAACGGCAAGGTGCTGGTCGACAACTCGGTGTCGGAAGTCGTCACGATCAGCCGGGTCACGGCCAAGGCGGAACCCGAGGTGGTCAGCCGCCTGGCGCTGTTGCTCAATGTCTCCAACGACGATCTGCTGCAAAAGGTCAAAGATCCCCGGTACAGCCCCTATGTGCCGGTACCGCTGGCCGTCAATGTGAAGCCGGCCGTGGTCGTCTACCTCCGCGAGCACCAATCCGAGTTCCCGGGGGTGGAGGCCCAGGCGGTTGCCGTGCGGTCCTACCCCTTCGGGTCGGTGGCCGCCAACATTCTCGGCTACGTCAGCCAGATCAGCGGCCAGGAGCTGACCCCGAACCGCAAGCGCCAGGGCTACCAGGCCGACGACCAGATCGGTAAGACCGGCGTCGAGGCGGCGTACGAGGACGCGCTGCGAGGGCGCCCCGGCGTGACCAAGCTGCAGGTCGACTCCAAGGGACGGGTGCTCGACCGGGTGGCGGCCCAAGCACCGGTGCAGGGACACGACGTGTGGCTGTCGATCGACATCAACGTCCAGAAGCTGGCCGAGGAGTCCCTGGCCCAGGGGCTGGCCGCGGCCAAGTTCAACATCGACAAGGGGACCGGCAAGAACTACCCCGCCCCCGGCGGTGCGGTCGTGGTCCTCAACCCCCAAAACGGCGAGGTGCTGTCGCTCGTCAGCAACCCCACCTACAACCCCGAGGACTTCGTCGGCGGGATCAGCCAGGCCAAGTTCGCCCAGTACCTGAACGATCCGGGTCACCCCCTGAACGACCGGACCATCCAGGGCCTCTACGCCCCCGGGTCGACCTTCAAGCTGGTCACGGCCGTGGCCGGACTGCAGTCGGGCATCGTCACCCCCGCCCAGTACTTCAACGACCGGGGGTATCTCCAGGTGGGAAAGTTGACCTGCTCGGCCCGATTCCAGGTCGCGGGCTGCTTCACCAACGACAACCACCAAGCGTTCGGGCAGGTCAACCTGTCTCGGGCCATCACGGTGTCGAGCGACGCCTACTTCTACCAAATCGGCGCCACCTTCTGGAACGACCGAGCCCGCTACGGCGACGACGGCCTGCAAAACGTGGCCCGCCAACTGGGGTTCGGGAGCACGTCGGGCATCCCGTTGCCCAACGAGGCGTCCGGAAGGGTTCCCGACAAGACGAGCCGGGCCAAGGAGCACGCCCAGAACCCCAACGTCTACAAAGAGGGCAACTGGTTCACGGGTGACAACGTCAACACGTCGATCGGCCAGGGCGAGGTGGCCGTCACCCCGCTGCAGTTGGCAAACTCCTATGCCACCTTCGCCAACGGCGGCACGGTGTGGACGCCGCAGATCGCACTCAAGATCACCGATCAGCAGGGCAAGGTGTTTCAGCAGCTCACGCCCATCGGCAGAGGCCACATCGACATCCAGCCGGCATGGCACGACGCCATGTTGGCCGGCTTCCAGGGTGTTGCCGGCAATGGCGACGGCACGGCGCACTCGGCCTTCTCGGGCTTCCCCCTGACGCAGTACCCCGTGGCCGGCAAGACGGGCACCGCCCAGGTCCAGGGCAAGGCGCCCACCTCGCTGTTCGTGTCGTTCGCCCCGGCCAACAATCCCCAGTTCGTGGTCGAGGCGGTGATGGAGGAGTCGGGGTACGGTGCCGACGCCGCCGCGCCCGTCGTGCGCCGTGTCTACGACGGGCTCTTCAACCTGACCCCCGGCCAGGTAGTAATCGGCCTCGGAGGAAAGGACTGACCATGGCCTCGGTATCAGTACCACGCCGGGGGGTGGGCATCTCGGGGTCGGCTCGCCGGACACCGGCGGCTGCCTGGCGCCACATCGACCTGGGATTGGCGCTGGCGACGATCGGGGTGGCGTCGTTCGGGCTGCTGATGATCTACAGCGCCACCCGGGACAAGCTGATCGCCCAGGGCCTCGACCCCGGCTACTACCTGAAGCGCCAGGTCGCCTTCGTTCTGGTCGGCATCGTCGTCATGGGCGTCGTGGCTTCGATCGACTACCGCCGGCTGAAGGATTTCGCCCCGGCCTTCTACGTCGCCAGCGTCGTGGCGCTGGTCCTGATCCTCTCCCCGCTGGGCAAGAAGAGCAAAGGCGCCCAGGCCTGGTTCCAGATCGGGGCCTACCAGTTGGAGCCATCGGAGTTCGCCAAGATCGCGGTCATCGTCGGGTTGGCCGGCATCTGTGCCAGTTACAAGGGACGCTTGGGCGGCCGCGAACTCATGGTGGTTCTCGGGTTGGCCGCCGTGCCCCTGGCGCTGATCTACCGCCAACCCGACCTGGGGACGGCGCTGGTGATCGGGGCGATCCTGGTGGGTGTGCTGCTCGTGGGCGGCCTGCAGACCCGGCATCTGGCGGTGCTGGTCGTGGTGGGGGTCGTGGCGGTGGTCGCGGTCTTACACTTCGGCGCCTTGAAGCAGTACCAGCGGGACCGTCTGACGGCGTTCCTCGACTCCAACAGCAACGTCCAGGCCACCTATAACCTCAACCAGTCGAAGATCACGATCAGCTCGGGTGGGATCTCGGGCAAGGGCCTGTTCAAGGGGTCGCAGACCAACTTGTCGTATGTGCCCGAGCAGCAGACGGACTTCATCTTCACCGCCGTCGGTGAGCAACTGGGGTTGGTCGGCTCGGCGCTGCTGTTGAGCTTGTTCGTGTTGATCGTCTGGCGCACCTGGCGAGCGGCGACCACGGCCCGGGACCCCACCGGGACGTTGATCTGCGTCGGGGTGCTGGCGATGCTGGTGTTCCAGATCTTCCAGAACGTGGGCATGACCATGGGGATCATGCCGATCACCGGCATCCCGCTGCCGTTCATGAGCTACGGCGGCTCGTCGATCGTGACCGCGTTCGCGGCCGTCGGCCTGGTGCTCAACGTGCACATGCGCCGCTACAGCTAGTCGACCGCCACGTCTGATCCCCGCAGGACCTCGAAATCACACCGAACTGGGCCTGCGGGGGCAGCCTCAGCCAGCTGGGCCCCGTGGACCCGCAGAGGTGGACCGCTACACTGGCGGGGGAGATGACAACCAGTCTCTGGCCGAGGATCGAGCCGCTCCTCGCGCGGGTACAAAAGCCGGCTCGTTACATCGGCTGCGAAGACGGGATGGTGGTACCGGACCCTTCGTCGCGCCCCGGGCGGGTCGACTGGCTGCTGATCTACCCCGACACCTACGAGATCGGCCTGCCCAACCAGGGCCTGCAGATCCTGTACGAGCTGCTCAACGAGCACGGGGGGAGCGCGGCCGAGCGGGCCTACGCCCCGTGGGGCGACATGGAAGAGGCTATGCGCCGCCGCGGCGTGCCGCTGTTCTCCGTCGACGGGCATCGTCCGGCGGCTGACTTCGACCTGCTGGCATTCAACCTCTCCGCCGAGCTCGTCTACACGAACGTCCTCAACTGCATCGACCTGGCGGGCGTCCCGGTACGTGCCGAGCGGCGCGACGAGAGCCACCCCTTGGTGGCTGCGGGCGGCCACTGCACCTTCAACCCCGAGCCCCTAGCCGACTTCGTCGACCTGTTTGTGATCGGCGACGGCGAGGAGGTCGTGACCGAGATCTCCGAGGTCGTGGGGGAGTGGAAGCGCTCGCCCGGGCGGGCAACGCCCGGCTCGCGTCAACAGCTCCTCCGGCGCCTGGCCGCCGTGCCCGGCGTGTACGTGCCGTCGATGTACCACGTCACCTACGACGGTCCCCGCCTGGTCGAGGTCACGCCCCGCTATCCCGACGTTCCTGCCCAGGTCCACAAGCGCACCATCGCCGACCTGGGGGCCTGGCCCTATCCGAAGCAGCAGCTGGTCCCGCTCACCGAGGTGGTCCACGACCGGCTCAACGTCGAGATCTTCCGGGGTTGCACCCGGGGCTGCCGGTTCTGCCAGGCCGGGATGATCACCCGGCCGGTCCGGGAGCGCCCCGCCGCCCAGGTGAGCCGCATGGTGCGCGACGGCCTGCGTCGCACCGGCTACGACGAGGTCAGCCTGACCTCGCTGTCGAGCGCCGACTACTCGGGCATACAGGACGCGGTCAGCGGCATCATCGGTGACCCGATGTGCACCGGCCTGTCCGTGCCCGCCGGCCCGGTATCGGTGAGCCTGCCCAGCCTCCGGGTCGACGCCTTCACCGTGGGCATCGCCAACGAACTCCAGAAGGCCCGGCGCACCGGCCTGACCTTTGCCCCCGAAGCCGGGACGTGGCGGATGCGCCAGGTCATCAACAAGCTCATCACCGAAGAAGACCTGTATGGCGCCGTGGACTCGGCGTTCTCCCAGGGCTGGCGCCGGGTCAAGCTCTACTTCCTCACCGGGCTGCCCACCGAGACCGACGAAGACACCCTCGGGATCGCCGAGCTGGCCCGCAACTGCGTGGCCGTCGGGCGCCGCCACACCAAATCGGTCTCGGTGACGGCGTCGGTGGGCGGCTTCGTGCCGAAGCCCCAGACGCCCTTCCAGTGGTTCGGGCAGGTGGGCGTGGCGGAACTTCAACGCCGGGTCAACCTGCTGCGGGACGCGACGAAGGGGGAAAAGGGGGTCCAGTTGCGGTGGCACGATCCCCGCGCCACTCTGGCCGAGGGCATCGCGAGCCGAGGGGATCGCCGCGTCGGCGCGGCAATCGAGGACGTGTGGCGCGCCGGTGGCACGTTCCAGGAGTGGTCGGAGCACTTCGACCTGTCGCTCTGGGAGGCGGCCATGGACCGCCATGGACTGTCAATCGAGTGGTACGTCGAACGTCACCGCGACAACCGGGAGATCCTGCCGTGGGATCACATCTCGGCCGGGCTGCACCGGGACTTTCTCTGGCAGGACTGGCAGGACGCGCTGGCCGAGTACGGCCTGCCCGACTGCCGGTGGACCCCGTGCTACGACTGCGGGGCGTGCACCGAGTACGGGATCGAGCACGTGGTGGCTTCGGCCGTCGCGCCCGCGGGCGGGAGCCAGGGGACGGGTCAGAACCTGGCCACCGGCGGGGCGGTGCCGGTGACCCTGCTGCCCGCTCGTCGTCCGGCGCCGGTCCTCACCACCAGTGTGGGTCTCTGATGACCCGGCTGCGGATCCGCTTCGCCAAGTTGGGCAAGATCCGCTGGACCAGTCACCGTGACACCGCCCGTATGTGGGAGCGGGCCTTTCGCCGGGTCAACCTTCCGGTGGCCTACTCCCAGGGGTTCTCGCCCCGACCCAAGGTCAGCTTCGGCCTGGCCCTGTCCACCGGCTACGAATCGGTAGCCGAGTATCTCGATATCGAGTTGAGCGACGACGTAAAGCCTGAAGCTGACGCTCTACTTGACCTTGAGAGTTTGTCCGCCGGCTTGTCGGCCGCCTTGCCCGAGGGCGTTGATGTCCTCGCCATGTCGGCCAGCAACGACCGGTCACTTTCCCTGCAGGAGGAGGTCACGGCGTGTACCTGGCGCCTTGCCGTGGCCCCCGTCGATCCGGGCTCCCAACTGCCCGACATCGACACCCGAGTGAGCCAGCTGCTGACCGCCGAGACCATCGTCATTACCCGCACCCGGAAGGGTCGGGACATCGTCGAGGACATCCGGCCGGCCATCTTGGCGATGCGCCAGGTCGACGAGACTGTCGACGGCGCATGGTTGGAATGCGAGCTGGGCACCCAGCCCCGCAGCCTGCGTCCGACGGAGCTGGTCGGGGCACTCGGCCCCGACCTCGAGGAGCGCTTCGTGCGCCGGCTGTATCAATGGATCGAGCGCGACGGCGCCCGGTGGGAGCCCCTCGCGGCCCCACTCGCGGCGACGGACGCGCCGCACGCCTTGGAGCGTGCGTTATGAGAAGGGAACACCACCATGTCCGACGCACTACCCGACCACCCGGTGGGCTCAGAAGGCCCGCCGCCCGCGGCGCCCCGCCCTGCCCTGGACAGTCCTGCCGGCCCCGCCGTCGAATCGCTGCCCTCGCCTCCAACTGACGCGGCTGCGCCCGCGACCAGCATTGGCACCCCGGCCAGGCGTCGCCGCCGAGGATCGCGCGGCGGCCGCAACCGCAGCCGATCGACTGGGACGGCGGCGGGGACTGGACCCGGCGGATCCGACGCCTCTGGAAGTGGGGGCAATGACGGTCACGACGACTACGACGATCGCGACGACAACGGCGGCGACGACCACGGCGGCGACATCCCTGGCGGCGACGGCGCCGGCCCCGGCGGCGACATCCCTGGGGGCGACGGCGGCGGGCCCCCGACCCTGATCGCGCTGGATCGCCCCGCGGCCGCCGAGGTGCCGGGGGTCGCACCCGACGACACCATGGCGGCGAACCCGGCGGCGACGTCGTCGGTGCTGCGGGCGAAGCCGAAGATCGGCGACAGCCGGCCGGCGCCGGCACCGGCAGCCGCAGGACCCCCGGGCGGCGGCATCGCTCGTGCCCCCGGCGCGAGCGGTGGCGGGACCGGTCGCGGCGCCAACCGTGGGGGTAGGGCCCGTGACGGAGGCGGGAGGAACGGTGCCGCCGGTGCACCGAAGGGCAGCGCCGGACGAACCCCCGGCTTGGCCGGCACGCCCGCGGCACCGGGTGTGGCGGGCCCGTCAGACCCGGTCAAGGTCGGGGGGCGCAGTGGCTCGCCGCCCCGGCTCCCCGTGCGCGACGGTGACGACGGCGATGACGGTGGTCAGAGCTGGGACGACGAAGGAGACGGGCGCCGCCGCCGCCGCCGTGGAGGTCGGGGCGGGCGCGGCCCGGCGGGCGCCGGCGCCGGTGTCGACGACTCCGCCGAGGTCGACGCCGAGACCCTGGAACGGCGCAAGGGCCGGGAGCGCAAGGGACGGCCGGTCGGCCGTTACCTCATGTTGGTCCACGTCCAGCCCAACGCCACTCAGATCGCGGTGCTCGAAGGCCGGTCGCTGATCGAGCACTACGTCTCGCGGCCAGCAGACGATGCCACCCAGATCGACGGCAACATCTACCTCGGCCGGGTGCAGAACGTCCTGCCTGGCATGGAGGCGGCGTTCGTCGACATCGGTACGCCGAAGAACGCCGTCCTCTATCGGGGCGACGTGCGCTACGACCGTGACGACCTCGAGGGTGACGCGGGCGGGGGCAAGGCGACGCGCGGCCGGGGTGGCGGCCAGAGCCGCGACGCCCGCATCGAGCAGCTGTTGAAGGTAGGCCAGACGATCGTCTGCCAGGTCACCAAGAACCCCATCGGGACCAAGGGGGCGCGCCTCAGCCAAGAGGTTTCCCTCCCGGGCCGCTTCGTCGTCCTCATCCCGGGAAGCGACACCTACGGGATCTCCAAGCGCCTGGCCGACGACGAGCGCAAACGGCTGCGGCGGATCCTGGACGATATCCGCCCGGCGGGACACGGCCTCATCGTGCGCACTGCGGCCGAGGGGGCCTCGGCCGACGAGCTTCGCCGCGACGTGGCCCGGCTACTGCGGCAGTGGGACGAGATCGACACCCGTGCCAAGCGGGCCAAGTCGCCGGCTCTGCTATATCGCGAACCAGACATGGCGGTACGGGTGATCCGGGAGGAGTTCAACAACGACTATCGCGGGGTGGTGATCGACGATCCGGCACTGTTCGAGGAGGTGCGCGACTACGTCGCCAGCATCAGTCCCGACCTGGCCGACCGGGTGGAGTTTGCCGGTGACAGCGACAACCCGCTGCCGATCTTCGAGCGCTATCACGTGCACGAGCAGGTGCACAAGGCGCTCGATCGTAAGGTGTGGCTGCCCTCGGGTGGTTCGCTCATCATCGAGCGGACCGAGGCGCTCACGGTCATCGATGTCAACACCGGCAAGAACGTCGGCACCTCCAATCTCGAGGAGACGGTCTTTCGCAACAACCTCGAGGCGGCGGAGGAAATCGCCCGCCAGCTGCGCTTGCGCGACATCGGCGGCATCATCGTCATCGACTTCATCGACATGGAGATTGCCGCCAACCGGGCCGAGGTGGCCCGGGCATTCCGGGAGGCCCTGGCCCGGGACAAGACCCGAACCCAGGTGTTCGACATCTCCGAGCTGGGTCTGATCGAGATGACCCGGAAACGGGTTTCCGAGGGGCTGGTCGAATCGTTCTCCGAGACCTGCCCGACGTGCGGGGGTCGAGGCCTCCTGCTCGACGAAGACCTCCTCTAACCGAGCCCTACCCGGTCGGGCATGGCGACTGCTCTATGAGGAGAATCAACCGTGAGTGTCGGAGGAAAGAGCGAGCCCAGCCGATCCCAGCCACCATCTCATCGTTCGTGGCGACCCCCGCCCCGGGGGGCATGGGGGTCTTGTAGGGGTTTGTGGCTCTTGTACAGGGTTGTTACCCCTGAGGGGTGATAACCCCGCCCAGAGACTCAAACCCCTACCAGACCCGCGAGCGGACCTACTTGGGCGGGGCGCGGGGTCCTCGGAGCCGTCGAAACCGTGGGGGTCGGTGCGAGTCGTGGGTTCAGAAGGGCGCTCGGCGTCGCGGGCGGTCGAACCTGAGGTGAATCAACCTTGAGTGTCGGAGGAAAGAGCGAGCTCAGCCGATCCAGCCACCATTCTCATCGTTCGTGGCGCCCCCCGCCAGGGGGGCATGGGGGTCTGGTAAGCTCGCTCTCTTGTGTATGCAGTCATAAAGACAGGTGGCAAGCAGGAGCGTGTCGAAGAGGGCCAGACCTTGGCCGTCGAACGACTGGGCGCGGCCGAGGGGACCGAAGTCACGTTCACACCGGTATTGCTGGTGGACGGCGAGCGGATCCTGACGGGTACGGGTGTCGCGGGCAGCAGTGTCGCCGCTCGGGTCGTCGGCGAGGCCAAGGGCCCCAAGATCCGCGGCTTCACCTACAAGAACAAGTCTCGGGGCCGGAAGTCCTGGGGACATCGCCAGCACTACACCACCATCGAGATCACCGGCATCAGCACGGGCGAGGGTTAACCATGTCGAAGACCAAGGGCGGCGGCTCTACCCGCAACGGGCGCGATTCTGCCGCCCAGCGACTCGGAGTGAAGGTGTTCGACGGCACCGCCGTGCGCGCCGGAGCGATCATCGTGCGCCAGCGCGGGACCCATTTTCATCCCGGTGAAAACGTGGGACGCGGCGGGGACGACACGTTGTTCGCCCTGAGCGACGGCCGGGTGAAGTTTGGGGCCCGCAAGGGCCGCAAGCTGGTCGACATCATCACCGACGCCGACACCTAGAGCCCGGCTAGGGCGCCGAGCCCGACACGGGCGCCGAGGCCTGCGCCAGGCGCGGACGTCAGCGTCCGGTCTTTTTGCCCATCACGGAGTCGAGGTAGTCAAGCATGGTCCGCCCGGCTTTCATGTTGCCGAGTGGCCAGAATCCGATTTCCAGATGGGGCGCACTCGAGCGGCCGACCCGGCCGTAGCCGACGATCGAAATCTGCTGGCCCATCGCCACGACAGTCCCCACCGGGACGAGGTCGGGCCCGGCGTGGCCGTAGTACACCGTCTTGCCAGCCAGCGGGCCACCGGTGATCTGCAAGACCGGGATGTCGGCTCCGAAGCCGGTGGTTCCCGATCCGCCCTCTTTGATGATGATCCCCGGACCCATGGCGTACAGGGGGGTGCCGCCCGGAGCCAGGTAGTCGACCCCCTGGTCGACGCTGCCGCCGCGGATGTACTGCGCCGGCAATGGCAGGCCCTGCGGAGCCGCCGGGGTGGCCGCGAGGACGGCTTCGGACCCCGTCGCCGTGGCGCCCGCGCGTTCGAAGTCCAAGGTCAACGGTGGCGACGATCGAGTCACCGCCGCGAGCGTCGGTTCCGCCAACGGCAGCTCAACGTTGGGACTCGCCGCCCGGCGCGCCGTGTGGTTGCTGCGGCGCGGAGTCCCAGTGGCGACGTACGAGCCGCCCAGGACGCCCAGCACGCATACCGACGCAGAGCACACCGCTGCCAGCCGCTGGCGCCGCACCTGGGTGGCGCGGGCGCGGTGTAACGGCCCTCGACGAGGTGGCACCTGACGCCGGCCCGACCTCAAGAACACGTCTGTTTCCCCCCGGCCTCCAGCAATAGCCGCAAACCGTAGTCAACGGGACCCTCCGGGACAAGGATGAACCCCAACCGGTCAGGGCTAGTCAGGGCGCGGCCCGGTGCGCCACCGTCACCCCGTGGCTGTTGTACACGATCCGAAACGGCCCCGACGGGCTCGTGAGCTGGGCGAACAGGGCCTGCTCGGGCTGGCCCAGGGTGGCCGCGTCGAGGACCAGCCATTGCACCGTGGCCGGGTCGCCCCGGTCGTTGTTGATCCCGTAGTTGACGCTCTCCCACGGGTTGGGGAACTCGTAGACGTACTGGCGGTGGGTCATCTGCGGCGTCAGGTAGTAGGTGACGCTCACTCCGTCGCGGGCCGGGACCAGGGCGAGGGCGGTGTGGAGCTCGCTACTCAGCCGGTTGTGGGCCAACCACACACCGTGATGGTGGAACTGGGTGCTGATGGGGGACAGGCCCCAAGTGACGGCGCCGACGACGGACATGAGCGACAGGGTGGCCACGCCGACGAGGAGGGCCAGTTGCCCGAGCCGGCGGCGGAGGAATGCCAGCGCCTCGACCGTCGCCAGGAACGACCCGACGATCACGAGGCTGGCGTACTGGCTTTTGATGGTCGCACCCTGGACGTACTGGGCGGTCACGTCGATGCCGAACTGCGGGCCCCCGATGAGGAAGATCGGCAGGGCGAGGATCGGGAGGAAGGCCAGCGGGACGAACATCTGCACGTAGTAGGTGCGCCGGTCGGGGAGCTGCGCCAGGTGCCACACCCGGCTCGGGTGGCGGATGGCGTTGTAGATGACGTCGGGGATGCTGGCCCCGAGCGACGGGAAGAAGGCGTCGTAGAACGGGGGGCGGCCGCCGTTGCGCCACGGGATGATGACCTTGGTGCACACGAGGTACCACCCGAGACCTGCCACCGCGGTGCTCCACCCGATCCACCGCCGGACCCGCCGGCCCGCCCGGTCTTCTGCCTGCACCGGTCGCAACCACAGGGCCACCACCAGACCCAGCATGAGCACCGACAAGGCGGCGTCTTCCTTGCAGACCAAGGCGATCACGACCGCGAACGCGAACCAGCGCCATTTGCCCCGCACCGCCAGCCAGTAGGCGAACAGCAGGGGGGTGATGGACAGGGAATCGGGGTGGTAGGCCCACCAGGTCACCCAGTTGGTGGCCGGGTACAGGAGATAGGCGAGGGGCGGCACCAACGCCAGCCAGGCGTTCTCCAGGCGGTCGCGGGCCAAGAGCCACAGCGGGATGGCGCCGCACGCCACCGCCAGGGTGTGCACCACGATGAGCAGGTGGGGTCCGGCGCCCAGCCAGTAGAACGGCACGAACGCCATCGAGATCAGATTCACGTGGTGGCCGAAGTAGTCGAGGCCGCGGACGGTGACAAACGTCGAGCGGCCCGCCGACGCCAGCCAGATCCCCTGGTCGTGGATGCCGATATCGAAGCCGAACGTGGCGAAGTTGGATTGCTGGCGGTACACCAGGAAGCCGAACAGCAGCCAGTAGGCGCCGACCATGCCGACGAGGACCGCCACCGGACCCTTGGCCCGGACCGCGGGCAGCTCCTCGTCGACCACGCCGGGCATCATTGCCCGTCGCCGACCCGTTCGGAAAGGCGGAGGTGCCCGCGCTACCGTCTGGTTCGTGGCGACGGGGGTCGAAGCCAGCCAGGCCCCCGCCGAGGACAAGGCCGCAGCCGAGGCCAGAGCAGCCGGGGCCACAGACGCAACCGAGGCACCGGGACAGCACCGGTGGCGCAACATCCGCGTCCAGTCGCTGGCGCCCCATCTCCCGATCATCCTGCTGATGCTGGCCTACACCGTCTATTTCAGCGGGCTCAGTATCGATATCTATCGCGGCTACGGCTCGCCCGGTTTCGACATGGGGATCTTCGACCAGGGGATCTGGTTGCTCAGCCGGTTCAAGGCGCCCTTCGTCACGATCATGGGACGGAATCTGTTCGGCGACCACACCTCGTTTATCCTGCTGCTGCTGGTTCCGGTGTATTGGATCTATCCGCAGGCAACCGCGCTGCTGGTGATCCAGTCGGCTCTGCTGGCCTTGGGCGCCCTGCCGGTCTACCTTCTGGCCCGCCACCGGCTGCACAACAATGCGTTGGCGACCGTCCTGGCGGGCGCATTCCTTCTCCACCCGGCGCTGCAATGGGGCAACCTCGAACAGTTTCACCCTGAGGCTTTTCTCGTCCCCCTCATCGGCCTCGCCATCTATGCCGCCGTGGTCTGGAAGCCCTGGCTGTTGATCCTGTCCGTCGGCCTCTGCCTGCTGGTGAAAGAGGATGTCGTTCTCTTCGTCGTGCCCCTCGGGATCTGGGTGGCCTACCGGCGCAACAAGGCGTTCGGGTGGCGGATCGTCGCCGCGGGAGTGCTCGCGGCCCTCTTCGCCACCGAGATCGTGATCCGCAGCCTGATGGGTGTGCCGACCATCTACACCAATCGCATCCCGTTCGGTGGGCTGCGCAGCTTCTTGTCGACAATGCTGCACAAGCCGGGAGAACTCCTCGACCTTCTGTGGAGCGATCGCCGTCCCTTCTACGTGTGGCAAATGTTGTTTCCGAGTGCGCTCCTCTTCGTCCGGGCGCCCGAGGTGGCGCTGGTCGGGCTGCTGATTCTGGCGTCGAATGTCGTCAGCAGCTTTCCGTATCAGCATCAGATCAACTATCACTATTCGCTGGCGACCGTTTCGGTCCTGGCGATGGGCACGGTGTTCGCGATCGGCGCCCTGAAGAAGAAGGCGCAGCGAGCCGTGGCGGTCGGTGCGGTCGCGCTCTGCAGCCTCTACGCCTGCTTCCTATGGGGCGCGTTACCCGCGATCTCGACCAACAAGGTGCCCCATTGGCACCCGTCGAACCCCGAAGTGCACGACATCAACGCCGTCCTCGCCGCCCTCCCGTCCGATGCCGTGGTGTCGGCGCACTATTCGTTCATCTCGCATCTCGACCACCGGGTCGGCGCCTACCAGTGGCCCACGCCGTTCCACGCCTCCTATTGGGGCCAATGGAAGCAGGAGGGCCAGCGACTCCCGGTCGCCGACAAGGTCCAGTACCTGTTCCTGCCCGTCCAACTGAGCGCCGACGACCAGAAGGTCTTCGACCAGATCCGACCGGAGTTCCAGGTGGTGAAACAGGTCGGCTACGCCATGTTGCTGAAGCGGAGCTCAGCGCCGCCCCCCTGACCGTGGCCGGTACCCTCGTCTCGATGTCAGGGTTCGTGGACGAGGCACAACTGCATGTCAAAGCGGGCGACGGCGGGGCGGGCGCGGTCGCCTTCCGACGGGAGGCCCACGTGGCCAAGGGCGGTCCCGACGGCGGCGACGGCGGCGGCGGCGGCGACGTGTGGTTGGTGGCCTCGACCGACGTGGCGTCGCTGCTGGGCTTTCGCGATCACCCGCACCGCCAGGCCACGGCGGGGACCCATGGCAGCGGCAAGGGCAAGCACGGCCGGGGCGGGACCGATATCGAGGTGCCCGTTCCTGAGGGCACGATCGTGCGCAACCTCGATGGTGAGATCCTGGTCGACCTCCCCGAGGCGGGCGACCGGTGGTTGGCCGCCGCCGGCGGCCAGGGAGGGCGGGGGAACGCCCGCTTCCTCTCCAACCGGCGCCGGGCCCCCAGCTTCGCCGAGCAGGGCGAGGTGGGCGAGGAGCATTGGTTCAACCTCGAGCTGAAGCTCATGGCGGACGTGGCCTTGGTCGGCCTGCCCAACGCCGGCAAGTCGACCCTCATCTCGCGCATCTCGGCCGCCCGGCCCAAGATCGCCGACTATCCCTTCACCACCCTCGAACCGCATCTCGGGGTGGTGCGGGGCGAGGAGTACGAGTTCGTGGTGGCCGACATCCCGGGACTCATCGAGGGGGCGAGCGAGGGTCGGGGCCTGGGCCACCAGTTCCTGCGCCACGTCGAGCGGGCCCGGGCCCTGGTCATCCTCATCGACCTGGCGTCGGTGGAGGGCATGTCGCCCGACCGCCAGGAAGAAGTGTTGCTGACCGAGCTGGGCGCCTACCGTCCGGAGTTGCTCACCCGGCCCCGCCTCGTCGTCGGGTCCAAGGCCGATCAGGCGGACGACGCCGTCGACACCTGGGAGGGCCATCGGATTTCGGCGGTGACCGGCGAGGGGATCCCCGAACTGGTCGGCCGGCTGGCCACATTGGTGGCCGAAGCCCGGGCCGCGGCTGCCGTCGCGGGCCGCGACACCTTCACGATCCACCGCCCGGTGCCCGAGGGCGTGGTGGTCGAGCGAGGTCGCGACGGGGCCTTCGAGGTCCTGGGCCGCCCCGCCCTGCGGGCCGTGGCCCTGTCCGACCTGGGCAACGCCGCCGCCCTGGCCTACGCCCAGGGCCGCCTCCGTCGCCTCGGCGTCGACAAGGCCCTGTCCCGGGCCGGGGCCCGCCAGGGCGACCGGGTGCGCATCGGCACCTACGAGTTCGAGTACGAACAAGACCAATGAACGGCGTCGGGACACCGGCGATCGTCGTCAAGATCGGTACCTCCTCGATCACCGACGCACGAGGCGTGATCTCCGAAGCCGCCATCGACAAGCTGTCGACCGAAGTGGCCGGCCTGCACCGGCGGGGCGACCGGGTGGTGATCGTGACCAGCGGTGCCATCGCGGCCGGGCTGCCGGCGCTCGGGCTGTCCGACGAGCCGCCCACCGATTCGCCCACCCTCCAAGCCATCTCGGCCGTCGGCCAGAGCCGCCTGATGCGGGTGTGGGACGACGCCCTCGGGCGCAACGGCCTCGTCGGCGGGCAGGTCCTGCTGGCACCGCTCGACTTCGTCGACCGCAAGCACTACCTCCACGCCCGCCAGACCCTGGGCCGACTCCTCGACCTCGGGGTCGTGCCGGTCGTCAACGAGAACGACGCCATCGCCGACGACGAGGTCCGCTTCGGCGACAACGATCGCCTGGCGGCGCTGGTCGCCCACTTGGTCGGGGCCAACCTGCTGGTGCTGCTCACCGACGCCCCAGGCCTCCTGACCGCCGATCCTCGACTCGATCGCGACGCCTCGCTGATCGACGAGATCGTCGAGGTCGATCACGCCCTGGAGGCGGTCGCGGGGCGGTCGGGCAACCCCCGGGGCAGCGGCGGCATGGCATCCAAGCTGGCGGCGGCCAAGATCGCCGCGTGGTCGGGGGTCCGAGCCGTCATCGCGGCCGCCGACCGGCCCGGCGTGCTGCACGATGCGGTCGCCGGCGTACCCGGCGTGGGCACGGTCATCCGGCCCCGGGACCGGCGGTTGTCGGCCCGCAAGTTGTGGATCGCCTTCGCGGTCGGCGCCAGCGGGACGGTGGTGGTGGACGACGGCGCCCGCTCGGCCCTGATCAACCGGGCTACCTCCCTTCTGCCTGCGGGGGTGGTGGCGGTCGAGGGGTCATTCGACGCCGAGGACGCGGTGGAGATCGCGGGCGTCGACGGCCGGGTGTTCGCCAAGGGGCTGGTGCGCCACCCCGCCGCTCGGATCAAGGAATGGGCGGGGCTGCGGACCTCGGCGCTGCCGCCCGAGGTGTCCCACGAGGTGGTCCACCGCGACGACCTGGTCGTGCTGCCCTAGCGCGCCCGAACAGATGGCGGGAAAATGCCTCGCCCGGCGCACTGAGCCCGGCCAGGGGGAGGAGTCTCCCCCCGGTGGCGAACAGCCGGTTTCTGCGTTACCGGGGCGAACGGCGCTACGCCCCGGCGCCGGGGGGTACGGCGTCGCTCTGCGGGGCCGCGGGCACGGCATCGGCACCGGTCCCGGTCTGACCGGCCGCCGGTACCGCCTGTTGCTCCGGGGCGGAAAGGGCGCCCTGGCTGGCGGGGGCGAGGCCCAACTGGCTGCGCAGCTCGGAGAGGCGGGACTGGGCCTCGGTGTTGACGCTGGCCTGCTCGACCTCGAGCATCCGGGCTTCCACCGTCTGGCCCTGAAGCTCCGAGGTGCCGATGGCCCGGGCGTAGCGCGCCTCGATCTTGTCGCGCACCTGGTCGAAGGTCGGAACCTCCTGGCCCACCGTCTCCGACAGCGTGGCCATGGCCTTGTTCATCTGTTCCTGCATCTTGGCCTGGTCGAGCTGCGACATCAGCTTCTGGCGCTCGGCCAGCTTCTTCTGCAGGGCCGAGGAGTTCTGCTGCACCGCCGCCTTGGCCTGGTCGGAGGCCTGGGTGGTCTGGAGATGCATGGACTTCAGATCCTCGACCTGCTTCTCGACCGCGATCAGCCGGTTGGCGAAGCCCTCGGCGGCCTGGTTGTACTCGGCCGCCTTGGCGGTGTCGCCCCGACGCTGGGCGTCATCGACCATAAGGAGCGCCTGGCGGGTCGAGCCGTTGAGCCGCTCCAGCTCCTCCATGGCCCGGTTGAGGCGCATCTCGGTCTGTTTCTGGTTGGCGATGACGTTGGCCGCCTGCTCGGTGAGGCGGCGGTGCTGGTCCTGGGCCTCGGTGATGGCCTGTTCGAGCTGGACCTTGGGGTCGGCCCGCTCCTCGAACTTGGTATTGGCCGAGGCGGTCATGTACGCCCACATCCGCTTGAAGACTTTGAACATGCCCCGATGGTAGGCCCTGTCCTGGCGAACCATCACGGGAACTGGCCATCGGGACCGCAATCGGCAGTCAGCGCGTGACTTCTGGTACGGCAAAAAAGACACAACCTACCAGAGCTCGGTGCGAGTGCGCCTAGCCGGGGCTCGGGCGGGCGGTGGCGCTGGTTTCCTCGAGCGCCAGACGAAGCGCCTCGATCTCACCGACGACGCTGTCGACGTCGCCCGCCAGCCGGCGGGCGGCAACGATGTCACCGGTGTCGAGCGAGAGCTCCACGGCGCAGGCCACGGCGGCGTTGAGTTCGGCCGTGAGCACCCGCAGGCGGTCGGTCGCCCGCTGGCTGGCCGCCTCGACGCGTCGGGCGGCCTTGAGCTGGGCCGCCATGGCCGCCTCGGTGCTGTCGCTGCCGCGAGGGCGGCTCTCCTGGAGGCGGCGCATTTCGCGACTGGTCTTCTCGGCGTCGAGGGCGCCCAAGCTGGCGTCGAGGGCGGCGCCGAGGTGGGCCACGCGCCAGCATTCGCGAACGCCGTCGTGCACCCGGCCCGAGACCTCGGCCAGCCGGTCGCGCAGCGGCCCGGCGTGGCTCCGGGCCACGGCCTGGTCGAACTTGGTCTGGGCGGTGAGCGACTCGCGCACGAAGCTGCGCCAGGGCTCGGCCACGGCGTAGGGATCGATCATCTCGGGCCTCGCCGCCCGGCGTCGCCGCCCCGCGGCCAACGCCGCGCCGACGCCGACGCGGACCCCCCAGAAGGTGGCACCCACCGCCGCCGCGGCCAAGGCGGGAAGGCCGACGACCAGCCCGACGGCCGTCCCCGCACCGGCCAGGACCAAGGCGGACGGCGAGATTGCCGCTCGCGCCGCGGCTGGTCTCGTCGCCGGCAGGGACGGGCGCTCCATCATCGACTGCCAGGGTAGGGCGACGGGCTCCCTATGGAGCGGCCGCATCGCCGACGTCGGTGTCGGTGAGCTGGCACAGGTCCGCTTCGGTCGGATTCGGGAGGTCGACGATTCGGCCTGCTTGGCGCTCGAGCGCCGCCTCGAACAGGTTGCGGGCCACGCGGCCGTTGCCGAATCCCTTGGTTCGGGGCTCGGCGTCGAACAGCGACCGGACCCGGGCCCGAGCCTCCAGGGTCATCTGGTAGGAGTTGTCCTCGCAGAGGGAGTCGAAGATCTCGACCAACTCGTCGGTCGAGTAGTCCGGGAACTGGATGGTCCGAGGGAATCGGGACCGCAGGCCCGGATTGGCGTCGAGGAAGGTGTTCATCTCGCCCGGGTAGCCCGCCACGATCACCACCACTTCGTCGCGTCGGTCCTCGATCAGCTTGACCAAGGTGTTGACCGCCTCGCGGCCGAACGCGTCCTCGGTGCCCTGGTTCAGGGCGTAGGCCTCGTCAATTAATAGGACACCGCCCGACGCCGAGTCGAACACGGCGGTCGTGCGCGCCGCGGTCTGCCCCATGTAACCGGCCACCAGGTCGGCTCGGCCGGACTCGACCAGCTGGCCCTTGTCGACCACCCCGAGGGTCCGGTAGATCTGGGCGACCAGCCGGGCGACGGTGGTCTTGCCCGTTCCCGGGTTCCCCGTGAACACGAGGTGATGGCTGGCCTCGGGCACCGGCAAACCGTGTTGGAGGCGCAGCTGCTGCACCCGGATCAGGTTGGTCACCAGCCGCACCTGGGTTTTCACCGCTTTCAAGCCGATCATCCCGTCGAGATCGCTCAGCAACTCCTCGAGCGGCCGGGCCGGCGGCAGGGGTGTGGCCGCGGGCGGGGGCGGCTGGTCGCCGGGTGAGCCGGGCCGGACGGCGGCGGTGCCTTCCAATGGCCGGCCGCTCAGAGGGGCCCGTCCCGTCCACGGGTTTCGCAAGCCTCCGGCTTCCATGGCCCGCAGCAGCGTCGTCCGGAACTGGTCGAGGGCCTGGAGCTCGCCTTGGCTGGTGAGCGTGTCGACCGCGCAGGCGTTGTGGGCGATCTCCATGGCGGCGTCGTAGTAGCGCCAGGCGTTCATGCTCCCGTACTTGCGGTCGGCGTCGACGAGGAGGGAGAACAACGGCGAGGCGGTGGCGATCCATGTGCGGGCGCCGTCGACGATGGCGCGTTGGCGAATATCGGCCGCGTTCAGCCCCGTGACCGGTGTGTCCTGGCGGTTGGCGAACGCCCCGACGAGGGCGTCGAGTTCGTCGCGGGTATGGGTGCCGTCGGCGTCGACGAAGGCGGCGGCGACGCGGAAGGCCTCGGCTGCGACATCGCTGACCAGCGCCCCTGCGGGACGGCCGACCGACGAGGCGAGGATGTCGAGTGTCTCGCTCACTTCGGTGATGAACCGGGTCACCGGTTCCGCCAGCCGGCCCGTCGCTATGGCCGGCGCTCCTGGACGGTGTCGGTCATTGGCCGTCAGTCTGCCTTGGCGAGTGAGGGCGGCGCCGGTTAGGGCCGCGGTTCGCGCCACATGGGCCATATCCGAGGTCCGCCGCCGGGAAGGTCGATCACCCCGGTCACTTCGAAACCGAGGCGTTGATAGAAGGCCACGTTGTCTTCCCGCGAGGACTCGAGGTAGGCCGGGACGAAGTCGCGATCGCAGCGCGCCAGCACCGGGGCGAGGAGCGCCGAGCCCACCCCGAGGCGTTGGCGGGCCGGTTCGGTCCCGACCACCGCGAGGTACCAGTGCGCCTCCCGGGGGTGGATGCGCTCGATGGCGCTGACCGACTGCACGGCGGCGGGCAGGTGGCCGCGGAGGGTCCAGACCAGGCGGGGCAGCGCCCGCAGGAGGCCGGCCGGTGGTGTCCGCCATCGCTCGGGCGGCGCCCACAACGCCGCCCCGTCGAGGTCGCGGGTGGTGTACACCTCGTCGTAGGGCAGGTAGAGGTATCGCAGCTCCATGGCGAACAGCCGAGGCAGCCGCGTCGCACGGGCCCGGGCCGAGGGCAAGAGCCAGCGCATGACCGGGTCGTCGGCGAAGGCGTGCGCCAGCGCCACGCCCAGGGGCGGCGCGTCGTCGGCGCTGGCCTTGCGGATGATCAACGTCATGCGAGGTGACAGTTTGCCTGGGGTACGCGGAGTGCCCAGTTTCGGTGGGGCCGGTACCCTTCCCCTACAGCTTTTTGACGGCTTCAAGGCTCGCCAAGGGGAAGGAACAGCCAGTCATGGCCATCTTGGGACGTGAGTTCATTGCGGTACCGGACGACAAGAAGGGCCAGATCGTCTTCAAGTGGCCCGACATCAACATCCGGAAGATGACCCGGGCGATCGTCGACGCCGACGAGCTGGCGATCTTCATCAACACCGGCCAGGTCGTCGGCACCCTCGGCCCAGGCCGCCACCAGATCGATGCCAATGAGCTTCCGTTTCTCGGCGGCATCATCGACTGGGCTACGGGCGGCAACGCCTACCGAGCGGAGCTCTACTTCGTCGGCACCCGGGAGTACACCGGCAACACCTTCGGGGGTCGCATCGACGACGTCCAGGACCCCCAGACCGGGATGATCGTCACCCTGCGGGTGTTCGGCGACTACTCGCTGCAGGTCTCCGATCCCGGTGCCCTGATCACCCGCCTCGTCGGCACCGTCGATGTCACCAACAACGCCGCCATCACGGCTTGGGTCAGCGACCAGATGCTGAAGGTCATGCGGACCCATGTGACGACCCAGATCGTGCGCAACGGGTGGCCCATCCTCGGCCTGTCCGCCTACACGACCGACATCGAGCAGACGGTCATCCAACGGGGCAACGAGCAGCTGTCCACCTACGGCCTGGCGATCATCCGGATGGGCAACTTCGATGTCAACCTCTCCGACGAGGACGAGGGGCAGCTGAAGGAGCTGGCCAAGGACACGGCCTACTCCCGCCTGGCGGGCAGCTTCCAGCAGTACGCGTCGGGCGAGATGATGAAAGGCGCCGGCGAAGGCATGGCCAAGGGGGGCGGGGCCACCGGTGGTGCATTTCTTGCCGCCGGCCTCGGACTCGGCGGCCAGGCCGTCGGCGCCGATGCAGACCGGCCCGCCGCCTCCCCCTGCGCCCGGCTTCGCGGGTGGGGGACAGGGGTACGTGGGCGGTGGCCCGGCGCCGGTAGGCGCGGGCGCGGGCACCGTCGAGTGCGCCAACTGCCACGCCGTCAACCAGGCCACGGCCAAGTTCTGCGGTACCTGTGGCAAGTCCCTGGCGCCGCCGGTCGTCAAATGCGCCAACTGTGACGCCGACAATCCCGTCGGCGCCCGTTTCTGCTTCAACTGCGGCCAGCCGCTCGGCCCGCAGCCGGTCCATTGCCCGCACTGCGGCTTCGAGGTGGCGGCCGACGCCAAGTTCTGCCCGAACTGCGGGAACTCCATCGCTCCCGCCGCCGCGGCCCCCGTGGCCGGGAGTCCCCGGCTCGGCCGGCGGCGAGGGCGAGGACGCCCGGTGAGCATGGCGGCGGTACTCTCCGGCTGGCAGGCGCTGGCCACCCGAGCCGGCGGTGGTCACTCCTTTAGCGGTGGGGGAGGCGGCTCGTCGGGCGGCGGCGGGGGTGGCGGCTTCTTCGTCGGCGGCGGCGGGGGCGGCGGCGGTGGGGGCGGCATCGCCGGTTTCATCGTCCTCATCGTGATCGTGTTGATCGTGGTGGCCATCGTGGCCGCCGTGAAGCGCAGTGGCCACCACACCGGTGGCGCGGCCAACGCCGCAACTCGTGGCTACGGCGGGTCCGGGGGCGGCCCGGCAAGCGGTGTCGCGACCGGAGCCGGGGCGGCCGGTGCCGCGGCCGCCGCAGCCGCAGCCGCCACCGCGGTTCCGTGGTCGGGTACCGACCAACCGGCCATCGACAGTGTCCGGGGGGACCTGTTCCCGGGCACCCATGTCGACGCCCACGCGGCAGCATCGCCGGTCGAGGATGGCCTGACCCAGATCGAGGCGCACGATCCGGCGTTCAGCCAGGAACCGTTCCTCGAGTCGGTCCAGAAATCGTTCTTCATCGTCCAGGAGGCCTGGACCGACCGCAAGCCGGAGATGAGCCGCCAGGTCATGGCCGACGGTGTCTGGCAGCAACACCAGGTCCAGATCCAGAAGTACGTCGACGAACACAAGCGCAACGTGCTCGAGGACCTGGCGGTGGGCGACCTCCGCATCCTTTCGGCCCACTCCGACCAGACCTACGACACCATCACGGTCCGGGTGTTTGCCGCCTGTGCCGACTACGACGTCGACGACAAGAGCGGCAAGGTCGTCCGGGGCAACAAGAGCGTCGAGCAGTGGCAGGAAGACTGGACCTTCCAGCGGTCGTCCTCGGCGACGACCAAGCCCGGTGGCGGGACATTGAACAGCAAGTGCCCCAACTGCGGGGCGCCGCTCAACGTCGACCTGCAAGGCGTGTGCGGGTTCTGCCACCAGCCGATCATGGGTGGAAAATATGACTGGGTCCTGGCTCGCATCTCCCAGGTGATGTAGGCGTGTCGATGCGGGACCTGGGCGTCAGGGCGCAGGCCGCGTCCCGGCAACTGGCGCGCACCAGTAGCGCCGAGCGCGACGCCGGTCTCCTGGCCGCGGCCGACGGCCTGGAGGCGGCCGTGGCTCCCATCTTGGAGGCCAATGCGACCGACGTCGCCCGGGCCGAAGAAGCGGGCACCAGCGCCACGGTCATCGACCGGCTGCGGCTCAGCCCGAGCCGCATCGAGTCGATGGCGGCGGGGCTGCGGCAAGTCGCCGGGCTCCCCGACCCGATCGGCGAGGTCCTCGACGGGTGGCGGCGGCCCAACGGCCTGCGGATCCAGCGAGTACGGGTCCCGCTCGGGGTGGTGGGCATCATCTACGAGAACCGGCCCAACGTCACCAGCGACGCCGCCGGCCTGTGCGTCAAGTCGGCCAACGTGGCGTTCCTCCGGGGAAGTTCGGCCGCCATCACCTCCAACACCGAGATCGCCCGGGCCCTGCGCCAGGGCTTCGCCAAGTCGGGCCTCCCCGAGGACGCACTGGTGCTGGTGGAGGACACCAGCCGGGAGTCGGCGACGGAGTTCATGCGCCTCCGGGGGCTGATCGACTGCCTGATCCCGCGGGGCGGCCCCTCGTTGATCGCGGCCATCTTGGAACACGCCACGGTGCCCTATGTCATCGACGGAGACGGCAACTGTCATGTGTACGTCGACGCCGCCGCGGACCTCGACATGGCGCTGGCCATCGTGGTCAACGCCAAGACCCAGCGGCCGAGTGTGTGCAACGCGGCTGAGTCGTTGCTGGTTCACGCGGCGGTGGCGGAGCGGTTCCTGCCCCGAGCTGCAAGTGCGTTGCCAGGCGTTCAGCTGGTGGGCGACGCCCGGGCCGTGGCGATCGTGGGCCCCTCGCGGATGGGAGTCGCTACCGACGAGGACTTTTCCCAGGAATTCCTGGATCTGAAGCTGAGTGTGGCGGTTGTCGACGACATCGACGGCGCCATCGACCACATTGGCCGCCACGGGTCGGGGCACACCGAAGCCATCGTCACCGGCGACCTGGCGGCGGCCAACCGTTTCACGGCCGAGGTCGACGCGGCCGCCGTGGTTGTCAACGCATCGACTCGATTCACCGATGGCGAGGAGTTCGGCTTCGGCGCCGAGATCGGGATAAGCACCCAGAAGCTGCACGCCCGCGGGCCCATGGGGCTGCGGGAGCTCACGACGTACAAGTACGTGGTTCAAGGCGACGGCCAGATCCGCGCCTGACGCTTCATGACCGACGTCGTCCGCCCGCCGCGCTTCGAGTCCATCGCGTCCGTCCGAGACGGCCTTCGCGACGTGCGCTACCTGGCCGACGAGGGCACCGCGGGCGTGGTCTACCTGGCTGACCGGCTGGCCAAGCCGGTACTGGTCGAGGGTCCCGCGGGCACGGGCAAGACCCAGTTGGCCAAGTCGGTGGCCGAGATGAGCGGCGCCCGCCTGATCCGCCTTCAGTGCTACGAGGGACTCGACGAGTCGAAGGCGCTGTACGAGTGGAACTACAAGAAGCAGTTGCTGCGCATCCAGGCCCAGCGGGTGGCCGAGGAGCAGGACGCCGCGGGAGCCGGAAGCTGGTCGGACATCGAGGAGGACATCTTCTCCGAGGAGTTCCTTCTCACCCGTCCGCTGCTCGAAGCCATCCGGGCGACCGAGCCGGTGGTGTTGCTGATCGACGAGGTCGACCGGGTCGAGGTGGAGACCGAGGCGCTGCTGCTGGAGATCCTGTCCGACTACCAGGTGTCGATCCCCGAGTTGGGGACGGTGTCGGCCACGCAGATCCCGCTGGTGTTCCTTACCTCCAACAACACCAGGGAGTTGTCGGAGGCGCTGAAGCGGCGTTGCCTGTTTCTGCACATCGACTATCCCGACCTGGAGCGAGAGCGCCAGATCGTGCTGGCGCGGATTCCCGGTATCGCCGAGCACCTGGCCGACCAGGTCGTGCGGATCGTGCGCTCGATTCGCGGTTTGGAGCTGAAGAAGGCCCCCTCGGTGTCGGAGACGCTGGATTGGGCGCGGACGTTGGTCGTGCTCGGCGTGGAGAGCGTCGACGCCGAGCTGGCTCGCGAGACGCTGCACATCCTGCTCAAGTACCAGTCCGACATCGCCAAGGCCGCCAAGGAACTCGGGGGCCCTGCACCCCGGTGAGCGGCGGCGGGCTGGTCGATGCCGTGAGCGGCTTCGTGGGCGAGCTGCGGGCGGCCGGGCTGCCGGTGAGCATGACCGAGCATCTCGACGCCATGGAAGCGGTAGGGCAGATTGCTCTCGAGGACCGGGTGGCGTTCAAGTACGCCCTCGGTTCGACGCTGGTGAAGAACGCCGCCCATTGGAGGGCGTTCGAGACGATCTTCGACGTCTATTTCTCACCGCTGGTCTTCACCCGGGTTTCGATGGAGGAATCCGAACTGGGCGGCGACCACCAGTTGGCCCTGGCGGCGGAGCTGCTCGACGCCGAGCGCCGGGAAGGCGACGCCGAGATGGCGGCGCTAAGCGCCGAGGAGTTGATGGAGCTGTTGTACCGGGCGCTGCTCGACGGTGACGAGGAGTTGCTGGCCGCCCTGGCCCGCCAGGCGGTCGACCGCTTCGCGGGCATGGAACCGGGCCGCCCGGTCGGCGGGACGTACTACCTGTACCGCACCCTCCGCCACCTCGACCTCGACGGCGTCCGGACCCGGCTGATGACGGCCGCGGCGGCAGCTGGCGTCGGAGTCGGTCGCGGACCTCAGGAGACCGCGGGCGGGACCATGTCCGAGCTCGAGGAGCGCCTGGCCCAGGAGGAGTTCGACGCCCGCATCGGGCGCCTGCGCCACCTGATCGAATCCGAGATTCGGCGCCGGCTCGTCGCCGACCGGGGCGCCCAAGCCATGGCCAAGACCCTGCGCAAGCCCCTTCCCGAGGACGTCGACTTCATGCACGCCACCCAGGAGGATCTGGCGTCGCTGCGCCGAGCGATCCAGCCCCTCACGCGACGGTTGGCGGTGCGCCTGGCCCGAAAACGGCGCCATGGCCGCCGGGGATCGCTTGACTTCCGCAACACCGTCCGCCATTCGCTCTCCTACGGGGGCGTACCGGCCGAACCCAAGTTCCGCTACCCCCGGCCGGCCAAGCCCGAGATCGTCGTGATCGCCGACATCTCGGGGTCGGTGGCGGCATTCGCTCGCTTCACGCTGCAGCTGGTGCACGCCATCAGCAGCCAGTTCAGCCGGGTGCGCAGCTTCGTCTTCATCGACGGGATCGACGAGGTCACGTCGTTCTTCGACGGTGTCGGCGACATCGCCCACGCGGTCCACCGGGTCAACACCGAGGCTGACGTGGTCTGGGTCGACGGCCACTCCGACTACGGCCACGCCTTGGAGACGTTCTGGACCCGCTGGGGCCCGGAGGTGTCGCCCAAGACGTCGGTCATCCTGCTCGGCGACGCCCGCAACAACTACCACGCCTCGCAGGCGTGGGTCGTCCAAGAACTGGCCAAGCGGGCCCGGCACCTGTTCTGGCTCAATCCAGAACCCCGCTCGTACTGGGACACCGGCGACTCGATTGTCAGCCAGTACGGCGTGTTCTGCGACGGCGTGTACGAGTGTCGCAACCTGCGCCAGCTGGAGCGCTTCGTCGAGCAGCTGGCGTAGCCGGGTGCGGCGCCGCCTGCGGTGGTTGGTCGCGGCCGCCGCCACGGTCGTCGTGGTGGTGGTCGCAGCCGCGGTGGGACGGTATGTGTGGCTCCCGACCTACCGACCGGGAATCCATTCGGGCGAGCGCTACGGCATCGACGTCTCCAACCATCAGGGTCGCATCGATTGGAACGCCGTCCGCCGTGACGGCATCCGGTTCGCGTACATCAAGGCGACCGAGGGCGGCGACTTCATCGACGCCTATTTCGCCGCCAACTGGGCCGGGGCGGGCTCGGCGGGCGTCGATCGCGGCGCCTACCACTACTTCACGCTGTGCACGCCCGGCGCCACCCAGGCAGCCAACTTCCTGCGGGTGCTTCCCCTTCCCACTTCGGGTGGGGGCTACTCGGTGGCGCCTGCGGTCGACCTGGAACTGGCCGGGAACTGTAAGCAGCGACCCGACGGGGCGATGGTGGATCGTGAGCTCACGACGTTCCTCACCACGGTCGAGGCGCAGACGCACACGCCCACCGTGCTCTACGTCGGCGAGGACTTCGCCGAGCGCTACCCGACCGCTTCGTTGCAGCACCGGCCCCGATGGCGCCTACGGTTTCTTCGCCGTCCGCACGGAGGCTGGGTCGTCTGGCAGGTGGACGGACTGGCGCATGTCAACGGCGTTCACGGACGGGTCGATCTCGACGTGATGCGAGCGTGATCACAAGCCCGCGACCGCCAAGCGCTGCGAGATGGCCCAGTCGAGGATCTCCTTGTAGACCGTCAGGATGGCGTAGCCGTAGTTGGTCGCCGTGGCCCATACCCCGCTGAGCGACAACCACGTCTGGCAGCAACCGGCCACGCTTACCCGGCCCACGAGCGGCGTCGGGACCTTCTTGGCGCTGGCGTACGCCTGCAGCAGCTGTTCTTGGGCGGCCACGCCCGTTTGGGCGTCGGGGAACCTCCAGCCGTGGGCGCACGAGTCGCAGGCGCCGATACCCGCGAAGTTGTTGTCGCTGCCGAGCAGCTGGCCTCCCGACGGGAAGGTGAAATATCCCGTTTCCACGATCGACTGGGCGTACGCGATGTCGCCCCGCAAACCGACCGTTGTGCCGCTGCTCAGGTAGTACCCGGCCAGCATGGGCATCGGCACCGTCGTGTTGGCCTGAAAATGGGTGCTGGCATACCAGCCGGCCAGTTCGTCGGCGCTCACGGCGGCGGGACCCATGATGGTGGGCAGCGGGGTCCCCGTCGTCGGCTTCACGGCCCGGCCCGCGGCCGCCAGCTTGGCGTTGGCCAGCGCGATGGCGCTCTTGCTCAGGGCCTGGTGGGCCGCGGCCTGGAACGCCCGGGCGTTGGCGGCGCGTTGCTGGGCCACCCTGAGCGCCAGCCGGTCATCCTGGAGCCGGCGCTTGGCGTCGGCCACCTGGCTGCGGCCGTGGGATATGAGGATGCCGAGTATCACGCCCCGGTTGACCGTGGCTGTGGCTGACGGGTCGGCGACTTTGGCGGACTGACCGACGTCGGAGCGGACGTAGAGCGCGACCGCCAGGGCCGCCAGGCGGTGCTGGGTGTCGGCCAGGTCCGTTTCCCCCGAGGTGACCAGGGAGGTTGCTGCCTGCTCGGCGCGTGCCGTCTGATCGACGCTGGAGTCGGCGCTGGCCGCATTGGCCTCGTTGGCCGTCACGATGCCCTTGTCCTGGTCGTAGCCCGCGATGGCGTCGACTTGTGCAAGGTCGTTCTGGACGGCGCGGACCAAGGCGTCGATGACCTGGGGCGACACCGTGGTGGTGGGCGCGGGGATCGAGGTCGAGGTGGTGCTGGGGATCGGGCCCGTCGGGTTCGGTCCCGGTCCGTGGCCGGGGGTGGTGGGCAACGGCAGCAGGGTCGTGGTGGTCGGCGCCACGGTCGTAGTCGTCGGCACCGCTGGGGCCGCTGGGGCCGCTGGGGCCGCTGGCGCGGCCGTTGCGTACCCGCCGGTGACGACCGAGATCACCGTTGCGGTCACCAGCACGACAGTGACGGCCCGAACACGAGCGGGGGAACGACGAAGGGGCTCGATCAAGGTTTGTTCTCTCGGCCTGGGACACGCGCTGAGCGCCCCTGGCGGGAGGCCGACCTTACCGAGTCGCCTCGGTCGAGGCAAGGGCCGAGCAACGAAGAACGGCGCCCGACGAGCTAGACGTGCATCCCGCACTCGGTCTTGTTCAAACCCTGCCAGCGGCCGGAGCGGGGATCGGCGCCGGCCTCCACGGGCTTGGTGCACGGACGGCACCCGATGGACAGGTATCCCTGGCTGACCAGGGGGTGCACCGGAACATCATGATCCTCGATGTAGCCCGCGATATCCCAAGGCGACCACGTGGCGAGGGGGTTGATCTTCACCAGGCCCCGGATGTCCCGGTGCACCACGGGGGTGCCGGCCCGAGTCGGGGCGTCTGACCGCTGGACCCCGCTCATCCATGCCACCTTGCCGAACAATGCCCGGTCGAGTTGGCCGGTCTTGATGGCCGAGCAGCAGTTCTCCGGGTCCACCTTCCACAGCTCCGCCGCCTGGGGCAAGGCGGTCATCACCCGCAAGTTGAGGCCGTAGCGCCGCCGCACCAGTTCGACCATCTCCAACGTCTCGGGGAAGTGGTAGCCGGTGTCGATGAACACCACCTCGATGGACGGCTCGACCTTGACCGCCAGGTCGATGAGCACGGCGTCGGTCATGGACGCGGTCAGGCACAGGTGCGGATGGAATTGCTCGACCGCCCAGGCGATGATGGCGCTGGACGGTGCGCTCTCCAACCGGGCCGCGGCCTCCAGCAGCTCCCGGTCGCTGAGGTCCCGGTCGGCGGTGTTGAGCAGGGTGGTCATTGAACCGGTGGAGCCTTCCTCGTCGGCGGGATCAAGGGGACGGGACCGCAGCGGTGCTGTCGGACACTCGGGTAACAGACAGTCGGGTACGAGATTCGGTTATGAGAACAGTGCCCCGTCAGGTGCCGGCGCACTCGCCCGCACCGACTTCGGCCACGTAGGGCCCGGTCTCGTCGTAATCGACGTAGAAGTCCGGCGCCTCCTCGGGCAACGGCCAGATGTCGAGCTCCTTCAAATCGGCGCCCACCACCGCCGGCCCCCCAACACGCTCGAGCCAGGTCGGGAAGCTCTCGCCGGCCGCCCGTTCGCCGGCATATCGACCGACCACGCGCACGACGGCGTCGGGCACCGCCTTGGCTGGCAGGCGCAGCGCCTTCTGGCCGAACTCCACCTGGGTCTGACCCACATGGCCCCCGAGCAACATCTGGTACCCGGGCGCCGAGCGGCCGTGCGCCCGGCGTTCGGCGCCGAAGAAGCCGATGTCGGAGATGTGATGCTGGCCGCAGGAGTTGGTGCAGCCCGAGATGTTGATCCTGACGCCGCCGATGTCGGCCAGCCCGGCGCTTTCCAGCGCCACGCCGATGGCGTCGGCCAGGCCCCGGCTCTGGGTCACCGCCAGGTTGCAGGTGTCGGCACCCGGGCAGGCGACCACGTCGCGCGCCAGCTCGGCACCGGGCTCGGACATGCCGATGGCCGCCAACCGGGCGTGCAGGAAGGGCAGCTGGTCGGGCGCCAGGCCCCGGAACACCACGTTCTGGCGGTTGGTCACCCGAACCTCGAGGTCGAACTCCCGCTGGATGGCCGCCAGCGAGCGGAACTGATCCGACGTGATATCACCCAGGCGGCAGAAGGCGTAGGCCGACACGGTGCCCTTGGCCACCCCGACCACCACGTTGGCCGTCTCCCAACGCTGGTAGCTGTCGCCCGGGCCCAGTCGCAGCGTGACGGGCGAGCCCACCGGCGTCGGGGTCGTCCCTGCGCCGATGCCGGCCGGGGCATCACCACGCTCGGCCACCAGCGGCGGGATGCCACCGGGCCAGGTGCTCGACGCCATCAGGGTCTTGCGTTCCTTCAGCACCCGGCGGCGCAGTTCGTCGATGCCGAGCGTGTCGACCAGCCACTTCATCCGGGCCCGCAGCTTGTTGTCCCGGTTCCCGTAGTGGTCGAAGGTCCTCAGGCAGGCCTCGATGGTGGCCAGCAGGTCCTGGCGCGAGGTGAACGGCTCCAGCGCCAACGCGGCGTGAGGGTTGGCGCCCAGCCCACCGGCGACGAACACGCGGAACCCGGGCTCGACGGTGCCGTCCTCTCGAGGCTGTCCGACCGCGACCACGCCGACGTCGTTGAACATGGCCTGGCCGCAGTCCGTGGCGCAGCCCGAGAAGTTGATCTTGAACTTGCGGGGCAGGCGCTGCCCATAGGGGTGGTGGAGGAAGTGGCGGTAGGTGGCCTCGGCCCAGGGGCTGATGTCGAGCACCTCGAAGGGGCACGCTCCGGCCAGGTGGCAGCCGGCCACATTGCGAACCGTGTCGCCGCAGGCCTCCCGGGTGTTGAGCCCGACGCTTGCCAGGTCACGCATGACCTGGGGGATCCGCTCCAGAGGCACGAAGTGGAACTGAATGTTCTGCCGGGTGGTGATGTGGCCCCACCCGCGGCTGTAGGTGTCGCCGATGTAGCCCATCATCTCGAGCTGCTCGGGCGCCAGTGATCCGTAGGGGACCTTGACCCGGACCATCTGGTTGTAACCGCCCTGGCGCTGGCCGTAGATGCCGTTGTTGAGACGGAAGATCCGGAACACGTCTTCTTCGACCTCACCGGCAAGGAACTGGGCCAGGACGGTCTCGAACTTGGCGATGTCAGCGGCGATGTCCGCGGCGATGGCAGGATCGATCTGGAGCGTCTCCACGGGTACAGTCAATCAAAGTCGAGTTAGTTGATCAACTACTTCAGGGTTTTGTTTTCTCGACTGGGATCGCCGGCAACGGGGGCCAGCGCCAGAGCCGCTGATATCGTCGAGGGGCGACGACGCCAATCGTGGCTTGCGCCGACAGGAGGTGGCAGTGACCGAAGACGAGGTATTCAACGCCATCATGACGGCCAAGCCGGGGCCGGACGAGATTCTGTTCGTCGGCCGGCTCGGGAAGGACTTCGCCTGGCGTCTGGTCGCCCCCGGTGAGCCGATGATCGGCGAGATCGACGGCGCATTTCCTGATGCCTGGATGTTCAGCACCATCGCGTGGCCGGTTGAGTCCGACGAGCAGACCCAGCGGGCCTTCTTCGACGACTTGCTCGCGGAGGTCGAGACGATGGCCGATGGCGCCGACCGCTGTCGCTGGGAGTTCGACGACCCCTATGGGTACCGACACTAGATCAGGAATCTTCAGGTCTGGGTGAGCGGCCGGACGTAGATTCGCGCGACCGGCTCGTGCCGCGCCCGGGCCGGATTGGGCAGCGTTGAAGGAGGGGTCATGCACCTACGTCGCAGTCGTTCGGTCCTGGCATCGGTTGCTCTGGTCGGGATCGGAGTGATGTCTCCTGGTGCCGGTGCGGGGCGGCCAATGCCGCCCATGCCGTCAGCCAGGCGGCGCGAGTCATGCCCTTTGCCCCCACGCACGTACTGAAGCAGACACTCAGCTTTCCCCCTGACACCCAGTACTGCCGAACCAACATTGGCATCTCCTGCTATCAACCGGCCCAGTTCCAGCAGGCCTACGATCTCAACGCGCTGTA
This sequence comes from uncultured Actinomycetota bacterium, assembly GCA_963733505.1. Lineage (GTDB taxonomy): Bacteria > Actinomycetota > Acidimicrobiia > Acidimicrobiales > Palsa-688 > JALYXV01. The sequence continues at coordinate 28,973 of CAVTDW010000023.1, read as the reverse complement.
CGCCCAAGGTCTGACCGGCGCGGGCTCGACGATCGTGATCGTCGATGCCTTCGGCTCGCCCACGATCGCCGCCGACTTGCAGCACTTCGACCAGACCTTCGGGCTCCCGGATCCACCGAGCTTCCAGGAGATCGAACCTGCGGGTGCGGTGCCCGCCTTCCCCGCCGACCCGTTCGGCGCGAGCGACCGATCGGGTTGGGCGGTCGAGACCACGCTCGATGTCGAGTGGTCCCATGCCATGGCCCCGGGAGCCAACATCCTCCTCGTGGCCACGCCCCAGTCGGAGACCGAAGGGGTGCAGGGCTTTCCCGAGATCGTCCAAGCCGAGAACTATGTGATCAACCACAATCTGGGCGACGTGATCAGCCAGAGTTTCGGTGCCACCGAGCAGACGTTCAACAGCCCCCAGGAGATCCTCAACCTGCGCAGTGCCTTCGTCAACGCCCAGGCGCACAACGTCACGGTGCTCGGATCCTCAGGCGATTTCGGAGCCACCGACCCCAAGGCCGATTTAAGCTGCTGCTACCCATTCCGCGTGAACTCGTGGCCGTCGTCTGATCCGCTGGTGACGTCGATAGGTGGCACGCAACTCCTGCTCGACAGCGCCGGGAATCGCCTGGCGCCCGACGTGGTCTGGAATGACGGTTTCGGGGCCGGCGGCGGCGGGCTTTCCACGGTCTTCGCCCGGCCCGCATTCCAAGATCACGTGCGCGACAAGGTCGGCGCCGCCCGAGGCACGCCGGACGTCAGCCTCAGTGCCGCGGTCGACGGGGGTGTGGTCTTCTATTACAGCTTCTGCGACTACAGCCGTAACAACCCCTTGACTGGGACGCCACCGCTGTGCGGCCCCCAGTGGCACATCGTGGGTGGCACCAGCGAGGCCTCACCGCTGTTCGCGGGCATCGTCGCCATCGCCGACCAGGCGGCGGGCCACCGGCTCGGCTGGCTCAACCCGGCGTTGTACGCCCACCCGGGTCAGAATGCCAGCCGGGGGATGCCGGATGTCACGCGCGGCAACAACAGCCTGGTGTTCTGCTCGTCCGGTTGCGGGACGCCGAGCGAGGTCGACACCACCGTGACAGGGTTCCAGGCCGTTGCGGGTTATGACCTGGCCAGCGGCATCGGAACGATCGACGCCGCAAAGTTCGTCGCCGCCATGGCTCGCTGACCGTCTCGTTGACGCCTGCGGGCGTCCCACGCCGGGTGGGACAAGCCGGCCGTCACCCTTGCGGTGCCGGCTGGCGGTCCCATGGCTGGCGGGGGTTCTGGGGTTTGCCGCGGCGACCGTCGTGGCCGACGAAGCGGCCTTTCTTGCGGGGGAACCGGCGACGTAGAATCCAGCCTGTTCGGCGGCGAGGGAGTGGGAGTTTGGCAGATGGCATCGTGAGTTCGCCGCTCGACCCGGGTCTCGGACAGCAAGTGCTCCCGGCCGCGGAGCAGGACGTTTCGCTCTCGGCGGTGACCCGGCTGGCCGAGGGCCTGATGCAAGAAGCGCGCCAGGAGCTGGCGCAAGCCGAGGCCAAGTCGGTCTGGCTGCTGAGCGCCGCGGTGATCGCGCTCGGGGCGGTGATCTCGGCGCTCGTCAGCGGAAAAGCAAGCCCTGGCAATCTCAAATCGCCAGTGGCGCAGGCGCTGCTGTGGATGGGATTCGCGGCCGCCGCCGCGGGCGTCTACTGGCTGTCGATGTCGCTCATGCCGAAGTTGGGCGGCGACGCCGAGAAGCACCGGCTGAACTACTTCGGGCATGCGGCCATGTACGGCGGCAAGAACAAGGACCGCCAGGCGATCCGGGCCGAGCTGGGCGCGGCGCTCGTGGCCGTGGCCAGCCGTCCCGACGACCTTGACCGCCTCGCCGACCGGCTCTTCGACATCAGCTCGATCGTGCTGCGAAAGTACCGGCGCATCCGCAAGGCCATCCAGGCGATGGGGCTGAGCGCGGTGCTGGTCGGCGCCGCGATCGCGCTGGACAGCCTCCTGAAATAGCGCCGCCGTCGTTGCTGCCGCTACGGGTGGGCGGTCACTCGTGGCCCGGGAACACGTCGTCCTCGGACGTGTGCCACACCGGGTGGTCACCGGCCGTTTCCACGTTGAACCCGTAGTCGAACACGAGCGTCCCGCCGTAGGTCGCTCCGAGCGACACCAGGATTGCGACAATGGCTGACAGCGCCGCAAGGGCGATGCCGGTGCACGACGCGGTGTGATAGGCGTTCAGCCGCCACGCGATATCCGCAAGGGCCAGCACGGTCACGGTGATCATGATCACCGCGTGGGTGTTGATCGTCCGGCGAGCCTGGTTGCCGGGCTGGGAGGACTTGAGCCAGTCCCACCACCCGGTCAGGGCGGCCAGGAGCGACACCGCGGCCCCGCCAACGAACACGTAGGTCGCCGCGTGGAAAAACTCCCGGGCCCAGGGGTGACTCGAACCGCCGACGACGGAGATGACGTCGAACACCGCGGCCAGGACGTAGGCGGCGACGGGAAAGTCGGTGAACGGCGGGTGACTGGGCTTGCCGGCCCAGCCCCGTAGGCCCTTGAACTTGCGTCCCCGCAACGTGATGGCGGGCCGCACCGAGAACTTCCTCATGCCGGTTCCTCCTTCAGTGGTCGGTCTTCGGTCGGGTCGACCTCCCTACGCAGCCTAGTACTGTAAAGTTCCAAGTCTCATGTTTTAGAAGCTCGCAATACTGCGTCAGTGCCGGCCAGCAGTGCGCGTGCTCACGGCGATTGGCCGGCCAGGGCCAGGGCATTGTCGAGCGGCAGGGCTCGACCCGCCTGGTAGGCGATCTCGAAGGGACCGTCACCGAGGATGCCGCGAAGACGAGCGTGATCCTCGGCTCGCAGGCGGGCCTCGAGGCCTTCGACGGCGGCCCCCAAGTCGTCGAACAGCGCGTCGAACACGCCGTGCAGAGTCGCAGCCCGTTGGCCCTCACCGCTGCTCGAGGCGGTCAGGGCCAAGCCAAGTATCGCGTAGGCGACCAGCGGGCGGGCCCCGATGCGGCGGGCCGTGTCGAGGCATTCCCGGAACAGCTGGTTCGACGCCGTGGTATCCCCGTCGAGATAGGCGAGAAATCCCGCGTTGCCGGCACACGAGACCGAGGCCTCCCGATCTCCTAGCTCCCTGAAGACCCGCAGCGCCTCACCGAGTAGCGCCCGGGCCGTCTCGATGTCGCCTTCGTTCAGCGCGACCAGCCCGGTGTTCGTCATGGCGCCCGCAGCGCCTGCTCGATCGCCTCCTCGACGGTACAGTGCTGCGGCCTCCTCGAACGACGCCCGACCGTCCTCGCCGAGTTCGTAGAGCGCCAGACCCCGAAGGTTGTGGAGGTGTGCGGCCGGCCGGGGGTCGCTCAGGCGACACGCGCCCGGCAACGCCTCGTCGATCAGGTCGAGACAACCCCGGTGGTCGCCGAGACGGGTCCGGGTCGTGGCCAACACGAGGAGCGCCGCCGCGGTGAGCGCGTCGTCGTTGTCGGCCTGAGCGATGGCTCGGGCCTCGTCGGCCAAGGCGACGGCGGCGGAGTAGTCGGCCAGGTACTTGCCGACGAGGCGGGCGGCGACCGCCAGGGCTCGTCCTCGCAGCAGGGACGGCGCCTGCGCCTCAGGCCGGCCGAGGTGGGCCCGCAGCGTGTCGGCCCCTTCGACGCCGTGACCCCGTACGAACCAGAACACCTCGAGGGCACAGGCCAGGCGCAGCCCCGGGGCGGGGTCGGGATCGGCCAGGCATTCGTTGAGCGCGACCCGCAGGTTGTCGAGCTCCAGGCTCACGCGGTCGGCCCACTCGACCTCGCCCGGCCCGTCGAGATGCGGCTGGGCGGCCTCGGCCAGGGCAAGGAAGTAGTCGCGGTGGGTCCGGCCCACCCGGACCCGCTCGGTCTCGCCCTGCTCGGCGAGCTTGGCGGCGGCATAGTCCCGCATCGTCTCGAGCAGGCGGAAGCGGACCGTGCCCGTCGAGTCGTCGGCCTGCACGAGGCTCTTGTCGACGAGGGTGTCGAGGTAGCCCATCACCTCGAAGTCGTCGACCTCGTCGCCGGGGCAGACGGCCTCGGCGGCGTCCATGTCGAACCCGCCGGCAAACACCGAGAGGCGGGCCAAAACGGTCTGTTCGGGTTTCGACAGCAGGTCATGTGACCAGTCGATGAGCGCTTGCAGCGTCTGCTGACGGGGAAGCGCCGTTCGTGAGCCCCCGGTGAGAAGCCGGAAGCGCTTGTCGAGGTGCCGGTCGAGGTCGCGCACCGACAGCGAGCGAAGGCGGGCGGCCGCCAGCTCGATGGCGAACGGGATCCCGTCGAGCCGGCGGCACAGTCGGCCGATCATCACGGCGTTGTCATCGTCAAGCGAGAAACCGGGCTTCTGTTGGCCGGCCCGCTCGACGAACAGCCGCACGGCCTCCGATCCGGCCAGCGAACTTGGGTCGTCGTCGGGCCCGGGGACCGAAAGCGACGGGACCCGGAAGACGTGTTCGCCACCGATGCCGAGGGGTTCGCGGCTGGTGGCAATCAGGATCACTCGCGAGCATTTCCGGATCATTTGCTCGGCAAGGGATGCCGCGGTCGCGATGACCTGCTCGCAGTTGTCCAAGACGACGAGCAGCTTGCGGTCCCGAAGGGCTTCGACGAGGGTTTCGGTCAGCGGGCGGCCCGGTTCCTCCCGAACCCAGAGCACCTTGGCCACTGAAGCTGCCACGAGCGACGGATCCTCGATCGGTGCCAGATCCACGAACCAGACGCCGTCACCGGAGCCGTCGAGCAGCTCCGCCGCCGCCTGCAATGCCAGGCGGGTCTTGCCCACCCCTCCGGGCCCCGCGAGGGTCACGAGGCGTGCGCCCTGCAGTAGCCGGCGCATCTCAGCCAACTCTCGGTCCCGGCCGACAAAGCTCGAGACCTGCTCCGACAGGTTGTTTCGCAGCCCGGGGTTGTCGAGCGAGCGCAGCGGCGCGAACTCCTGTGGCATGCCGTCGCCGCACACCTGGAACACCCGCTCCGGACGCCCCAGATCCTTCAGGCGGTGGTCCCCGAGATCCCGCAACGAGACGCTCTCGGGGAGGTGGTCGCCGACCAGCTCGGCGGTCACTCGCGACACCACCAGCTGGCCCCCGTGGGCGACGGCCTCCAATCGTGCCGCTCGATTGACTACCGGGCCGAAGTAGTCCCCGTCGCGCTCCTCGCAGTTACCCGAGTGAAGCGCCATCCGCACCCGGATCGGGGTCGCCTCGGGCCAGGTCTCGGTGGCCAACACCCGCTGGAGGACGACGGCCGTTCCGAGTGCGACCGGCGCCTCCTGGAAGGCGGCGCAGAACGCGTCGCCCACGGTCTTGAAGACGTAGCCGCCCGCGCCCTCGATCTCGGCGCGGAGAAGTTCGTCGTGGCGTGCCAGCGCCGCCTTCATGGCCACGGGATGGGCTTCCCACGCCTTGGTCGAGCCCTCTATGTCGGTGAACATGAGTGTCACCAAACCCGACGGCGCCGCCATATCGTCAGTCTGCCCTGCCTGGACGAACTCCCGCGTTCGTGAGGGCTCCGGCTGTGCAAACATGAAACTCTTCCTGCACGTTCTTACGGCAGACGAAAGGGAAAAGTTATGGGCGGGGTACGACGTTGTGCATCACGAATGACGATTGCCGCGATGATGTTGTCCGGATTGCTATTGCATGCATCGACCGGTGTGGCTCACGCCGCGAACCCGGTGTCGATCGTTCGCAATGCTGCGGGTGACGTGTTCATCTCAGGCCCGGCGAACCTGATCAAGCCGTTCTGTCCGACGACCGAAGAGACGGGGTTCGTCTGCCTCTTCAGCGGCCTCAACGAGACCGGCCGCGGCGTCGCCGTTTTCCGCGGCAACCATGCCGTTGACAGCAAGTGTGACGACATCCCGAAAGGGTTTGTCGTGAGCAACGTCTTCAACGACACAGACGAGCCTGTCGAGTTGGGCGAGGGAACGTGCCAAGCGCGAGGCCCGATCATCGATGCCGACGTCGAACCCGGCGTCGACGAGAATGTCTATCCGACCGATATCTGGATCACGCACGCCTGACCGATAGAACCCGACGCTGCGCCGCACTCTGACGGAGGTCAGGTGCGGCGCAGCAGCTCGGCCACCTGGAAGGCCAGGTCGAGCGACTGGCGGGCATTCAGCCGAGGATCGCAGGCGCTGGTGTAACGGATGTCGAGGTGGTCCTCCAGGATCTCCTCGATTCCCGCGCCGCCGAGGCATTCGGTCACGTCGTCACCGGTCAGCTCGACGTGCATCCCTCCCGGCCAAACACCCTCGGCCCGGCACACCGCGAAGAACTCCTCGATCTCGGTGAGCACGTCGTCGAAGCGCCGGGTCTTGCGCCCGCCGGGGCTGGTAAAGGTGTTGCCGTGCATCGGGTCACACGCCCAGAGCACGGGATGGCCGGCGTCGCGCACCGCCCGGAGCAACGCCGGCAACACCTCCGGCGTCTTCCCCGCGCCCATACGGGCGATCAGCATCAACCGGCCGGGCACACGATCGGGGTCGAGCGCCGAGCAAATCCCGAGCACTTCGTCGACCGTCGCGGTCGGTCCGAGCTTGCACCCCACCGGGTTCGCCACACCGGCGAGGAAGCGGAGGTGCGCGCCGTCGAGTTGGCGGGTGCGCTCGCCCACCCACAGTAGGTGCGCCGAGCAGTCGAACCACTGGCCCGACAGCGAGTCCTGCCTGGTCAGGGACTCCTCGTAGCCGAGCACCAGCGCCTCGTGGCTGGTCCAGAAATCGACCTGGTGCAGCGTCGCCTCGCCTTGCAGGTCGATCCCGCACGCCCGCATGAACCGCAGGGCCCGGTCGATCTCGCCCGCGATGGCGTCATAGCGCCGGCCCTGGCTGCTCGACGCCACGAACTGCTGGTTCCACTTGTGCACATGCGACAGGTCGGCGTAGCCGCCGGTGGTGAAGGCTCGCAGGAGGTTGAGGGTGGAAGCCGATTGATGGTAGGCCGACAACATCCGGGTCGGATCGTGGACCCGGGCCTCGGCGGTAGGAGCGTCGTCATTTACCAGATGACCTCGGAAGCTGGGCAGCTCCACCCCCCCGACCAGCTCCGTCGGCGAAGACCGGGGCTTGGCGAACTGGCCCGCGATGCGGCCCAGCTTCACGACCGGCACGCCCGCCCCATACGTCAGGACGACCGCCATCTGCAGGATGACCTTCAGCTTGTCGCGGATGGCGTCGGCGGTGAAGTCACCGAAGGATTCGGCGCAGTCACCGGCTTGGAGGAGAAAAGCTCCGCCGGATGCCACCTGGGCCAGCGAGGAGCGGAGGCGGTTGGCTTCGCCCGCGAAGACCAGTGGTGGCAGCGTCGACAACTGCTTGTAGACCTGGTCCAGGGCGGCCGGATCGGGCCAGTCGGGTTGCTGAGCGGCCGGTAGGTCGCGCCACGAGCTCGGAGTCCAGGTCTGGTCCACCCCTCTAGGGTGGCGCAGTATCGGGGCCTAGGGCAATGCAGTATCGGAACTACGCTCCCGCCGTGCAGTCGTTCCGTTTCGGTGTCCAGCTCTCCGCCGCAGGTGACGGTGCCGAATGGCGGGCCAAGGCCCGCCAGATCGAGGACCTGGGTTACTCGACGTTGTTCCTGCCCGACCACTTCGGCAGCCAGTGGGCGCCCCTCGTCGCCCTCACGTCCGCGGCCGAGGCCACGACCACCCTTCGGGTGGGGTCATTGGTCTTCGACAACGACTACCGCCACCCCGTTCTCCTGGCCCGGGAGGTGGCGACGCTGGCCATCGTGAGCGAGGAGCGCGTCGAGTTCGGCCTCGGCGCCGGATGGCAGCGTTCGGACTACGAGCAGGCCGGCCTGGCGTTCGACCCGCCCGGAGCGCGCATCGACCGCATGGTCGAGGGCCTGCACATCATGCGCGAGCTGTGGTCGACGGGTCGGTCGACGTTCGAGGGGAAGTACTACTCGGTGAACGGCGCCCATGGCGTGCCCATGCCCGCGGGGACCGACCACCCGCCGATCATCATCGGCGGCGGCAGCAAACGAATCCTGTCGATCGCGGCCCGCGAGGCCGAGATCGTGGGGTTCAGCCCCAGCCTGGCCGAGGGCGTGGTCGGGCTGGCCACCGCCCAGTCGGCCGTGGCGGCGCGCTTCCGGGAGCGGGTGGACTGGGTCAAGGAGGCCGCCGGGGCCCGGCTGGCCGAGCTGGAGTTCCAAGTGCTCACCTTCGCGGTGCAGGTGACCGAGCACCGGGACCGGTTCCTCGACGACGCCGCGTCCCTGTTCGGCCTGACGCCCGAGGAGGTGGCGGGCTCGCCCATCGCCCTGGTCGGGACGGTCGAGGAGATCTGCGAGACGCTGCTCTCGCGGCGGGAGGAGTACGGCTTCAGCTACATGGTTGTGCACGACGAGAACATCGAGGACTTCGCGCCGGTGGTGGCCGCACTGGCGGGAACCTAACCGGTGGGCCTGCTGGGCCTGCCGGTCCTGCCGGTCGACGTGGCGCCTCGCATCGGGGTGCTCGGAGGGACGTTCGACCCCATCCACGTCGGGCACCTGGTGGCGGCGGTCAACGCCCGCCACGCGCTCGACCTGGACCGGGTCATCTTGATGGTTGCCAACCTGCCGTGGCAAAAGACCGGCCAGCGGGCCGTCACCCCGGCCGAGGACCGCCTGGCCATGGTCGAGGCCGCCGTCGGCGATGTCGAGGGTCTCGAGGCGGGCCGCCTCGAAATGGATCGGGGCGGTGAGTCCTTCACCGCCGACACCATGGTCGAGCTGGCGTCGCTCCATCCCGGTGCGTCGCTGTTTCTGATCGTGGGGTGGGACGTCGCGGCCGAGCTGACCACCTGGGATCGGTGGGAGGACATTCAACGCCTGGCGACGTTGGTCGTCGTCAACCGGCCGGGGGCGGGGAGGCCCGCGGGGCTCGACGGCGAAGGGTGGCGGGTCGAAGAAGTGACCGTTCCCAATCTCGAGATCTCGAGTACCGACTTGCGGTCGCGGGCGGCGACGGGGCGGCCGCTCGACTATCTGGTGCCCGAGGCGGCGGTGCACTGTTTGCGAGCCCGGGGTCTGTACGCTGCTAGCGGATGACCATGGCTCCTCCGGTGCGACCGCTGCCCGAGGCGATCGCCCTGCCCCTGGTGGGAACGGGCGAGCGCCAGCGGCGGCGCCGGGAGCGACGCCGGCTGGGTCGCCAGCAGATGCTGGTGATGCTGCTCATGCTGGTGGCCCTGATCGTCACGGTCGCCGTTTTGGCCCAGCAGTGGCTCGCGACCGGGGCGGGCAGCGTCAGTGAAATTCAAGGGCTCGAGGGCATGCGGACGGGCATCCTGTCAGTAGTGACAAATCGGCAGTGACAAATCGGCAGTGACAAATCGGCAGTGACAAAGGAGATAGCAACAATGACCCAAGGGAGTCGCCAGTGACCCACCGGCCTTCGATCGACGACGTGCGCCAGTTGAGCGTCGTCGCGGCGCGCGCGGCCGCGGCTAAGAAAGGCGAGGACACGCTGATCCTCGCCGTCGAGCCGCTGCTCAAGATCACCGATGCGTTCGTCATCACGAGTGGGACGAACGCCCGGCAGGTACGCACGATCGCCGAAGAGGTCGAGGAGAAGGTCAAGCAGGACGGGGGACCCTCGCCGCTGCGGATCGAGGGGTTGGACGACGCCCGGTGGGTCCTCATGGATTACGGCGATTTCGTGGTCCATGTCTTCTTGGACGAGGTGCGCAAGTTCTACGACCTCGAGCGGTTGTGGGCCGACGCCGAGCGTTGGCCGTTCGAGTCGGAACCGGCCGGCGTGGGCGCGGCGCCGACCGACTAGGTCGCGGGTCGAAAAGGCTGATCGCCGTCCGGGCACGGTTGGTACCGTGCCCGGGTGGCGACAGACGACTCAGGGGAGTATCCGAGGACCGAGCGGAGCACCACTCGCCGGCTGGCGGCGCGGGGCCAGTACGACCGTCAGGTCGTGCACGCCATCATCGACGAGGCTCTGGTTGCCCATCTGGCGGTGACCACCGAGTCCGGCCCCCGGGTGCTGCCCATCATGCACACCCGGGTGGGCGAGCTCATCTACGTGCACGGATCGGTGGCCAACCGGACGCTGCGTGAGGCGTCAGGGCGGCCGGTGTGCCTGGCCGTCACGTTGCTCGACGGGCTGGTGCTGGCCCGGTCGGCCTTCCACCATTCGATGAACTACCGGTCGGTGGTCGTCTACGGAACCGCGGACGAGGTCGTCGATCCCGACGAGAAGCGTGGCGCCCTCGACGCCATTGTCGAGCGGTCCGCGCCGGGGCGGGCGGCCCAGGCCCGGCCGCCGACGGAGGTCGAAATGCGCTCGACGCTGGTGCTGTCGATACCGCTGGTCGAGGTGTCGGCCAAGGTCCGCACCGGCGGCCCGATCGACGACGAGGAGGACCTTTCCTGGCCGGTATGGGCCGGTGTCGTCCCTCTTCGGCTGGTCGCAGGCGTGCCGGTGGCGGAACCGGAGGCTTCGTAAGACGGTTCAGGCGCGGCCGCCGCCTTGTTCGAGGTGCTGGAGTGCCAACTCGAAATGCCTGACAGGGGAGGGGAGTGGCTGCGAGAATCCGGGGTGTGGTTGACGCCTCCGCAGCCCCGGCGGCCCGCTTGAGCTCTGACTTCAAGCGGTTTTGGACCGGGCAGACGATCTCCCAGCTCGGCAGTTCGTTCACCCAGTTCGCCACGCCCTTGCTGGTGTTCAAGCTCACCCACTCGGCGGTCAACCTCGGCATCGCCACCGCAGCCACGTTCGTTCCCTACCTGCTGTTCGGGCTCGTCATCGGGGCATGGGTCGACCGGGTCAACCGCAGGCGCATGATGATCCTTGTCGACCTCGGGCGAGCGGCGGTGATCGCGATGATCCCGTTGCTGTCCATACTCGGCGTGCTGGAGGTGTGGCAGGTCTACGCGGTCGCCTTCGCAACATCGGTCCTCACGATCTTCTTCGAGGCCGGGGAGTTCGCCGCCATCCCCAGCCTGGTGACCACCGACGATCTGGTAGATGCCAACGGCAAGATCCAAGCGAGTTACTCCGCCGCCCAGGTCCTGGGGCCGTTGTTGGCCGGTGTCTTCCTGGCCTTGGTTGCGGTCGAGGAGCTGTTCCTGGTCGACGCCTCGTCGTTCGTCGTGTCGGCGATCGCCCTGGCGCTGGTGCGGCGCAGCTTCAACGCGGTCGAGGCGGACGATCAGGGCCGGCGCACCTCCATACGGCAGGACGTGGTCGAGGGACTGCGGTATGTGGTCCGGCACCCGGTGCTGCGCAACATCTCGTTGATGATGGCGCTGTTCAACTTCGTCGGAGTCACCCAGACCACCCAGTTGGTGCTGTTCTCCAAGGAGCGATTGTCGGCCACCGATACCGAGGTGGGTGTGCTGTTCTCAGCCGGAAGCCTGGGCGTCGTTGCCCTTGGGCTCTTGGCCGGCCGGCTGCGTCGCCGGCTCAAGTTCGGGCCCGCGGCGCTGGGCTCGCTGGCGCTGTATGGGGCGATGACGGTGGCCTTGGCTGCCGACCGGATGTACTGGTTGGCGCTGGTGCTTTGGGCGCTGGCGTCGGGGGTTGGCATCTTCTTCAACATCAACACCGGCAGCCTGCGCCAGGCGATCGTCCCGAATGCGTTGTTGGGCCGGATCATGAGCATCGCGGGGGTACTGGCGTGGGGCGCCATCCCGCTCGGGAGCTTGCTGGGCGGCTATGTCATCCATTGGACCGGCAGCGTCGCGTGGGTCTACGGAGGAATCGGGATCATCGAGTGCGTGATCGCGGCATGGTTCTTCTTCCTGTCGCCGCTGGGCCACGCCGAGGACTATCTCCCGGGAGGTTCGTTGGCCGGCGACGCTCGGGCCGCCGACGCTCGGGCCGCCGACGAGGCGGCGGAAGAGTCCGCTGGAGTTGGGGCCTGATCACCAACCCCATGCCCCCCTGGCGGGGGGCGCCACGAACGATGAGAATGGTGGCTGGATCGGCTGAGCTCGCTCTTTCCTCCGACACTCAAGGTTGATTCACCTCAGGTTCGACCGCCCGCGACGCCGAGCGCCCTTCTGAGCCCACGACTCGCACCGACCCCCACGGTTTCGACGGCTCCGAGGACCCCGCGCCCCGCCCAAGTAGGTCCGCTCGCGGGTCTGGTAGGGGTTTGAGTCTCTGGGCGGGGTTATCACCCCTCAGGGGTAACAACCCTGTACAAGAGCCACAAACCCCTACAAGACCCCCATGCCCCCCGGGGCGGGGGTCGCCACGAACGATGAGATGGTGGCTGGGATCGGCTGGGCTCGCTCTTTCCTCCGACACTCACGGTTGATTCTCCTCATAGACTTCGGCTTCGATCGTCAGAGGCTGGTTTGGCTCCAGTCGATCGACTGCGGCGGCACCACGGTGCCGACGTCGAGTTGTATCTCGCCGTGTTGTTTGAGTTCGATGCCGCGCGGGTCGCCGGTGTACGGCTGGCCGTTCACGAAGATCGTCAACGGGCCCGTTGCCGGGCCGACCTGACCCGACGCCAGCGGTTGACCCCAGATATCGAAGAACTGGCCGAGGGTGTACAGCTGTTGCGTCGGCGACTCGATATGGACGATCCCATCGGCGACGTGGGTGTGCAGCCAGTAGAAGCAACCCCCGCCCACGACGACGTCGCCGACTGGAGTGCGAGGTGATCTGCAACGGGGGGGCGATGCCAATGCCGAAGGGAACCTGTCTCGGCTGAGCGTCCACGAAGATGCTGAGGTGGGCGTGGATGTGGTACACGAGCTGCTCGGACACCTCGCACTTGATGCCGTCGAACGCCTGCCCGTAGAGAGCGGTCTTGACCGGCCCGAGTGGCGGCCCGTTGGGGATCGGTACATGTTCGGGGCCGAGGCCGCCAGGTTGGCTAGGCACGGTCGTCGTCGTGGTGTTCGAACGTGAGGTGGTCGGCGTTGTGGCGCGTGAGCCACCGCAGCCCGCGAGGGTCAGCGCCAGCACCGCCAGGCCCGTGCCGATGAGGGCGCGGCGTGTTCGAAAGGACCCAGTTGTCGTCACGTCCCCCCAGTCTGGCTCAACAGGGTTGCCTCTCGATGAACTCGGCTCGAGCTAACGCGGGCAGGAAGAAGATGACGAGGGTGCTCCAAGTCAGATGGGTGAGGATCGGGGCCGCGACACCGCCGGTGACGCGTCGTTCGACCATGAAGACCGTTCCCATGACCACCGCCGCCACGACCAGCGCGATGTTCAAGGTGCAGATGGTGACGAGGCAGTAGACAACGGTGGCCCAGACCGCCGGGCGGTGCTTCCCGAAGGCCGCCATCAGCGCGCCGCGAAAGAACAACTCCTCGCCGACGCCATTGACCAGGGCGACGAGCAGCACCGCGGCGCGGGGGCCGGCGTCGGCCCGGGCGAGCACGCTCGCCACGTTTCGGGAGAGAAACGGGATCTGCCCGGCAACCAGCCGGGCGACGAAGAACGCGCCGAAGGCGACGGTGCCGACGAGCACCGGGGCAAGGATCCCAATCGGCCCGAAGGTCGGTCCGGAGGTCGGTCCGGAGGTCGGTCCGTTTCGCGCCGCCCGTGGCGTGGGCGGTCGTGGCGTGGGCGGTCGTGGGCCTGCGAGGACCGCACCCAAGATCCAGGTGACGGCGGCGAGGAGGCCGAGAGCAAAGAACGGCCCCGACCCCGAGGGAGCCGCCAAGGTGCCCGCCAATATCGCCGACCCCGCGACCAGGGTGACGGCCACGACGACTTGTCGCCGCCGGCCCGGGACCTGCGTGGCGGTTTGGCGGTCCAGTCGTTCAGGCCGGGGCACGTTGCTTGAGGCGGTCGGCGCGCGCACGTAGGGCCTGCTCGGCCGCCTCCTGGAAGCTCATGGCGCGATGGCCGGTGAGCTCCTCGATCCGTCGATCGTGCACGACCACTTCATTGGACATCGAGTCGATGAGGGCGCGCGCCGTCGGCAGGTCGACATCGGTAATCAGGCGCAGCCAATGCGACGACAGCCGCGGCGTGAGCAATGGGACCGGGACGATGAGCTTGAGTATGCCGCCCCGCATCCGCCCGACCACCTTGAGCATCTCCCCGTAGGTCATGGCGTCTGGACCGCCCACCTCGTACACCTGCCCCACGGCGTCGGCGCGTCCCAGTACGCCGGCGAGAAACACGACGGCGTCGTGGACGGCGACCGGCTGGGTCCGTGTCTGCACCCAACGAGGCGTGACCATCACGGGCAGCCTGGCCACGAGCTGACGAAGAATCTCCCAGGAGATGCCCCCGTCGCCAATGACGATCCCGGCCCGCAAGATCGTCGTCGGCACGCGCGCCGCCAGGATGCCCTCGACTTCGCGACGGCTGGCAAGATGCGCCGACAGCTGGTCGTTCTCGTCACCGAGCCCACCGAGATAGATGACCTGGCCCACGCCCGCGGCTGCGGCGGCGTCACCGAAGGCCACCGCGCCCTGGCGATCGCGTTGGGCGAAGTCGGCCGAGTCGAGCGAATGGACGAGGTAGTAGGCGGCGTCGCAGCCTTGCAGGGCACCTCGCAGGGCGCCTGGGTCGGCGATGTCGCCGCCGACGGCTTCACCCGGTCCGTCATAGGACGCCGGGCGGCGGGTCATGGCCCGCACGTCATGGCCGGCATCGACCAGGGCCGCGCACAGGTGCGAGCCGACGAATCCCGTGGCGCCCGTTACCAAAATTTTCATGACAATCGTGTACCCACTCCGTCTCTCCACTCGCTGCCGGCGGCCTTCCATGAGGTACGTCCTCGACAGGTCGGCCGGATGGATCGCACCGCTAGCGTTGTCGCCATCGACTTCGAAATCCGCACCATTACCGACGACGAGGTGCCGGCGTGGTGTGGCGCGCTCAACACCGGGTTCCTCAACGCGAGTGGCGATGTGGATGCCGAGGCCCGGCGGCCCGGACTCTTCCTCGACCGCACTTGGGCCGCGTTCGCCGGGGAGGCGATCGTGGCAACGCTGCGTACTTTTCCCACCCTTTTGACGGTGCCTGGAGGCGAGAGCGTGAAGGCGTCCGCGGTGACGGCGGTCACCACGACCGCCACCTACCGCCGGCTAGGACTGGCAACGCGGCTGATCCACGCCGAGCTGGCGGCCACCGTCGAGCGAGGCGAGGCGATGAGCATCCTGATCGCGGCGGCGTGGGGGATCTACGGTCGCTTCGGTTACGGCGCCGCGACCGAACACCAGACCTGGACGGTCGACGCCTCGATGGCGACCCTGCGCCAGGTCCCCCGGGGATCGGTGGAACTCGTCGACCGTGACACGGCGCGAGCCGTCGTCGCGGCCGTGTACGACGTGCACTGCCGGAGGCACCCAGGTGAGATGACCCGCCCCGAGCGATTCTGGGACATCGACCTCGGCATCGTGCACTACCCGAGTTGGACCGAACCCAAGGCCGGGTTTCACGTCGTGGCCCGGGACCGGGACGGGTCGGTGGTTGGCGTGGCGCGCTACGAGTACGAGGAGAAGTGGGAGCACCGGATCGGCAGGAGCAAGGTCAAAGTCACCATGTTCGTGAGCAGCGGGCCGGTTGGCGACGCCCTCTTGTGGCGTCACCTGATCAGCATCGACCACATTGCCGAGGTTCAGGTCGAGGACCGTGGGCCCGACGAGTTGCTGCCCTGGCTGCTCACCGACGCTCGCCATGCCCAGCCGACCGATCGGGCCGACTTCTTGTGGATCCGGCCTCTCGATGTGGCCCAGGTCCTTTCGGCTCGGACGTATCTCGTGTCGGGCCGCATCGTGCTCGAGGTCGTCGACCCGTCGGGGTATTGCGGCGGCCGTTATGAGTTGGAGGGGGGGCCGGACGGGGCGCTTTGTCGGCCGAGCGACGCGTCGCCCGACCTGACGCTGGATGTATCGGCGCTCAGCTCGATCTACCTCGGTGGCTACCGCGTTCGGAGGTTGGCCGCCGCCGGCCTCATCGACGAACATGCGGACGGTGCCGTGGCGACGGCGGATGCCATGTTCCAGTCCCCGGTTGCTCCCTGGTGCAGTACCTGGTTCTAGGTGGGTGCTGTGCGGGGGTGCTGTGCTGCGACGGTGCCGGGTGGCTCGGGGCGGTGCCGGGTGGACAGGGGGGCGCCGGGTGGACCGGGGCGGCGCGGCGTTCGGTTGGCGTAGGCCCAGCATCGTGTCGGGTGGAACGGGGCGCCTGCGCCCGTAGCCTGGTGCCGTGATTCTCGTAGATCTTGAGCGGGTGGCGGCACGCCGGCCTGACCGGGCGCTGTTCGAAGACCTCTCGCTCACGGTGCGCACCGGGGACCGCCTTGGTCTGGTAGGCCGCAACGGAACCGGCAAGTCGACCCTGCTGCGTGTCCTGGCAGGCGTGGACGCGCCGGCGGAGGGCTCAGCGCGCCAAGGTCGCGATGTTCGGGTGGGCTTCCTCGCCCAGCGCCCCGCACTGCCGGCGGGCGACGTGCGGTCAGCCGTCGGCTCGCACTGGGAAGCGGCCGCGATTCTCGAACGGCTGGGAATGGGCGGTCTGGTCGACGCCGACGTAGCCACCCTTTCCGGCGGACAGGCCAAGCGGGTGGCCCTCGCCCAGGTGCTGGTCGACGAAGTGGACCTGCTCGTCCTCGACGAGCCGACCAACCATCTCGACCTCGATGCCATCGCCTGGCTCGAAGACCGCCTGGCGCGCTTTCGGGGTGGGTTGGTGGTGGTCACCCACGACCGCCACGTCCTCGACCGGGTGAGCACCCGGATTCTGGAACTGGACCGGGGCCATGGTTACCTGCACGACGGGGGCTACAGCGCCTACCTCGCCGCCGCGGCCGAGCGGGCCGAGCAGGAGGCGACCGCAGAGACGGTCCGGCGCAACCTGGCCCGCGCCGAGCTGGCGTGGCTCCGCCGCGGCGCCCCCGCCCGGACCCGCAAGCCGAAGTCCCGTATCGCCGCCGCGACCGCGATCGTCGAAGGGCGCGCCCCCGCCGCCGACCGGGCCGGGGACCTGGATCTCGCCGGTGGCGGCCAGTGGGGAGCGACGCCCCGGCTCGGCACCAAGGTCATCGAGCTCCATGGCGTCGGTCACGGCTACGACGACGTCGATCAGCGGGATCAGCGGGATCAGCGGGATCAGCGGGATCTGGGCTACCGCGATCACGGGCTGCTGTTCGAGGACCTCGACATGGACCTCGGGCCAGGCGACCGTTTGGGCCTCGTCGGCGCCAATGGGTCGGGCAAATCCACCCTGCTCGACATCATCGCCGGACGCCTGACGCCCTTGGAGGGGTCGGTGGAGACCGGACCGACGGTGCGGCTCGGCTACTACGACCAAACGGGCCGCGAGCTCGACCCGGCGCTTCGGGTGCGGGAGGCGGTGGCCGGCCCGCTGGGTCAGCCGAACTGGGAGCAGGCCCGTCTGATGGAGCGATTTTGGTTCGACTCGGACGCGCAGTGGGCGCCTATTGGGACCCTGTCGGGCGGTGAACAGCGCCGCCTTCAGTTGCTGCTGGTGCTGGCCACGCTTCCGAATGTGCTCCTTCTCGACGAGCCCAGCAACGACCTCGACCTCGACACGCTCCGGGCGCTCGAGGACTACCTCGACGCCTGGCCGGGGACGGTGGTTGTCGTAAGCCATGACCGGGCGTTCCTCGAGCGGACCGTCGAGGAGGTCCTCGTGCTCGACGGCAAGGGCGGGGCGGCGGTCGCTCCTGGGGGGTACGCCGGCTACGCCGCGTCCCGGTTGTCGGGCGGACCTCGCGGCGTCGCGCCGTCGACCGGAGTTCGCAGCCAGGCCGCGATCCGCCCCGATACCGTCGGTGACGGCGCCGCAGCCCTGGCGGGCCGGGAGCGGGACCGGGACCGGGTGCGGGCGCTGGCCGGCCCGGAGCGCAGGTCGCCTGCACTGTCGCCAGTCCGGCTCCCGGCCTCAGCCCAGCCCCCAGTCCCAGCCCGGCCCCCAGGCCCCGCTAAGGCTTCGGGCAAGGTGCGCTCGTCCAGCACGCTGCGCCGGCTGGTCGGCTTGGCCGAACGTGAGATGGCCGACGCTTCGGACGAGCGGGATCGCCTTGTTGCCGACTTGTCGGCGGGCAATGCGGCTCATGCTGAGCTGACCAAACTCGCCCATTCCCTTGCGGCAGCAGAGGTTCGCGTTGCCCGGGCCGAGGAGCGGTGGCTGGCACTGGCGGAGGAACTGGGCGGTTAGCAAGCCGCGGGCCCTCCAGCGGTGTAGCCGCCCCTCCCCGCACCGCATGTCTGACACCTTTGGGGCCAGCCCAGCGCTTTGGGCGCACTTATCGTCGTCAGGCAGCAACAAGTGGACCCAAAGCGATGAACCGTACCCAGAGCCCGCGGGCTCGCCGAACCCCACACGGCTCAGGCGAAAAGGCACTCACGGAACTCAAGCGGCGGCCCGAGCCCGAGCCCGAGGCTCACGGACTCAAGCGGCGGCCCGAGCCCGAGCCCAAGCCCCGAGGCTCACGCAATCATGGCGGCCGACCCCGGCCCAGGGGTCAAGCGCGGCCAGGCGCGGCTCAGGCTTCGGCGGCCGCCTGGGCTCTCGCCCCGGACTTGCGACTGCGACCCCGCTGGGTCTGGTCGAGCACCACCTTGCGTAGCCGCACCGACGCGGGCGTGACTTCGACGCACTCGTCGTCTCGGATGAACTCCAACGCCTGCTCGAGCGACAGTTGCTGGTGGGGAAACAACCGCTCGTAGCTGTCAGCTGACGAGGCCCGGTGGTTGGTGAGTTGCTTGGGCTTGGTGATGTTGACGTCCATGTCCTCCGACCGGGCGTTCTCGCCGACGATCATGCCTTCGTACACCTGCGTCGTGGGGCCGATGAACAGCACCCCACGCTCCTGGATGTTGATGATGGAGTACCCGGTCGCCTGCCCCGTGCGGTCGGCCACCAGGCTGCCCGACGGGCGAGTCCGAAGGTCGCCCACCCAGGGCTCATAGCGGTCGAAGATGTGGTGGAGGATGCCGGTGCCCCGCGTCTCGGTGAGAAACTCGGTCCGGAATCCAATCAGGCCCCGCGCCGGAATCAGGTAGTCCATCCGGACCCAGCCGGTCCCGTGGTTGACCATCTGCTCCAAGCGGCCCTTACGCATGGCCACCAGCTGCGTCACCACGCCGACGAAATCCTCGGGAATGTCGATCGACATGCGCTCGACCGGCTCGTGGACCTTGCCGTCGATCGTGCGGGTCAGTACCTGGGGCTTGCCCACGGTGAGCTCGAACCCCTCGCGGCGCATCATCTCGACCAGCACCGCCAGCTGCAGCTCGCCGCGGCCTTGGACCTCCCAGGTGTCGGGTCGCGCGGTCGGCAACACGGCGATCGACACGTTGCCGACCAGCTCGGCATCGAGGCGGTCCTTGATCATGCGGGCGGTCAGCTTCTTGCCTTCCTGCCCGGCCACGGGCGAGGTGTTGACCCCGATCGTCATGGAGAGGCTGGGCTCGTCGACGTG
The DNA here is from genome assembly GCA_963733505.1 of uncultured Actinomycetota bacterium. GTDB lineage: Bacteria > Actinomycetota > Acidimicrobiia > Acidimicrobiales > Palsa-688 > JALYXV01. Next base: position 9,596 of record CAVTDW010000023.1, on the reverse strand, counting down.
GGTGACGGGCAGCGGGCGGGGGTCCACGAGGTCGGCGATGGTCTCGCCGATGGTGATCTCCGGGATGCCCGCGATGGCGATGATCTCGCCCGGTCCGGCGTCGTCGGCCGGTACCCGGTCGAGGTTCTCGGCCACGTACATCTCGGTGATCTTGACCTGCTCGATGGTGCCGTCCTTGCGGCACCAGGCGACCTGCTGCCCCTTCTTGACCGACCCGTGACGAACCCGGCACAACGCCAGGCGGCCCACATACGGCGAGGCGTCGAGGTTGGTGACCAGTGCCTGGAACGGGTGGTCGACCTCGTAGGTGGGCGCCGGGATGGCGTCGACGATCGTGGCGAACAGTGGTTCGAGGTCGCCCACCTCGCCGATCTCGCCGACGCTCAGCCACGACCGACCGGCTCGGGCGTTGCAGTACACGATCGGAAACTCGATCTGGTGCTCGCTGGCCCCGACATCGATGAACAGCTCGTAGACCTCGTCGAGCACTTCGGCGATGCGGGCGTCGGGTCGGTCGACCTTATTGATCACCAGAATCACGGGAAGGTTGAGCGCCAGGGCCTTGCGCAACACGAAGCGGGTCTGCGGGAGCGGGCCCTCACTGGCGTCCACCAGCAGGAGGATCCCGTCGACCATGGTGAGGCCCCGCTCGACCTCGCCGCCGAAGTCGGCGTGGCCGGGCGTGTCGATGATGTTGATCTTGATGCCGCTGTGGCGCACGGCGGTGTTCTTGGCCAGGATCGTGATGCCCTTCTCCCGCTCGATGTCGTTCGAGTCGAGGACACGCTCGATCACGGCTTGGTGGTCGCCGAAGGCGCCCGACTGGCGAAGCATGGTGTCGACCAGCGTGGTCTTGCCGTGGTCGACATGGGCCACGATGGCGATGTTGCGAAGGTCTTTGCGGACGGCGTGCATGATGGTCATCAATCTGGGAAAAGGGGCGGGGACCCGGGAACGATGTTCGCGCCGGCTTGGCCGTGCTCCAACGAACCCGCTAGCCCCGGCCGAAGGGCGCAATCAACTCTGCTCACGATTGTACCGGGCAGGAGTGACGGTTACGCCACCCCTCCTCCGAGGGCTCCGGAGGGCACCTCGTGGCTGCCCCGGAGCCGCGTGACGCCACAGTCGGGCGCCAGCGGGTAGTCTGAGGCGTCCTTAGGTCGGCAGAGGGTCGACCCAGCTACCGGCGTCAGGTGCCGGCAGCGCCTGTCCTACATGTTCGAGTTGGCCTGTCCAGCCTTCTGATAGGAGCCGACGTAGCAAAGCAACGATCTACCTTTGGAAAGCTTGAGCGCCAGCGTGCCCAGCAGGCCACGGCCAAAGCCAAGCACGAGCGCCGGATCTCGAAGTCCCCCGAGGGGTCTGAGACTCCGGCGACGCCTACCGACCCTGCGGTCGAGGCGGACATTCTCGACAAGTTCGCCAAACTACAAGCCGCGTTCGACGACGGACAGCTGAGCCTCGACGACTTCGAGATGCGGCGCAACGAGTTGCGGGATCGCCTGCAGACATAGATGCGCGGGAAGGATCCGGGAGATTCGATCGCAGGACGGAGTTTCGTCCTCGATCCCTGGGGATCTGTCCGCCTGAGGCCACGATCACGCTCGACCCGATCGGAGTCGGCTCTTCGGAGGCCACGGCTGCAGTCAACGCCGCGGCCTCCGCCGCCTTTGGTGCGTGTCCGGTACTAGTGGCCCGGCTTGACGATCATCTCGGCCCAGGCCGCGGCCGGGGCGAAGACCGACAAGGTGACGAAAACCGATGTCGCCAAGAGCGCCAAACGTGACTTCTTCATGGTGATTGCCTCCGTGTTTTTGTGTCAGTCGAAATGACTTTCGCGAGCATTTCGGCCGCACGGGTGCGCAGGGATCACCCGCCGTACATCGTGTGTGCGATCGGAGCTTTTCCGTAGGTGGTGTGATCTCTGGTGGGCGTGGCAGCCGAACGAGCGGTCGCGTTCGGCTAGGGCTTCCCCGGTGTCGAGAAAAAGTGCCAGACCAGGGCACTGATCGTGCCTGCGGTCAGGAAGACGAGTACCGCGCCCCACACCGGGCTGCGGAGGCCTTCCTTGAATTCGGTTGTCAGGTACTCGTGACCGTGGCGATGCAACCACAGGTCCATCACGACGACTGTCGCGACGATGCCGAGGATAAGCACGATCCACAGCCAGATCCCGATGTTGGATTCATCGATCTTCTTCACGCGTACCCCCCAGGTCGGCGTCGTCGATTTGATGCGGTACTGGACGGTATCCGTTTGGCGGCCCGCCACCGCGGCCGCCCGCGCTCGATCCGATCTACAAGAGCTGCGGTCGGCCGTCGACGATCTCGATGGCCACTAGGCGCAACGACCGCACGCCACCGGCGCGGTAGCCGACCTGGCTGGTGTGCCAGGCGTGATGCGCCATCCACAACGTCCCCGTCGTGTCAGTGAACAGTGCCGGGCCGCCGGGACCGGCCGCGTCAGCTTGCGCATTCGAGGCGAGCCAAGGTCCTTCGGTCGTCACCTTCTCGTACGGTCCGAGGGGATGCCCTGCCACCGCGTACCCGACGGCGTAGTCGGACGACTCCCACCAGTTGGCCGAATAGAAGAGGTAGTAGCTCGACTCGCAGGCCCACACGGCCGGGCCCTCGACGACGGGATCCTCCCAAGGGCGGTCGAGTTCGAGCAGCCGCACCGGGCTGTCGACGAGGGACAGCCCGTCGGCCTGCAACTGCTGGCCCCAGAGACTGGAAGGACGGTTCAAGGCGGTGTCGTCCCGTTTCCAGAACAGGTACCTGCAACCGTCGGCATCGACGAAGATGCGCGGGTCGATGGAGCCGCCCTGGTCGTACTGGAAGATGAGCGGCTGGGTGGAGAGGTCCACGAACGGACCGGCCGGGGCGGCCGCGGTGGCCGCCGAAATCGCTTGACGGCCGGAGGTGCCCTCGCTGACCGTGTAGTACAGGACAAAGCCGTCCCCCTCCCGGTCGAGGACCGACGGCGCCCACGTCTTACCCGCCTTGGCCCAGGCGGGTAGCGCTGGAAGGGCATCGCCGAGGTTGGTCCAGTTGTGGAGGTCGTCCGAGCGAAGAAGCTGGACGTTGGCTGCTCCGGCGTTGGTGGCGTAGGCGTAATATGCCGAGTCACAGCGGATGACCTCTGGGTCGGGAAAGTCGCCGGGATAACTCTCGAAATACGTGCTCATGGCGCGTCAGCGACCCAAAGTTTCCCGCAGGCGGATCCAGCGATAGCCGTATTCCGAGAGGTTGACCCCGTCGAGCGTCGGTCCCACGGGTTCGTAGGCCTGATCGGCGAACATTTCCAGCGGCTCGCCCTCGGCGCCTGGTTGTTTGCCGAGGTCGACCATGCGTTTGCGGTCAGAGAGATTGTGCAGGGCCAGCATGACGCCTCCCGGGGCCTCGTAGTGAAGTGCCAGGACCGCCGGGTCGCCGGTGTCGACCGACCGGCATTGGCCGACGCCGAACTCCGGGCATTCCTGGAGCGTGTGAAGCATTCGCTCGATCCAATGCAACAAGGAGTTCGGGTCGCGGCGCTGCGCCTCGACGTTCACCGTCTCATACCCGAAGTCGCCGCTATCGATGACGGGACGGCACAGCATCTTCGTCGGCGCGGTCGAGTATCCGGCGTTTTTCCGGGCGGTCCACTGCATGGGCGTGCGGATGGCGTCACGCTCCTTCAGCGAGAGGTCGTCGCCCATGCCGATCTCCTCCCCGTAGCGGAGCACCGGTGTGCCGGGGAGCGTGAACTGGAGGCTGTACGCCATCTCGAGACGCCGGCGGTCATTGCCGAGCATAGGAGCCAGTCGCCTGCGGATCCCCCGGCCATAGAGCTGCATCGATTTTTCCGGCCCGAAGGCGGCGAAACAGTCCTCTCGTTCTCGGTCGCTGAGCTGTCCCAGGTCGACCTCGTCGTGATTGCGAAGGAATGTCGCCCACTGGCACGAGTCGGGAATGGTCGGTGCCGCTTCCAGAGCCGACACGAGCGGCGTGGCGTCGCCACGCGCCAGCGCCAGAAACTGGCGCTGGTTGAGCACGAAGTTGAACAACATGGGTAAGCGGTCGCCGTTGCCGAAGTACTCGAGCAGCTCGTCGCGCGCCACGTTGGCCTCCGCCAGGATAAGGGCGTCCCCGCGCCGCCACGAGAGCAGCTCACGAAACTCGTTGAGGTAGGCGTAGTCACGTTGGGCGTCGGGCTCGTTGGGCCTGGTGATCTCGATCAGGAACGGCGCGGCGTCCATCCGGAACCCGGACACGCCGAGCTGCAGCCAGAACGCCATGATCTTGCGGACCTCGGCCCGAACGTCGGGATTGGCCATGTTGAGGTCGGGCTGGAAGTCGTAGAAGCGGTGGTAGAACCAGGCCTCGGCTTCCTCGTCCCAGGTCCAGGTCTCGTCCTGATCGCCCGGGAACACCATGCCCTGCCTGCGGTCGGACGGCTCCTCCTTGGACCAGACGTACCACTCCCGGTACCGCGACGCCGGGTCGGATCTAGCTGCCTGAAACCACGGATGCTGGTTGGAGGTGTGGTTGACGACCAGGTCGATGATGACCCGGAGTCCTCGGTTGGCGGCCTGATGGACGAACTCCGCGAAGTCCCCCAGCGTGCCCAGCCGGGGATCGACCCCGTAGAAGTCCGCCACGTCATAGCCGTCGTCGCGATTCGGGCTCGGATGGATTGGGCTGAGCCAGAGACAGGTCACCCCCAGCCGGGCCAGGTAGTCGAGGCGGCTGGTGAGGCCGGCGAAGTCGCCGACCCCATCGCCGTCGGAGTCCTGGAAGGTCTCGACATCGAGGCAATACATGACCGCCTGCTTGTACCACCGCTCATTCATGACCACTACCTACCCCGGTTTGCTACGCCCACCCCGGCGGTACAACGAGTTGACGTGACCGACGAGGAGATGATCGCCCTCACCGACGACGAGTTGGACGGGCAGAACGCCAAGCCGCTGCCTCCGCGGGAGTCGGTGTCGCTCTCGGTTCAGGGAGCCGCGGCGACGATCTCCGTGCCGCCAGACGAGCAGGGTCGCTCGCCTGAGACGACTTGACCAGGCGTAGCTCCTGGCGTTCTCGGCCTCAGGCTGAGTTTCGGCCCCATCGAGGGCTACGAACTGCGACGATGACCTCGCCGATCGCGGCAAGCTCGTCGAGGGAGGGCCGATGGCGAAACTACGGGTGCACAACTTCTCGATCTCGCTCGACGGCTACGCCGCCGGCGCCGATCAGAGCCTCGACCGGCCGATCGGTGTGGGAGGCGAAGGGCTCCACAAATGGGCCTTTGCCACTCGGACCTTTCGTCAGATGCTCGGCATGGAGGGTGGCGCCGACAGCCTTGACGACCGTTTCGCGGCCCAAGGCGACGTCGGGATCGGCGCGACGATCATGGGGCGCAACATGTTCGGCCCCATTCGAGGACCGTGGGATGACGAAGGCTGGAAGGGCTGGTGGGGCGACAACCCGCCGTATCACCATCCGGTCTTCGTTCTGACACACCACGCGCGAGCACCAATCGCGATGGAGGGAGGGACCGTCTTCAACTTCGTCGACGACGGCATCGACGCGGTGCTCGAGCGAGCATTCGAAGCCGCGGACGGGAGGGACGTCAGGCTGGGCGGCGGCGTGAGCACGATCCAGCAGTATCTCCGCGCCGGTCTGATCGACGAGATGCACCTGGTGTACGTGCCCATCCTCCTGCGAAGAGGCGAGCGGCTCTTCGACGACCTGGACGGCGGCCCGGTGGGCTACGAATGCGTCGAGTTCGTCGCCTCTGCGTCGGTCTTGCATGCCCGGTTCGTCAAGACCGCCCGGGATACTGACGGACAGCAGTAGGTCAGTGCCGGAGCTGGTGGACTCGGTTGATCGCATCGCGGCCGAAACTGGATTCTCCGGTGTGGTCCGTGTCGATCGCGACGGCAGTATGGAAATGGCGAAGGCGTATGGGTTCGCACACCGCGGCTTTGCGGTGGCCAACACCGTGGACACCCAGTTCGCGATCGCCAGCGGCACCAAGGGGTTTACCGCGCTGGCGATCGCGAGCCTGGCCGAGCAGGGGAGCCTTGAGCTGTCGACTACCGCTCGCTCGGTGCTCGGAGCGGACCTGCCGTTGGTCGGCGACGACGTCACCGTTGAGCAGCTCCTGGCTCACCGATCTGGCATCGGCGACTATTTCGACGAGGAGGCGTATCGCGACATCACGGACTTCGTCCTGACGGTCCCGGTACACGAATTGGCGAATAGTGAGGATTACCTGCGAGTGCTGGACGGACACGTGACGACGGCACCAGCGGGCGAGCGCTTCTCGTATTGCAACAGCGGTTACGTCATATTGGCCCTGATCGCCGAGCGGGCGACGGGCACGCCTTTCGCCGATCTGGTGCAGCAGCGGGTGTGCCAGCCCGCAGGAATGCCCGACACCGGCTTCCTGCGTAGCGACGAGCTACCCGGCCGTGCCGCGGTCGGATACCTCGGAGCCGACGGGCTGAGGACCAACGTCTTCCATCTACCGGTGCGAGGAAGTGGGGACGGCGGCATCTACTCCACAGCTCGCGACATGCAGGCCATGTGGACTGCCTTCTTCGCGGGACGCATTGTCTCGAGGGACTGGGTTGGCGACATGGTGCGGTCTCGTAGCGTCGTGCCCTCGGACTCCAAGCGCTACGGTCTGGGATTCTGGCTCCACGAGTCGGCGGAGGTTGTGATGCTTGAGGGCTTCGACGCCGGCGTGTCGTTCCGTAGCACTCATGACCCCGGCGCAGGACTCACCTACACGGTGCTGTCCAACACAACACTCGGTGCGTGGCCCGTCGCCCGACACCTCTCCGAACTGCTCACGCCGTGAGCCGGTATGCCGCCGCCACGCTCTTCGGCACGACCATCGTCCACGCATCGACGACGAGCTCGCGAAGCTCGGCCCGGTCGACGGCGCCCAGGCGCACTTCGACCCAGTTGTAGCGAAGATCCGCCTGGCACGGCATCAGGAACTTGTGTGGCGCCGATTCCACGAGGGCGCGGCGCTCGTCCTTCGGGAATGCGAAACCCATCACCGTCTCGTCACGCGAGAATGCGAGATAGACGATTCGCCCCACGCGAAACTTCACCCGGTCGCGGACCAAGGCTTCGTAGGACCGGGGAAGTCCCGATGCCAGTTCTCGCGCGTCTTCGATGGTCACCATCATCCAAGTCTGCCGCGGTGCGGCGCCATGGGATGGAGGTCGTGGGAAGGTGCGGGGCCGGTCCACATCACCCGACCCAAAGCCGTCCACCGAACGGTTCCATACACCGGCGAGGCATTTCCCCAGCGAACTTACGCCTCCAACCTCCGGCCGAGGACACAGACCTCGGCATCGATATAGCCCAGCCGTTCATAAAATCCCAACACCTTGGTATTGGAGCGACGAATCATTACCTGGATTTTCGAGATGCCGCGATCTCGGACCCAGTTCTCGCAAGCCTCCATCAACATCCGGCCGACTCCACCGTCTTGGTGCTCCGGGTCGACAGCCAGGTAGTACACCCATCCCCGGTGGCCATCGTGGCCGACCATCGCTGTCCCGAGCAAGAGATCCTGATCGGTGCATGCCAGGACGGTCGAGGCACTCCCACCGATGGCTCGCCGGAGGTCGGCAGCCGGGTCGTTCCAGGGCCGGACGATGCCAGTCGTGTGCCACAGGGCGACTGCCCGTGCCTGCATTTCCTCGGGCAGAACGTCGATCTTCATCCTCGGATGGTAACCTCGACTGCTGATCTAGTCGAATGACATCTGAGCGTCGGCGTCGATCACCGAATAGATAGTCGACATATTACAGAGAGGTGCGGGAGTGAGTGTGTCGCTAAGGAATCTCGGTGCTATCACCCTTTTTGTCGGAGACCTACGGCGTTCAAGAGACTTTTATCAGGAGGTATTTGGTCTCGAGGTGGTCTTTGAAGACGAGAGTTCCGCGGCATTACATTTCGGAAACACGATCATCAATCTCGTTGATCTCGCTGCCGCACGCGACCTCATCGAGCCCGCAACCGTCGCCAGTTCGACAGGGGGATCCCGAGTTCTGCTCACGATCTGGGTTGATGATGCCGATGCAGTGTGTGCGGCAATCCAACTCCACGGCGTGGCACTGCTCAATGGCCCGATCGACCGGGATTGGGGAAAGCGGACCGCCAGCTTCCTTGATCCCGACGGCAATATTTGGGAGATTGCACAGGACCTGCCGGCGGCTGCGGTCTCATGACACCCTATCCGGCTGCTGGCCGTTCGGCCTCCATCTGGAACTCAAGGCTGGCACGAACGCTGACGTACTTCCGAGGGTGTCGAACCGGAGTTCGAATTGACCGTGGTCTCTCCGGACAATGACGACCCGAGTCGCCTTCCTGCGGGCTGTCAACCTCGGCAAGCGGAGGGTCAAGATGACGGCCCTTGTCGAGATCGTCGGGGAGCTCGGATATGACCACGTGTGGACATACATCAACAGCGGCAACGTCGTATTCGACGCCACGGGGTCCCGTGCCAATATTGAGACAGCCATTGAGGGAGCACTGGAGACGGCCCTCGGCTTCGAGGTGACGACGTTCGTGCGTTCGGCCTCAGAAGTGCGAGCGGCGATCGCGGCCGAGCCCTTCGCGTTGGCCGCCGGTGATACCTATTTTTTGACGCTCTTGAAGGCGCGCCCAGCCCCTGCGACAGCCCGTGCGCTTGAATCGCTCACGAATGATTTCGACACCCTCGTCGTCGACGGACGCGATGTCCACTGGCGGATGCACGGCAAGTCTACTGATACGAAGTTGCCGACGAAGGATTGGGACCGCGTCGTCGGACGACATTGCAGCACCAGTCGCAACATGACCATGCTCAGAAACCTGGTGGCGAAACTTGAGAAGTGATCGCACATAAGGGCACGGACGTCCGGTCGTCGGCGAATACTGTCAGGGTGGCGGCTGTTCCAGACAGAACAGGGCCTACGCACCTCTGAGTTAGGCTCGTCCGCGACATGGCCGGCCGGGATACTGCTTTGATGACCTTGGTCCGAGCGATCGTCGCCGACGACACGCGCGCGGCATCAACGTTACTGGCGGCGTCACCGGAACTGGCAATGGCCCGAGCCGACGTCGGTGCCAGCCGGCAGGTAGCGAAGGAGTACTACCTGGAGGAGATCGAGCACTACCTGTACGCAGGCGACACCGCCCTTCACATCGCGGCGGCAGGCTACCGACTGGAGATCGTACGGTTGCTGGTATCCGTTGGTGGCGACGTGGGCGCGAGAAATCGCCGGGGCGCTCAGCCACTTCACTACGCCGCCGACGGCATTCCAGGATCGGCCAACTGGAACCCCGATGCCCAGGCACAGACCATCACCTCGCTCATCGAGGCGGGTGCCGACCCCAACGCCACCGACAGGAGCGGTGTGACGCCACTGCACCGGGCGGTGCGCACGCGGTGTGCGTCTGCTGTCAGGGCACTCCTTCACGCTGGCGCCGACCCCCGACGCCCGAACAACAACGGCTCCACGCCAATGCAGCTCGCGGTCCGGACGACAGGTCGCGGGGGCAGCGGGTCGCCCGAGGCAAAGGCGCAGCAAGACGAGATCGTGCATCTTCTCGATC
>CAVTDW010000022.1:0-8101 GCA_963733505.1 uncultured Actinomycetota bacterium | reverse complement strand
CCCTTCGGCCGGCCAGTAGCGCGCCGACAACCACGTCGGGGTCGTGCTCCCAGGTCACGATCTCGGTGACAGCCAGCCCGGCGTACAACCGGAGCACGGCCGCTTCGAAACGTGCCACGTCCGCGACAACTGCGGCCGAGTGGCGGTCACTGCACTGCGCGAGAAACACCGTGGCGAGATCCTCGATTGACGCCGAGAACAGTTCGGTCGCGCTCAGTTCGGCGATGGCGCTCTCCAGTTCCCCTCGATGATCGAGCAGACGGCATGTGAGGGGACACAACCGCCCCATGCTGAACCGGTTCCAGGAAGCGGCGATCTCCCGCACGGCTTCGAGCCCTTCGCTCCCTGCGACCAGTTCGACATAGGGGTCGTCCGAGTCGGTTTGGCCTGACCGTACGAGATGAAGCAACTGGTGCTGCAACTCTCGAAGCTGGAGGCTCACCGATCCCTCCGGACCCACGGGCCGAGGGACTCGAGCTCGGCCGCGATCGTCGGGGCGCCGAGCACGCGGGTCGCCTCCGGCATCACCTCGTAGACAGTGGCGCCGACGTTCGGCGCACCATCGAGGATGGTTCGTGCCAACGCCACGGTATCGGGCGCAATCTGGCGCGAATGAACGTCGAGCATGAGCGAGCCGCGTTTCACGCCTCCTGCCACGTGGACCTCACGGACCGTCTCCAGGTGCAACTCGGCCAGAAAGGCCTCCACGTCGAGGGCATAGTTGTGCGCGTCGCAGCACAGGTTGTAGGCGTCGAGCAACACGCCGCACCCGGTCGCGGCGGTGATCTCGTTCAGGAACTCGGCTTCCGAATACTCTCCGGCCGGATCGGGCAGCAAGTGCACGACGTTCTCAAGCGAGAACGGCAATCCGTACCGAGCCTGTATGTCCTCGACCCGGGAACACACCAGGTCGCAGGCCTCCTGTGTTCGGGGCAAGGTGAACATGGCATTCAAGAACTGACCGTCGACCATTGTGTAGCCAAGGTGCTCGCTGTGCCAGGCCACGTCCACCTGCTCGACCAGGGCGTCGAGCAGGTGGAGGTAGGAAGTCGAGTAACCGGTCGCGGTGCCAATCGACAGGCCGACCCCGTGGACGACGATCCTGGCGTCGCGGCCAATATCACGCAGTTCCGCTATGACGTCACCGGGCAGAAACAGTCCCTGGGGGCCCATGACAGCCAAAACGTCAGGCGTTACCTCGATGTAGTCGACCAAGGGCAAGATCGCCTCCAGCAACTCGGGATCCCTGCCCCAGTACGTCGTTCCGACACCGCTTCGGTGTCGCCGGGCGAGACCATGGCCGTCGCCTTGCGGCGTCGGCTGGCGCCCATCCAGCACAGTCGGTGCCGGCACGATCGACTACTTCGCCGCCAGTTCGACGTCCCAGCCGGCCAGGCCGCAGGACCGGCACATCATTCGAGCCTGGAGGGGCGCGTACAGGTCACGCAATTCGACGGTGCGCTCAGCTGCCGTGGTTCCGCTCATGTCATTTCCTCCTCTGTCCGGGTGCCGTTTGTCAGCACCACACACTGGGAGAGTGCCGTCGGGCGATTCCGATACACCGCCGCGCAACGACTATACGAATGGATCGGTCGACCCGATTCGCCTCGCAGGCCCGACGTGGTTACTCCTGGTAGTCGACGACGAAGCGCTCGAAGACCACTTCGATGTCGGGGTGGAACTCGACGCCGATCGTCGGCAAGTAGCGACTGAAAAAGCTCGCATGCCCCTCGAGCCAACTCGTACGGGTCCGGTCGCCTTCTCCCTCATCCCACGCGAACGAGTCATCCACTGACGACAGCGGCCCGATGCGCACGTCCGTGGTGCGCAGCACTGCCCGTGGGCAACTGGCCCCGTCGGTGGCGATCCAGCGCGATCCGACCGCCGGGAAGGACCCACCGTCGTGGTCGTAGTCAGCCACCGCACCCGCGGTCGCCCGCTTCGTGCCGTTGAGGACCAAGTCGATGAGTTCGTCGGCCAGGTCCACATGATCCCCGAAGGCACTCACGACCGGCGGCGGCGAGGAACCCGAGGTGGCGGCGCCGGCGGCGCAGCAGCGTTGCCAGAACGCTTGGATCAGCTCGGGGTCAACTGGTGGAAGGGCCTGGCGCACTGGTGCGAGTCGCGCGGTCCGAGCCGGATCGTCAGTCCGCCAGATTGACGAAGCGCACGCCGACGAAGTCGGGAACCCACCCGAACGCGCACGGAGCCAGATAGGGGCAGGAACTGAACTCCACCCGTCCGGTTCCGTCGCACGGCACCCGGACGCTGGAGGGGACTTGCCGTTGGGTACCGTATTTTGCGAACTTCACCTGATCCGGGGCGCTCCCTGAGGAGTCCTGGACGAACCAGGCGTAGACCTGGCTGAACAGGCCCGTGAAGCCGTGCCCGGCGCCGATTCGTGCGACTGCCAGGTTCTGGCCACCGACAACGGGACCAGTGCGTCCCGGCCAGATGGGACCCGGGCACACCGTGTACACCACCGCTTGCACATTGCTCCCGTTGACCAAGCCAATGAAGTGCTCGTTCGGCCGGATCCTCTCGTTGGCGCCGGCGGCGGCCGACCCTCCAGCCAGTAAGGCGACCACGATCACCATGACGACGACGAAGGGGCGGGCAACCAGGCGCATCGCTGGCCTCCTAACTTTCCTCGGTCACCACTCTGCTACATCAGCACGCACGGGAGGCGACGGCCGGACATTTGGGCCTGCTTGACCTACGCCGCAGGGAGGAGACGGAGGCCCGCAAGATCCATCTCGTGGGCGACGACTACCGCGGGGGTGTCGGTTTATGGTCGTTTCGACACCATTCGGAGGCAACGACATGATCGAGGCCCGCGGGCTGACCAAACGGTACGGGGAGAAACTGGCCGTCGACGACCTCACGTTCACCGTGCGACCTGGCATCGTGACCGGATTCCTCGGGCCGAACGGGTCGGGGAAGTCGACGACGATGCGGATGCTGATGGGTCTCGACAACCCGACCCGTGGGACGGCGACAATCAACGGGCGGCGCTACGCCGACCAACCCGCACCCATGCGCGAGGTGGGAGCACTGCTCGAGGCCAAGGCGATCCATGGTGGTCGCTCGGCCCGCAACCATCTGCTGGCTTTGGCGGCGACCACGGGCATCCCCCGCCGGCGGGTCGAGGAGGTCATCGACCTGGTCGGATTGACCGACGTGGCTCGTAAGCGGTCGGGCGGGTTCTCGTTGGGCATGGGGCAGCGCCTCGGCATCGCGTCGGCATTGCTCGGCGACCCAGGAACGCTGATCCTCGACGAGCCGGTCAACGGCCTTGACCCGGAGGGCATCTTGTGGATCCGCAATCTGCTCAAGGCCTTGGCAGCCGAAGGGCGCACCATCTTCGTCTCGTCCCATCTGATGAGCGAGATGGCGCTCACGGCATCGCATCTGATCGTGATCGGTCGCGGCCAGCTGATCGCCGACGTGGGCGTCGACGAGCTCACCCGCATGGCCTCTCACAATCGGGTCAGGGTGCGCACCACTGAAGCAGAGCGGCTTCGCCGACTGCTGGCAGGTGACGGTGTCGGCGTGACTTCGCCCGACCCCGACACGCTCGAGGTGACCGGCCTCGACAGTTCGGAGATCGGTCTGGTGGCGGCCCGAGTCGGAATTCCCCTCATCGAGCTGATGCCGCTGCAGGCCTCACTCGAGGAGGCGTTCATGAACATCACACGAGACACCGTGGAGTTCGCCAGCCCCATCGAGCATCTTGGCGAGTCGGTCGGTGCGGGAGGGGCCCTGCGATGACCACCACGACCTTGCACTCGACGGCGCTGCCGACAGTTACCCAGAAGCGGGTGATCGTGTCGGAATGGCTCAAGCTGCGCTCACTGCGCTCGACACTGTTCTCCCTGCTCGCCGCCGTCATCTGTACCGTCGGGCTGGGCACCTTGATCAGTGCCCTGCGGGCCAACGACATCAGGGCCCACGGAGGATTCTTTCCCGGCCCGAGTTTCGACCCCACCGCGGTCACCCTTCGAGGCGTCTACCTCGCCCAGCTCGCGATCGGGGTCCTCGGGGTGCTCATGGTCACTGGTGAGTACAGCACCGGCATGATCCGCGCCACGCTGTCTGCGGTACCGCGCCGGTTGCCCGTCCTGTGGGCCAAGGCGCTGGTTTTCGCGGTGGTGGTGTTCGTGGGCATGGGCGTGGCAAGCCTCGTTGCCTTCGAAGCCGGTGCCGCGTTCTTCGCCGGGGCCGGCATCCATATCGGCCTGGCGACTCCCGGCGCCGCCCGGGCGATCCTGGGCGCCGCCCTGTATCTCACGGTGATTGCCTTGCTCGGTGTCGGACTGGGATTCCTGGTGCGCAACACTGCCGGGGCCATCGCCACCCTGTTCGGGGTGATGTTCCTCTTGCCGCCCATCGTCAGTGCTTTGCCACCGTCGCTGTACGCCGACGTGTACCGGTTCCTTCCGTTGCTCGCCGGGTCGCAGGTCATGACCACTGTTCGCGAGACGAGCCTGCTGTCGCCGTGGTCAGGCATCGGCGTGTTCGCGCTGTACGCCGTGGCGGCCGTGGCCGGCGGCGCGGTCGTCCTCAAACGCCGCGACGCCTGACGTCGGCGACTTCAACGCGTTAAGGACCGGCCTGCGGTTTGCCTTCCGTCCAGTGTGAGCACGCGGACGCTACAGCTCGAGGGCCCCGACCCCGAGATTGGAGGCAGCGGACGAGGTCGGAACCCGACCTCCCCAGGATTCGTAGGTTGGCTCCGCGACGGGGCCTGCGACGCGGCGACCACCCGCCACCCCAAGCTCAGCACCAGTCCCGACGCCTGGCTCCAGGGCCGGTCGTCGTTAGGGGAACCTCAGGTGGCGGGGCGTCTATTCAGTTTTCAAGGTGCGGATGGCGGCTGTTGCCTGGGACCGAAGGGCGCCAGTTGGCGGATTGTCACCAGGCGGCGTAGGCCGTCGCGCCATTGGGGGAGTGTGCTGTGGAGGCGTTTGGGCTACCTGATGGGGGTCATGGTGGATCGGCGGTGTCGGGCGGGCGTGGGGTGAGGAGGCCAGCTTCACGGTCGCGGCGGGTCTTGTCGTGGTGGCAGTGCCAGCAGCGGGGGCGGAGGTTGTCGTAACTGGTGGCGCCCCCGTGGGCCACGGGGTCCACGTGGTCCCATTCGAGGCCGTAGCGCCGCTCGCAGTCGACGCACCTGGCCCCGCTGAACAGGGGCGGTTCGCCTAAGCCGAGCGCGGTGCGCAGCTCGGCGGTGATGTGGCGGCCCAGATGGGCGACGGTGTCGATTCGCACGCCGTCGTGCAGCACCGCCTTGATGAAGGCCCCGGTGGCCAGTTGCCGGGCCACGGCCACGGGGACGGGGCCGCCGTCGATGATGTGGCACACCTCTGGCGGCTGGGCGTAGCCGCGTTGGAAGGCGGCGATGTCGCACACCAGCACCAGGTCCGGGCGGGCGGCTGGTGACCGTCCGGCCCCCAGGATCAAGGCGGCGAAGGCGTCGGCAGCAAGGCGCTCCCGGGGCTCTGATGTGTCGTCGCGGGTGGCCTGGCGGGCCAGGCGGTCGGTCTCGGCGTCGATGCGGTGGGCGACTGGAACCCCGCTCTCGGGGGGCAGCCCGCCGCTGAATCGGGTCATCCCGTGCTCGTCGACCCAGTGGCGGAAGTTGCGGCCCAGCCGTTGCCGGCGGTGCCGCTCGTCGGGATCGTCGGCTTCTAGGCGTCGCCGTCGCGCCTCGTCCTTGAGGGCGCCCACGCCGCGGTGCGCGGCCACCTCCAAGAGCTTGGCCTCCGAGCCCGCCGCCACCGCCTCGGTCTTGGTGATCTCACCGGCTTGGGTCAACGACAGCTCCCCGGCCAGCAGCGCCTCCTTGGTGGCCGGGCACTGCTCGAGACCCTTGGCGGTGGCCAACGCCGCTTGGGCCTCACCGGTGGTGACCCCGGCGGTGTCGGCCAGCCACTGGGCGGGGTTGGAGAAGCCTCGGCCCCTGTGGGCCCCGCACTGGGCCGCGCGGGCGGCCGCCCAGACCCGCAGCGCCGCGCAGCGCTTCTCGGCCCGGGCCAACAACTCCACGACGGTGGCGCAGTCCACCCCCGATAGCACGGACGGATCGGTCTCGCCGATGGCCACGCCCAACACCGTGCAGGCGGCCGTTAGCTGGGCCAGCGCCACCACACCTCACCTCCTGCCAACGTCAATCCAGCTTTCCGACGGGGAAGGAGGGCCATCAGCCAGGCCCACGAAGGCTACCGCTGCCAGCCAGTATAGCCGAACATACGTTCGAGTATCAAGAAATTTCCTTCCCGGTGGGGGCACAGAGCCAGGGCGGGCCCGGGAGGTCGGCTCCTGTGAGCTCCTGGCTAGATCGCCCATCGGTCGGCCAGGAATCCCGAGACTGCCGCCGGCAAGTTCGACCAACGGGCCGGGATCCAACACCTGGGCGAAGTAGCCCGCGGGCGGAGTAGCCCCCGGATCACCGCCCAGTCGCAGTCCAATCCCGTCCCGCGCCCCCGCCAACGGTGAAATGGCGTCGCCTGGTGGCGCCGCCGCGACGCCCGGCGAGGAGCGCCCGCCTTCGGGGCAGGACCACCGCACTGTTTCCGACGCCGGGCGGGGTGATTATGTCCGCTACGAACCATCCTCGGCCGCCGGTGTTGGGTGAAACGACGTAGGTTCGCGTTATGAAGACGGTCGTGCTGGGCAGGCCATCCCCGGAGTTCGAGGCGGTCATGGCCCGACGCCGGTCGCTTGGCCAAGACTTGTTCGACGAGAACTGGGAGGGCGAGTACCACGTGGCACCCGCTTCGCACCCTTGGCATGGCTACGTCGACAATGTCCTGGCCGAACTGCTCGGCCCGCTAGCGCGCGCCGTCGGGCTGGTGGGGACCGGGCCGTTCAACCTCGGCCGGGCCGACGACTACCGAGTGCCAGACCGGGGGTACCACCGCGGCCTGCCTACAGAGGTATGGGTTCCTACCGCCGCGATAGTGGTTGAGGTCCTATCCCCAGATGATGAGACGTGGGAAAAGTTCGGTTTCTACGCTCGTCAGGGGGTGGACGAAATCTGCGTCGCCGATCCTGTGGCCGCCCAGTTGAGCTGGTTCACCCGCGATTCGACGACCTATCGGGCGGTAGAGGTGAGCACGCTCCTGGGCGTTGCCGTGAGCCAACTGGTCAGCCAGATCGACTGGCCGCGCTGACGCTCGGCGCCGGGTTTCGCGCAGCTTGAACTCCTCGACCTGGAGTGTCCTAGGTCCAAGGGCAGCCACGCCGTCTTCGACGACATCAAAAGTCGTAGTAGCTCTCGTCAAAGACCACGACCGCAGACCGCGACATCGCCCGTCCCTGAAAGTGGCTGCCAGCAAGTCATCTTGCCGGCGGGGATCGGCTGGCAGGTGTCTCGTGATGGCGACACCTTGGAGTCGGAGTAACTCTTGTCAAGATCCAGTGCGGGGAGGTCGGGGTCGGCGATGCTGGACCTGACGCGGGGGCGGCTCGTCACCCACTACTGGAGCCGCGGGTGTTTCCTTGGTCCACGGCCGCCACGGCATCTCCAGCCCGCTGGACACCGCGTGGCGGCTTCATCATGCCTGGCCGGTCAGTCGTCTGGTGGTGGTTGACGACGCCGGCGACAGCGGGAGCAGCTTCGGCGGCGAAATGGTCGGCAGGCGCAACAACCTCGTCACCCATCGCAGGACGAGGGTCGGCGGAGCCCTGAAATGCAGGTGGCCCAACCCGCACAGACAGCGGGCTGAGACCACCAATGGGTGTTTCTTCCTTCAGAAGGTGCTGACGGCGCAGGTCTGGCAGGGTCACACCGGCCTGGTTGGCATTGAGTGTGATCGCTCCGTCGATGGTGTTGGCCGGGCAGAGGAGCGCACCCAGACCACTGCCGCCGATGAGGACATTTCCCTGGGCGCCGGTGGCCGATATGGTGCCTCGTACCGTCTTGCTGGCACCATCGAGACGATGAGCGTCGTCGGGTCGACATCGTGGTCTTGGTGGATGAGTTGCTGGCCAGTTTGGCGCCGTTACTCAGTCCACCTGCGACCAGAGCAGGGATCGGTTCAGGATCTCCAGCACGGATCCTCGTCAAAGGCCAACTCCGTTCGCGCTATGCGTTTCG
>CAVTDW010000021.1:0-28612 GCA_963733505.1 uncultured Actinomycetota bacterium | reverse complement strand
CTAAGCCCCGATCCACCGATTGGGTTTAGCTGTTGGTCTGTGAGGCGTTGAATCGCCGGGGTCGGGTCGCGATGGCGGGAATGGGTGTCCGCTGGGCAGCGGGCAGCGTAGGCGGCTCGTGTGGGATCAATGGTTTTCGGTGATGACCGTTGTCGGCGGGCGGTCCGGACGGGGACGGCGGCCGTGTGGTGCCACCGGGTTCAGGTGGCGAGTTCGACGAATCGCAGCCGGGCCAGGGCGTCGGTGAAGTCGTCGGCCCACGGCCAGTTGAGGGGAAGGTGCAGCGTTTGTTTGCGGGCCGAGTCGGTGAGTCGGCCGGGCAGGACGAGATGATGGCGGCGCAGGGTGTCGGTGGCGATCAGGGTTTCGCCGAGGCCGATGCGGCTGGTCCAGCGGGCCATGTTGTGGGCGATCACGTTGAACGCCAGCCAGGCGGCGTTGGCCCCGAAGCGCCCGGACGGCAGGTGGTTCAACCCGACCCCGTATTTCAGGTCCCGGATGGTGTTCTCGATCTCGGCGTGGCGGCGATGGTCGGCCTCGAGGTCGATGGTGTCGCCGGCCCGGTCGGTGATGAAGGCGTGGTAGGAGTAAGTCGACCAGCAGGGCCAGCTGCGACCCGGGGGTCGGCTTGATGCGCCGCACGATCAGTCGGCAGCTCGGCGGCTTTGTTCCCGAAGGGCCGGTATGTGGTCTCGGCCACATCGGCGCCGTCGAGGAAGTACGGGATCGGCGTCCACGGCGTCGTCGCCGATCGGGGCGATCACGCGTGTGTAGCGCCGTTTGTACAGCTTGGCGGTGATCGAGAACCGCGACGTCGGCGTGCCCGGCAGGCGTCGACGACTTGGTGGGAGTAGAACCCCGAGTCGGCCCGCATTGTCAGCGCCCCGGTGGCGCCCGCGGCGCGGACCCGGCCGAACGTCTCGGTCAGAAAGCTGGCCGCTCCCCGCCCGGTGTTGGCGTTGCCGCCCCGCAGCCGGCAATGCACCACGTCGCCGGTGCCCGCGATCACCGCAGACGAGCGGGTGGTAGCCGCGGACATGGTTGTAGGTGAACTTGGCGCCGCCTTGTTTCTCCAGCGCCGTAGGTCTCCAAGATGATCGAGTCCACATCGATGGTGACCGCCGCGGCCGCCGGGTCCCGCGCCCGCCGCCCACGCCCGGCCCAGCAGCTCGCCGGCCACCTTGTCGAGCTGGCGGGCATGACCCCAGGTGAAGCTGCGCAGGAACGTGCCCAGCGTCGAGGGGGCCAGCACCGCATGACCCAACACCGAGGCGGTGGCGCCGGCGCGCAGGGCGTCGGCGTCGTCGATCGAGTCGCCACCGGCCAACGCCGAATGGATCAACGTCATCGCCTTATGGCCCACATTGGCGTGCCCGCCGCGGCGCCCAGATCGACGTGGGTGTCGAACAGCTCCCGCAGACCCAGATGCTGCGCCAAGGTGGCCGGGGCGATCAACCCGGCGTTGGCCACCAGCATGCTCGTCGTCGAAGGTCACCGCGATCCGGTCCAGGCTGTGCGATGATGGCATCCGAAAGTGCCCCCTGACTCCGGGTTGAATGTGGCGTGGAACCAACATTCTCCCAGGTCAGAGGGCATTTTTCGCGGATGGCCTAATCCCCAAACCGCCCTATTCGTCGGTGGATCAGGGCTAAGTCGCCGAGTTCTGGAGAGCCCCTGTGGAAGTTGACCCTACGCGCATGTGCGAGCTGCTGGTCGGACTGCCCGACGTGGTCGTCTTGGGCGTCGTCGACGACGGTGAGGGCGTCCCGCTTCGTGTGTACGTCGTCTCGGGCGCCTATCGAACGATACCGTGCGCCATCGAATCTTGGCCTAGACGTGCCGCGGAGATGGCAGATTGAGGATCGGGAGACTAGATTCGCCCGCGCCCGATCATCCTGCGAGTTCCTCTGGAGGTAGCCTTGCAAACCGTCGCCGTTGCCTTCCCGCTGCAGCCCGGCCAGTACGACAGGATCCGTGCCCATCAGGCCGACGTAATTGGCGGCAATCACCACGAGCACTGGCACGACGTTGGTATGGCGGCGGTCAAGATGTGGCATCAGACCGACCCGATCGAAGCGGTCGTAATTTACCTGGAGGCCGATGACCTCGCCTACGTCCTCGACCCCGACGAGCACGGCCACAAGCCGGGTCACTACGAGTGGGTTACGTTCCTCCAGGAGGTTTCGGGAGGAGGGCAGCCGGCCAGTCTCCCCGACCTGCTCGTCGACTGGCACCGCGACGATGGCCACAAGGTCGGCGTGGAGTAGCCATCCTTTCCGGTCATCGTCGGGGCATGGCTGCAGACGCAACCGACCTCCTCGACCAACGACTGGAGCGAAGGCGGGGCACGGCCCGCTGGTTCATCCCATTGGTCCCCCGGGTCCTTGCCCCCCAGTCCTGAGGGGCACTGTCACTTTGTCGGCGCCGCCACTGTCAATTTCCCTGCGCTCCACAGATTGTCATCTATCCAGGAGCGCTCGATGTCAAGAGTGCCGGGAAGATTTTTCCCGGCTCAATTGCGCCCCGTAGGGGCGGGGGTTCCATTTGCTTGCGGCTGGCCTACCGCCTCACATCATCCAAAAGCTCATGGGTCACGCGTCCATCGAGACCACCCAGGGTTATGCCGCCATCTTCCCCGACGACGTGATCCGCGCGCACCGGGCGTTCATCGACAACCGCCGAAAGTTCCGGCCATCAGATGAGTACCGCGACGTCACCTGCTGCGCCCCCACCAGCACCAAGCGGTCGCCCGGATCGTCCATGGCGGCAACACCCTGCTCGCCCACCCGGTCGGGGCGGGCAAGACCGCCGAGATGATCGTCGGGGCCATGGAGCTGCGCCGCCTCGGGATTGTCCGCCTACCAGCCTTTGTCGTCCCGAACCACATGCTCCAGCAGTTTTCTCGTGATGTCGTCGACCTGTACCCCGGCGCGTCGGTACTCACCATTGACAGCGACGACCTCAACGACAAGGGGCGGGCGATGTTCGCGGCCCGGGTCCAGAGCAACGACTCCGTACCGGGCCATTTACACCGCCCCGACGGGCTACACCGTCACCGTCTACCTCGTCGGCCAGCCGACCGCGGTGGCCACGTTGAACGCGGCGGCGGGTACGACGTCGATCACCGCCACCGGTCTCGTCAACGCCTCGGCCTATTACGCCACCGTGGTGGCCCAGTATTCCGGCGGCCCAGGGGTGTCGGCCACCACCAACACGGCGACCGCGGGCGCCCCGGGCGCCGACGCGCTGGCGGGGGCCGGGGACCGCCCGTCGTTCTCCTTCAACAGCTACCCGATCTCCGATCAGGTGAACGCCAAGGTGAACGTGGGCAGCGGCAACCTCGAGGTCACCCAGGGCGATTTCAGCCTGCCCGGGGTGTCGGGCCGCTACCCGTTCTCCCAGGTGTTCAACAGTCTGGCCCTGTCGGCGACGTCGTCGTCGGCCGGCTCGGCGCTGTTATCACCGGGATGGCGGACCGACAGCTCACCCGATGTCCGCCTGGTCGTCGGCTCCGGCCGGGTCGTCTACTACGACCCGACCGGCGCGGCGTGGGCCATCGCGGGCAGCGGCAACGGGCCGTTCACCGTCCCCGCCGGGATGGACGCCACCTTGGTCCACAATGCCGATACCACCTGGACCCTGACCGACCATGCCGCCAACCAGGCAACGGTGTTCGACGGCGCCGGGGTGGCCATCAAGTTCTCCGACCGCAACGCCAACCCGGTCACGTTCAGCTACGACAGCCAGGCCGCCAACACCTACCGCCTGACCAGCCCGGCGGTGTACAACCCGGCCAACTCGACGATGGTGACCGCCGGCGGCGACGGGCGGCTGCACCAGATCGATCTGGCCGCCGGTGACGGCCAAGCCGCCCGGTCGACCAAGTTCGTCTATGACACCAACTCGAACCTGCAGACCGTGACCGACATGGCCAACGAGGTCACAACCTACGGTTACGACACTGGCCACAACCTGACGTCGATCACCACCGCCGGGGGCCGCCAGACCAACTTCGGCTACGACAACGCCCATCGGGTCATCACCGTCACCCGGCTCAACCCCGGGCACCCCGCGTCGGTCACCGGCTACGACTTACACCACCCCCGCCCAGACCAGCGTCACCGATCCCGACGCCCATCCCGCTACGTGGACCTGGACGAGGACCGCAGCCTCTTCGATCTCGGTGGACTGGCCTTCGACCTCGAAGAGTTGCTCGGCTGCGCGATCGACGTCGGCCTCGACGACAGCTTCGGTGAGCCGACCCGCGACCAGGTCCTGGCGGAGGCGGTGGCGCTGTGAACCGCGACCAGGCACGGCTGAACGACATCCTGGAATACGCCGGGCTCATCCGCCGCCCGTCGGCAAAGGCGGCAAACAACGACTGGTGCCCCTCTCCCCCACCGCCACTGCACTCATCGAGGGCTGGCTGGCCTGGCGAGGCAACCTGCCGGGCCCGCTGTTCTGCCCCGTCGACCGTGGCGACACCGTCCAGCACGGGCGTACCCTGAGCGGCGAGGCCATCCGCCAGGTCCTCGGCCGGCGCAGCCTGGCCGCCGGTGTCAAAGCCCTCTCTCCGCACGATCTGCGCCGCAGCTACGCC
Organism: uncultured Actinomycetota bacterium; assembly: GCA_963733505.1. GTDB lineage: Bacteria > Actinomycetota > Acidimicrobiia > Acidimicrobiales > Palsa-688 > JALYXV01. The sequence goes on along the minus strand of CAVTDW010000021.1, from coordinate 24,012 downwards.
GGCGACCTGCTCGACGCCGGCGTTGCACCGCCGGCGTCGTCGACTGGTTGGTGAGGACGGTACGTCGCGCCCTGGGAGCGTTGATGCATCCCAGGTTCTGGTTGCAACTCGTCGAGTGTCCTCGGGGCGGTAGGGCTGTCAGGTCGGCGGGGTCCTCTTGTGCGGTCGGGTCGCGGCATGTAGAAACTCGTCTCGGCACCGAAGTGCGCGAGGTCGAGGTGCCTGCAAGTCCCCGTCTCCTTTTTCGGTTGGTTCGCCGTTGTCGGTAAAGGAAGTGAGGAGGGTCCATGCCCGGCTTTGTTGTTTGTGGCCGTGGCCGGCCGGTACGGGAAACGCTATTGGTGACCGGCGGGCGGTGCCGGTCGTCAACCGCCCCGGTCGTCTTTCGACTCGGCCCCGTCGTGGCCGCCGTGGCGCTGGTGGTCGCCACGCTGATCGCGGTCGCCTCGCCCGCCAGCGCCACCACCCTCAGCTTCGCCCCCGCGGCGAACTTCACCGCCGACAACCAACCGATCTCGGTGGCGTTCGGGGACTTCAACGGCGACGGCAAAGCCGACCTGGCCGTCGCCAACCACGCCTCGCACGACGTGTCGGTGCTGCTCAACACCACAGCGGCGGGCGCAACTATCCCCACCTACGCCCCGGCGATGAACTTCGCCGCCGGGCCCAGCCCGTTCTCGGTGGCGGTGGCCGACTTCAACGGCGACGGCAAAGCCGACCTGGCCGTCGCCAACAACAGCAACTCGGGCATCGTGTCGGTGCTGCTCAATACCACCGCGACCGGCGCCACTACCCCCACCTTCGCCCCGGCGATGAACTTCGCCGCCGGGTCCGGCCCGCTCTCGGTGGCGGTCGGGGACTTCAACGGCGACGGCCAAGCCGACCTGGCCGTCGCCAACTCGAACTCGGACGACGTGTTGGTGCTGCTCAACACCACCGCGACCGGCGCCACAACCCCCACCTTCTCCCCGGCGATGAACTTCATCACCGGGACCGCCCCGACCTCGGTGGCGGTGGGGGACGTCAACGGCGACGGCAAGGCCGACCTGGCCGTCGCCAACAGCGGCTCGGGCGACGTGTCAGTGCTGCTCAACACCACCGCGACCGGCGCCACTACCCCTACCTTCGCCCCAGCCCAGAGCTTCGCCGCCGGGACCGCCCCGCGGTCGGTAGCGGTCGGCGACATCAACGGTGACGGCCAAGCCGACCTGGCCGTCGCCAACATCGGCACGGGCGACGTGTCGGTGCTGCTCAACACCACCGCGACGGGCGCCACTACCCCCACCTTCGCCCCGGCGGTGAACTTCACCACCGACAACAGCCCGGAATCGGTGGCGATGGGGGACTTCAACGGTGACGGCCAATCCGACCTGGCCGTCGCCAACATCGGCACGGGCGACGTGTCGGTGCTGCTCAACACCACGGCGACGGGCGCCACTACCCCCACCTTCGCCCCGGCGGTGAACTTCACCGTCGGGCACGAGCCATTCTCGGTGGCGGTGGGGGACGTCAACGGCGACGGCAAAGCCGACCTGGCCGTCGCCAACGTCTTCCCGAGCGACGTGTCGGTGCTGCTCAACCAGACGATCTTTCACGCCACGCTCACCGGGCGTGCGTTCGGTCTCTCCCTCGCTGGCCTGCTGGATGTCCCGCCCACGCCCGACACCGGCCCGGTTGCCACAACCTCAGCCTCAACAACGTCCACGCCGTGTGTCGCGACACTCGGCGCCTTGGGCGCCCTGGCTGCCCAGGTCTTGTGCGCCAAAGTGACCACAGCCATGGGCCCACCCACCTCGATGGCCACGGCTTCCGTGGCGGCCACCAACCTGGGTGTCCCGCTCGTGCCCGTGATCAAGATCGGCGCGGCCCAGTCGTCGTCGACAACCAGCTGCACGGGTTCGAGCGGTTCGAGCACGGTTGCCTCCTTGGCCGTCGGCGGCGTTGTCGTGATCTCTTCGCCCACCTCGGTAAAGCCGAACACCACGTTCAATCTCGGCGTGGTCGAGATCGTGCTCAACGAACAGGTCCCCATTACGGGAACCGATAAGGGCTTGACCGTGAATGCGGTGCACATCATCGTGCCCGGCTTGGTGAACCTGATCGTGGCGTCATCGTCGAGTGACATCAGGAACTGCCCGTAGAAATCGACGAGAGATCAACAGCCTGGACCGGCTCCCCGAGCCGGCCCAGGCGGTTCAGCCCTGGTCGCCGAGGTGAGGGGTTGGGCGCCTCAAACGCCCGATCGCCCACTGTCATTTTCTTTGCGCTCCCACTGTTCAATTTCCCTGCACTCGACAAAGATGTCAAGCGCAGGTCGATGGCGCGTTGCAACTTTGAACAGCCGAAACGCGCTCCCTGCTGGTGACACCGACCCGAGCACTGGGCCGACTACGAATACCGTCCCCACGGGCCCTAGCCCCGACCAGTCGGCATCAGGGTTACGAAAACGTCTCCGAGCAGTTGGGCCAGGTTGGCCGTCGGCGTGTGGTACACCGGCGGTTCTCGAGGCGGGTGACCAGTCCTACCGCGGGGGCGTCGCGCAGTTCGCTGCGGGTGAAGTTGGCCACCCCAGCCAGGGAGGCCGGCGAAGCCGAGTTCCCGAGTCGAGGCGTCAGGGCTCCCAGGAGGAAAAAGGCTACCTGGGAACCACCCCACGCCCTCGCCGCCGCGGCAGTTGTTGCCACTGGGGAAGATCAACGCCGACCTTCAGATCGATCTTGAGCCCGTTCAGGTCGAGGCGATCGAAAAGCTCCCCAAATGGCGCCTTCTGGCTCAACTTGAACATCGATGTCCTGGCCGACCGGAGCGACGGGGGCCCAAACAGACGCGAAAAGAATCCGTTCGGATACGTCTGCTGTACCTCGCGCCTCGATTGAGGCAGGCTAGGCGGGCAAGGCACCGCTCAGGCGATGACGAGCTCCAAGGAGATCGCGATGAAACTGCGTTTTTGGATGTCCACCGTCGGACTGGCATCGGTCCTGGTCGCGGGATCGTTGGGGCTGGCGGCGCCGGCCATCGCGGCGCCGTTGACCCCGGCGCAACCGGAGGTGGCAAGGGCGCCTCAGGATCTGTTCTCCTTCGTCAGCTCTCCCGCCGATTACATCGGTGGGGGTCAGACAAAGAAATTCACGGCCGCGGATGGCACCTTCACCGCGAGCGGCAGCTTGAACTTTGTCACCATCTCGTTCCAGTCGCCATCGGACAACTGGCAGATCAATCTGGCCGCTCCGATTGGCCTACACCTGTCTCCCGGGATCTACTACCGTGCCGAGCGGGCGGAATTCCGAACCGGCCGGGCGCCGGGCATCGACATCTTTGGCGACGGCCGAGGGTGCAACCAGGACTTCGGCTCATTCGCCATCAACGAGATCGGTATCAGTGGCCAAGGAAACATCAATCTGCTGAGCGCGACGTTCACGCAGCACTGCGAATCACCAACCGCCCCGCCCCTGAAAGGCAACATCCAGTTCAATGCGCAACCGTTGAACTATTCCTTCAAGAGTACCGCTGGTGACTACATCGGGGCCGGCCAATCGAAGGCCTACTTTAACTCCACCTCGGTGTTCGGGCTGACTGGCAGCACCACGTTCGTCGAGTTCACGGTTTCGGGGCTCGGCGACGATTGGACCGTCGACCTGGCCGCGCCCACAGGATCTACGTTGACATCGGGGACGACATATTCCGGTGCCATGCGGTACCCGTTCAACGGGTCGAGTCCCGGGCTCACGGTGTCTGGCGACGGGCGAGGCTGCAACAATGACTATGGAAGTTTCACGATCCACGACATTGAGTTTGTAAATGGGACTCCCTACCGGCTCTTTGCCACCCTCACCCAGACCTGCGAATCGACCACGGCGCCACCACTCATTGCCACCGTCCACTACCTCGACTGAGGCCATCGCGGCGTGGGCCCCGCTGAGCAGCGGCTGACGGTACAGGGGGGCCAAGCGGGCTCCAGGCCGGTGCCCGCCGATCCCCCTGAGGCGCACAAGACGCAACTCCACCGAACCACCCGAATCATCACCGCAGTGTAATCGGTAGCGTTATGCCCGACGAGCATCTGACATGAGTCGTCTTCGGCAACGCAACCATATTGCCTTCATCCGCCAGAGCCACCGATACATTCCGCCTCTAGAGCGCGCGGCAAGGTTGCGGTTGAGAAGATACACGGCGGACATTACGTCCCTTAGTGCTTGCCGCTGATCGTCTGGTGTAGCGCTTGGTTGGCAACACCGGCGCTCAATTGCATGTGAGCTTCTTAGAAGTCGTCGAGCGTCTCTCTCATCCCAGAACGACGCATCGCCGAGGCCGACCGGCGCGGCTCAGAGGTATGCCCAAAATGAGCTGAAGTCCGCTAAGAACTCCTCGCAGATCCTCCAGCGGCAACTCAGTCCTGGTGTCCGGCACGTTGGAATAGTGGCTCATGAGTTCCACGAGTCTCTCGTACGCGAAGCGAACCTCGACCGACTGCATGGCCACGAAGACGGCCTGTTCGTACTCGCCGAGGAGAAACCTCGGCAATCGTTGCGGCGGCGGAACTAGCCGCGGACTGGTTTGCCGCCTCGAACTTCGACGATTGCTCCGGTGATGAAGCTGGCGCCGGCTGGCCAGGCTGACGAACGGCTCGCTCTCGCGGCTCTCGCAGGTTGTGGCACGACTCGAGCGCCGCGGCTGGTTGGAGCGCCATCCGGACCCCACTGACGGCCGCACCACCCTCGCCGTGTTGACCGATGCCGGACGCAAGCAGCTCGAAGCGGCCGCGCCTGGCCCTGTCGAGACGGTGCGTCGGCTGGTACTCGACCCGCTCACGGAGGCGCAGCAGCGCCAACTGCGCGAGATCAACGGTCGGATCCGCAACGCGATCGAACCCAGCGGCGCGAGGATCTTCGGAACTCACGACTCCTGACCGAGCCGGTCCGCTCACGGCCGGGAGCGGTGAGTTGCAGAGGGGCCATTGTTTGCTGTGACGGTGTCTCGTCGCTGTGAACCACCGATCCGCCGAGTCGCGTCGCGCGCCCGTGAAGGGGCGCCTTCGAGCGTTCCTTAGGGGGACCTGGGAGCACGTAGTGCGGTGGCCGGCAGCGATCCGTCGACACCGAGCACAACCTCGCCTCCAGGTTTGCCAGCCAATCGAGCGTCGGGTCGACGCATCGAACGATGCAACCGGAGAGGTGCGCAACTCCACGAGTCCGGATCGTCGTCTGTTCGGCCAAGCGGGACGTCGGGATAGTTGCTGCTCAGCCCGCGCTCCCCCGCCGAACGACGAGGCCAAAGGCCCAGGGAAGGATTCCGATGGTCGGAATCATCGCTTCGACAACCGCGGGCGGCTGCTCGTGTCCTCCGTCACGAGCAGCCCCATTCCGTTCAGTGTTCCTCCCGCGGGGCCCGTGGGCCTCGGCCGACCGGGAGCATCGGCGGAACCCGTCGTGGCGCCACCCAGCGCGGGCCTCCGCGATCGGAATTGATCCGCGGCGGCGCCACGAACGAAGGAATGGTGACCGGGCGGAACCCGGATGAGGGGACGAAAGGACGAAACGAGATGTGGACCAACCTGTTCCGGCGCGGCCGTACGGCGACCGCGGTTGTACTTGCGGTCGTAGCGACCATGCTCCAGTTGCTGGGTGGCCGAGCCGCGGCGGCCGCGGCGGCGACACAGTCCCAGGCCAGCGCGGGGTCACCCGCCTACACGGTCGAGGACCTGGGCGTGTTCGCCGACGGCGGGAACACCAGCCTGGCGACGGGCATCAACGCCTCCGGTGACGTCACCGGCTACGCCAACCACGCCTCGGGCGCCTACACCGCCTTCCGCTGGAGCAACGGGACGCTCACCGACCTCGGCGACCTGGGCTGCGGCTCCCACGGCAACGGCATCAACGACAGCGGCACCATCGTCGGGTACTCCAACGTCACCTGCGGTGAGTCCGACAAAGCCGGGTTCCAGACCAACGGCGCCGGCAACACCATCTCGGACATCGGGTCCCTCTTCGCCCACCCCACCATCGCCAACGCCATCAACGCCAGCGGTCAGATCGTGGGGTCTTCGATCACCGCCAACGGTGTCGGGCGGGCCTTCATCTCGGGCCCGGGCGGCGTCGGCCTGCAACAGGTCGACAAGCTGGTCACCAGTGAACCCCCGGGCGCCCAGACGCTCGAAGGCCATGGCGTCAACACGGCCGGCGACGTGGTCGGTATCGGCTTCTTCTCCGATCAGGTCTGTGGCGGCTATGACGCGCCGTTCCTCTTCTCGGGCGGGACCCTCCAGAACCTGGCGACTCCCGGCGTGTGCAGTGGCCAGGCCAATGCCGTCAACGATTCCCAGGTCGTGGTCGGCTTCGAAGGCGGCCAGCCGTTCCTGTGGGACGGCACCACCCACGACCTCCCCCTGCCGAGCGGCCTGTTCTTGGGCAACGCCCTGGCCATCAACAACGGTGGCACCGTCGTCGGCTCGGCCCAGGCGTCGCTCTACAGCTATCCGCAGGCCTGGGTGGCCGGCCCCGGCGGGGCCATCACGCTGCTCGACGGCCTCGTCGACCCGGCGGCTGGCTGGACCTTCGAGGTGGCGTCGGGGATCAACGACAGCGGCCAGATCGTGGGCTACGGCGCTCACGCCGGGGGCATCCACGCCTTCCGCCTCACCCCGGCTGCCCCCCGCACCCTGACGGGAGTCTCGGTCACCCCGGCCAACCCGACCGTCGCCAACGGGTCGACCCAGCAGTTCACGGCCACCGGCACCTACAGCGACGGCAGCACGGCCGACCTCACCGGCACCGTGACCTGGACCTCGTCCGATCCCACGGTGGCCACGGTCGACGCGTCGGGGCTGCTGACCGCGGTGGCTCCGGGCACAGTCACCGTCACCGCGACCTCGGGCTCGGTGTCGGGTGCCACCACCGCCACGGTGCCCGCGCCGCCGGTCCTGACCGGTATCTCGGTGACCCCGGCCAACCCGACCGTCCCCAAGGGAACCACCCGCCAGTTCCTGGCCACGGGCGCCTACAGCGACGGCTCCTCTGCCGATCTCACCGCCTCGGTCACCTGGTCGTCGTCCAAGGCGGCGGTGGCCACGATCGATTCGTCGGGATTGCTGAGCGCAGTCCATCCGGGCACGACGACGGTCACCGCCACGTCCGGTTCGGTGTCCGGCTCGACCACCGCCACAGTGGGGGCGCCGGCGAAGCTGACCGCCATCGCCATCGCACCGACCAACCCGACCGTCACTGAGGGCTTGAGCCTGCAGTTCACCGCCACCGGCACCTACAGCGACGGCAGTTCCGCCGACCTGACCGCCTCGGTCCACTGGTTGTCGGTCAGGGCCAGGGTGGCGACCATCTCGGCAACGGGACTGCTCCAGGCCGTGTCGAGCGGAACGGCAACGGTCAAGGCGGCCCTGAGCGGCGTCTCGGCGACGACGACGGTCACGGTGAACCCGAGGGTGCTGGTATCGATCGTCGTCAGCCCCGCCAATAACACCATCTCGGCGGGGGCCACTCAGCAGTTCACGGCCACCGGCAGCTACGACAACGGGACCACGGCCAACCTGACGACCAAGGGCATCTGGACGTCGTCCACTCGCAGAACGGCCAGCATCGCTCCTCACACCGGGCTGGCCACGGCCCAGAAGGACGGTGCCACGACCATCACCTTCGTCGACGGCTCGGTCACGGCCACGGCGCAGCTGACGGTGGGCTCGCCCGGCACCTTCTGACCTCGAACGCAGGCGGCGGCGCCCGGCGGGCGTCGGCGGGCCGCCCACAACCCCAAAGTGCCCGGCCCGTCGCGCCCGCCGGTGAGCGGCCGGCGCAGCAACACCGGCTCGTGTCGTCCCTGGACGCGGTGGCGGGGATGACGCTGCATGCCACCTACCGGGGCTTGGGTGACCCGGCCAGCCACACGGATGGGAAAGGGGTCCGGTCCTGCCGGACGGCCCCCGGTGCCAACGCCTCGGCGAGCGGTGGCTTACCCGGCCCCCTCGATCTGTTGACGGACATGGTCAAACGCGCGTCCGCCCCGTCGGCTCGCGACGCAGGTGATCGCAAGCGACACGAACGTGCCCGCGTCAGTCTTGAATTCCTGACCTCGACCGCGGTTGCCCAAGCGCCCGCGGAAGGCGACCGGTACCGCTAAGGCACGAGCGGCGCGGTGAACCCGGCGAAGAGCCGGTCGCGTCCGGCTGCGGCCAGGAGTGCCTGAGTCACCGGATGCTGGGGCGAGATCAGCAGCTCGGTCCCGGTCCCTTCCTCGACCACCCGACCCCCGTCCAGGACGAGAATCCGGTCGGCGGTGCGCAGCACGACCGCGAGGTCGTGGGAGACCAGCACCATGGCCATGCCTCGCTCGACCTGGAGGCGCTTGAGCAGCTGGAGCAGGTTGGCCTGCTCGCTCGGGTCGAGCATCGACACCGGCTCGTCGGCCACCAGCAGCTCGGGATCGAGGACCAGCGCCCGGGCCAACGCCACCCGCTGCAACTGGCCGCCGGACAGCTCATGGCTGCGCCGGGCCAAGAAACTGGGGTCGGTGGGCAGCCGGACCGCCGAGAGCTCGAGGCGGACCCGCTCGTCGCGCCACGCCGGATCTCCGACCTTCTGGACGTCGAGCGGTTCCCGGACCGCGGCGCCGATCGTGAGTCGGGGCGACAGCGCTTCGAAAGGATCCTGGAACAGGAGTTGGATCTGGCGTCGGGCCTGGCGCCGCTCGGCCGGGCCGATGGTGGCAAGGTCCCGGCCGCCGAGCCAGACCGCGCCCTGGTCGGGCGGGAGCAAGCCGACCAGCAGCGCCGCCAGGGTGGACTTGCCGGCGCCGGTCGCGCCAACCACACCGACCACCTCGCCATGGCGGACCTTCATGCTGACCCCGTCGACCGCCGGTTCGGACCGATGGCGGCCGACTCGGTAGCTCTTGTGCAGGTCCCTGGCCTGGAGGATCGTGACGAGGCCGCCCCGGATGCAGGCCACCAGCCGCTGGCCATTCTCCCCGTCGGGAGGCGCCAAGCCTGGTCGCTCGGTGACGCAGGCGTCCAGCGCCTGGGTGCAGCGGCCGACGAACGGGCAACCTGCTACCGGCTGGATGGCGTCGGGCGGCGGGCCTCGGATGCCTCGAAGCTCCTTCAACGACGCCAGAGTGGCCCGGGCATTGAGCAGAGCCCAAGTGAACGGTGCCCGGGGCTGGCGCAGCACCTTGGTCGCCGGCCCCTCTTCGGCCACCCAGCCCCGGTACAGCACGGCCACCCGGCCTGCCAGCGCAGTCATGGCCTCGACGTCGTGGCCCAGCACGACCAGCGCCCGGCCCTCGGTGCCGACCAGCTGCCGCAGGGCGGCGATCACCTGGTTGCGCACGACCGGGTCCAATCCGGCGGTGGGCTCATCGAGCACGATCACCTCGGGATCACACACCAGCGCCAGCGCCAGCAGGACCTGGCGTTTCTGGCCACCAGACAGTTGGCTCGGGTAGCGATCCAGGGCCCAGTCGCCCAGGCCGACCTGGCCAAGGGCCTCGGCCGAGCGGGCGTCGGAATCGGAGCGGGAACGATCCAGGTGTATTTCCTGGGGCTCCGCCAGCTGGAGGCCGACCCGGAGCACCGGGTTGAGCGAGGCCGTCGACTGGGGGGCCAGGGCGATGCGGCGCCAGCGAACCGGCCTCCAACCCTTCTCGTTCAGCCCTTGGAGGTCGGTGTCGCCCAGGCGCACCGCTCCATCTACCTGGGCGTCGGTCGCGACTCCGAGCAGGACCCGGGCCAGGGTCGACTTGCCCGAGCCGGACTCTCCCAGCACGCCGAGGCACTCTCCGGCCGCGACCCGCAACGACACCCCGTCCAGCGCCCGGACCTCCGGCGGCCCCGGGTAGGTGACCCGGAGATCGACGACCGAGAGGTCCGCCGGCCCGGCAGTCATCCCATCTCCCCGGTGCCGGCGCCATCGGGCACCGGGGATGTGTCGATGATCCGGTCGCCCCGGTGGCGGGACAGGCGGGGGTTGACCCGCTCTTCCAACGAGGTCCCGACCAGGGCCAGGGCGGTCAGCACCAGCGACACCGCGGCCACCGGGGGCAGCAGCCACCAGGACCAGGCGTGGGTCAGCGCCAAGCCATGGAAGTCGATGGCGTCGCGCATGGTCGTGCCCCAACTGCCTTGCGTCGAGATGGAAAGGCCGAGGAAGGCCAAACCCACCTCCAGGGCGATGGCCCGCTCGGCGGCACGGATGTACGTCGCGGCGATGACCAGGCTCGACTCGGGCAGGACGTGTCGTGCCAGCACGTGCACGGTCGACGCGCCGAACCCGACCGAGGCCTGGAGATGGTCCCGGCGGCGCAGCGACAGGACCTGGGCTCGGATGATCCGGGCGTGCAGCGGCCAGGATACGAAGGCGATGATGGCGGCCAGGCTCAGCAGCGACGGGCGGACGTATGCGCCGACCACGACCAGAAGCGGGATGGTCGGCAGCGCCAGTCCCAGATCGACCACCCGCATGATTGCGGCATCGACCAGGCCACCGCACCAGCCGGCGGCCGCCCCCGCCACCGTGGCGAGCGCGACCGTGGCGCCCCCGCCCAGCAGTGCGACAAGCATCGACGCCCGGGCGCCGGCCAGCAGCTGGCTGGCCAGGTCCTGGCCGACCGAGTTGGTGCCGAGCCAGTGGTCTGCCCCGGGCGGCATCAGGGGATCACCGGACAGCGCCGCCACCCGGTACCGAGCGAGCGACGACCCGGCCACAGCCAGGATGCCCAATCCTGCCAGCAGCACGAGCCCGGTCCAGCCGGCCCGGGTCATCGCCGCACGGCGCGGCCCAGCCGGCGCGGCGACGTTTTTCCCCCGTCTCACCGGTTCCCGGCCCGGGGATCGAGTCGCTGGTACAGCAGGTCGACCGCCAGGTTGGCCGTGAGCGCCACCACGGCCAGGACCAGCAGGCTGGCGTCGAGCACCGGATAGTCCCGGTCCTGGACGGCCTGGAGGATCAGGCTCCCCATCCCGGGATAGGCGAAGACCGACTCCACGAAGATCGCCCCGCCCACCGCGAAACCCACTTGGATCCCGATGACGGACACGTAGGGCAAGAGGGCGTTGCGACCGGCGTGGCGGTGCTTCAGCAGCCGCTCGGGCAGCCCCTTGGCCCGGGCCAGCACCAGGTAGTCCTGGCCCAGGGCGGACACGACGCTGCTGCGCACCAGCAGGAAGTTGGCCCCGGCCAACGAAAGCGTCAACGCCGTGGCGGGCAGCGCGAGGTGGCGGGCGAGGTCGACGGCCGTTCTCAACGGCGTTCCCTGGGCGAAGGGCGTCCGAGCGCCGCTCAGCGGAAACACCGGCCACACAATGGCGAGCGTGATGAGCAACACGGTGGCCAGCGCGTAGACGGGGACCGCCGCGGTCGCGCTGGTGACGGCGATGAGCGCCCGGTCACGGCGACTGCCGCGCCGCCAGCCGGCGGCCACTCCGGCGAAGAAGCTGAAGAGGGTGGAAAAGACCAGAGCGGTGCCGGCTAAGAGCAGGGTCCAGGGCAAACGTTCCGCGATGAGATGGCTGACCGGCTGCCGCTGCGAGATGGAGAATCCGAGGTCGCCCCGGCTGAGGTTGGCCAGGTGGTGAAAGAATTGCGACACCAGCGGGCGGTTGAGCCCGTAATAGGCCTGGAGTTGGGCGTGGATCCTGGGGTCGGTGATCTCGGCGCCACCGGAGCGGGCCAGGCTGTCGATCGGGTCGCCGGGCATGGCCCGCGGCAATGCGAACACGCCGACGATGACCACCATCAGGGTCATGGCGTACAGGCCGACCGGACGTAGCCGGCGGCGGGTGGTCGAGTTCAGATGCTGGCCTTCTTGCCGGTGACGAACACTTGCTTGTTGACCACGCCGGAGTACCCGCCGAGGAATCCCTCAGGGGTGAAATACCAGGCACTGAACACGTTGCGGACGAAGATCTCGGTCGGTGTCGGCATGTAAAGCGGAATGAACGGCACGTCGTCGGCGACGATGTGCTGGAGCTGGCGGATCAGGTCCTTTCTGGGTGCGTCGTCGGCGGTGAACAGCTGCTGCAGCCCGAGCGAATCCGCCGTCGGGTTGTCGTACCCCTGTGCCTTCCACACGGTTGCGATGGCTTTGGGCGACAACCGGATCCGCATCATCAGGTCGGGATCGCCGCCGATGGCGGAATAGCCGATCAGGGCTGTGTCATAGTTGCCATGCAGGGCGTTGGCATCGGCGGTAGTGGGATCCAGCGCGGTGACATTGACGCCGATGCCAACCTGGCGCAGGTATTCCGAAACCAGCTCGGCCGCTTTGGTGGAGAACTCCGTGCTGGTCTGCAATTGCATCACGAATGGCCGGCCGTCCGGCAGGTCGCGCTTGCCGTCCCCATGCAGGTCACGCAGCCCGGCTGCTTCGAGCAGCGCCCGCGCCTTGGCCAGATCGCGGTCGTAAGCCGGCAGGTCGGGCGCGAAATACGCGCTGGCCGGCGACAGGCCTCCGGGACTGCCGGGAAGACCCCGGCCGAACAGGATCCGGTTGACCATGTCCTTTCGGTCGATGGCGTACGCGATGGCCTGGCGGAAACGAACGTCGTCGTATGGGAACCCCCGGGCCAGGTTGAAGTGGAGGACCCGGTTCCAGTCGTCGGGCCCCGCCACGGTGCCGAAACGGCTTGACGGGAACGCCTTGAGCGCCTGGGCCGGGACCTGGTCCTCGCTCCCGGCATTGGCGGCGTCGATGTCCCCCCGTTGCAGGGCGAGCAACTGGTCGGGTGCGGGAACGAACTCGATGCGGCGGACGTACGGCCGGCCGAGGGCAAAGGAGTCGTTGGCCACGAAGGCGGCGCTGCCGCTCGCCGGGTCGAACGACGCCAGCCGGTACGGGCCCGACCCGACGACCGATTGCGGGCCGACGAACTTGGCCGGATCGGTCACCGTGGCCCAGATGTGCTCGGGCAGGATGAGCACCAGGCCGGCAATCCCCGCCAGGAAGGTGGCCCACGGTTTCTTGAATCGGAACACCACGGTGTCGGTCGTCGTAGCCCGGACATCGATGAAGTCGTCTTTGAACACCGAGCCGAACAGCCCCGCCGCGGCCAGGCCGGGGCCGCTTATCAAGTAGTTGTAGGTGAAGGCCACATCGTCAGCAGTCAGCGGCGTGTTGTCCTGCCACTTGACACCGTCGCGGATGTGGAACGTCCACTCGGTCCCGTCAGTTGTCCGTTCCCACGAACTGGCCAGCCACGGGATGACGGCGCCGGTCGAGTCCTTCCAGACCAGCGTGTCGAATATCAAGCTGGCCTGGACGCCGGCCAATCGGCGGCCGGTGATCGGAGACGGGTATCCGTCGGGGCCGGCTGCCAGCCGGATACGGGCCACTTGGGCGGCCCGGCCGACGCCGGCCGTGGTCTGGGCGCTGCCGTGGCCGGCGCAAGCGGATAGGACCAAAACCAGCGCCAAGAAGCCGGCAAGCGCACCGTTCCGCCGGGCCATGTCCGCCCCCACAATATGTTGCGCGCTGGTCCTTTGTCGGGCATTGTGGCAGAAACCTGGACGTTTCTGAAGGATCATGCACGGTGTGAAAGGCGGACCGTCGAAGGCTTCACTGGTCGGCCGCGAGGCCGAGTTGAGCCGCCTCACGCGGCTTTTCGACCTCGCCACGCAGGGCCATGGCCAGTCGCTGGTCATCGAGGGTGAAGCCGGGATGGGCAAGTCCAGGCTGCTCGACGAGGTCCTCTCGGGTGAGGCCGCAGTCGGGGTCCGGGTGTTTCGCGGCCGGGCCGAGGAATTTGACTGCCGTCGGCCGTTCGGCGCCATCGCCGACAGCCTGGAGATCTCCCGCCATTCGGCCGATCCACGATTGGCGGACATGGCCCGCCGACTGTTCGGGGACAGCCCGGGCCCCGCGGATTCGGCGGGATCGGCGGCGGTGTCGCCCCGTGGCGAGTCCCAGTTGGTGGATGCCCTGGTGACGCTGGTCGAGGACTACTGCGCCCGGGGCCCGGTGGCCATCGGGCTCGACGACCTGCAGTGGGCCGACGGCGAGACCCTGCTGGTGCTTCATCGCCTGAACCGCGTCGTCCCCCAGTTGCCGCTGTTCCTGGTCGGGGCGTGCCGCCCCAGTCCCCGGCCCGCCCCCCTGCTGCGCTTGATGCAAAGTCAGGCCGAGCGAGGCTCGGTGCCGATGGTGCTGGGACCGCTGAGCCCGGCCGCGGTGGACTCGCTGTTGGCCGAGATTGTCGCGGCCACGCCCGGACCGCACCTCGCCGGCCAGGTCTCGGCCGCGGGCGGCAACCCGTTCTTCGTGACCGAACTGGTGGCGGCGCTGCAGGCCGACGGGTCCATCACGACGACCGATGACGGGGCTGAGATCGCCTCCGTGGCGCTGCCGCCGGCGCTCAAGGTCACCATCCTGCACCGGATGAGTTTCTTGTCGAGCGCCACGCTCGACCTGCTCCGGATGGCATCGATCCTCGGAAGCACCTTCTCGGTCCGGGACCTGACCCTGGTGATGGAGTGCAGCGCCCGGACATTGGCACCGATGATCCGCGAGGCGATCGAGGCCGGCGTCCTGGCGGAGGCTGGGGCACGAATTGCCTTTCGCCATGACCTGCTTCGCGAGGCGCTGTACGAGGACATGCCGCTCTCGCTGCGGATGAGCCTGCACCACGACGCCGCCAGCGCCCTGGCCCGGGATGGAGCGCCGACGTTGGTCGTTGCCGAGCACTTCCTGCGCGGCGCCGTGAAGGGCGACGCCATGGCGATGGCGTGGCTGCAGCGGGCCGCCGACGAGGTCACGGTCCAGGCGCCGGCGGTGGCGGCCGACCTCCTCAACCGGGCGATCGACCTGTTCGAGCCCGGTCCGGGGCGCGACCTGGTCATGGCCGACCGGGTGGTCAGCCTCGACTCGGCCGGCCGGGTCGGCGAGGCCGAGGCCATCTGTGTCGACCTGTTGACCCGCAAGCAGGACCCACGGACCGAGGTCCGCCTCCGCCTGTCGCTGTCCCGTCTCTTCAGCAACTCCGGCCGGCTGGAGCAGGCCATTGAGCAGTCGGCACAAGCCCTCGCCATCGTTGGTCTGTCGCCCGCCCAGCACGCCCGGGCCATGGCCAATGCATCGACCCTGTACGTGTGGATTCCCGACCTGGGTCGAGCCGAGGAGATGGCCCGGCAGGCCCGGGAGGCAGGAGCGCAGGCGGGCGATGAGATTGCCTGCGCCGTCTCGGCCTTCACCCTTTCGATGGCCGCCCTTCGTCGAGGACAGCTGCAAGACGCCATCACCTGGGCCACCAAGGCGACTGTGGCGGGTGACAACCAGCCCGAGGAGCGAATGGCCCAGGGCTGGCAGAACCTCCGCCAAGCGTCCGGCCTGGCTCTGGTCTCGGCGCTGTTGGGCAGCGACCGGTTCGACGAAGCGGACGCGGTGCTAGGCGCCGTTCGCCGCGCCACCGAACAGTTCGGCTTCAAACGGCTGCAGGTCATCGCCGGCCGCTGCCTCATGATCCGGCGTTTCTTGGCCGGCGAATGGGACGACGCCATCGCCGAGTTCGACGCCATCGTCGACGTATGCGACGAGATCGAGAACCCGGCAGGATCGCTGGTCGACCCCGCCAGCCTCCGCGCCATCATCGCCATCCGTCGTGGCGATCCGACGCGGGGCGCCGCGGTGCTGCCGGCCGCCGACACACCGCGGGACCTGGGCATGGGCTGTTGGCGTGCCCAGGCCCGAGCACTGCTGGCCGAGGCCACCGGCCGGCCCGACCTGGCAACCGAAGTCCTCTGCCAGGCGTGGGACCGCAGCGCCCGAACCGGGACCGCAGGTGACTTTCCCGCCCTCGGACCCGACGTGGTCCGCCTCGTTCGGTCCCGGGACCCGGGGCGGGCCCGGGACGTCACCGTTGCCGTCTGCGCGGTGGCCGACGCCAACCCGGGGGTGGCCAGCATGTCCGGAGCCGCACTGCGGTGTCGGGGCCTGCTCGACGACGATGCCGACCTGCTGCTCCAGGCCAGCGCGGCCTACGTGCATGGTCGCTGGCCCCTCGAAGGCGCCCTGGCGTGCGAGGAAGCGGCCGAGTTGCTGGCCCGAAGTGGTCGGGGCCATGAGTCCCGGCCATTGTTCGAGCAGGCGACCACCGTGTACCACCAGCTCCGCGCCACCTGGAACATCGGCCAGGCCGGGGCCCGGATGCGGGCGGTTGGGATCCGCCGGGGGAGCCGGGGAGTCAGGGACCGCCCGACGTCGGGCTGGGAGGCCCTCACCCCGAGCGAGCTGTCGGTGGTGGAGCTCGTGGCCTCAGGGCTTTCCAATCCTGAGGCCGCCGACCGGCTGTTCCTGTCCCGCCACACCGTCAAGGCCCACGTGTCGAGCGCCCTGACCAAGCTGGGCATGAGCTCCCGGGTCGAACTGGCCCGGGAGGCGGCCGAGCGCCGGGTGGGCACACCGGTCGGGCTCGATCCGGGCTGAGGATGTCTCGATCCGGCCTGAGGGTTCTCAGGGAGACTGGGGCCAGGCGCCGTCAGGCGGAAGGTTCTGCGCCCGGCTGGGCCGTCGCCAGCACTTCGGTCAGGAGCCTGAGCAGCTGCAGCCAACCGCCAAACTGGCATGGCAGGCCGCCGTTGGTGGACATTTCACCGGTGGGCGGATAGCAGTCGGTCACTCGGATCTGAATGTTGAAGTCGGCTGCCCCCTCCATCAACACTGAGCGTGGCGCATCTGCCGGCCAGAAACATTGGCCACGTGGCCTATCTCTGACTGATCTTGTCCGCGAACCCGGCGGCGTTATAGCCCATGTGGCCCATGTTTCCGGACCGCTGCAGGCTCAGACTCCCGTCAAGTCGGTGACCGTGAGGGAGTTTCGGGTGACCAACAGCTCTGCGGGTCGGTGTGCACGGTCAACAGCGGTTTGGTGAGCTTCGTGGCCGGGGGGACCTGCCAGCTGCAGGGCTCGATCACGGCGGGCGGCACGCCGGCGACGGTCACCGCGTCCTACGCCGGGTTCGTGAACGGTGAGGGTCCGGCGGTGCTGACCGTGGCGCCCAACTGCGGCGGCGGCTCCCCGACCACCCCGGCCTGGACCTATCCCGGCCGCCACCTCGTGCGCTGGGGCGGCGGCAGCCGCGTCCTAGATCGTCGACGGCGTAGTACCCGAGTACCTCACCGCTGCCAGGAAGACCATGGACGCCGAGGCGGCCGCGGAGTTCGAACAGAACGTCCGCGGGGTGTACGACCGTCGCCAATCGAGTACGCCGATCCGCGCGGTCGGAGCCGTTGTGACGTGAACTAACGCCTGGGTGCGGGCGGCTATGAGACGGTGAGAGATGCGTTCGAGGTGTTCCCGGTTCCCCCATTGTTCGAGGTCACCGTGACCGCGTTGTTCTTCTGGCCGGTGGTCGTGGCGGACACCTTGACCGAGAAGGTGCAGGTGGCTTTGGCCGACAAGGTCGCGCCGGCGAGTTTCACGGTGCCCGACCCGGCGACGGCGGTGATGGTGCCGGATCCGCACGAGCCAACCAGTCCATTGGGGTTGGTCACGACCAGTCCCGCGGGCAAGGTGTCGGTGAGCGCAACCCCTTTCAGGGCTGCCGGGTTGGCCGCGGGGTTGGTGATTGTGAAGCTCAGCGTTGTCGCAGCGCCGAGCACGATGGTGCTGGCACCGAATGCCTTGACGATCTGTGGTGGCGCCAAGACTTTGAGGGTGGCCTGCGCTGGCGCGCTCGTCCCGCCGTTGGCGGACGAGGCCGCGACCATGTTTTTCTTCTGGCCCGCGGTGGTTCCGGTCACATTGACAGAAAATGTGCAGCTGCTATTGGTGGCGAGCGTCGCCCCGCTGAGGCTGACGGCGCCCGAACCGGCGACCGCGGTGATGGCGCCGCCGCCGCAGGAGCCGGAGAGGGCGTTCGGCGTGGCCACGAGTAGCCCAGCCGGCAAGGAGTCGGTGAACTGCACTCCGGTGAGCGCTACCGTGTTGGCTGCGGGATTGCCGATGGTGAAGGCGAGTGTCGTCGTGGCGCCAAGGGGAATCGATCCCTTCTGGAACGACTTGGTGATCGTCGGGGGCGCCACGCTGCCCGCAACCGTTACCGATTCGCCGGGGTCGTTGCATTGCGCCAGGCGGGGCATGTAGTTGGTGTCGCCGCTGTAGCTGACGGTGAAGCGGTAAGTCCCGGCACCAGTGGAGGAAAACGCCGCCGTCGCGCTTCCATTCGACACCGATTTGGTCGACGTCATCTTGGCGCCGCTGCAGGTGCTGTCGTTGGGTCCGAACAGGTTGAAGGTAACGGTCCCCGTGGGCGTCGGGCCGCTCCCGGCGGCAGTCAACGTGGCGGTGTCGGAGACGGTCGTTCCGGCCGCTGATGCCGCAGTGGACAGGCCGGGGATTCCCTTGTTGACGGTGTTCGTCAGCTTCACGCTGACCGCGGGCATGAGACCGCTCGGTGAGCTGGTGGCTTGCACGAATAGGTTGGTCGACGTCTGCACCCCCGCTGCGGGATCGACGTCGTTGCTCGGCACCTTGGTGACGGCCACGACCATGTTTACGGTGCAGCGGTCAGGTCCAACCCCCGCGTCGGGTCCCTGCAACACGACGGCAGTCGAGGGCGTGAGCGTGACCGCACCACTGGCATCGGGCGCCGACACCGTAAAGGTGACCCCAGCGCACGCGGTGCCTGGGGCGCCGGTGGCAGGCGACGACAGATGGAAGACACCGGGATCGGGGGTTGGGCAGACGGCCGTGCCCGAAGGCGCCGCTCCGCACGACGGCGCCAGACGCATCACAGTAACGGTCAAGGTGTCGGTTTGATTCGTACCCGTATTCAGGTTCTGCACGGTGAACGACCCGGCGAGATTCCCGTTTCCGACGCCGGCGCCGTTCGGCCAGGACAGCGAAATACCCATGGACACACCGGCCTCGGCCACGCCCGCCGGGACCAGGACCGCTGCGGCCGCCAGGGTCATCAGCACCGTGACTCGAAGAAGTGCCCCCATGATTGCCCCTCCGTTTCTACGCCCTTGACACAAACCCTACGGGAGCGATGCCCTCGACGCGGTCGTGGAGGTCCTGGTAGCGACGGCCACCGACGAGAGGCATCAGCAGACCGACACGGTGCCATTCGTAGCTTGAAGTGTCCGGTATCTCGTGTCGGTATCTCGTATCCGCCACTGCCATCGTGGAGCCGTTCGTCCCGCCTGTGGGCCGGTGGTCTCCTTGTCGGTTGGGCACCGTGCTTCGGGAGCGGCCGTGGCCGCCCTCACCGGGGGCCGGAGTACAAACCGTCGTGTACACGACGGTTTGTACTCCGTCGGCCGTGATCAGGCGTACGGCACGGCGAAATCGCAGTAGGGGCGCTCGTCTCCGTGACTGGCCCGCTCGTGAGGTAGGTGATCCGCACGCCGAGATCCTCGGGCGTGAGGGCGAGATTCTCGTCCTTTATGCCCTGGTCGTCCGCCCACGTACGCAATGCCTCGGACGCGAGCTGCCATTGCACGCCTGGGTTTTCACCCGCGCCAGCCGGTAGCGCGTCGTTCGGTAGCGCGACGTACGCCTCGCGATGCGCGGGTTCGGTCCGCAAGCTCAACTCCGGGTAGTGCGACGCAAGCGCCTGCGCGTCCGCCTCAGGGATGGGCTTGCACATCTCGACCGGACCGTCGCTGTCGGCGCTCACCTCACCCCAGTAGATGGTGAACATCGCGCCTTCACGCCCCTCCATCTTCGGCAGCGGTCGCTCGCGCAGGACCGCAATGAACTCCTTGCCGAGCGTCCACGCTCCCTGTTGGTCGACATTGCGCTTCAGGCAGAGCAAGCTCCGCTCGGGTATCTCTCGTGTAGCGACTTCGTACATGACGGACCACTTTCCACTCAGTCGGTTGACGAGGTAGTCGGCGAGCTCGCGGCGCGCGTCGTGTACAGACTCGACCTCCCGCCAGTGCGCCGAAATCCGCTCCGCGGCATCAACCGGATCGCATGCGCGCAGTTCCCTGATCGCGGCGAGCGGCAAGTCGAGCTGGCGCAGCATCGATACAAGGCGCGCCGCTTCGAGCTGCGCGACGTCGTAGTAGCGATAGCCAGAGGCTTCGTCAACGCGCGCGGGCACCAGCACACCGAGCTCGTCGTAGAGACGGAGTGCCTTAATCGACAGACGCGACCGTCGTGCGAACTCGCCAATGCTGACTTCCACGGCTCATACTCCCTCGTCGTCGAGCCGCACGGCCCGACACATCGAGTGTGCGGTCTCCCTAAGGGGGAGAGTCAAGCCAGACGGTCGCAAGCCATCGTCGCTTTCCAACCGCCGTTCATAGAGCAGGCGCCTGACGTGGCGCCAGCGCTCGGCCCCTTCAGCCACCGACGAGCCCTCCTCCTTGTTCCACCTAAGCGCCTGGGGAAGTCCCCGATGCCGAGTAGGACGCTCTGCAGCCAATCCTCAGCGATGGTCCATGCCTTGCGCCCCTGCGATGGACTTGTCGACACAAGCAGCGCCAAGGGCTCGCTACTTGGTTCGGACCACGACCTCCACCCGGCGGTTGAAGGCCCGGCCCTCAGGGCTGTCGGAACCATCGGGCTTCTTATCCTCGGTCAGGGGAACGGTGCTGCCGAGTCCGACGGAGGTGATCTCGGCTGCGCTCAGGTTGTGTCCGTTCAGGTAATCCCGTACGGTCGTGGCCCGGCGCTCGGACAGCGACTGGTTGGCTGCGGCCGATCCGGTCGAGTCGGTATGACCTCGCACTTGAACGGCGCCGCGGGGGAAGCGGTCGTTGATGACGTGGATGATCCCGTTGAGGGTGTCGGTGCTGCCGATGGTTGCGCTTCCGGTCTCGAACAGGGCGTCGCTGTTGAAGACGAAGATGACAACCTTGGCGCCCGCGTCGTCACGGGCCAACAACAAGCTTCCGGAGATGCCCTGCAGGTCGATATCGGTCGCAGAGGGCAGCCGGAAGAGCGACCCTTTCACCAACGTCGTACCTGGTGGCGCTTCGCTGGCGGTGGTGATCATGCACGGTATGCGTAGGACAAGCGTGGCGCGGAAGTCCTGCGTGCCGCACGTGGGATCGAGCGTCCCGTCGCCGTCGTAGTCGTCAAGACCAGAAACTGCACCGGCTGGAAGTGCGGTCGTCGGCGAGTTGTCGATGGTTGTGGTATCGGCAACTGACCGGTTGGGGACGGTAGTGCCTTGCGCTGACTGGCTGTGTCCCGGGCTACTGCACCCTGTCGCGATGCCGACGCCCATCATCAGTACCGCTGATAGGGCGACGCGTCGACGATTGGTCCGCGAAACGACGCCGGTCATAGCACCACGCTACGTCGGGCTACTGTCAGCTTCCAGCGTCGGCGACCTGATCAACGTTGGGGGTCGGTTCGTTACCACCGCCGCGCATCGAGATCCCAGCCCCGGGAACGTGGCCACCCCCGTGTCGCCGCGAGGTTGGGTCACCGGCGCCACGATGCCGGGCGGATCGTGGTCTGGGATCAAGGATGCAGCATCCGCGATGAGAGGCGTTTGCGACTTGTTGAGAACATGGCGAGGCACCCGCAACGCCTATACGCTCTGCTGCCGATGACCCGCCACTTTCTGGGAGGCGACTATGGACCAACAACACACAGACGAAGAGGACGAGACTGTCGAGGCTGGTGCGGAAGGCGCTGACGACGACGGCATCAACGACCCGCTCACTGACACAAGCGTAGAGGCGCCTTGAGTTCCATTCGGCACCGCCTCACGATCGGCCGATTAACGAACGGGCGGGTCCTCTGCTGTTGCGGGAACGGATTCGCAGCCACCACGAAGGTCAACGAGTCGTAGCCGGGCGCCTAGGTCGTCTACTTATTCGACCGGCCGGTCCAACCAAGGGGACTGCCCCTCGTCGTCGGCTCTGCTTCAGCGTCGGTGCTTCTGAGTTTGGCAGCGCGATCTACGGGGGTCCGCTCGGCCGGAGACAATCGCCTTCGCGGTGTGTCGATTCGCCATGTATTTGGCAATATTCGCCAAGTGTTCGCCATGCGTCGGTTACATTCGCCATCTTTTTGGAAAACCTATAAGACGACGGAGTGTAGGGCTCGGCCGGAGATGCGCAATCGGTTCGGGGGAACTTGCGCAACTCGGCGCTCAACGAGATAAAATATCGTGTGAAGAGACTTGGTCGTCCGTGATTGTGACTTGGTGTTGTGGGTCGCCGTCTCTTGTGAATGATCACGGCGCAGGGTCGACTAGTTGCCGACGGGGTCTTGTAGACGTCGTTCGAGGCGCGCCGTGGGCGGCAGCTGGCGATTTGCGCGCCTGCGCGCCCCGGCGCCCCGTCGCCCTCGTCGTGAGCACATGTCTGCACCGAATGCCTGCCCACTCGACCACTACGCTCGGCGATCTCCACGGCAAGATCGGCACGCCGCTACCTTTTGGCTTCCAACCGTAGGCCCAGAGAGGTGGAGATGAAGCAGAACCGTTCCATACCTGACGCAACCGTTATCCCCGTCCTCATCTACCCAGACGTCCGAGAAGCGGTGGGGTGGCTGACGGAGGCATTCGGCTTCAAGGAGCGGCTGCGAATTGGCGAAAACCACCGCTCGCAGCTTCGCTTCGGCAACGGGGCACTAATCGTCGCGGACGTTCGCGATGAGCGTCGTTCCCCCCGCGGCGGCGAGGTCACTCACTCCGTGATGGTCCGTGTGGAGGACGCCCGCGACCACTGCGAGCGGGCCCGGGCTCGTGGAGCCATCATCCTGAAGGAGCCCACCGACTTCGAGTACGGAGAACGTCAGTACAGTGCGGAGGATCCCTTCGGCCACCACTGGACGTTCACCGAGACGCTCGCAGATGTCGCCCCAGAGCAGTGGGGCGGCGAGACCGTCGAGGCGTAGCGGAAAGTGCGTTCCTGATCGGGCGCAGGCGAGCGTGGGCGGAGCGCACCCGAGCCCCCGAACCGCCTACGCGATTCCCCTGCTCCCTACAAGGCGGGGGGGGCGGCGGCGGCGTCATACCCGGGCCATATTCGCAAATCTTGTGTAATGGTCAAGGAATGCCAAATGCGTGATCCCGGTGGGGCCATTTCGGTGTTTAGAGATGATTACCTCGGCAGTACCCCGGTCGGCCGACTCTGCATTGTAAACCTCGTCACGGTATAAAAACATGACCACGTCAGCGTCTTGCTCGAGACTATTGTGAGCGATAATACCGTCGGCTATGAAATTGTGACTACCGTCGATTGTCAGGTCAAATGTCGGTTCCGCACCGACCGCCGTTATCTCGATGATCTCATCCCAGTACAGGTCCGAGGGTTGCCGCGTTGTCTGCCTCTTCTATCCAATCGAAGCGTGTCAACGCAGCTTCGATGCATTCGCCGTGGATTCGGACACTCAACTCCGCCGGTAACGCTCAGAACCGTCGCCGGAGTGGCCCGTCCGTACCTTCTTCGAGGTGCTGATGGTGCTCCTCACCCCAAGGCGCAACAGGAGGCGTTGGATGTCCAGGGCGAAGCGGTGACTGATCGTGGCGTAATGCGTACCGACGTCGGCGCCCTGAGCATCGATGCTCCGAGTCGCCGAACCTTCGGTGGCCCAGAGATGGCGAAGGAACAACGCTATCTGCCTGTCGTCGACGCCGAACAACGTCGATGGGATGAACTTTGTCCACGCACTCGAACCGTGCAGCCCATGGGGCTCTAACCAGTTGCGCATGGGGTGGTGCACGCCATCGGTTAGCCGGTAGGGGCTTGGGAACCACAGTTGCCACCTGTGGCCTCGCTTCTGCCCTTTCATTTCGATGCCAAACAGGCGCCGCGCGCGTCCTCGACGACCGCCTTGTGGGCCGGGTCGGCGGTCGTGTACTTGAACTTGGGCCCCGTCGTTCCGTCGCCCAGCAGGTGGGCGAGCAAGACCACTTCGTCGTCACACCAATCGGACGTCGTCTTGAGCGGCGGTGGGATGTGACGAGGCGTCGCGATGGACGAACCAACCGTCAAACTGTCGAGGCGGGCCACCCGTCCACGGTCAGGAACGGGTGGTTGGCGCTGGCGACAACCGACAATCCCGACGCCAGCCGAAGCTTGAACACCGGTTTGATCCCAGACGGGAAT
>CAVTDW010000020.1:0-4117 GCA_963733505.1 uncultured Actinomycetota bacterium | reverse complement strand
AAGGCCATTGGTAATCGTCACGACCACGCCCTGGTTCGACGAGTTCACGCCCACCCCTTCGCAGACCGTGGCGCTCGGGCACGCGACACCCCGGAGCTCCATCGAGCCCGCCGCCACATGGGCGTAGGCCGGCGAGGATGCCCCGGCGGGCGACGCCGCCAGGATCGACAAGGCCCCCATCGTCGTCCAGCCAAGTACCACGGCCACCAGCGTCCGGCCCAGCCGCCCACGTGGGCGGAGCGGCCCCCGAGGCGGCCTCCAAGGAATCATTTTGTGTTCAGCGGATCCGGAGGCGAGCTAGCGCATTCCCATTTGTGCCGCTCGTGATCCACATGTTCCCATCGGGTCCAGCCACGACCGACACCGGTGATGGCACCGAATCGGTGGTAATTGTCCCGTCGGCGGCTAGGCGGCCGACCGTGTTCATGTTGGACTCGGTGAACCACATAGCACCGTCTGGCCCTTCTGTGATCCCGCCAAAGTCGACATGCGAGGGAGCGGCGAACTCGGTTATGTGGCCCGCGGCGTCGCGTCGCCCGATCAGAGCGCCGTACGGACTCGACTGGTCGATTCCCGCATACCAAAGGTTCCCCGCGTGGTCCACGGTGAGTTCCAACACCATGGTGACATGCGCCACCGGCACCCTGCTCAAGGTGCCGTTCGGACTGATACGCCCGAGCAACGAGGTCCCGTCGGTGAACCACAGGTTGCCGTCTGCACCCGCGACAATCTGAAACGGAGAGGCGGTTCCCGCGCCGAACTCGGTCATGTGACCATTGACGGTCACCCGCGACACCTTCCCGACGTTGCCCTCCGTGAACCAAAGAGCACCGTCGGGGCCGGCCGCGATGTCCCTGGGATAGCTATAGGGAGTCGGGATGGGGAATTCGGTGAAAGCCCCGGCCGTGGTGATACGTCCGATGTTGTTGCCTGACATTTCGGTAAACCAGATATTGCCGTCGGGGCCGACGGTGATCGCGCCGGGCTGGCTGAGGGCCGTCGGCGTGTGGTACTCGGTGATCACGCCCTCAGGGGTGATTCGTCCCACGACGTCACGGTTTCCCTCGGTGAACCACAAGTTCCCGTCGGGGCCCGAAACGATGCCGAACGGTTGACTGTCGGCGGCGGCGACAGGGAACAGCGTCACCCGGGCGCTCGGGGGCGGGACACTGACCGGTGGGAGGCTGATGGGGGGCGGGAAAGGCCCCGGTACCGGGACCGGGACTGGCACCGACACCGACGGGCCGCCCGTCGCCGCCCGCGAGGTGGAGGGTGCCGCTGACGGGCGTGTAGTGGCCGTCGCCGATTCGACCGCCGTCGTGTGCGTTGGCGGCGTCGGGATCGGCACTGCGGCGCTGGTCGAGGGCGCCGACCGCCGGGCTTGTTGTTCGGCCGCGAGGCGCGACGCCGCAGTGTCCGAACCCCGGGCCTGTACTGACGGGCGCGCCCCGACCACGGCCACAGGTGCCGAGCGTTGCCCGACCATGGCGATCAGAAAGGCCACGCCTACGACAACAGCAAGAGCCAGTGCCGCATAGCCACGGCCACGTCGACGCGGGCGTGGGTCGAAGTACGAGTCCGCTTCCTCCGTATTGGGAATGATCGCCACCGCCGCTACCGCCGTCCCACACGCCAAGTCAGCCCAACGAGTCGGGCGTCGGTGCCAAGGTGGCACCGATCGTCGATGTCGACCTTCCGCACGAGGCCAACAAACCGCGCGCCGCAGGCCGGACGATGTCAATGATCCATCGACAGTGTCCTCTGTCATCCCCCGACCAGCAATAGCCCAAAGGAACCATTTCCCCGTAGTCACCAGAAGGGACCACGTCGCCCCGGCCGCCGCCCCCTACGAAGGAGTAGCGGCGATACCCTTGCGACGATGACGAACGAGGTTCCGCGAGGGTCAAATCAGTGGCCGGCGCGCCGCCCCATGGACCGGTCTTGACCCGGCGCTCGTCGCCGTCACCGTGAGCCGGATTCTGGTGGTAGAGGACGAGTTGCCGATGCGACGGACCCTCGATATCGGCCTGCGGGCGCGGGGTTACGACGTGGATGTGGCGGCAAGCGGCGAAGAGGCGCTCGACATGGTCCGCCGACAGCACCCCGACGTCGTCATCCTCGATCTCGGCCTGCCCGGGATCGACGGAGTGCGGGTGGCCCAGGGGCTGCGAACATGGAGCAACGTCCCCATCATCGTCCTGTCCGCCCGGGGCGCAGAAGCCGTCAAGGTGGCCGCGCTCGACTCGGGCGCCGACGACTACGTCACCAAACCGTTCGGAATGGGTGAGCTGCTGGCGCGCATCCGGGCCGCCCTGCGCCGCAGCGACACCGGCGGGGGCCCGGGGACGGTCACCACCGAGCACTTCACCATCGACCTGGCGGCGCAGCGGGTGGTCAATCACCAAGGTGAGGTCCGCCTGAGCCCCACCCAGTGGCACCTGGTCGAGGTCCTGGCCCGCCATCAAGGCCAGCTGGTCACCCAGCAGCAGCTCCTGGCCGAGATCTGGGGCCCGGGCTACGAGAACGCGGCGCACTACCTGCGGGTCTTTATGGCCCAGATCCGCCAGAAGCTGGAACCTAACCCCGCTCGGCCCCGCTATTTCCACACCGAACCGGGCCGGGGGTACCGCCTCCAAGTCGACGAGGCCGAGCCGCCACCTGGTTCTCCCGGCGTCGACTCCTCGCCGTGAGCCGAGCGCGTTTTTCGGGCAGCCGCCCGTGGGCTATGGCCCGTGCCCTTCGCTCTGGGCTGCTGGCCGGATAGCAAGCGCGCACTGTTACCCTCGAACTTGGTACCCCCGCAGGGTCCCGAGCTCACCCCGGACCCCGGTGACGTGTCGACGCATCGACCACCCGTCCGGAGAGCACATGCCGCGCCAGCCAGAGAAGCTTCGCCACGAGGTCAGCATCGGCAGCGCCCTGGCTGCGGCCCCACACCCTGCTGACAGCCAGCGTGGGCCCGCATCGGGTGACCTGGGAATGACGACCGAGCGATCCATTCGAGGCGTTCGTCCTTTCTGTCTATTTCGATGGGCGGCGGGTGGTGGTCAGCGTCACCGGGGTACTTGGGCTGGTCACGGCTCGGGAACTCGCTGCGGTTATCGACGCCCTGATCGACCGGGGACACCAATCGGTCGTCCTTGACCTGGCGGAGCTGGAGTCCATGGGCGTGTCCGGCTTGCGAGTCATCGCCGCGGGGGCTGACCGTCTGGCGTCATCGGGTGGAATCCTCGCTGTTCGCTCACCCTCGGCGGACCTCCGCCTCATCCTCGACCGACCCGAGTGGGCCATGGTCGTCGTCATAGACAACGCCGAGCTCGGCACGGGGGCCCACTGGACCGGCAGCAGTCGTCTCGGCCCAGAACAGTCGGTTGACCGGCCCGAGGCACACGCCACGCTCGGAACCTTTGACCGGGCGCACCGCCGGTGGCGCAACGAGCCCACGCCGTCCGATCGGGAAACGCTCGACGGCACCCTTCGCATGGTGGTGGCACTGGTGTCGGCCGCTGTAGGTGGTGCCGATGGCGTCAGCGTGTCGCTTCGGCGCGATGGACGCCTTACGACGGTTGCCGCCACCGACCAGACCATCTCTGACATGGATGCCGACCAGTACGCGACGGGCGAGGGGCCCTGTATCGACGCCGCACTGGAAGGGCGCTGGTTTCACATCGCCTCTCTGGCCGCTGAGTCCCGGTGGCCCGCCTTCACTCCGATGGCGGTGGCGCTGGGGATCAATGCAGTCCTGTCATCGCCGTTGCTGTCGGGAGGCCGCCCCGTCGGATCTTTGAACATCTACTCCCGGGCCACCACCGCTTTTGCGACCAAGGACCAGGAGCTGGGCGGTGCTGTCCGCGGCCGAGGCGTCGATCATGCTCACTACTGCCGGGGTGTAGCGAGGCCGACGCACCCAGATGGACGGCCGGATTTCACCGATAGCCGTCAAGACTGGCGCTCCGCCGGGCTCGTCCTCGAGCGTCACCAGGCGGAGCGAGACGGCCGTCTCCGTTTCGTCCTTTCAGTGGCCTGTTCCATGGGTCTCCTCATTGCTCGAGGATCTGGCACCGGGGCGCTAGTGCATTTGCAGCCGACGAGCCCAGATCCCGCTCGGAGACCGCCC
>CAVTDW010000019.1:0-133204 GCA_963733505.1 uncultured Actinomycetota bacterium | reverse complement strand
GGATCTAGTCGGAAACTGGTATGGAGCTAGAACTAGACTTATTCCAGCATCGTCGGGTAGGCTCCGAGCGTGGCTCTGGAGACGTCCGCCGACAACGATGCGCCTCTCCGCGTCCGCGGTCTGCCGGTCACGGCCCCTTGCGTGGCCGCGCCGCCTGGTCGGCCGCCCACTACAACCAAAGCGGCAGCAGGATGGTTGACGTCGACGGCGGCCCGGCGACACCTCGCGCCTGACGACCGCAGCCGACTCGGGTCACGAGATCGGCGGTTCGGCTAACGGGCCGACATCGCACTGCAAGCGGGGCCGGGCGACACCCGTTGCGCGGCACAGCCTTGGATTTAGCACAACCATCGTCGAAGCGACCAGCCTTCACCGGGAAACAACGAGAAAGGACAACTGACGTGTCTGACAGCGGCAGCGAAAGCGAGAACCCAGCAATCTCCGCCCCCACCCCCAAGGGGACGCGGCCCAGGTCGAACCAGGACTGGTGGCCGAATCAACTGGACCTGTCGGTTCTCCACCAGCACTCGCCTCTGTCCAATCCGATGGACGACGACTTCAACTACGCCGACGAGTTCAACACCCTTGACCTCGACGGGCTGAAGCAGGACATCGTCCAGGTAATGACCACGTCGCAGGACTGGTGGCCGGCCGACTACGGGCACTACGGGCCGCTCTTCATTCGGATGGCCTGGCACAGCGCAGGCACCTACCGCATCGCCGATGGTCGAGGCGGCGGCGGCAGCGGCGCGCAGCGCTTTGCGCCGCTCAACAGTTGGCCTGACAATGCGAATCTGGACAAGGCGCGCCGGTTGCTGTGGCCGGTCAAGCAGAAGTACGGCCGGAAGATCTCCTGGGGCGACCTGATCATCCTCGCCGGCAACTGTGCCCTGGAATCGATGGGCTTCGCGACGGGCGGCTTCGGCGGCGGGCGAGAGGACATCTGGGAGCCCGACGAGGTCATCTGGGGCCCTGAGGACACATGGCTCGGAGATGAGCGCTACAGCGGCGACAGGGAACTCGCTGGTCCTCTCGGCGCCGTCCAGATGGGCCTGATCTACGTGAACCCGGAGGGGCCGAACGGCAGCGCGGATCCGCGTGCCGCGGCCAGGGACATTCGAGAGACCTTCGCTCGAATGGCGATGAACGACGAGGAGACCCTTGCGCTCATCGTCGGCGGCCACACCTTCGGCAAGTGCCATGGGGCAGTCAGTGCCGACTGCGTCGGTCCGGAACCCGAGGCCTGCCCCCTCGAGGAGCAAGGCCTCGGCTGGAGGAACACCTGTGGCAGCGGCAAGGGCGCCGACACCATCACCAGTGGGCTGGAGGGCGCGTGGACCACCGAGCCGACGAAATGGGACAACGGGTACCTCGACATCCTGTTCAGGTACGACTGGGAGTTGACGACGAGCCCCGCCGGTGCGAAGCAGTGGACGCCCACGGATCCCTCGGCCCAAGGCACCGTACCCGACGCTCATGATCCGTCGAAGCGGCACGCCCCGATGATGCTGACGACGGACCTGGCGCTGAAGGTGGATCCGATCTACGAGCCGATCGCGAAGCGGTTCCGCGAGCATCCGGAGCAGCTCGCGGAAGCCTTCGCCAAGGCATGGTTCAAGCTGACGCACCGCGACATGGGTCCCGTCTCGCGCTACCTCGGCCCGTTGGTTCCCTCGGAGCGGGAGCTGTGGCAGGACCCCGTCCCCGACGTCGATCATGACCTGGTTGGGGCGGAGGACGTCGCTGCCCTCAAGGCCAAGATCCTCGCCTCGGGACTGACAATCCCCCAACTGGTCTCGACCGCCTGGGCGTCGGCAGCCACATTTCGCGGGACCGACAAGCGGGGCGGCGCGAACGGGGCGCGGATTCGCCTTGCGCCGCAAAAGGGGTGGGAAGTCAACCAACCGGCCCTACTGGCGACGGTGTTGCAGACCCTCGAGGGAATTCAGCAGGATTTCAACGCCTCGCAATCCGGCGGAACGAAGGTCTCGCTGGCGGACGTGATCGTTCTGGGCGGGTGCGCAGCCGTCGAGCAAGCGGCGCACAACGCCGGGTACGACGTCACGGTCCCGTTCGTTCCGGGACGCACGGACGCCTCGCAGGATCAAACCGATGTGGAGTCGTTTGCCGTGCTCGAACCGACTGCCGATGGATTCCGGAACTACCTCCGGGCCGGCGAGAAATTGCCGGGTGAGCAGCTCCTCCTGGATCGGGCCAACCTGTTGACGCTGACCGCCCCCCAGATGACCGTTCTCATCGGCGGCATGCGTGCGTTGAACGCCAACTTCATGCAACTCCAGCACGGCGTTTTCACCGACCGAGCCGAGACGTTGACCAACGACTTCTTCGTGAACCTGCTCGACATGGGCATCGAGTGGAAGCCATCCGTCTCGTCCGAGAACGTGTACGAGGGTCGTGATCGCGCGACGGGCGACGTCAAGTGGACCGCCACCGCCGCCGACCTTGTCTTCGGTTCGAACTCCCAGCTCCGAGCGTTAGCGGAGGTCTATGCATGTGACGACTCGAAGGAGAAGTTCGTGCGTGACTTCGTTGCCGCGTGGGACAAGGTCATGAACCTCGACCGCTTCGACCTCGCCTGATCGACGCGACCAACACTCGCGCTCACCACGGGGCCGCCCTGGCCCCGCCCTAATCGAGTGGCAGTTCTGCCGACCGTGATCATTTTTCCCGGTCTTGGGACGGCAGAACTGCCAAGGTCGGCCAACTGCCAATCGGGGCCGAAGTACTTCGGCGTCGCCGGCCGGGCGGCGTCGCTCGGCGTCATCCGGCGCTTCACATCGGTGGCACGCCTCGGTTGGCCAAACGGTCGACCCGTTCTTGGGCACGGCTGGTCCCACGCCGCAGCAGGGCGACGGTAACGGTCTGTGCCACTCCGGTCTTTTCCAGGGATTCGGCGGCCAGGAGGTAGGCGCTGATCTCGTCGCGCAACGCCAGGACGAGGGGCCAGATGCTTGGGTCCTGGCCGATCGTTTCCAACAACGCGTCGAGATCCACCTCGACCCCATACAACAGTCGCGACGCCACGATGGTTGCGTCGAGCGGGTTGGCAACGGCCAGTGCCGTTCGGGCCATCCCGATGGTTGCCGCGACCGAGGAGAGAACCGAGGCGGTGTGAACTCCCACCGAGGCCCCCGCTGAAAGGGCAGTTTGACATGAGGTGGTCACGCCGCAGGCTCCCCGTCGTCTCGGCACAGGTCGCCAAAGCGGCGAGCCACGTTGACGGCATGGTCTCCGAGTCGCTCCAGGAATCGGGCGATCAGCCCCATCTCGATCGCCACCGACGTCGAGATGTCGTTCTGGGCGAGTTCGGCTGACAGGCAGACGTGCAGATCGTCGAGATGGTCGTCCAGGACCCGAAGTCGCGTCGCAGCTCCGAGGTCGCGCTCGGCGTACGCGTTCGGCCGCGGCGCGCCACATGTCGACGCCGACCTCGCCCATTTCCAGAATGAGCCCCCGGGCTCGGGGCGAAAGTTGCTCTGCCATGCCCTGTGGAGTGCGCAGAGCAATATGTTCGACCAAATCCCCGCTGCGTTCTAACTCAGGCACTATTCGAAGAATTGCGACGAGGGGCAATAAGACATTGATCGCGACAGTGGGCCCGCGGACGAGCCGGTTGTGCACCAGGTCCTCAATTGCGATTTCCAAGGAATCCACGTTCACGTCGGCCGCCACCAACCGCCGTGCGACGTCGCAGTCGCCGGCAAGGAACGCTGCGGTCGCGGCGCCGAGACCTTCGCTGACCATCGCAAACAAGTGAAGCACCCGCTCGTCGATCTCGACCAAGGCGTCCTCGATCGTGATCGCTGTCTGCTGTCCACGAGACACCGATGTCCTCCGAACCTTTGTCGTTACCGGCACGGTAGGAACTCGCGATTGTGGGTATCCAGTGGACACTGTTGTGGATTTCACTTTCTTGCAGAGAAATCGGTCCATTTATGGGTTTAGCCGTCGGCAATTCATCGCAGGTTTCACTATTGTTCATCTGAGTCCGGTTTTCGGTCCCAGGGGGTACTCGGGTACGGCGAGTGCCGGCGGCTCTCCAAGCGACCTTCGCGTCGCCGCCTCGGACAGGTTCTGGCAGCCCTGTGACTGATGCTGCGCCGACCGCCGGGTTCGGCAGTACCATCTCGGCGCGTGGCGTACTGGCTGGGGCTGGATGTGGGGACGACCTTCTCGGCGGCAGCAGTGGCCTCAGATGGTCGGGTGGAGGTTGTGAGTCTCGGGCACCACGCCGCGGCCGTGCCTTCGGTGCTGTTCCTGCGTGACGACGGATCATTCCTCGTCGGTGACGCCGCCGTACGCCGCGGGCTGAACGAGCCCGGGCGGCTGGCGAGGTACTTCAAGCGGCGCTTCGGCGACTCGACGCCGGTGTTGCTCGGGGGGTCTCCCTGGTCGGCGGATGCGCTGTTCTCGCAGGTCGCGCGATTCCTGGTCGCAGAGGTGGCCGCCCAGGAAGGGGAGATGCCCCAGGGTGTGGCCGTCACCCACCCGGCGAACTGGGGTCCCTTCAAGACCGAGCTGCTGGTGCAGGCCCTGCGGGCGGCAGGGGTGGAGTCGGCGCTGTTGCTGACCGAGCCCGAGGCCGCCGCCCTGCAATACGCCTGGCGGGAACGCGTCGACCTGGGCGATGTGGTTGGGATCTACGACCTCGGAGGCGGTACCTTCGACGCGGCCGTGCTGGCGCACACCGGATCGGGCTTCGAGCTGTTGGGCCAAGCCGAGGGCATCGAACGGCTGGGCGGCATCGACTTCGACGAGGCGGTGTTCGGCCATGTGTCGGGATTCCTCGGGCCGGCGTTGGAGGCTATGGACCTCAACGACCAGGCCTCATTGTCCGGCCTGGCCCGCCTGCGGGCTGACTGCGTCGAGGCCAAGGAGGCGCTGTCCGCCGATACCGACGTGTCGATTCCGGTCCTGCTCCCGCAGGTGCAGACGGAGATCCGCCTGACCCGGGCGGAGTTCGAGGCCATGATCCGCCCGACACTGGCCGAGACCACCGCCGCCCTGGGCCGAGCGTTTCGATCGGCGGGAGTGGCGACTGAGACGGTCAAGGCGGTGTTGCTGGTTGGGGGGTCGTCGCGCATTCCGCTGGTAGGCCAGCTGGTGGCGGCGGAGATCGGCCGGCCCGTGGCCATGGACGTCCACCCCAAGCATGCGGTCGCGCTCGGCGCCGCACTCGCCGCCGCGGGCTGGAACGGCGAACCCGGCTCGGCGCGCATCGCGGCACCCGGCGGGAGCGCCCAGCCGCCGACTGGCGTCCCGACTGCCACTGCGACTGGCGCTGCGACCGGCGTCCCGACTGCCGCTGCGACTGGCGCCCCGACTGCCGCTGCGACTGGCGCTCCGACTGCCGCTGCGACTGGCGCTCCGACTGCCGCTGCGACTGGCGCTCCGACTGCCGCTGCGACTGGCGCCCCCACTCGCGCTCCGACCGGCGCCGCGCCACCACCACCATTGCCACCACCACCGCAGCCCTCCGAGCTCATCGTGGATGCGCCCATTGAGAAGCGGACCGAGAGTTCGGCGGCAGTCAGTGGGACCACGGTGGCCGCAGGTGATGGGTCCTCAGGCGGTGCGGGGGGAAGGTGCGCCTTCCGGCCGCCGCGGCCGACGACCTCGACCGCCCTCGCCACCGGACCGGCCGGCACCTCCCGGCCCCCCGAGCGCCTCGGACGGCAACATCTTCACTCGCCACCGCGGCGCCGCCATCGGCGTGCTGGTGCTGGCCGCGTTGGTCGCGGTGGTAGCCGTCGCCCTCGTCACCCGGAGTTCGGGGCACAAGTCACCGGCGGCGCTGACGACCACGACCCAGTCGACCGTCGAGGCCACCACGACGACATCGGTCGTCACGTCCGGGTCGATTTCCGTCCCAGCCACGCAGGCGTGGACCGATACCAACATCGACCTCAACTTCGGTCAACACGTGACCATCACCGCCACCGGGACGATCGAGCACGACAAATCCAAGCCCGCAACTTCTACGGTCGGGCCCGACGGTGACACCAGACTCGAACTTCGGCAGTTCAATGTCATCGTCAACGGGGCGCCACTGGTCGCCAACC
Organism: uncultured Actinomycetota bacterium; assembly: GCA_963733505.1. Taxonomy (GTDB): domain Bacteria; phylum Actinomycetota; class Acidimicrobiia; order Acidimicrobiales; family Palsa-688; genus JALYXV01. The sequence continues at coordinate 127,121 of CAVTDW010000019.1, read as the reverse complement.
ACGCGGCCCTCATCGCTCGTATCGGCAACGGTGATCCGTTCGTGATCGGCCAGGCCCACGACTTCGACGTCGACGCCCAAGGTCGGCTGTTCCTTGGGGTCAACGACGTCGGTGTCGACAGCAATGCCGGCAGCTTCCTGGCCGCGATCAGGGTCACCACGACCTGACCGAGTCGGCCTGTGTCGGTCCTAGACCGGAACCGACTCCTCGGCCAGCAAGGTCGCCAGTTCGGCTTCGACCGACGATTCGCCGTCGATGTGGACCTCGGGCAGGATCCGGCCGAGCCAGCGCGGCATCCACCAGTTGGCGTCGCCCAACAGCTCCATGGTGGCGGGCACCAGCACCATCCGGACGATGGTGGCGTCGACGACCACCGCGGTCGCGAGTCCAAGGCCGATCTGCTTGATGAAGATGCTCGGATCGAAGATGAACACCCCGAAGACGAACACCATGATGGCCGCGGCGGCGGTGATCACGCGTGCCGTCGATGCCAGACCGTCCGCCACGGCGGCGGCATTGTCGCCCGTGCGGACGTACTCCTCACGGATTCGGCTGAGGAGGAACACCTCGTAGTCCATCGAGAGCCCGAACAAGATGGCGAACATGATCATCGGGATGAACGCCGGGATCGGCGTCTCGGGGATCTTGAGCAGCCGTCCCAGCCACGAGCCATGAACGGCGTACGACATCACGCCGTAGGCGGCGGCGATCGACAGCAGATTCATGACCCCAGCCTTGGCCGCGACCAGCGGCGAACGGAACACCGTCGTGAGCAGCACGAACGACAGCAGCACGACCGCGCCGATGAACAACGGCAGCCGATGCGTGATGTAGGCGCTCTGATCGATCGAGATGGCGGTGAACCCGCCAACGAGCACCCTGGCGCCTGACCCGGTGACGGCGGACGGCAGTACCGACGAGCGAAGCCGGTGCACCAGTTGGCCCGTCGCCTTGTCCTGGGGCTTGTTGGTCGGGAAGACGTTGATGATGGCGCTGTTGCCCGTGGGGCTGCGAACCGCCTGGGAGACGAAGGCGATGCCGTTGGTGGCCGACGGTTTGAGGCTGGCGCCGATTCTGGTCAGGGTCGCACTGGCATCAGGTGCGTTCTTGAGGTCGACAACCAGTAGCAGCGGGCCATTGAAGCCGGGGCCGAAACCCGTCGTCAGCAGGTCGTAGGCCTGGCGTGACGTCTCGGACTTCAAGTTGTTGCCGTCATCGGGGAAACCGAAACGCAGGGACAGCACCGGCACCGTGATGATGGCCAGCACGACGACGGCCCCACCGAAGGCCATCCACGGTCGCCGCTGGACCACCCGGCTCCACCGGTACCAGAAGGCACGCTGGCCCTGGTGCGACGGCCGGCCGGTGAAGGGAACCCGCAGCCGGTCGATGTTGGTGCCGACGAAACCGAGAATGGCAGGCAGGAGGGTGAGGGAGGCCGCGAGCACGACCAGGACCGCCAGCACCGACGACGCAGCCACGCCCTCGAGATAGCTGAGCCCCATCGTGAGCATGCCCAGCAGCGAAATCACGACGGTACCGCCGGCGAACAGGACCGCCCGGCCAGCGGTGCCCATGGCGGTGATGTTGGCTTGTCGAGGCGTCAGCCCGTTGGCCAGCGATTGCCGGTAGCGCGTGATGATGAACAGCGCGTAGTCAATGCCGACGCCAAGTCCGATCATGGTGGCCACCGTGGCTGCCCATTCGGGCGTTTCGAAGGCGCGTGAAGCAATTCCGCCGAGCATGGCACCGATTCCCAATCCAAAGAGGGCGGTGATGAGCGGCAGTCCCGCGGCCAGCGCCGACCCAAATGCGAGGAGGAGTATGAAGGCTGCGAAGAGAAGGCCGATTGCCTCGGAGCCCAGCTTCTGCTGGGCCACCAGCGTGGTTACCTCGATGTCGAGGCCAGGCTTTTGCCCAGGGTCGGCAGCATTGAGGAAGTGTTTCGAGAAGCTGGCGTCGTTCGTCATCAGCTTGTCAAACGTCTGGTCGAAGTCAACTTCGGCGTATGCAACCTTGCCGTCGTGAGAGATCTGCGCTGCGCCCGCGGTCGAATAGGGGCTCGTAATGCCGGTCACATGTGGTTGCGAGGACATCTTCGCGATCTCGGCCTCGACCTTCGTCCGGACCGCAGGCGAGTTGATGTCACCTGCGAAGACCAGCTTTACCGAATCACCTTTTCGGGCTGGAAAAGAATCGTTCAGCAGGGCGTACGCCTTGGTGGATTCGGCCCCCGGCGTCTGGTAACTGGCGCGATGGGTGGCCGGAAGGGCGCTGCCGGCGACGATCACGGCGATGAGGGCGAGGACCCACCCAGCCAGGATGAAGCGTCGTTTCCGGTAACAGAAGTCAGCAAGGTGGATCATGTGAAACCTCCCTGGGTTCGATCGGAGCGCAGGTCTGTGAAGACACCTTCGGCGGCGGCTCGCAGCCGTCACTCTTCCACATCCCTTGAGTGCAGTCAAACGTTTTCTTGTCCCCAGTAAATGGTTGTGTTCAGACAACTGACAGGCGTACAGTATGGGGGTGGATACAAGCGTGGAGCCGGCGGGCCACGAGGCCTGGCGTCTGATGGCCGAGATGATGCTCAGCCAGGACTCCCTCGTTCGCTTCCACAGTGCCTGTGCGGCCGCCGACGTCACGCCACCCCTGCTGAAGGCCCTGATGTCGCTCGACCCGGGCAAGGCGGTGCCGATGAGCGTGCTGGCCAAGGGGTGGCGATGCGACGCCTCCTGGGTCACTGGGATCGTCGACGGCTTGGAAGAGCGCGGCTATGTCCAGCGTCGCACGCTCGAGACCGATCGACGGGTAAAGCTTGTGGAGATCACCGAGGGCGGCCAGGCGGCGAAAGCCAAGGCCCTCGACGTCCTCTTCGACCCGCCGCCGTCGGTGAACTCGCTCAGCGCCAAGGACCAGGTCACCCTGCGCAATCTGATCCGCAAGATACGTGCCGCCGAACCTCCGGGCTTCTGCTGATTGCGACGCGTTCGGCGCACGACGGCTCCATGGGGAGCCGCACGACGCGGGACCTCCAGGTGAGGCGCGCGTCGCACGACGCCCCCTTTTCCCAATGAATTACCGCAGAGGGAGATCGCCGAAGAACCCGGTGATGGTGCGCAGCCGGCCGTCGGGGGCGGTTTGGCCGACGTCGATTCCCGCCACGGTGACCGTCCCGTCGGCGGTGACCAGTTCCCAGGCATAGCGGAAGCGGTCATGATGAGCGTCGATCCCGCTTACCCGGCGGAAACGTTGGCCGGCGTAATGCTGGCAGATCGTCGCCGCGAACTCGTTGAGGCCCGCATGGCCCTCGCCCACGAGCGGCGGGTCGGTCAGGCTGCCATCTTCGCTCCATGCCCGTTCGATCAGCTCGGCTCGCCGCCCCGGATCGGTCTCAGTCAACGCCATCAAGTTGGTGTCGACAATCGTTGCAATGTCGGTTGAGATTGTCTGAGTCATTCCATTCTCCTTTGCTTCGTGTGTCGTGTCAGGTGCCATCGTGAACGTCGTCGCGCCGGCGCGCACTTACCTGACGGGTAATCGATCGTGACCTTGCGTCGTCGTTAGGGTGGAACGATGACGATTACCGCGGCACGAGCGGCGACGCCGGTCGGCGAGCTCCTACGTGATTGGCGACAGCGCCGCCGCTTCAGCCAACTGAGCCTGGCGGTCGAGGCCGAGGTGTCGGCCCGCCACCTCAGCTTTGTGGAAACGGGCCGATCGAAGCCGAGTCGGGAGTTGGTTCTCCACCTGGCCGAGCACCTGGAGGTGCCGCTGCGCGACCGCAATGCCCTACTGCTGGCGGCGGGCTATGCCCCCGTATATCACGAGACGCCGTTCGATGCCAATGAGATGGCGCCGCTGCGCGACGCGCTCGACTGCATCGTGCGGGGCCACGAGCCCTTTCCAGCCGTCGTCGTCGACCGCCGCTGGGACATCGTTGCCACCAACGATGCCGCCCTTCGGATTCTCACCGATGGTGTTTCTCCCGGCCTCCTCACGCCACGTCCGAACGCGTTGCGCGTCTCCCTGCATCCGGACGGATTGGCGCCGCGCATCGAGAACCTGGGGGAGTGGGCGCGCCACCTGCTCGAACGCCTCGACCGCCAGGTGGCGATCACGGGAGCTCCCGACCTCGCCGAGTTGGCGGCGGAACTCCGGGCCTATTCCAACATTCCCGATGACCTCGAATGGTCGCCAACAGAAGCGCCCGGACAAGGTCGCCGACCGCCTCTTCGTTCCTCTCGTCCTGCGCCACGGGGCGGGGCAGCTCCGGCTGTTCAGCACGATCGCCACCTTCGGGACCGCGCTTGACATCACCATCGCCGAGTTGGCGATCGAGTCGTTCTTTCCCGCCGATGCCGAGACGGCATTGGCGCTGCAGGCGTCGTCATCGCCTGCTCCACGAGGGTCGTGAGGATCGGGATAGTCGGATCGCTCGGGTTGCGCTGACGGACGTCTCAGGACCATGGTGCCTATGTTGGATCGAATGCCTCTGCCAGCTGCGGTCGTCGGTGCGACGGCGGCTGTTGCGGCTGCTGCTGCCGGCGCGGCCTATCGGGTGGCGGGCCTGGGAATCAGCCGGCCGGTTATGGCCGCGGCGTCACTTGGCCTGGCGTTGGCGCTGGTCGTGCCGCGGCGGGTGTGGCGCTGGGCTCGCCTGGGCGTTACCGCAGTGCACGAGAGCGGCCACGCCGTGGTGGCGCTGCTCGTCGGCCGCAAGGTCACGGCCATCCACCTTCGCGCCGACTCGTCGGGGGTCACGATCCACTATGGGCCGGGCGGGTCGCTGCGGCGGATGTTGACCGCGGCCGCCGGCTATCCGGCGCCGGGGCTTCTCGGATTGGCCGGGGCGTGGCTGGTCGAGCATCGCCTGCTCAGGCTCTGGCTGATCGTCCTTCTCGTCCTCGGCGTGGTCAATATCGTGCTATGGATCCGGAACGTCTTCGGCCTGGTCGTCATGACCGCCTGGGTCGGCGGGGTCGTATGGCTCATCGCCCGGGGAACGGCCAGTATCGATGCCCTCGTTGGGGCAGTTGCCGTCTGGTTCCTCGTCCTCGGTGGCCTGCGGGCGGCTCTGGAGCTGCCGCGCGCCCCGGCACCGAGCGATGCGGTTGACATCGGCCGCCTGGTGCACCTTCCGAGCGGCCTGTTCAAGGCTGGATTCGTCCTCGCTGGCGGCGCCGCCGCGGTCGTAGCCGCCGGGCTCCTTTCTGCCACCTGGTAGCGCGGGGCGCCCTTGCGGAGCCGGAGGCCGGCACCGCAGGCAGGGTCCTTCGGAGGCCGGCACCCAGACCGGCACCGCAGGCAGCGTCGTCGCGAACGGCGATACCGCGGGGAGCACGAGTAGTGTCTCTGCGACCGGGAGGAAGCGCGAGTCGGGCAAAGGAGGGGCGGATGCGCGAGCTCGAGCATTGTCCGACCGGTATCTCCGGCCTCGACCTCGTCACTTCCGGTGGGCTTCCCCGGGGCCGAAACACGCTGGTTACCGGCGGCCCGGGGTGCGGCAAGACCCTGCTGGCAACCGAATTCCTCGTTCGAGGAGCGGAGATGGGCGAGCCCGGCGTGTTCATCGCGTTCGAAGAAACCACCGACGAACTGACCACCAACGCCGCAGGTCTCGGATGGGACCTCGATGCTTTGGTACGCGATGGGCTGTTGGTCATGGACTTCGTGAAGGTGGAGCGCGAACAGATCGAGCAGACCGGCGACTATGACCTCGAGGCGCTCTTCGTCCGGATCGGCTTTGCCATTGATCGCATCGGAGCCAAGCGTGTCGCCATCGACACCATCGAGGTGTTGTTCTCAGCCCTCGGCGACTCGGGGATCCTGCGAGCGGAGTTGCGTCGTCTGTTCGCCTGGTTGAAGGCACGAGGCGTGACTGCTGTGATCACCGCCGAGCGCGGCGAGGGATCGTTGACCCGCCACGGTATCGAGGAGTACGTCTCGGACTGCGTCATCGTGCTCGACCATCGCGTGACCGACCAGTTGGCCACGCGGCGGCTGCGGGTGGTGAAACTCCGCGGGGCACAGCACGCGTCCGGCGAGCTGCCGTTTCTGATCGGGCCGGGGGGGTTCAGCGTGGTGCCTGTTTCCGCGTTCGAGCTCCACCACCCGGCGTCCGCCGAGGTCGTTTCCACGGGGGTCGACGCCCTCGACGAAATGCTCGACCGGGGAGGCTTGTACCGGGGCAGTACCACCTTGATCTCGGGCACCTCGGGCACCGGCAAGTCCACGCTGGCGGCGCACTTTGCCGCCGCCGCGTGCGCCCGCGGCGAGCGTTGCCTCCTCCTGGCGTTCGAGGAAGGGGAGTTACAGATCCTGCGGAATATGGGTTCAGTCGGGCTCGACCTTGGGCAATGGGTGGAGTCGGACAACCTTCGTATCCGGGCCACCCGCCCGACCCAGGCTGGCCTCGAAAACCATCTGACCGCGCTGTATCGCGAGGTGGAAGACTTCCGACCTGACGTTGTCGTGGTCGATCCGATCACCGACTTCCACGCCATGGGAAGCTCGCTCGACATCAAAGCCATGTTGATGCGCATGGTCGACTACCTGAAGCAGCGGCAGATTACGGCAGTGTTCACCAGCTTGATTTCCGAGCGCGAGCCCGAGGATCCGACGATCTCGTCGCTTATCGATAGCTGGGTGCAGGTTCGCCACATACAGAACAGCAACGAGCGCCACCGGGTGTTGTACGTGTTGAAGGCCCGGGGGATGGGACATTCCAACCAGGTCCGGCGATTCGAGATGACGTCGTCGGGTATCAAGCTTCTTGAGCCGGAGACTGGAGTCACAGTGGGCGCAGAATGAGCGACGCCGAGCCTGAGAACGACGACGGTATATGGCACCTGCGGCTGTACGTTGCCGGCGAGACGACGCGTTCGGTTGCCGCGCTGTCCAACCTGAGGCACATCTGCGAGGAGCATCTGGCAGGGAGGTACACCATCGAGGTAATCGACTTGTTAGAGCACCCGCAGCTTGCCCAGGGCGAACAGATCGTCGCCATTCCCACGCTGGAACGTCGGTTGCCACCACCGGTTCGCAAGATCATCGGTGACCTGTCGAATACCGAGCGGGTGCTCATCGGTTTGGATCTCCGGCAAGACCCCTAATCCCCATGATCGGAACTGGCGGCGATACAGGGGCGAACCACCTTTCGGGCAGGCCTGCGCCGGGCCTTACCCCAGGTGGCGGTTCGGCGCGCCGCGGCGGGTCGGCGAGCGGTGGCGGTTCGGCGCGCGCGGCGGCGGGTCGGCGCTGGCCTCGGTGCTGGCGGCCCTTCCGGTCGCCGTCGTGATGGTCGACGGCGAAACGATCGTCGAATGGAATGCCGCGGCGGAGATCCTCTACGGGCATGCTGCCCCTGAGGCCCTCGGCAGCTCCGTCCTCGAGGTGCTTTTCGATCCGGACGACCGGGCGGGCGCAGCCAAGACGCTGCGAGCGGCTGCCGGTGGCGACCGATGGGAGGGCGACTGTCGGGTCCGCCGCCGCGACGGTGTGCTCCTCGTCAGCTCATTCCGGGCCGTGCCCGCCGGCGCCGGCGCGGACGGCGCGCTCGTCGCGTGGATCGCCGCCGACCGAATGGACCATGGGCTGGCGGAGCAAGAACGGGCGGTCCTGCTGAGTGCCGAACACGTCGCCCGGGCAACCGCAGAGGAGGCGTTGGGCCTCGTCGAAGCGATCGTGGGCTCGGCGCCGGTGGCCATCGCGGTGTTCGACGTCGAGTTGCGCTACGTGCGGGTCAACGCGGCGCTGTCGGAGATCAGCGGGATCCCGGTGGAGGACCATATCGGTCGCCCCGTCGGCGAGGTCGTGCCCCTGCCGCCCGAAGTCGGCGCCGATCTGAGACGGGTCGTGACCACCGGGCGCACCATCCTCGGCCGCGACATGAAGCTCAACGTCGGGCGCGGTGGCGTCCGCTACTTCAGGGTCGATTACTACCCGGTGCGCACCTCGGCGGGTGTGCTCGTCGGCGCCGGGGCAACGATCATCGAGGTCACGGCGGCCAAACGAGCCGAACAGGAGCGCATCGAGCTGCTCGCTCGGGCAGAAGAAGCGCAACGACGCCTGGCCATACTCGCAACCGCCAGCACGGTGCTCACGACAACCATGGACGTCGACGAGCTCCTGGGCCGCCTGGCCCGGGTACTGGCGCCAGCATCGGCCGACTGGTGCATCCTCGAATTGGTCGAGGTCGACGGTACCGTCGAGCACGCGGCCGTTTCCCACCGGGACCGGACGAAGGCGACCGCGCTCCGCTCGGCGATCATGGCCTCCCCGATCGATCGCGGGGGAACCGACCCAGTGGCCCAGGTCCTGCGCACCGGCCAGGGGCAGCTGTTCGGACCCCGCGACATGGCTGCCCCGCTCGCCACAGCGGCCGTCGACGGTGAACAACCCGAGCCGGTCGAGCACTATCGAGTGCACTCAAGTGTCGTCGTGCCGATCCAGGCCAGGCGAGAAACCCTGGGCGTCCTGGTCATGTCGACCGACGGCGACGGCGACCACGTATTGACCGACGAGGATCTCGACCTCGCGGTGGAAGTCGCCCATCGAGCCGCCTTGGCCCTTGGCAACGCCCGGGCGTACCAGCGCGAGCACGAGTTGGCCGAGAACCTCCAGCGGGCCCTCCTTCCCGCCACGCTCCCCAAGGTCAGCGGCATCGAGATCGCGGTGCGCTACCTTTCGGCCACTGCCGGCGTCCTCGTGGGTGGCGACTGGTACGACGTCATCGCCTTCGATGACGCGACCGCAGCACTCGTCGTGGGCGACGTCATCGGCCACGACATCGAGGCCAGCTCGGCCATGGGTCAGCTGCGAACCGGGCTTCGGGCCTATGCCTACGAGGATTGCAGCAGCCCCGACGTCGTGCTGGCCCGGCTCGACCGGTTGATGGAGCAACTCGGCTTGACGATGGCGACCTGCGTGCTCGTCGTGGTCGATGTCAAGCAGATGCGGCTGACGTGGAGCAGCGCCGGGCACCCGCCACCGCTGCTCCTGCGCGATGGTCGCGCCAGCTATCTCCAAGGTGGCGTCGGTGTCCTGCTTGGGGTTACGGGCGCCCGGGCGCCCGCCGAAGCGACCATCGAACTCCAGCCCGGTGACACTCTGGTGCTGTTCACCGACGGGCTTGTCGAGCGCCGCGCCGAATCCTTGACCGACGGGCTGGAACGCTTGGCCCAGGCGGCCGCGGCGCTCGGTACGACCGACCCGGAGCGGATCTGCCGAGGCGTCATCGACGCGTTGCTCCCCCCAGAAGAGGGCCGAAACGACGACGTGGCGATACTCGTCGCCCGAATCGCGGGCGCTCGCTGATCCGAGCGGTCGACGCAGGACCTGCCACCGCAAGGACTCGGCACCGGGGCTGAGAACCAGAACCAGTTTCTGTGCTGCATGCTGGTGCTGATGCGAGTCTTGGCGGTCGAGGACGATGACCGCATCGCCGTCCCGCTCCTCGACGGTCTTCGCCGCCACGGCTTCAGTCGGACTCCGGTGACAACAGGGGCCCAGACGCTCCAGGCGGCCCGCACCGCCTTTTACCTGACCCTTGCCTTGTCCATAGCTTGTTCTAAGGCCAGCCGTCCAGACTGGACCGATGCTGTCTGAAGCGCCCCGCGGCACCGACCGGGCCGATCGCGGCCGCGGCGACCGCCGCGGCCGCCCATGGCGCTCGACCCAGGATCAGCGTGAGGCCATGGTGCTGGCGGTCATCGCCGCGGGCGCCATGGCGGTGGTCGCAATGTGGTGGACCAACACGCCCGGCGGGTCATTGCACACCTTTGCCGACCGCGCCACCGCCGCAGGACGGATCACGGCCCTGCTCGGGACCTACCTGATCCTGGTCCAGGTCGTGCTGATGGCCCGGTTGCCGTGGCTCGACCGCGTCGTCGGCACCGATCGCCTGGCCGGCTGGCACCGATCGAACGGTCAGTACACCATCGTGCTGCTCGTCGCCCACACGCTGTTCACCATCTGGGGCTACGCGGCCGCCGACCACCGTGCGGTTACCACCGAAACAGCACGACTCATTCGCGCCTACCCCGACGTGCTCGCGGCGACCGCCGGCCTCGGGCTGCTCGTCATGGTCGGGATCACCTCGGCCAGGATCGCCCGCCGCCGGCTTCGCTATGAGACGTGGTACTTCCTCCACCTCTACACCTATATCGCCATCGCACTGTCATTTAGCCACCAGTTGGCAACGGGAAATGAGTTCATCACCCACCCAACCAACCGTTACCTTTGGGTGGCCCTGTATATCGCGGTCTTCGGCCTTCTCCTCTGGTACCGCGTCGCCGTCCCGATTCGTGACGCCTTCCGATACCGAATGCGGGTCGAGGCGGTGCACGCCGAAAGCGCCGATGCGGTATCGGTTTATGTCACCGGCCGCGACCTCGCCCGGATGGGGGCCGAGTCGGGCCAGTTCTTCCGGTGGCGATTCCTCGAGCGTCATTCATGGTGGGAGGCGCACCCTTTTTCGCTGTCGGTCGCGCCAAATCCGCAGTGGCTCCGGATCACGGCCAAAGGGGTCGGCGACCACAGCCAGGCGCTGCGCCACGTTCGCCCCGGAACGCGAGTAATGGCTGAGGGCCCCTACGGGAATCTCACCGCCCGGCGCCGGACCCACCGCCGGGTGCTGCTCATCGCCGGCGGCGTCGGAATCACCCCGCTGCGGGCCATGATCGAGGATCTCCCGGGCGGGCCAGGAGACATTACCCTCCTGTATCGGGCGACTACCGAACAGGATCTCCTTTTCCGTTCGGAGCTGGAAAACCTCGCCGTCGCTCGACGCATCACCGTCCGCTATCTACTGGGTCGACGGGACCAGAAGCCGAATCCGCTGGGCGCCCGGAGCCTGCGCCAGCAGGTCCCTGACGTGGCACAACGTGACGTCTATTTGTGCGGGCCCACGGGAATGATGGATATCGCGGCGAAAAGCCTCCGCTCGCTCGGCGTGGCGCGTTCGCAAATCCACCGTGAGCGCTTCGAGCTCTGAGGAGATTCAATGCGTCGATCCGCGGCCGCCGTCGCCCTCACATTGATCGGATTGTGGCTGATCCTGACATTCAAGTCGTCGCCGGCGTCGCGCCTCTCGATCAACGCGGTCCCGCCGATTTCCACCGTCCCCGCCGGGCCGGCCAACACCAGCCCCGCCCCAGGTGGGGCGCCGCCACCGGGCTCGAACCCGACGACCACAGTCGGCCCGACATCGGGTCCCAGGACGATTACGGGAGCCCTGTTCTCGAACCGATATGGCGACGTGCAAGTCGCCGTCGTCGTGAGCGGCAATCAGATCATCGATGTGAAGGCACTCAAATTGCCGTCCGATCGGGCCCGGTCCCGCGACATCAGCGACCAAGCGGCGCCGCTGCTTCACGACGAAGTCATCCAAGCCCAGAGCGCCCAGATCGACACCATCGGCGGGGCCACCTATACCAGCGCGTCCTACGCCCAGTCATTGCAGTCGGCCCTCGACAAGGCCCATGGCTGAACCCGCACTCGCCCGCCCTGGCTGCCACCGCCTGGAGCACGTCATGGGCACTGCGATTTCTGTCGATGTGCGCGATCCGAATATTGATTCGAGCGAACTCGACGACATCTTCCAGTGGTTTCGCCAGGTCGACGAGATCTTCAGCACCTACAGGGAGGACAGCCAGATCAGCCGGCTCGACCGTGGCGAGATCACCATCGCTGAATGTCATCCGGACGTTGGTTGGGTGCTGGAGCGCGGCCAGCAGATCGGTCAGGACACCGGTGGCTACTTCGATAGTTACGCGACAGGGCGGCTCGATCCGTCAGGGTTGGTAAAAGGGTGGTCGGTTGAGATGGCATCGGCGATGCTGTTCGAGCGGGGATCGGCGAACCATTGCATCAATGCCGGAGGCGACGTCCGAATTCGAGGAGAGCCGGAACCGGGTCGGCCCTGGCATGTCGGCATTGCCCATCCACTGGTGCGAAATGCGCTGACCGTCGTCGTCGCTGGTCGCGACCTGGCCGTCGCCACGTCGGGAACTGCCGAGCGGGGCCACCATGTGATCGACCCGCTCACCGGTCGAGCCGCGGATGCCCTCGCCAGCGTGACCCTTGTCGGACCCGAACTCATCCTCACCGACGCGTACGCCACGGCGGCACTGGCCATGGGCCTTGATGCCCCATCGTGGCTCGGGGGACTCCCGGGGTACGAGGCCTACGTGATCGACGCTGGCGGCCACGTGTGGTGGACCGACGGATTTCCCCGCTATGCCCCGGCGTTGGTCGCCTGAGGCGGAATACTCGTTGCATGGGCCATACCCACACCTACGGTGTGCGCTGCTCCTGGTCCGGATCGACGGGCGTCGGGTACGAGGCCTACAGCCGGGATCACACGGCGGGTCCGGCTACGGGCGGCGTGACGCTGGCGCTTTCGTCCGATGCCGCGTTTCGCGGTGATCCGAGTCGACTGAACCCTGAGCAGCTCCTTGTTCTCGCCGCCGCGTCGTGCCAGCTTCTCTCCTTTCTCGCCGTCGCCGCCCGGGCCCGCCTTGACGTCATCGGTTACGAGGACGACGCGGTCGGGGAGATGCCTGACGACGATCCGCCGGTGCGGATCACGCGTATCGTGCTGCGACCTCGCATCACGCTGGCCGGCGACGTGGGTGAGCCACGGGTTCGCCATCTGGTCGAGGTGGCCCACCGCGAGTGCTACATCGCCAACAGCCTGAAGACCGAAATCGAGGTGAACCCGACCATCACCTTTGCCTGAGGCACCCTGACGCCCGCCGGCTCGATCACTGGTGGCAACTGGGGAGGTAGGTCTTGCTGGGACTGCAACTTCTTCCTAGTTCGGCTGACGCCGCGGCCTGTTAACGCGCCGTTGGGTCGGGGAGCTCGGGGGGTGTGGCGAAGGCGGGCGCGGCGTCGAAGTCGACCATGTCGAGCAGGTCGTCGGCCGCAGCGTCCCGGGCGGTCATCGGCGGCAGGTTCCATTTCCGCTCGATCAGCTTCAACACCGACGTGTGGTCGCGCACCACGTGCGACGTGTAGTCCGGTCGGGCATAAGGCGACACGACGACCGCGGGAACACGGAAGCCATAGCGGTTGAAACGCCAGGGCCCGCCGACATCGGGCGGCACCTTGTCGGGCTCGACCGCCGCGGGCGGCGGAACGTGGTCGTAGTAGCCGCCGCCCTCGTCGTAGCACCAGACCAGGAGCGTTCCCATCCAGTCCGCGCCGCCCATGGCGGCATTGATGACTCGCGCCGCGAACGCCTGTCCGGCCGTGATGTCTTGTGGGTTCTCCTCCGAGTTGGCCCGGAAGTCGGGGTCGACGATGCTGACCGCGGGCAGGGTCCCGTCGGCAGCGTCGGTGCAGAATCGGTCGATGGTGCGCAGGTGGGCGAGGTACCGGATGAGGCCGAGGGGGTAGGCGTCGCCGCTGAACTGCAGGAACCCCTTGGCCTCGCCCGAATCGCCCTGCAGTTGGTGGGTGAGTCCACGGAGGTATCGGCCGAGGCGATGGCCGTGGATCCCGACCAGCCGGGCCAGGAGGGGTCGCTGGTGTGACACCGAGTGGTAGTTGGCCCAACTGATGTGGTGGCTGCTCAGCAGATCGAAGATCGTGCCGTTGGCGGGGTAGTCCAGGATCTCGGTGAGCTTGTCGGTCGTCAGGCCATTGGCCGTGCCCGACAGGAGGAAGCGCCGGTTGGGGAAGGTCGGCCCTAGGCACGAAGAGAACCAGCGGTCGGCGAGGGGGAACGTCCGTGCCAGGGCGTGGTAGAAGGGGAGTTCGGCATCGGTCCAATACCCCATCGCCGTGGCGGGGTCGGCCCCGGGCGTGCAAACTTCCACCGCCCGGGCGAATCCGTCGTTGGCGCCATTGTTCCATTGGGTATGGCTGGCCTCCCACGACTGTGTCGGGATGCCGACCTTCTGTGTCGTCGACCGCAGCGGGGTGGCGGGGACCGCAATCCCGTTCGAGGTCGGGTTCGCGACCGACACCGACCCTTCCTGGTTGGTGGGAAGCCCGTCGCCGCGCCCGAGCACGCCCAAGTAGTTGTCGAACGAGTGGTTCTCCATCATGAGCACGACGATGTGGCGAATCTGGGGCAGGCAGTCTGTTCCCGCCGGCCGATCGGGGAACGGGAGCGACGCCGGGTCGTCCTTGGGAGCGCGCCGCGCCGAGAATGTCGCCTCGATTCGCGCGATGGGCCCCGTTGACACGTGGGCAGCCTACGTTTGCTGACAGGCGGCCTCGATCCGCGCGGCCACCGCCGTCAGCGGCCGGTACCCTCAAGGTCACCTGGTGAGGTGGACCACCCGCCAACGAGGAGGGTTGATGGGCCTGGTGAGAAAAGCCACGGCGGACGAGGTTGTGCCCGGCGAGGGCGGCAGCGTCGACATGTCGAGCGTCATCCGCCAGGCGGTGGCCGCCGAGATCGAACGCCAACGCCTGGAGAACCTTCGCCTGGAGAACCTGCGCCTGGAGAACCTGCGCCTGGAGAACCTGCGCGTTGAGAGCCTGCAGGCTGAGGCGGACGAGTCCGTCGACGGCGACTGACATTTGAGCGACGACGGCCCTCCGGCCCTAGCCGCTGGGGGCTTCTCCAGCTGGCTGGCCGCGATGCTGCGGGCGCTCGGCGGAGCGGCCGGCTCTGATGTTCCCTGCGGCGGGTGTACGGCCTGCTGCACGTCCTCGCAGTTCGTCCACATCGGACCCGACGAAACCGAGACGCTTGCTCGTATACCGCCCGAGCTGTTGTTTCCGGCGCCGCGGCTGCCCAGCGGCAACGTGGTGCTCGGGTATGACGCAGACGGCCACTGCCCGATGTTGATCGACGACCGCTGCTCGATCTACGAGTACCGCCCGAGAACCTGCCGCACCTACGACTGCCGGGTCTTCGCTGCTACAGGCGTCGAGGTCGACGGGGATGAGCAGGTCGCGATCGCAGAACGTGTTCGGCGCTGGCGTTTCGAATTTCCCACCGACGACGACCGGCGCGATCACGAAGCCGTGCTCGCCGCGGCCCGGTTCGTGCGCCAGCGCAAGGAGGTGCTACCTGAAGAGGTCGTACCGGCGAACGCCACGCAGCACGCGGTGCTCGCGATCGAGATACACGAGGCATTCATCGGCCGCGACGACACAGCGGACGACGACACAACGGACGGGACAACGGCGGCACGGTCGTCGATCACGACCCCGAACTGATCCGAGCAGTCCTCAGGGAGCGTTCGAGGATCTGAGGTTCCGGGCGTTCGGCGGTGGATGCGAATCGTTCGCTCAGGGCGGACGAATCCCGCCAACCGGCTCGAACCGGACTGACGCCCCTTTTCCCCACCCTTCGACACGCATCTCAAAGTGAACCCTCGATGTCGCGAATACGTCGCGCTGATGACATTGCGTCTAACCTCCCTCCCGAGTTTGACCCTGCGAGCTGGGGAAGCAGAGGGGGCGCAGTGCGGACCAGGGTTGGACTACGTCGCTTGTCGCTGCTCGGGGCCCTGTGCCTCGTGTTTGGCGCCCTTGCGGTCTACCAGGCGGTGCCGGGGCGGGCCGCGACCGGTCACTACAGCCCCCCCGAATGGTTCCCGCTGCACCGGGACCTCGACGGAGCGGAGATCAAGGTCGGCTGCACCTACCTCTCGTACGGGGCGCAAGGCGGCTACGAGTGTGGCGGTCACCACGACTACTGGGCGCTCGATCTGATCGCCTCCACCGGAACCAGCATTTACCCCGCCGGGGCTGGCCTGGCGAGGAACGTTACGGGTCAATCCGGCTATTCGGGCTACGGAAACGTGGTCGTCGTCGACCATGGGGGCAACGTCCAGAGCCTGTACGCCCACATGAGCCAGGTCCTCGTGAGTGGGGCGGGAAACTGGGTCGACACGAACACCGTGATCGGCAAGGTGGGCACGTCAGGGACGGCGAGCACGTCTCATGTCCATTTCGAGGCGAGTTCGTCGGGGCGGTTCGGGACCGGGTCGCGCGATCCGGGGCCGTTGAAGGCGTGCCACGGTGCGACGCTCCTTACCTACCCCCAGGCTTGGGGGCTCTCGACGTGGAAGGGGATCGCCTGGGGAGCCCACGCCGGCTATAGCGACGGGACAGGGTGCGGGTCGACCTCGGTACCTTCGCCCGTCGTGGCCGCGGTGGCGCCCGCGAGCCCCGGTGCGGCGACAGGCCCGGGTGCGGCGACGGGCCCGGGTGCGGCCGCAGCGGCAGGTCGGGCAGGCACCCTGCTCCAGGTGGAGCGGGCTGCGGCGGCGGCGTCGTGGCAGCGTTACCCGATCCGGCCAGATGCCGCTATCGCGGGCGCGCCGAGCGTCGTGTGGGATTCAGCCGGCGTGGCGGTCTTTGCGGCGGGAGCCGACGGGGCGCTTCGACAGTTCTCGTCGGGCAGCACCGGGTGGAAGTCGGTGTCGGTGATGCCCGCTGGAACCCTGTCGGCGAGTGCCGGAGTGTCCGCGGTTCGCGTCGGAGCCAAACTCGAGGTGTTCGCGGTCGGCAAGGACGCGACGCTGCTGCAGCTGGAGCAATCGGCGGCCGGTGCGCCTTGGACGCGCTCGGAGATCCGGCCCGACGCCAAGATCGTGGGCGGGCCCAGCGTGGTGTGGAACTCGTCGGGCGCCAGCGTGTTCGCGGCGGGCCAAGACGGGGCATTGCGGCAGTTCTCCCTGTCCGCCGGTCCGAGCGGCAGCGCCGGTAGCTGGTCGGTCTCGGTGGTGACGCCGGCCGGGGTGCTGTCGGCCCTCGGCGGTGTTTCGGCGGTGCGTGTCGGAGCCAAGTCCGAGGTGTTCGCGGTCGGCAAGGACGGAACCCTGCTGCAGGAGGAGCGGGCGACCGCCGCTTCGACGTGGCAGCACTTCGATATCCGCCCGGACATGAAGATCGTGGGCGCGCCGAGCGTCGTCTGGAACGCCAGCGGCCTGAGTGTCTTTGCCACGGGGCCGGATGGAGCGCTCTGGCAGTTCTCGTTCTCCGGTACGAGTAGTGCGGCTGGCGCCGGTAGTTGGGCGGCGTCGGTCCTGGCGCCGGCCGGGACGTTGTCGGCCCGAGGCGGGGTGTCGGCCGTGCGGGCGGGGGCCAAGGCGGAGATCTTCGCGGTGACGGCGCGCTAGGCCCCTGCAAGGCCGTCTACGAGCGGCAGCACTGACAAAGCGGGAACCGTCGTGCGCGATGTGGCCGAAAGGCGAATAAATAGGGGAAAAAGGGCGCGGGTACCAGTGCAGGCCGGTTTTGCCGCAATTGTCGGATTCCTGGTATCCCAACCGATGCGCTTGATCGAGCGGTCGACCGATGGGACCCGCCGGCGCTACGAAAGCCTCGACAAGCCATGTCGTCCGCCTGTCAATCGGTTATCTCGCCGCGGGTACAGTTTCTCCATAAGAATTGCTCCCATCATGCCGATGTGTCCTACTGAGGCCAGGTTGAGTGGTTCGGCGCGTGAGTTATGCGGTTCACAATCAGAAAACGAGACTGCGACATGACTGACAGCAACTCGGAGATCGAGCGAAACATCCAGTCCTACCTAGAGGGCCATGGCGGCAGCGTCCAGGACGCGGGCGGTCGCAGCCTTACCGACGAGCTGGCGAAGGAAATCGGCGTAGACAATCCGATGCTCGTCAGCGCCACGCTGGCGCGCATGGAAAGCGATGGCACCCTCACCCGCGAGATGCGCGGCTTGAGGACGTACCGCATCGGCCTTGGTGGCGGGGACGACCCAGGGCAGGCACCTCCGCCGGCCACCGCCGCGCCGAGCGCTCCTCCAGCTGTGGTCAACGGTGCATCGGCCGCCAGCGAACCGCCCCCTGCCACCAACGGAGGGGCAGTGAGCCTTCGAGAAGCCCTGTCGCGCCAAGCGGCAGCCGGACCAGGCGTGGCCGAGCCCGCGACGGCGCCAGATGCCGAGGACACAGTGCCGCCCGCACCTCCTGCAGAAACTTCGCCGATTGCGGCGCCCGCGGCCGAGGAACCGTCGCCCGAGCAGCCCGAGGTCCAAGCGTTGCCCGAGCCGCCCGCCACGGCGGTGAGCTTGCGCGATGCATTGGCCGGTCGTGCCGCCTCGCCCGCTGGGTCACCGCCTCCTGCTGCGTCGTCGCCGGCCGCGACGCCCGCTCCCGAAGTGGCAGTCGCATCCGTGGTCGAACCGTCGGCCGAGCAGCCCGTCAAGGCCGTGAGCTTGCGCGATGCATTGGCCGGCCGTGCCGCCTCGCCCGCTGGGTCACCGCCTCCGGCAGAGTCGACGCCGGCCCCGGCGGCGCACCCCGTCGCTGGCATCGGGCACCGGCAGCAGCGGTGCCGCCGGCTCGACGACCGAGGTCCTGCCCGTTGTCGATTCGAGTTCGCCGGCGCCCGCCGCCGCGGGCGGGGCCATAAGCCTGCGTGAGGCGCTGGCCCGCGGCGGGGACATCATCCCCTCGCCGGCCGCCTCGCCGAGCTCGAAATGGCGGCAAGGTCGGCCTCCGCGATTCCGCTCCTGCGCCTCCCACGGCCGTCCCGGCAGCAATGCCCGCGGGCGCCGTGAGCCAGGACCGTGTCATCGAACGCCGCGAAGACAAGCCCAAGAAGGCTCGCCGGCGCCGGTCCCGTCAGCGGCCGCGCCTGCGTGATCTCAGCATGCCAGTGCCCGAGATGAAGGCGCCCCCAAGTCGGAGCGTTCTCGCGATCGTCGGTGCCGCATTGGCCGTTCTCGTTCTTATCGCGGTGGTGTCGGTCGTTCTCACTCGGCCGAGTCACCACGTTCCCGCTCTCGGAACAGCCGAGTCGTCCCAAGATGCCTGCCAAGTCGTGACCGCTGATCAGGCGACCGCCGCCTTCGGCCACAATGCCGGGCCGCCCCACCTGGTTCTGGGCACGTGCGTCTACGACGACGGGACCCACGAGTTCATCATTGAGATCGCTCGTCAGAACGCTCGGGCGCTGTTCGATTCCTCGCGCACGAGCGCGGCTCAAAATGTTCCCGGAATCGGCGACGCCGCCTACTACGCCGACGGCCGGTTGTGGGTGCTGAAGCAAGCGAGCCTCATGCAGCTGATTCTCGGCCCCGTTCCGGCGCCGGCGCCCGCCCCGCAACTCCTCGCGCTGGCGCACTCGGCGGTGGCGCACCTCTAAACCTAAAGCGGCCGACTAGCTGTCCTGGCGGGAAACCTCTGAATTGGGCGGGAGTACAAACCGTCGTGGACACAACGGTTTGTACTCCCGCTGGCGCCTCGCACCTAGTCACCGCTCAGCTGTCGGCGCCTTCGACGCTATCGGTGCCCTCCGCGGCGGCGCTCGGCTCATCCTCGGCCAGGATCCGGTAGAGCGCCCGCCGCGTTTCGGTCAACACCGTGCTGGCCTGACGAATCTGGCGCTCGTTGCCCGCGTGAAGCACCTGCTTGATCGCACCGAGGACCTGCGGGATGAGCTGGGCCAGTTCCATGGCGGGCGGGCTTACGGCGTTGGCTGCCTCCTCCCACGGCTTGCCCATCTCGTCACGGTGGCTGGCGACATAGGACGAGCCCGCGTCGGTAATGCGATAGAGCCGCCCGACGTCGGCGGCGCTGCTGATCACGAGCCCCTCGTCCTCCAGCTGCTGGAGTACGGGGTACACCGAGCCGGGACTCGGCTTCCACGCCCCCCGACTGCGTTCGTCGAGTTCCTGGATGATTTGGTATCCATTGCGTGGTGTTTCGGCCAGCAGCAACAGGACCGCCGCCCGGACATCGCCACGCCGAGCCCGTCCACCTCGACCGCCTCGCCCACGGCCGCCACCCCAGCCGCCGCCCATGCCACCCCAGCTGCCTCCGCCGCCCCAACCGCCTCGCCGGGGAGGGCCACCACCAAAGTCCGGATCGCCGGGCCGGCCACCAGGCCATCCATGTTCCCGGTCGCCGCCAGGACCGCCCGCCCCGAACGGCGGTCCGCCGCCAGGCCCACCGGGCCGGGTCGGCCGCCGGGTCCGCCGGGCCCACCGCCGTCGCCCGGATCGCGGGCCCAGCGGCCGTCGCCGTCCAGGGCTGCCGACCTCCCGACCACCCGTGGGGGTGGCCGGACCAACCAAATTCGTCTCGTGATCTCATTGTGTGCTCCTTTCTGAACACTAACGATACATCGTTAGTGTTCACCGAGCAACACTAATCTGGCCGCCGTGACGGACGCCGTTCGGGTCGTCACCATCCGTCGGCCGGCGCGACGCAGTCAGCGTTCGCCCCAACGACCGCAGTAGCGGTCAGGTGCTACGAAGTAGGGGCGACCCCAGGACCTTCCGATACAGGTCCACGGTCTGCGCCGCCACCGCGGGCCAGGTGAAGCGGTCGAGGACGCGCTGGCGCCCTGCCTCACCGAAGCGTCGCGCCGTGTCAGGGTCCAGCACCAGTGCGTTGATCCGCTCCGCCAAGTGGCGCACGAACTCTGGGCCGGGCGCCACCAGATACCCCGTCTTGGAGTCCTCGACGATCTCGGGGATCCCGCCCGTAGCGGTCGCCACGACCGCGGCACCGCAGGCCATGGCTTCCACGTTGACCAGCCCGAACGGTTCATACCGTGACGGGCAGACGAACACCGACGCGTGGCTGAGCAGCTGGATCGCCTCCCGGCGCGGCAGCGGCTCGTCGATCCATACGACCCCGCGGCGGCGCTGGCGTAGGGCCGCGACCGCGTCGGCAACAGCCGCCTGTATCGCGGGTGTGTCCGGCGAGGCGGCGCACAGCACCAGTTGGGCCGAGGGATCGATCCACTCCGCCGCCTCGAGCAACTCGAGGATGCCCTTCTGCGCCGTGATCCGGCCCAGGAACACCACCGACGGCTGGTCCGGATCGATCCCATGTCGGATGAGGGCGTCGGTTCGGGGGTCGGGGTGGTACTCGTTCGGGTCCACGCCGTTGTAGATCACAACCACCCGGTCCGGGTCGACCGCCGGATAGGTCTGCAATACGTCGGTCCGCATCCCCGCCGAGACTGCGATCACGGCGTCCGCGGTGTTGATCGCCGTTCGCTCGCAGAACAACGAGACGCCATACCCCGGCCCGAGCTGATCGAGTTTCCAGGGGCGCAGTGGTTCGAGACTGTGGGTCGTCATCACGTGGGGGATGTCGTGCATCTCCTTGGCCAGGTGACCGCCCAAGTTGGTGTACCAGGTGTGGCTGTGAACCAGGTCGGCGCCCGCGACGCCCTGGGCCATGAGCAGGTCCACCGAAACCGATTGCAAGGCGCTACCACCGGGGCCGTGGCGCAGCGCGTCCCATGGGGTGTAGGTCGCGGCGACGAGCGGCGACTCACGAGGTGCGCCGAAGGCGTGGACTTCAACCTCGATCAGCGGCGCCAGGTTGGCCGCCAGGTTCTCGATATGCACGCCCGCCCCGCCGTACACCTCCGGAGGGAACTCCCGGGTGAGGAGGGCGACCTTCACCGCCCAAAGCCGCCGGAGCCGCCGGACCCGCCGAGGACCCGCCGGACCCGCCACGGCACAACCCCGACCCGCGACTCAGCATTGAGGGATGGCCTGGCCCTTACCGACGACGACGATCCCGTTGTCGGAGAGGGTGAAACAACGGCGGTCGTACTCCGGGTTCACGCCGATCCGCGCTCCCGGTGGAATCTGGACGTTCTTGTCGATGATGGCATTGCGCACGATCGCCCCGGGGCCGACCCGGACGTCGTGCATCAGTACCGCCCCCTCGACCTGGGCGTGGCTCTCGATGACCACGCCGGGCGAAAGGATCGAGCGGCGGACCGTTCCCCCCGAGACGATCACTCCGGCCGACACCATGGAGTTGAGCGCCTGCCCCGTCCCCTCCGAACCTTCGAACACGAACTTGGCGGGCGGCAACGGCGGGCCCGACGTGAAGATGGGCCACCGCTGGTTGTACAGGTTGAAGATCGGATGCACCGACACCAGGTCCATGTGGGCTTCGTAGTAGGCGTCGAGGGTTCCGACGTCGCGCCAGTACGCCCGGTCCCGTTCCGTCGCTCCCGGCACCTTGTTGGCCTCGAAGTCGTAGACATGGGCGTCAGCGGCCGCCACGAACGCCGGGATGATGTCGCCGCCGACGTCATTGTGGGAGCCTTCATTCTTGGAGTCCGCCGTGACCGCATCGACGAGGGCATCGGTCGAGAAGATGTAGTTGCCCATGGAGGCGAAGACCCGGTTGGGGTCGTCGGGCAGTCCGACGGCGTCGGTCGGTTTCTCCCGGAACGCTCGAATGCGGGTGTCCGTCCCTCCGGCGTAGTCGGCCGAACCGGCGCCTGACCCGTTCGAATCACTCGACGCCCGGCCGGCCTCGATGATTCCGAAGCTGCTGGCCTGCGCGAGCGGCACCCGCACGCCCGCAACCGTCACGCCCGCCCCGGTGGCGATGTGCTGATCCAGCATCTGACGGGGATCCATGCGGTAGATGTGGTCGGCGCCGAAGACACAGATGTAGTCGGGTCGTTCGTCGCCGATGAGATTGAGGTTCTGGTAGATGGCGTCAGCCGACCCGGAAAACCACCGCGGCCCTTCGCGCATCTGCGCCGGCACCGGGGTCACGTAGTCGCCCATGAGGGTCGACAACCGCCAGGTGCGCGAGATGTGGAGGTCCAGGCTGTGGCTCTTGTACTGGGTGAGCACGACGATTCTCAGGTACCCGGCGTTGGCCAGATTGGAGAGCACGAAGTCGATGAGGCGGTAGTGGCCGCCGAACGGCACGGCCGGCTTGGCCCGGTCCGCCGTCAGAGGTGCGAGCCGCTTGCCTTCACCGCCCGCCAGCACCATCGAAAGGACACGCGTCGTCACCGCCGCACCCGCGTCCGAAGCACGGGGTGAACGGTACCTGTCTCCGTCAAAGAACGCCCTATTCCCACTCGATCGTGGCTGGGGGTTTGCTGGTGATGTCCAGCACGACCCGGTTCACCTGCTCGACCTCGTTGGTGATGCGTGACGAAATCCGGGCCAGCACGTCGTAGGGCAACCGCGACCAGTCGGCCGTCATGGCGTCCTCACTGGACACGGGCCGCAACACCACCGGATGCCCGTAGGTCCGCTCGTCGCCCTGGACGCCGACCGAGCGGACGTCGGCCAGGAGCACGACCGGGCATTGCCACACGCTGCGGTCCAGACCCGCCGCCGTCAGCTCCGAGCGGGCGATGGCGTCGGCCTGGCGCAACACCTCGAGGCGTTCGCCGGTGACCTCGCCCATGATCCGGATGGCCAGCCCGGGGCCGGGGAACGGCTGGCGCCACACGATCGGCTCGGGCAACCCCAACTCGGCGCCGAGCGCTCGCACCTCGTCCTTGAACAGCGCCCGCAATGGCTCGATCAACCGAAACTTCAGATCCGACGGCAACCCGCCCACGTTGTGGTGGCTCTTGATGTTGGCCGTGCCCGTCCCGCCGCCCGACTCGACCACGTCGGGGTACAGCGTCCCCTGGACCAGGAACTCGATGTCGCCTCCGCCGCCCCCGTCGGCGGACTCCAGCACCTCCCGAGCCGCCTGCTCGAACACCCGGATGAACTCGCGGCCCACGATCTTGCGTTTCTGCTCCGGGTCGACGACGCCGGCCAGCGCGTCCAGGAACCGCTCCGACGCGTCCGCCACCTTGAGCTTGATGCCCGTCGCCTGCACGTAGTCCCGGACGACCTGTTCCCGCTCGCCCTGGCGCAACAGGCCGTGGTCCACGAACACGCACGTCAGCTGATCCCCGACCGCTCGGTGCACCAGCGCCGCCGCCACCGCCGAGTCCACGCCCCCCGACAGTCCGCACAGCACCCGGCCCGGCCCCACCTGGTCGCTGATCGCCTTGATGCTGCGGTCGATGATGCTCGCCGTCGTCCACCGGGGCTCGATCCCCGCCCCCTGCCGCAGGAAACGCTCCAGCGTCGCCTGGCCATACGCCGTGTGCATGACTTCCGGGTGCCATTGCAGCCCGTACAGCCTTGCCGCCGGATTCTCGAACGCCGCCACCACCGCACCAGGCGTCGAAGCCGTGACCCGGAAACCACCGGGCGCCTGCACCACCGAGTCCCGGTGCGACATCCACACCGGCTGCGTGGCCGGCTGGTCTCCGAACAGCGAGCTGCCCGCCTCGAGCCGGGCGTCGGTCCGCCCGAACTCTGCGACGTCGGTGCGCGACACCACCCCGCCCAACCCCGCCGCCATCAGCTGGAACCCGTAACAGATCCCGAGCACCGGCACCCCGGCCCCGAACACCGCGGGGTCGATCGTCGGGGCATTGGCGGCGTACACGCTGGCCGGCCCCCCCGACAAGATGATGGCCGCCGGCCGCCGCGCCAGCAGCTCCGACGCCGCCAGCGTGTGGGGCACGATCTCGCTGTAGACCTTCGCCTCGCGCACCCGCCGGGCGATCAGTTGGGCGTACTGCGCCCCGAAATCGACGACCAGGACCGGCGACGAGTCGAGGGGATCGTCGCCGAGGTCCAGGCTCATGGTTCAGGTTATCTAAGGCCAGAGGGGGGAAAAGGTGACCTCCGTCGCTGTTCGCCCCCGGTGCTCAGGTGCGCCCGCTGCCAGTCGACCTGTCGCCGGGTCCGACTCGGCCGGGGAAGCCGACCCACGCCGCCCGCTCTGGGGACACCTGAGCGCTTTGGGCCCACTTATCGTCGCCAGAGCGCAATAACCGGACCCAAAGCGATAGGTACCCCCCAGAGGGCTCTGGCTGCCCAGGACCATCTGCTGCGGCCACGATGGCAAGAAGCCCGAGTTCACTGGTACTGCCGGGTCAGGGATTGGCGGCCATGTAGTTTCGGGCCGCCGGCGACCGAGCCAGATAGGCCAGCGCCTCGTCGGTCGACGCCTCCTGCGACGGGTGGTGGCTCGGCCGGAGATACCTCGGGACGCTGCTCATCAGGTAACCGGGCGTCGGGAGGCGGTGGGTGCGGCGGCTCACCTTCACGAAGCGCCAGACGCTCGGATGGTCGCGTGGTCCCGCCTCGGGGTCGTGGTCGACGAGATAGTGGGTGCCGCGAATCCACAAGCCCACGATCACCGGCAGCACGGCGGCCATGACCACCACCCGCCGGACGTAGCCGCCCCCCAGCCGCTGATAGAGGTCGAAGGCGACCGCCCGGTGTTCCACCTCCTCGGCCCCGTGCCAACGCAGCAGGTCGAGCATGGTGGGATCGGCACCGGCGTCGTCCAAGGCGCTCGACTCCGAAAGCGCCCAGTAGCCGAGCACGCAGGTGAAGTGCTCGATGGCGGCGACCATGGCCAATCGGGTTACCAGCCAGCGCCGGCGCAGCCACCGCGGGCCGCGGTCCTCGCCGAGCCCGTGGTCGCCGAGGAGGCGCTCGAACATCCAGTCGATCCGGGCGGTGTAGGCGTGGGTGTCGAGGCCCTGGGCGGCCAGGTGGTCGAGCACGAGGGAGTGGGCCCGGGCGTGCACCGCCTCCTGGCCGACGAAACCCTTGACGTCGTCTCGCAGCGGCCCCTCGGCGAGGAGGGGGAGCGCCTGGCGGAACACGTCGCAGAACCATTTCTCGCCCGCCGGCAGGAGCAGGTGCAACACGTTGATGACATGGGTCGTGAAGGCGTCCTCGGGCACCCAGTGCATCGGCGTGGTGCCCCAGTCGAAGCTGACCCGCCGGGCCCTGATCACGGGTTCACCCGGCTGCGGCGCAGTCGGTCGGACTCAGCGCCGCCGTCGAGGTGGTCGACCAGCTCCGCCACGTACTCGGCCACCAGTGCGGGGTGGGTGCGAGGCAGCCAGTGCCCGGCCTCCACCTCGGTGCGCCACAGCCGCTCGGTCCATCGTTCCAGCCCTTCGCTCATGGCCGGCGACACGTAGTGGTCCTTGGTCGCCACGATCACCTGTACGGGCACGGTGGTGGATCGGGGATCTGGGTTCGTGATGCGGTTGCGGAAATTTGCCCGGTACAGGCCAACTCCTTGGGCGCCGTCGACGGCGATCGTGGCGGCGGGATAGGAATCGGTTGGAGCCACCTTTTCCACCTTCTGCAGGATGTGCGGCCACCGGCGCCCGAGCCCCGCCCGCCACACGGCTCGCGCCCCCGGGAGGTGGAAGGCGACGATGTACCACGACCGAAGCTGCTGGCCCGCCAGTTGGCGGAGGTGCTGCGGGGTGGGGTGGCGCCAGCGCATCGCA
The DNA here is from genome assembly GCA_963733505.1 of uncultured Actinomycetota bacterium. GTDB lineage: Bacteria > Actinomycetota > Acidimicrobiia > Acidimicrobiales > Palsa-688 > JALYXV01. Next base: position 101,069 of record CAVTDW010000019.1, on the reverse strand, counting down.
GCCCAGGCGGCCGCATGGTCGAGGCCGGGGGCGTAGAGCGACGTGAACGAGGCGATGTGATCGCGAATGCCGTCGGTGCACACGGCCTCCCAGCCCTGGATGGAACCCCAGTCGTGGCCTACGAGGTGGACGGGGTGGTCGGGGCTGGCGGCGGTTGCGACCGCAGCCAGGTCGTCGGCGAGGTGCGCCAGGCGGAACCCGCCGGTTTCGGGGGGCGGCGAAGAATGGCCGGCGCCTCGGACGTCGTAGGTGACCACGTGGAAGCGGCGGGCGAGGATTTCGGCCACGGGGTCCCAGACCGCGGAGGTGTCGGGGTAGCCGTGGACCAGGAGAATCGTCGCCCGGCCCGCCTCCGGCTGGCCCCACTCGGTGACCGCCAGCGTGACGGTGTCCTCGCGGGCCAGGACGTGTGTTGTCTTGGAGCGAAGCGAGTTGTCGACCTGGCTACCTTATTGCTGGTGGCGAGCGTCTTGCGGGAGATCGTGATCGATTGCGAGGACCCGGGGCGAGTCGGCCGCTTCTGGGCCACGGTCCTTGATTGGCCGCTGGTCGAGGAGTCGGAGTCGGGCTTCTTCTGGCTGTCGTCGACCGGTGACCACACCGCCGCGCCGCCGGTGCTGGTGTTCGTGCCCGTTCCCGAGGCCAAGGCGGTCAAGAACCGGCTGCACATCGACCTCAATCCTTCAGGGTGCGACCAGGCCGAGGAGCTCGAACGCCTGCTGTCGCTCGGGGCCCGGCAGGTGGACGTGGGACAAGTTGACGTGCCGTGGGTGGTGCTGGCCGACCCCGAGGGCAACGAGTTCTGCCTCTTGGGGCGCCGGGTGGACCTCTAGTCGGATCGGGTATCGGATCGGCCGTCGTCAGGCGGCGGCGACACTTCCCTCGATCTGCTGGGCCAGCGCTTTGGGGGGCTGGCTTTGGAGGGAGACCAGGACGACTTCCACGACGCGGCCGCCTTGTACGAAGTAGAACGACACTTCCGAGACGGTCGCCGTTCCGACCGGCAGCTGGTTCGACACCTGCTCGCCGTCGCCGACCGGCATATGCACCCGGACCGCCTCGATGTTCTTGGCGCCCGCCTGGATCAGGGGATCCTCGACGCTGGACACCGGAATCTTGCTCACCTTCTTGATGCCCTTGCCGTCGAAGCTGAGGGTGACCAGCGTCGTGCGGTTGGTGGGATCGGTGGCGACCACACCGAGGCGGGGGTCGGTCCCGGAGGTCGATGCCAGGCTGGCCAGGCCGGCCAACTGGGGATCGGTCACCTTGAGCGCCTGCACCTGGCTGCTCAGGGGGCCACCCGGCAGGACCCGTACCCGCCACGCCTCGGGTACCGCGAAGCTGACATGGTCGTTTTGGTCGATTACCGGCTGGAAAGCCGCCGGGATGACGGCGGCTGGGGTCTTGGCGTCGGAGTGATGGATCGCCACTCCGATCCCGCCGGCCGCGAGGAGGGCGACGATGACCACCGCCAGAACCGCCACCGCCGCCGGTTGGGGTGATCCCGTGCCGTTGCTCATGTGGGCCTCATTGTCATCGTTCGGGTTACTGCAGGTCCGCGACAGTATCGACATCGGCCGGGTCGGACTGGCACGGGACCTCCATCACCAGGTCAGGGCGCTGACGCAGGAGCACCCGGGCACCCTCGTCGCCCTCGGTCGGGAGGAGATCCCAGCATTCCCGGTCGATGCGGACCGGGTTGCGCCGCCGCCCGCCGTAGGTAGCCACCGCTATGGGCCGCCCCGCCGCTGCCGTCGGCCGCCTCCGCCATCGGCTGCCCCGCCACCGCCTGCCACGCCTCGGCCGAGATCAACGGCTGGTCGCCGAGTCCGACGACGAGACAGCCCGCCGGCGTCGGTCGGGCCGCGGCCACGGCGACCTGGAGCGACGACGCCTGACCCTCGGCCCACCGCTCGTTCACCAGTACCTCGACGCCGGGCGGCACCACGCCCGCGGCCGCCAGATCGACCGCGCCCGTGACGACCCAGGTCCGGTCGAGCCCCGCCGCCAGGGCGTGTTCGAGCGCCCAGGTCACGAGCGGCCGGCCCCGAAACGGCGCCAGCAACTTGTGGGTCGTGCCCTCGAAGCGGCTCCCCGCCCCCGCGGCCAGCACCACCGCGATCCGCTCGCTCACGCGGTCATTGTGCCCACGACGCGTAGCGTCCGTCATGCCCGCCCGCGAGAGGAGCACCTGTGAAGCTTGGCCTACACGTTTCCGATTTCACCTGGGGCAACGGCCCCGCCCAGCTGCGCCATGACGTGGCCCGGGTCGTCGAAGCGGCCGACGAGGCCAACTTCGACCGCATCAGCGTGATGGACCACGTCTGGCAGATCAGCATGATCGGCCCGCCCGAGCACGAGATGTTGGAGGCGTACACCACGCTGGGCTTCATCGCCGGCCGGACGACTCGGGCCAAGTTGATGACACTCGTGACTGGAGCCGTCTACCGGTCGCCGGGCCTGCTGGCCAAGATCGTGACCACCCTCGACGTGCTCACCGGCGGCCGGGCCTGGCTCGGGATCGGCGCGGCCTGGAACGACGAGGAGTCCCGGGGCCTCGGTCTGTCGTTTCCCCCGACCGCCGAGCGTTTCGAACGGCTGGAGGAGACGCTGCAGATCTGCCTCCAGATGTGGAGCGACGACGACGGCCCATACCACGGCAAGCACTACCAGCTGGAACGCACGTTGAACTCGCCCCAGGCGATCACCAAGCCCCACCCGCCCATCCTCATCGGGGGCTCGGGCGAGAAGAAGACCCTCCGCCTGGTCGCCCGCTACGCCCAGGCGTGCAACCTGTTTCCCGGTCCTGAGATCGAGCACAAGCTCGACGTGTTGCGCCAGCACTGCGAGGCGGAGGGCCGCGACTACGAGGAGATCGAGAAGACGGCGGTGTTTCGTTTCGACGTCGGCGACAACGGCGAGAAGGTCGGCGAGACCATCGACCAGTTGCGGTGGCTGGCAGGCATGGGAATCCAGGTGGCCCATGGCGGTGTCCCCGACGCGGCCAACAACAACCAGATCGAGATCATCGGCAAGGAGGTCATCCCCGCGGTCGCCGACCTCTAGGCCGGGCAACGACCGGCAACCGGCGGTCCTTCATGGACCCGGACCCGCGACTCCGCCGATGACGGCGACCAGGTCCTCGAGCGACCGCAGCGAATGGCCGGTGACGAAGCGGTCGACGTGGGGGAGGGCGGCTGCCATCCCCTGGGCGAGCGGCGCGTAGCCGGGTGCCGCTTTCAATGGGTTGACCCAGATCACGCGATGCGCCACCCGGTGCAGCCGGGCCATTTCGCCGGCCAGTTCGGCCGGGTCGCCCCGGTCCCAGCCGTCGGAGAGCACCACGACGACCGCGCCACGGGCCATTCCCCGCACGCCGTAGCGATCGTTGTACTCCTTCAGGGCGGAGCCGAGCCGGGTCCCGCCGGACCAGTCGTTGACCGCCCGGCCGGCCCGGGCGAGGGCTTCGTCGGGATCGCGCCATGCCAGCTCCCGCGTCAGGCGCGTCAAGCGGGTGCCGACCGCGAACGCCTCGACGCGGCCGGCGCCGCGGCCGACGACGGCGGCGTGGAGGAAGCGGAGCATGCCCCGGGCGTAGGGCTCCATCGACCCGGAGACGTCGCAGAGCAGCACGACCCGCCGGGGGCGCTGCGACGGGGCCTGCCAGGCGCGACGGATCGGCTCGCCGCCGTTGGCCAGCGCCCGGCGCACCGTTCGTCGTAGATCGGACCGGCCCCGTCGGGCGGGCCGCCAGCGCCGGGAGCGACGGAGGTCTCCGGCCAGGCGCAGGCCCGCCATCATCCGCTGCGCCTGCGCGAACTCGGCGTGGGTGTAGGCGGCGAAGTCCTTGTCCCGCAACACTTCGGTGGCGCTGTAGCGCAACGGCACCGCATCGCGGTTGTCGTCCGCGTCCGCGTCATCGTCGTCTGGGTCGCCAGCAGTGGCCGGGGCGTCCACCGCCGCGGGCACGGGCACCGCAACCGGGCCCGCGGCCGGGCCCGGACGCCTCGGTTCGACCAACGGCCGGCCCAGCCAGAACGCCTCGAACGACCGATCGTAGGTGGGCAGGTCCTCGGGCCGGCGCACGAGCGTCGCCCGCCCCGCCCAGTACACCGACGACCGGTGTTGGACCCCGATGGTTCCAAGCGCCGAGGCGAACACGGTGACGCAGCCGACGGGCACGTCGAGGCCCTGGGCCCGCAGGAGATGCGAGAAGGCGACGGCCATGCGGTCCACGCCCGTCAGCGGCCGAGAATCAGCGTCACTCACGGCGCCCGCCGAGGTCATGCACCGCGGAGGAGCGCGGACCGGACCAGCTCGCTGATATCGGCTCGCCGTACCCGCTCCTGATCCTCGCGGTACTTGAGCACCGTCCCGAGCGTCATCTCGACGCTGTGTTCGTCCAGCTGAGCCTGTCCGAGCGCCGCCAGGGCGGACGCCCAGTCGATGGTTTCCGCCACGCCGGGCGGCTTGTACAGGTCCATGGTCCGCAACTGCTCGACCGCGCCCGCGACCTGGCGGGCCAACCGGTCGACGACCTCGGGAGCCCGCAACCGGACGATTGCAACTTCGCGCTCGAAGGACGGGTGCTCGACCCAGTGGTACAGGCAGCGGCGCTTGAGGGCGTCGTGCACATCCCTGGTCCGGTTGGACGTGATGATCACCACCGGCGGCTGCGACGCCCGGAAGGTGCCCAGTTCGGGCACGGTCACGCTGTAGTCGGAGAGGATCTCGAGCAGGAAGGCCTCGAACTCGTCGTCGGCGCGATCGACCTCGTCGATCAGCAACACCGGCGGCGGGCCCTCGCGGTGGTCGATGGCCATCAGCAGGGGCCGTCGCACGAGGAACCGCTCGGAGTACAGCTCGTCCTCCACGTCGCGGCCGGCCGCCCCGCTGGCCCCGGTCACGCCGGTCACCTCGGCCGCCCGGAGGTGCAGGAGCTGCCGGGCGTAGTCCCACTCGTACACTGCCTGGCCCACGTCGATGCCTTCGTAGCACTGGACGCGGAGCAGGTCCCCGCCCGTCCAGCGGGCGAGGACCTTGGCCACCTCGGTCTTGCCCACCCCGGCCTCACCTTCGAGGAGGAGCGGTCGGGGGAGGACCAGCGCCAGGTAGATGGCGGTCGCCAGCCCCTCGTCGGCGAGATAGCCGTGTTCGACGAGCGCCGCCAGCACCTGGGCGGGATCGTGCGGCCCGGGTTGGGTCAGGCGCCTGCCTCCTCGAGGGCCCGGCGGACCAGGACCTGGGCCAGATGGCGGCGGAACTCCGGGCTGGCGTTGATGTCGCTCGGCGGGTCAAGCCCGTCGGCGGCGTGTGCCGCCGCCTCGGCGGCCGATGCGCCCGAAGCCAGCGCTTCCTCCACCGCGGTCGCCCGGACGGGTGTCGACGACATGTTGACCAACGCCACGCCGGCACCCTCGCCGTTCGACCCGGACCCGGACTTCACGGCCGCCACGCCGACGATCGCCCAGTCGTGGGCCCGGCGGTTGAACTTCTGGAACGACCACCCGACACCCTCCAGCCGGGGCACCCGGATCTCGGTGAGCACCTCGTCGGCTGCCAATGCCGTCTCCATGAAGCCCGCGAAGAACTCCGCGGCGGGGATCGACCGCTCGCCCCCGGGCCCCCGGACCACGATCGTGGCTCCGAGCGCCAGTACCACCGCCGGCAGGTCCGAGGCCGGGTCACCATGCGCCAGCGAACCCCCGATCGTCCCCCGGTGGCGGATCTGGGGGTCGCCGACCTGACCGGCGGCGGCCGGTAACAAGGGCACCTCCCGCGCCAGCAACTCCGACACCTCCACGTCGTGATGTCGCGTGAGGGCACCGATGGCGATCTGGTCGCCTTCGACCCGGATGTACGACAGGTCAGCCAGCCGGCCGATGTCGATCAGCATGCTCGGACGGGCCAGGCGCAGCTTCATGAGGGGAAGCAGCGAGTGCCCGCCGGCCAGCAGCTTGGCGTCGTCGCCGTTCTCGGTCAGCAGCGCAATCGCCTCGTCGGCGGAACCGGCCCGCCGGTACTCGAAGCTGGCCGTGATCATCGGGGCCCTCCGTTCGTGCCGCCGGCCTGTTGGATGGCCGTCCAGATCCGCTGCGGCGTGGCCGGCATGTCGATATCGGTGATGCCGAAGGGCGACAAGGCGTCGATGATGGCGTTCATCACCGCCGGGGCGGCGGCGATGGTGCCCGCCTCGCCCACCCCCTTCACGCCCATGGGGTTGGTCGGGCTCGGGGTCACGGTCGTGTCGGTCTCCATGCTCGGGAAATCGGCCGCCGAGGGGACGAGGTAATCGGCCAAGGACGACGTGATCAGGTTGCCGTCGTCGTCGTAAATCGCCTCCTCGAACAGCGCCTGGGCCGCGCCCTGCACGATCCCACCGTGGACCTGGCCCTCGATGATCAGCGGGTTGATCTGGGTCCCGCAGTCGTCGACCGCCACGTACTTGAGGACGTCGACCTTCCCAGTCTCCTCGTCGACCTCCACGACACAGATGTGGGTGCCGAAGGGGAACGTGAAGTTGGGCGGGTCCCAATGGCTCGTCGCCTCCAGGTTGGGTTCCAACCCGTCGGGGAGGTTGTGGGCCGTGAACGCCTCGAACGCCACAGCACCGATCGCCATGGTCCGGTCGGGCGAGCCCTTGACCGTGAAGGTGCCACCGGCATAGTCCAGGTCGTCGGCCGCCACCTCCAGTTGGTGGGCCGCGATCAGCTTGGCCTTTTCGATGACCTTCTCAGTGGCCAGCCACAGCGCCGTGCCGCCCACCGACAGCGAGCGCGAGCCGTAGGTGTCCATCCCATGCGGCGCGATCGAGGTGTCGGAGTGAAGGACCTCGACGTCGTCGGGATTCACCCCCAACTGGTCGGCGACGATCATCGACCACGACGTCTCATGGCCCTGCCCGTGCGGCGCGGTGCCGGTCACGACCTGCACCTTGCCGGTGGGCAGGAACCGCACGGTCGACGACTCCCAACCGCCCGCCACGTAGCGCAACGCCGACAACACCCGGCTGGGCGCCAGGCCGCACATCTCCACGTACGACGACAGGCCGATACCGAGGTGCTTCGTCGCGCCGGCCGATCGCCGCTGCTTCTGTTCGGCCCGCACACCGTCGTATCCCGCCATCTCCATGGCCCGGGTGAGGGCGGGCTCGTAGTTGCCGCTGTCGAAGATCAGCCCCCCTGAGGAGCTGTAGGGGAACTGGTCGGATCGCACGAAGTTGCGCCGCCGGATTTCGGCCGGGTCCACCCCCACCTGACGCGCCAGGGCATCCATGGCTCGCTCGAGGGCATACGTCGCCTCGGGGCGACCCGCCCCGCGGTAGGCGTCGGTCGGCGTCTTGGTCGTGAAGACCCCGGTGCACGTGAACGAGTAGGCCGGGATGTCGTACACCCCGGCGTAGAGGAACGCCCCGAGCAGGGGGATGCCCGGTGTCACCAGCTGCAGGTAGGCCCCCATGTCGGCCAGCAACCGGGCTCGAACGGCGGTCACCCGGCCGTCGGCGTCGGCGGCCAACTCCATGTGCTGGATCATGCCCCGCCCCTGGATGGTGGCCTGCGTGTTCTCCATGCGGTCCTCGCTCCAGCGGACCGGCCGGCGCAGGCGCCGGGCCAGGGCCAGGCACAGCAGCTCCTCGGCGTACACGTCGAGCTTGGAGCCGAAACCGCCGCCCACCGAGGGCGCCACGACTCGCAGCTTGCTCTCCGAAACTCCGACGGTCAGCGCCGCCAGCACCCTCAGGATGTGGGGGACCTGCGTTGAGGTATAGAGGGTAAATTCGCCGCCGTACACCGCGGGGACCGCGACCACGCCGCGGGTTTCCATGGCTGAGGGAATCAGCCGTTGCTGGACAAAGCGCTCCACGACGGTATGGGTGGCGTTGGCGAAGGCCTCGTCGACCGCCTCGGGGGCAGGTATGAGCTCCCAGGTGTAGGACCGGTTGGTGCCGAGCGCCTCGTGGACCAGTACCCGGTCGGAGAGGGCGTCCTCCAAGTCGACCACCGCGGGCAGGATGTCGAAGTCGATGTCCACCAGCTCGGCTGCGTCCCGGGCGGCCATGTCGGTCTCGGCCACGACCACGGCCACCGCGTCGCCGACGTAACAGGCGGTCTGCACCGCGATCGGGAAGTGCTCAGGGTTGAGCATGTCCTCGGTCACCGGCCAGGCACAGGGCATTGGTCCGGCCCATTCCGAGCGCAGGTCGGCGCCACTGAAGGCGGCCACGACCCCGGGCTGGGCCAACGCCGCCGTCAGGTCGACCGACTTGATGGTGGCGTGGGCGTGGGGGCTGCGGACGATGGCCAGGTGCAGCGCTCCGGGGATGACCAGGTCGTCCACGAAACGGGCCTCGCCCGTCAGGAGTTCCGGGTCCTCCTTGCGCAGCATGCGGGTTCCGACGACCGCGGTCATGCCGACACCTCCGCTCCGGCGGCATCGGCGGCCGCGAGGATGGCCTTGACGATGTTGTGGTACCCGGTGCAGCGGCACAGGTTGCCTTCCAAGGCGCTGCGCACCTCCTGCTCGCTTGGGTGAGCGTTCTCCTGCAAGAGCGACACCGCGGCCAGCACCATGCCCGGCGTGCAGAACCCGCATTGCAGGGCGTGGTTCTCGCGGAATGCCTCCTGCATCGGGTGCAGCGTGCCGGGCGGAGCGAGACCTTCGATCGTCGTGATATCGGCGCCGTCGGCCTGGACCGCCAGCACGGTGCAGGACTTCACCGACTCACCGTCGAGCAGCACCGTGCAGGTGCCGCACGACGTGGTGTCGCAACCGACGTTGGTGCCGGTCAATCCTGCGATGTCTCGAATGAACTGGACGAGGAGGACACGCGCTTCGATCTCGTGTTCCTGACTCGTCCCATTAATGGTCATTGCGACCTTCATGGGCCTCCCCTTCCCGGAGATGTCTCAATACTGTCGCGCCGCTTACAGGTTTGCTCGCCGGATCCACTAAATGTTGTGGGCCGAAACGAAACGCCAGATCTCGGCGGTGGCGTCGAAGCTCGCCGACGTCGGGCCCACGATGCCAACCGGCAGATACTGGACCCCGCCCGGCCAGGTATGGCCGCCGCCGTCCACTCGCCAGAACTCGACGTCGCTCTGGGGCGTTGGGCCGCGCCAAGCCCGGACCGTCACGTCGGGCTCGATTCTGGTCACCGCAGGCCCGGTGGCGCGGTTGTGGGCCGCCAGCAGCGCCGCCCATTCGTCGACCCCGAGGACGCGGCCTCGGTCGATGTCGCCCCGTCGCCGGGTCCGCACCGCCCCGCCGTCGTAGGGCACGATGGTGTCGCCGGTGCCGTGGATCTGGATCAGCGGTACCGGCCGGTCGGGGTGCCACCAACTCGGCGCATCGGCTGCCGCCGTCCCCGCCACCTGGGCGAAGGCGGCGATTCGTTCGGGGAGGCCGCTGGCCAGGCGGGCCGCCATCATGGCCCCGTTCGAGATGCCGACGGCGTACACCCGCCGACGGTCGATGGGCAGCGATGCCGCCATGCAGTCGATCAGGGCGGCGACGAAGCCGACGTCGTCGACCTCGCCTGGCATGGCCGGCAACCGACCGTCGTTCCAGTGCCGGTCGAAGCCGTTGGGCGACACCACGGCGAAACGCTCCCGATCCGCCAGGCGGTGGAAGCGTGTGAGCCGGTCGAGGCCGGTGCCGTTGCCGCCCCCGCCGTGGAGTTGGATGACGAGCGGCGCGCCCACCGGCAGGACCGGCGGGACATGGACGCGATAGGGCCGCGGTCGCCCGTCGTAGGTCATGACGTGGTCCGAAGTGCCGGGACCGTCGTCGTGCGGTGTGAGCCGCCGGGCCCTCACCGCGCCTGTCGGCGCAGCAGCGCCCGCTCGGCCATGGCCCGCCACCGCTCGGGCACGGCGCTCGTTGCCGCGATCCGACCGAGTAGGTCCGGGGTCGGACGATGATGAGCCTCGACCAGGTCGCCGATGGTCAAGGTGCTCTCCGGTCGTTGCAAACCGATGATCTCGCTGCCCCGCGACACTTCGCCCCCCTCGACGATCCGCAGGTAGGTGCCGAACCGGCTGGCCTGGTCGAAGGCGTCGACGAAGGTGGCGTCGCCCATCCGCATACCGAGCTTGTAGCACGGCAGGCGCGGTTCGCTGACCTCCAAGGTGGCGGAGCCGACCAACCACTGCTCGCCGACGATCGCGTCGGCCAGTTCGATGCCCTCGGTGGTCAGGTTCTCCCCGAAGGTTCCCGGCTCGAGCGCCACGCCCAGCTCGGCCGACCACCACTCGTAGTCCTCGACGGCGTAGGCGTAGATCGCTTTGTCGTAGCCGCCGTGGACCCGGAGATCCGATTGTGCGTCGCCGTCGAGGTTGACGCCCGTTGACCGCCACTGGACCATCGACGGGCGCCTTCCAGATGGAGGTTCGGACTCGGCGGCCGTACCAGTCGACGGTCCGAGGCTGGCCCACGTTGACCGAGACCACCCGGCCGATGACGTTCGATTCGCTCATTGGATCCGGTGCAGGCGAGCGTCGGCGAGGACCCGGTGGGCGCAGTTGCGGCCCACCATGCCGTGCACCCCGCCGCCGGGGTGGGCCGAGGCCGAGCACAGGTACAGGCCGCGGACGGGTGTGGCGTAGCGGAACCACCCTGGGACGGGCCGGAAAACCAGCTGCTGGTCCAAGGCGTTGGAACCGGAGCCGATGTCGCCGCCCACCAGGTTGGGGTTCCCCGCTTCGAGGTCAGATGGCGTGCGCACCGCCATCCCCACGATGCGCGATCGCAGGCCGGGGGCGTGGGCCTCCAGCCGGTCGAGCACCACCTCGAGGAACCGGTCCCGGGCGCCTCCTGCCCACGTGCCCTCCTCCCGGGGAATCGGGGGGACGTGGGTCTCGATCCAGAGCGTCTGGCCGCCGCTCGGGGCCCGGCTCGGGTCGGCGGTGCTCTGCTGGCCGACGATGAGCATGGGATGGGGTGGCAGCCGGCCCCGGCGGGCGTGGAAGGCGGCGTCGGCCATGTTGTCGAGGTCGCCGGTCAGGTGGACGACCCCGCAGTTGTCCAGGCCCGGGACCAACCAGGGCACCGGGCCGTCGAGCGCCAGGTCGACCTTGAACACCCCGGTGCCGTAGCGGAACTGACGGAGCCCGTCGAGGAAGCGTGGGGGCAACACCGTCGCATCCACCAGACGGGTGAACAACGTTCCCGGGCCCGTGTCCGCGAGCACGGCCCGGCGGGCCGAGACCATCCCCCCATCGCGGGTCTCCACACCGACCGCGTGGCCTTTTTCCAGAACGACACGCGTCACCTCGGCCCCGGTGCGAATCCGTCCGCCGGCGTCGGTCACGGCCCCGGCGAGGGCCTCTGCCAAGCGCCCCGCTCCGCCGACGGGCACAGGCATGCCCAGCGTCTGGCCGACCATGGCCAAGATGAGGGCCGCGGGCACACTGCCGGGCTGGTCGACGCCGACATCGGTGTGCGACGAGCCCGCGGCCAGCAGCACTTGGCCGGCGGCGGTGGCGAAGCGGTGGCGGGCCAGCGCCTCCATGGGTTCGACCAGCATGCGGGCGACGCCGGGCAGGTCACGGCCCGCGGCCGCGAGGAAGCGGGCGGTGGGCATCGGGGCCGCAATGGGTCCCAACATCATGTCGAGGAAGCGGCGCCCGACGCGGTCCCACCAACTGCACAGCTCGATCCAGGCGTCGGCGTCCGCCGGCGACCGCCCGGCCAGGTCGTCGGCCGTCGCCCGTTCGTCGAGGAGGCAGCGGGCCGCGTCGTGGGGCCCGGTGACCGCGGCCACAGGAACGGGGAACTGGGCCCACCGGACCCGCCGGTCGAGTTCAAGTTCCGCGAAGACGGGCGAGGCGTGCAGCATCCCGTAGAAGGCCGAGTAGGTGTCGTGGATGTAGCCGGGCACGGTGAGTGGGCCGCTGTGGAGCGCACCGCCGGCCACGTCGGCCCGTTCGAGGACGAGGACCCGCCATCCGGCCCGGCCCAGCACCGCCCCTGCGACCAGGGCGTTGGGTCCCGACCCCACGATGACAGCGTCGAAGCGGTCCACCGATCGATGATCGCACGTCCGGTGCCAGGGTTAGCATGCCGCGGTGCTGACCCTGCCCCCCGGCGACGGTGTGCTGCCCAACCAGTGGCTGGACGCGGCGATCCGTGAGGGCGTCATCGATGCGGGCGAGTTCACGATTCCGGCCGGGAATGTGCAACCCGCCAGCCTCGACCTGCGCCTGGGCGAGGTGGGGTACCGGATGCGGTGCAGCTTCCTGCCCGACCGACTGGGCGTCGAGGAAAAGCTCGGGGACCTGGTGCTCGAGCAGTTCGACCTGCACAAGGGCGGCGTGGTACTGGAGCCGGGCCGGCCGTATCTGATCCCGTTGAAGGAGCGGTTGTCCCTTCCTCCGTCGATCCGGGCCAAGGCCAACCCGAAGAGTTCGACGGGGCGGCTGGATGTGTTCACCCGGGTGATCACCGACGGCAGTTACCGCTTCGACGAGATCTCGGCCGGGTACCAGGGGCGGCTGTATCTGGAGGTCGTACCGCTGTCGTTTCCGATCCGGGTGCGCGAGGACCTGACCTTGAACCAGTTGCGCCTGTCGGTCGGGCGCAGCGCCGTGAGCGACGACGAGGTGCGCGCCATTCACGCATCGTCGCCGTTGCTGCACGAGCGCGGCCGTCCGGTGGAGGCCTCGGAACTGGCGGTGAGCAACGGCCTTTTCTTGAGCTTGGACCTCCGGGGGGACGACTCCGAGGGGTGGGTCGGCTACCGGGCCCGCGAGAACACGGCCCTGCTCGACCTCACGCGTTCTGGGCCGTTCGAGCGCGACGAGTACTGGGAACGGGTGCGCCGGGAGGAGGGCAACCGGATCGTCCTGTCACCGAAGCGGTTCTACCTGCTCCTCTCGAAGGAGGCCGTCACCATCCCGCCCACGCTGGCGGCGGAGATGACGGCGTACGACCCGACCAGCGGGGAGTTGCGGACGCACTACGCCGGTTTCTTCGACCCCGGGTTCGGCTACGACGCGCTTGGGCGTTTCCACGGTTCCCGGGCGGCGCTCGAGGTGCGGGCCCACGACGTGCCGTTCATGGTCGAACATGGCCAACCGGTGTGCAAGCTCACGTTCGAGCGAATGCTGGAGGCGCCCACGTCGCTGTACGGGCCCGCTATCGGCTCCTCCTACCAGCAGCAGGAAGAAACCCTCGGCAAGCACTTCTCGGCGTCGGCTGCTGCGTCTGCGGCGGCTTCGTCTGCGGCGTCTTCGTCTAGGTAGTTGTCATATCGAGCGCCCGCGCCAGACCGGTGACGATCTCGACATTCGGGATTCGCGTGAGAATCTCCGGTCGGGCGACGACCTTCCAGCTGCGGCTGCCGCCGCCGAGGACGATGCGATCGCGTGACATGACCCGCTCGTCGACCCAGACGGGGAGGTCCGGGGGGAGGCCGAAGACGGTGACGCCGCCGATCAGCATGCCGGTGAGCGCCGCCGTCTCCTCGGCCGAGGCGAACGAGGCCCGGCGGACGGCGAGGCGTTGTTTGACGGTCCGGTTGACGTCGAGGCGGGTGTCGGCCAGGACGACGCACGCGGCAAAGGTCGGAGGCTCCGACTTGCCAATCACGACGATGGTGTTGGCCGAGTCGCTCGGCGAGTAGCCGTACGCCTGGCAGAAGGCTGCGGTGTCCGCAAGGGCGGGGTCGCAGGCCACCAATTCGTAGTCGCACGCCCAGCCGCTCCAAGTGCTGACGGACCGCAGCGTCAGGATCGGCATCGCTCATGCCGGCAAGCTAGCGGCCCGGGCAACGCTCGGCCCGCGGGGTAGGGGCGGCGCCCGGGCGGGGCGTGAGGCCGGCGTTCGCGGTCAGGGGCGGGGGCAACTGTGGACGGTAGGTGTTGTCAGGGCTGCAGGTTTGCTCCTCGGTTGGGCGGTGTCGGCGGGGGGACGCTTCCATCGGGCCAACTGGTCCCGGTGGGGGCTCCGGGAATGACAGGCTGGGTCGGTGACCATCCGGTTGGCCTCCTGGCGGGGGCGTGGTCCCCTCCGTCCAGCAGAGCTGGCCGAGGCGGCGGTTTTGGCCGACGTGTCGGTGGCACTGATCGCTATCGGCTGGCTCCTGCCGATCACCAGCATTTTCATCGTCGCGGCGGCCGCACCGATGGCCGCGATCGCGGCCCGAAACCGCCCGCGCGCCGTGTTTGCGGGCGCAGTTGCCGGCACCACGGTCGCCATGCTCATCGCCGGCACTGGCCTCGCTTCCAACGTCGTCGGCTGCGCAGTGGTCGGAACCCTCCTCGGCGTGGCGTGGCGCCGCCGTTGGAGTCCGATCCGCATGATGTCGGTTGCGATCGGCGTGCTGTGGCCGCCGATCGCCCTGGCCGCCGTCCTCGTCCTCACCTTGTTCAGCCAACTGCGGAGCCTGGCACTCGTGCAGATCACGAACACGTGGGATGGAATCAAGGCCAACCTGCGGTCGCTGGGCCTGTCCGCCTTGAGTCGTCCGGTCGACCCGATGATCCGGTGGCTCGTCGCCCATTGGGCGATCGGCGTTCCCGTTGCGCTGTTGGTCGGGATCGTCGCGAGCACGATCGCCGGACGCATCCTGGCATGGCCACCCCTGGCCCGCCTCGAACGGACCCGACTGGCGCCGCCGTCGACTCGCGATCCGCTCACCGACGACGACATGACCACCGCGGCCCCAGGACCGGTGCCGGTCCGCCTCGTCGATGTCGGGCATACCTACCCGGCAATGGCGGCCCCGGCACTGCGCGGGGTCTCGCTCACGGTGGAGGCGGGCCAGTTCATCGCCGTCGTGGGGCCCAATGGGTCGGGCAAGTCAACCCTGGCGCGGATCCTCGCCGGCAGAACTCCCACCTCTGGAGCGGTGCATCGGCCGGGTGCGACCGCGCCCGGCCGTCCCGGCGGTACCGCGTTGATCTTCCAACGACCGGAGAGCCAGGTACTCGGTGTCCGGGTGCGCGACGACCTGGTCTGGGGAATGGCTCGGAGCCAGCTGGTCGACGTGGACGTCGACGCGTTGCTGGCTCGGGTAGGACTGACGGGATTTGCCGAGCGGGAGACATCGACACTGTCGGGGGGTGAGCTCCAGCGCCTCGCGGTGGCCTCGGCATTGGCGCGTCGGCCGAGGCTGCTGATTTCCGACGAGTCGACCGCCATGGTGGATGCCGAGGGCCGCCGGTTGCTCACCGATCTGCTGGCAGCCCTGTCGGCGGAGGAGGGATTGGCGGTCGTACACGTCACCCATCGGTTGGAGGAGGCCAAGCGCGCCGACCGGATCCTCTTCCTCGAGCGCGGCGAGTTGCTCGCGTCGCCTCCGGCGCCGGGACCTTTGGCCCCGCACGACGGGCCGGGAGCGGGGCCGTCGCGCACTGGGGCTGCGGCCCAGATCGCAGC
This sequence comes from uncultured Actinomycetota bacterium, assembly GCA_963733505.1. Taxonomy (GTDB): domain Bacteria; phylum Actinomycetota; class Acidimicrobiia; order Acidimicrobiales; family Palsa-688; genus JALYXV01. Next base: position 85,691 of record CAVTDW010000019.1, on the reverse strand, counting down.
ACCCGGTGCTGGGCAGGCGATCGAGTTGTCCGGCGTGGGGCACATCTACAGCGCCGGGTCACCGTGGGCCCACCGGGCGCTCACCGATATCGATCTCACCGTCGGCGCCGGCGAGGCGGTCATGGTCGTCGGCCACAATGGGTCGGGAAAGTCGACACTGGCGTGGATCCTGGCGGGACTGCTGATCCCGAGCGAAGGCCAGGCCCTGCTCGGTGGTCAGCCACTCGACCGCCGGCTCGGCCAGGTGGCGCTGTCCTTCCAGCACGCCCGGCTACAGCTCCTGCGCAGCACCGTCCGAAGCGATGTGCGATCGGCCGGGGGAGTCGACGCCGCATCGGCCGACGCCGCGCTCGAGTTGGTCGGGCTCGATGCGCGCGAACTCGGCACCCGTTCGATCGACCAACTGAGCGGCGGTCAACAACGGCGGGTTGCCATGGCCGGGATGCTGGCCCGCCAGCCGAGTGTCATCATCCTCGACGAGCCATTTGCCGGCCTCGACGACAGTGCCCGGCGCGGGTTGATCAGCGTTCTGCGCCGGCTGCGGATCGACGTCGGACTGACGATCATCCTGGTGTCGCATGACACCGATGGCGCCGATCAGCTGGTCGACCGACTGGTCACGCTCGACCATGGCCGGGTCGTAGCCGACGGACCAATGCCGGAACTGGCCGGCCGCGGCTCCGAAGGATCGCCATGACGGGCCGCCGGGAGAAGTCGGCGACTGCCAGAGGCGCCACCGCCACCACAGCCGCCGCCGCAGCCGACACCGACACCGACACCGCACCGCGGCCGGCGGCGCCAGGTCGAGCTCAACCTGCTCCGACCCATTCCCGGCAACACCGCGATGCACCGCCTCTGGGCGGGAACCAAGCTCGTCGCCCTCGCCACGCTGGCGCTGGTCCTCGGATTGAAGCCCCTCTGGCCGGTTATCGCAGCCGGAGTGGGCCTGATAACCCTCGCCTGGATCGTGGCTCGCATCCCCCGCGGCGCCCTTCCCCGGCTGCCGCGCTGGTTCTGGGTCGGGATCGCGCTGGGCGCCTTCCTCAGCCTTCGTTCCTCCGCCCGGCCGATCGGCCACCTCGGCGGGATCGCGATCAGTTGGGGCGGTCTCGAGGATTGGGCCCGGATCGTGGCGCTCGCCTTGACGGTGTTCATCGCGGCTGCCCTCATGAGCTGGACCACGCCGCTGGCCGAGGTGGCGCCCGCCCTGGCGCGCCTCGGTACGCCCTTTCGTTGGCTGCGGCTGCCGATCGACGAATGGGCGGCGACCATCGCCCTTTCAATCCGCTGCCTTCCGCTGCTGATCGAGGAGGTGCGCACCCTGGCCGCGGCCCGCCGCCTCCGGCCGACAACCCGCATGGACCGGGAGTTTCACCTCACCTGGGTGGTGCGCGAGGCGCAGGACCTGTTGTTCACGACGCTGGCCGTGTCGCTGCGCCGGGCCACCGAGCTGGGCGAGGCCATGGAGGCGCGAGGTGGTTTCGGCACCGTCTCGGATACAACCTCGGGTCCGACGTGGCGCGACTTGGGGGCGCTGGTATTGGTTGCCGGGGTCGTCGCCGTCGGAATCGTGTCATGAGCGGCGCCGGCCTCACCGAGGGGCCCGATGGTCGCATTCGGTGCGGGTGGGGTTCGAGTACGCCGGACTATCTCGCCTACCACGACGCCGAATGGGGATTCCCCGTCGGTACCGACGAGACCCTGTTCGAGAAGCTCTGTCTGGAGGGCTTTCAGGCCGGGTTGAGCTGGCTCACCATCCTGCGGAAGCGACCCGCATTTCGGGAGGCATTTTCCCAGTTCGATATCGAGACGGTCGCCCGGTTCGGGGACGCCGATATCGAACGGATGCTGGCCGACGCCGGCATTGTCCGGCACCGGGGCAAGATCACCTCGACGATCAACAACGCCCGCCAGGCGCTCGGGCTCCAGGCCGAGTTCGGGTCGCTGGCCGCGTATCTGTGGCAGTGGGAGCCCGGCAGGACCGTCGCTCCCGGCAACGGCCCCGTCACGGTGCCGTTGCCGGCGACCACGGCTGAGTCGCATGCGCTGAGCCGGGACCTGAAACGCCGGGGCTGGACCTTTGTCGGGCCGACGACGGTCTACGCCTTCATGCAGGCGATGGGTTTGGTCAACGACCATCTGGCGGGCTGCTGGTGCCGGAGCCTGGCCGAGGACGCTCGGAACCGCTTCGCCCGCCCCGAACGCACGGCTCAGTAGGGCGGCTGGATGGACCCGTCCGGGCGGACGCACCCGTTGGGAAAGTACGGCGTGGTCGGCGCGCCCAACCCGCACGACGGTACCCAGAGGCTGGTTGGGGCCGTCGGAGGTGGGATGGTCGCGGGCACGGTTCCCGCAACCGTGACGGGCACGGTGGTCGGAACCGTGGTCGGAGCCGCACCAGGCGTCGTCCCCGCGCTGGACGCCGATGCCGATGCGATGCCGGAGATGGAAGCCATGCCACCTCGAAGGCGTCATTCAGGATGACCCGCGGCTTGGCCGTCGTCGGTGCAAGTGACAGGAGCGAGACCTGTCCGTTGATCTTGTCGGCGTCGAGGGAGTACAGGGCCCAGCCGCCGGTCGGGTCGACCGCCAAATCCGCCGCCGTGGCGTAGGGAGCGGACAACAACGACCACGATCGCCTGAGCGCCCCCGTCGCCGGGTCGAGGAGCAGCAGCCGCACGACCGACGGCGACGCCGAGGCCGTCCCCGGTGGCGGGCAGGTTTCGGTCACGAAGAGCCCGTCACCCGCAAAGCGCGGGAGCGCCAACTGGCAGCCCGGGTGGATCGGCGCCACCATCCGCGGCCCACTGACCGACGTAGGTCCGACGGACCAGATCTGCAGGCCGCCGAGGCCGGGGGAGCCCGTTGCGGGGTTGACCTCGACCGCCAGCTTCGTCGCGTCGGCGCTCCACGACAGCTGGATGGCGGCGCCGCCGGTGTCCAGGGTCGTCGTGGAGCCGTCGGGCCGGCGTAGATGCGTCGCGCTGGGGTCGGCAGCCGATGCTTGGCATCCGGTGGTGTAGGCGAGGGTTTGGCCGTCGGGGCTCGGTGCGACCAACTGCAGGCCGTTGAGCCCGGGGAACGCGACGCCGGAGCTCACCCCCGTCGTCGATGTCGATCGCCAGATAGGTTCGGGAACACACGCTTGCCTGCTGGGTCGGGGCGTACAGGGTCCGGCCGTCGACGCTGACCGCCCACACCTCCTGGCCTCGCGGCGCCGCGCTCAGGGTGCGCGCGACATGCCCGGTGGCGGTGTCGATGACGACGGCTTGTTCGTTTCCTCCGCCCACCGCGGCCAGAAACGACTTGGGCGCCACCGCCGCCGGCGTGACGCTGACGGGCGCCTGGACGGCAGGAATGGTGGTGGCCGGACCGGCCACCGAGGTGCTGGGCACCGACGAGGCGGCGGGTGGGCCCGACGCGATCCTGGTGGTCTGGTCGCCCCCACCTCTCGTGACGACGACCAAGCCGGCGACGAGGACCACGGCTGCGGCCGTCGCACCCATGAGGACCCGGGCGCGGTCACGGGCCCGCTCGCGGGTGCGGGCCTCGATGCGCTCGGGCAACCCGGGGGTGGGGACGTAGGAGTCGACCACGTGGCCGAGCTCGTCACGGACACGATCCTCGAACGGGTCGGGCGGCGTCATGGGCTCCATAGGGTTCACGGCCTCTCCTCATGGTTGGCCAGCTGGACTCGCAGCGCTTCGAGGCCCCGGGCCAGGCGTGACTTGACGGTTCCGGGGCGGACGCCGAGCACCCGGGCGGTCTCGTCCTCGGACAAATCCTCGAGATGGCGCAACACGATCACTGCTCGCTGCTCGACGGGCAGTGCCAGCAGCGCCTGGTGCAGCGAGCGCCGCATGTCCACACCGTCTTCGAACGACACGACGACATCGGTGGCGCCGCCCGGCTGCGTCTCGGCGTGGTCGCGCTCGAGTTTCCAGCGGCGCCGCCGGCTATGGGCCAGATTGACCACGGCGCGGCGCAGGTACGGGCCCAGGTCGTCGATCTGGTGGCGGCGGTAGCGGCCCCAGACCCGGGCATACGCCTCGGCGACGAGTTCCTCGGCCGCCTGGCGGTCGCCGGTCAGAACATAGGCCAGACCCGACAAGCGCCGGTGATGCTCGGCGACCGCAATCTGGAAGGCGTCGCCGACCAGGGCAACACCTGTTTCCAGGGTTGGGGACAGCGACACGGCCACGCCGGGTCTGACGCCCGGGCGCGGATTTCGGTTCCGAGGATCGTCCGATCGCCTTTTGATGCACGTATCGTCGCGTCATGTGCCGCAGCATTGTCACCCTTCGGGGCGAAGAAGCCGCCACGGACGACGAAGTCCGCGCCGCCGCCCTCCAGTTCATCCGCAAGGTGAGTGGCCAGCGGGCCCCGTCTCGGGCCAATCAGGAGGCCTTCGAGCGGGCGGTCGATGAGGTGGCCGAGGCCACCCGCCACCTCCTCGACGACTTCGTGACGCCCCCAGGAGCCCGGCCTCCGGCCATGGCACCCAGCCGGATCGTTGCCCGAGCCAAGGCCGAGGCGCGGGCCCATGCCCACGCCCACAACGACAACGGCGGCGGGACTTCCTGAACCAGCCCCGACGGCGGACCGCGGCCGCGATCGTCGCGCTTGCGCTCCTGGGCGGGTGCGGCAGCAGCATCGGCAACGGTAGTGCCGCTCGCACCACGAGCACCACGAGGGCACGAGCGCGCTCACGGCACGAGCGCCGCGAGCGCCACGAGCACGAGCACGAGCGGTGCACGCGCCACGAGCACGACGACGGGCGCCAGCACGATGCCCACCACGGCACGACACCGTCGGCGACGACCGTCACCACGACCATCACCGGTGTGCCGGTCGACCTGCTGAACCCGGCGGTGACCCCCGCAACCATCGAGTCGACCATCTGCGTCAGCGGCTACACCACCACGATCCGCCCGCCCGTGAGCTTCACCGACCCCCTCAAGGTGCACCAGATCATGACGTACGGCTACGCCGACCACTCGGTCCGGGACTACGAGGAGGACCATCTTGAATCCGGACGACCGGCCGAGGGGTACGTTTTGGCTGGTCAGATCGTTTCGGACGCGTCTGCAAGGACCTGTCTATCATGAGGTTGATCACTCATGCCGGGAAAGGTTCTCCTTCGCCAGTCCGTCGGCTTGGTGCCCCGGTTGGCGAACGGAGCGCAGCCGGCAGCGGTGATCAACAGGCCGAAGGTCAGGACGATCGCGTCTGCCCGAGAGGCTCGGGCATCGAAACAGTCTTCGCGGTAATCGCCGTGGAACCCGACGTTGCCGATCACCGATTTGCACCATCCACTCGAGCCTCCCGCGGTCAGGGGACTCACGCCCAATCCAATCCCCGCGAGCACCACGATCGGTCCGACGATGATTGTGGGTCTTTGGATGACGGAGAACCGCCGAAGGAGGAGCCACAAGCCGACAGCTGCCGTCAGGCCGATGAGGCCGGAAAAGGTAGGGAGCAACGACGGGACGACCCAGTAGTCGAACACCGGCCAAGTCGTCAGGGCCCAGGTCCAGATGAAGGCGATCAGGCAGCCGGTGCTCAGCGCGATTGCGATCCAGCCGACTCGACGTTCCATCCGTGCCAGTCGGCGTTCCTCCGCAGGATCGTCCGCTGGCCATGTGGTCACCGGAATCCATGATGGCAGGGACTTTGCTCGTATGGTCCTCGACGTGTCCTGACCGCGGACCGCGGTGCATCAAGATGACGATCCTGGCTGTAGCCGCAGTGATGGCCGCCGGGTGTAGTGCTCCAGCCCCAGGAGGTCAACCGTTGGCGTCATCAGGGAGTTCCGCTGTTGTCGGCACAGTGGCGGGGCACTGGGACGCTCCTGCCGCGTCGGCGGCAGCCGGCTGCCAGGTAGTGAGTGGGCGACCCGATCGTCGGTGCACGCCGGGTGCGACCGACCCAGCGGTGACCGAGACCAACATTGACAGCACCATCTGCGTTGTCGGGTACTCCGCGAAGGTCCGGCCGCCGATCTCGGTGACCGAGCCAATCAAGCGGGCCGAGATGCGCTCCTATGGCCTGTCGGAACCTTTGTCCCTCGTGGAGTTGGACCACCTCGTGCCTTTGTCCCTCGGTGGGGCGCCGGCGGCGGTGGCCAACCTGTGGCCAGAGAATTGGGACGGTCTCGACGGAGCCCACGTGAAGGACACCTTGGAGCTCCGCCTGCACGCCTTGGTTTGCGCTCACGAGGTGGGGCTCGCCGTCGCTCAAAAGGCGATCGCCACGGACTGGCGCTCTGCCTACATGCAGTATGTGGGTTCGGTTGTGGCCGCGACGGGGAGATCCGAATGAAGCCGGATCCGGGCCGCCAGTTTGAAACGTGGCCGCCCTTCAAGGTGCCGCAGACAAAGGCCAGTTCTTCGGGCGGTATTCCTTTGTTAGTTGACCCAAGCGATCTCGCCGGGAATACTTGCGGGCTCTTCAACGCGCTGGTGTTCAATGTCTAGCCGGGAGTTCGACCGCGCAACCTGGCGGGGATTCTCGATCGAAGAAGGCCGATTGCTGTTCGGGCCGAAGAGGGTGCTCGGACAGCCACGCTTTCGCATCGAACCCGACGGACTTCTTGTCGTTGTGCGCAGCGACACCCGACCACCACTCGAGTGGGACGCCGGGCGGCCTGAACGTCCCGCTCACGGTGGGCGGGGATGGTGGCTTGAGGGACACCCTCCGAGCCGATACAACGTCGCCGCGGTTTCTGTGACCCAAGCCGAGAGCCGTAGTTCGTTTGCCGCCTCCTCGACTGATCAAACTTGGACGACGAGGCCGGGGTGGGGATGGACAGGCCTTGTGCGCGGCTTCGCGTGGCAAGAAATGCCGGCTTTGGGGCAATATCTGATGGCGACTCCGACAGCACGCGGCGGCGCTCGGAGAACCCAATCGGCTGTATGGGCTGCTAGATGCCTTTGCAGAGAAATCGTGGCGCAAGCGAACCCCTCCGCACCAACCCGTTATGGGTGACGCACTCGATCTTCACCTTGCAACCGAACGCGTCCTGGCGCACTCGTGGCCGCGGCGATTTGCCGGTCGGCCCGTCGAAGGTGAACCACGGCCAGAAGCCGACACTTTGATCGGCCCTATCCACGATGCCTTGCCACGCTGGGTTCAAGGTAACGTCGATAACGATCGCATACGCCAGAGAGTTCAGCGGGAGCTCGAAGTCGGCGGATGGCCCTTCCAGGTCCTCAATGAGACTGGGTAGCGCAGTGTCGAACTTGTGGGTCAACGGGGGGTGGGACGTTGACCTCACGGAATATCACCTGGACCAACACGTCGGGATACTCGCCCTCGAAGTGGACTTCCTCGACGGTTGCATCTTCGTTGGGAAACATGGCGAAGCCGTCCTTCAGTTCTCGCCGGAACTGCTCGTCCCGATCCTCCGGGCTTATGTCCGTGGTCATCCATTTTGGAGCGTAACATTCGGGCAACCTGAGACCAGGGAGAATAAACGTCAAGCGCGTGTTGGCAGCGAGGTAGCGGACCAGCTGGGCGTAACCCCTTCGCTAGGAGCTTCCGCTAGTTGCTGGACTCCTTCTGAGCCGGAGGAGTTCTCCGTGAAGGGCTGCGAGCTCGGCTCGAAGCGTCGTGACGTCCTCGTGGTGAAGCCGTTTCTCCTCTGTCAGGCGGGCGGTGAGCAACCGTATGGTCTGACTGGTGGAGGAGGACTCGGCGTCGGTGGTCGCTGCGGGCGCCGGCGGACGATGTTGGGCCCGGAGACGTTCGATCCGAGCCCGGAGCTCCGGGTTGCGATAGAGGAAATCGACGGACACGCCGGCGGTGCGGGCCACGTTGCGGAAGTCGATCGCCTGGCCGCTCTTGGTCATGGTTTTGATGGCCAGGTCGGCCTTGGCGGTAGCCCGGGTGCGTTTGGCCTGAGCGGCTTGTCGCAGCGTGTCGGCGCGGGTCTCGGCGTCGACGGTCATGCCGTCCTCCGGTGCCGGTCGAGGTCTAGAGTCACTGGCTGTTCGCCTTTGGCACCTGCCCCGGCGCCGCGGATGGCCCGTGCATCCTCGGCGGCTTGGGCGTCGAGGGTCGCGATGATCGTTCGCAGGGCGGCCTGTTCTTGGCGGCGGCCGGCCAGCCAGATGTTGTCTTCGGACATCGGGGCGCCGTGCTTGGTCAGGAACTCGCCTTGGCGTTGCTCGATGAGTTCGCTGATGGCGTGGAGCTGGGCGACGTGAGCGTCGTGGTAGGCGCGGTCGGTGGCGAACTTCGGGCACGTGAGGCAGGCGTTGCCTCGGTCGCAAGCCATCTTGGGCGGCAGGAGGCAGACGCCGTTGGGCAGCATCCGATCGGCGTCGGCCATCAGCTGGATCATGTCGTAGAGGTCCCGTGGGTCGATGTCCAACGGCCGGCCGTCGCTGGTGACTTTCTGGAACCGGACGAAGGCTCGCTCTTCGGTCGACGCTGCGATGTGGGCGTAGTGCAGGGTCATCGATGGGAAGGCGTGGCCCATGTAGCGCATCAGGACTGGCAGCTGGACGCCACGGTTGATGAGGGTGGTGGCCCGGGTGTGCCGGAAGCGGTGGGTCCGGGAGATGTCGATCAGATGCCCTGCCTGGTCGCGGGCGTCGATCTTGGCCGCGTAGTTGGTGAACAAGGTGCTGATCGAGCCGACGGGGTAGTGGCGGGCGCCGTTGTGGTTTCGTCGGCGGGCGACGAAGAGGTAGCGGGGTGGGGGCTGATCGCGACGGCCGGTCAGATTCACCATGAACTCCTGCGCCCACTTCTGTTGGGCTTTGATGATGGCCACCACTTCGGCCTCGACGGGGATGGTGTCGGGGCCTTGGCGGATTTTGGTCTGCTGGTAACGCAGCTTCGCGACGAACCACTCGCGGTCCTTATCGGTTCCGCCCTCCCAGCCCAACGGCAGCAGCGGATCGAAGTCGAGCATAAGGATCTCGTTGATCCGCCTCCCCGTGAAGGCCAGGAGCAGCAGGATGTTCATGGCTTGCGGGTCGCCGAGGCCACCGTCGTCGACTGGCCGGCCGATGAGCTCGGCCTTCTCGAGGATGAGGCTGAGGGCCTCGTCGTCAATCACCTGTTCGGCCACGCCGCTTTCCACTTTCGCCTGCGACGCGTGACGGGGTTTCTCACCGAATCGGAAGAATCGGAAGTGCCTGGTATCCAGCTCAAGCCACTGGCGTCCCAGGACCAACGCCGCCGTTTCGCGTTCGGTGGTCATCCAGTTGTAGAACACCTCGACGTCGGTCAATCGGTGGGCGATGGAGCCGTTGGAAAGGGGTTGACCCTGCCGGGCTCCGCTCTGCCGCTTCTGTTGGCGGAGATGACCGAGGTAGTCGAGCATGACGGCTCGGGGGCCGCTGACGCCGTCGGCCAGCCAGGGGATGTCGATGCCGACGGTTCTCAGGTAGGCGTCGAAGTGCTGAAGGGAGACGACACGCATCATCACGCTCGACCAGGTGAGCTGGCCTGTCTCCAGGGACACCTTGCAATGCCATTTGGCCGCTTCCCGAAGCCACCCCTGGGTGATGGGAAGAAAGCTGACCACGTGATGGCCGTGGGGCTCGTGGGTCCTCAGCGGGATGCGGTGGTCGACCGAGGGGTTCCACACATCCCGGCGCCACCACTCGCGCCGGTCGTAGCGGAGGCTGACCAGCTCGTGGAACGCTCTGAATGCGGTCACATGCGGGCGCGCCTGGCGGACGACGCAGCCCCGCCGAATGTGGGCCTTGGCGATCTCGCGTTCCCACTGGGCCAGGGACAGATCGACCAGCGACCGCACCGGTCCGCTTCCCGGTGGCGGGCGGTCGACGACATCGGCTACTCGCACCAGCATGGTCTCGAAAGGGGAGAGCACCATGCGGCCGTGATCTACGACCATCCGCCAGATGGCCCAGGCCATTTCTTGGGCCATCGTCTCTGGCAGGCGCCCCAGGTTGACTACATCGCTCGTATCCCGGGCTGGGTTCGGCGGTCGCAGGGCGAAGCTGGAGGCCCATTCCGCGGGCACGTTGTCGTGGCGGTATCGGGTCAGACGGAATGGCTGGGGAACCTCGGCCCACATGGCGGCGAGGATCTCGGGATCGAAGCACGCTTCGATCTGCTCCTGGCGGTAGGGGCTGGCTTTCATTTATTCCTTTCCGGTCGCTCCGGGGCCCGCCCAGCGAGCCCAGCCGTCCAACGCCCGCAGTTCGGCGTCTTCATTCACATGGGCGTAGATCGTCAACGTGGTCTGCACGTCGGCGTGGCCCAACCGGCGGGCCACGATCACGGCGTCGACTCCCGAAAGCAGGAGGGCTGTGGCGTGGGTGTGGCGGAACCAATGCGGCGTCCAACCGGCCGGGACCGTGCCCGTCAGCAGGCGGTGCAGCCGGGCGACCTCGTCGTACACCGTCTCGGGCCGCATCGCCCGGAACCGCGGTTCCCGCTCGAGGTTCACGAACATGTAGCTGTCGTCGAAACTCCCGGGGAGGTCGGCTGCTCCCCGTTCGCACAACTCGACCACGTAGTCGCCGTAAAGCCGGTCCAGTTCGTCGCTCACCAACACCCGGCGCCCGGAGGAATTCTTGACTCTCATCCCGTGCGGATGATCGGTGCGCGGCTCGATCACCACCGAGGCGAAATCGCCTCGGCTGGTCCGCCAATCGCAGTGGCGGAGACCCAACGCCTCGCCGAGTCGCATTCCCGTGCCGGCCAGCACCGCCCACAGGAGACGGTTCCGCAGGGAACCGGCCCAGCGACGGGTGGCTGGGTCCCAGGTGGCGCTCGCCTGGAGGATCCGGTCGACCTGCGCCGGGGTGAAGGTCGGAGGGACAACCCGGCGTCGCTGGCGCAACCCGATCGCGGACCGGGGCAGCGGCCGGGCCAGATGGGCCAGCATCGGCTTGTAGGCGCTCCACCGGGGGCGAGTGAACGGCCGTTGGTCCTGCCACCACGTCGAGCCGGGCAGATGGAAGGCGTAGAACGACTGGACGGCCTTGACTCTCACCGAGATCGTGTCCTCGCTCGGAGGACGCTCAACGCGCAAGGTGCTTCGCGCCGCCGGGCTGTCGCCGGTCCGCAACCAGGTGACGAACGTCCCGACCTTCCCCACGTCGGGCTTGTCCCACGGCAACTCGTGTTCAAGCAGGAACGACCACCACAGGGCCAAGCCGCGGGCGTACGACCGGACCGTATGGGCGACGCCGCCCGCGCCGTCCGCAGGTACTCCAACCACTGCTCGACCGGCGCCACCGGCAGATGGTCGGGCCGACGACGGTCCAGGTCCGGTCACCGCCATCCAGATCGACCCGGCGGTCTGACAAGCGGAGGAGGGCCCGATCCTGCAGGCCTCTACGTCGGCCACGTTGGCGGAACGTACCGGATTACTCGTCGTCAACGGTGGATGCTCAAGCTCCCGAATCACTACGACCTACATCAAAGACGCGGGTCGTGTCCCTCCGATTACACGTGATCGCCCTCGAAATCGGCGGCGCCGCCGCCTCGGCCGTCAACTTGTTCCCCGAGCCCCACACCTTCTCGGTCCCCGACGACACGCTGGAGAACAGCCTCCACGCCCAGGTCTGCACCGGCCGCCTGACCCTGGCCGAGGCGCAACGCCAGATGCTGGCCGCCAAGGTGGCGCACGGCTATTCCCGCGCCGCCAGCGCCGCGTAGCTTCGACGCCATGTGCGGCCGCTACACCTCCACGTCGGCGCCGGCGGACCTGGCCAAGGTGTTCGCCGTCGACGACGTGAAGGTCGACGAACTCCCGCTGCGCTACAACGTCGCCCCCACCCAGGACGTGTACGCAGTGGCCGAACGGCGACCAACAGAAGATGGGGAAAGTCCCCGCCGGCAGCTCGGCGCCTTTCGTTGGGGGCTGATCCCGTACTGGGCGAAGGATCCGTCGGCCGGCAACAAGATGATCAACGCCCGGGCCGAGGGGATCGAGACCAAGAATGCCTACAAGGGGGCGCTGACCAGGCGCCGCTGCATCATTCCCGCCGACGCCTTCTACGAATGGCAGGTACGCGACGGCGACGCCAAGGGCAAGGCGAAGAAGAAGAACAAGCTGCCCTACATCATCCGCCACAAAGACGGGAGCCCACTGGCGTTCGCAGGGCTGTGGGAGTTCTGGCGGCCCAAGGGCCAGCCCGATGCCGAGCCCATCCGAAGCTGCGTCATCATCACGACCGCGGCCAACGACCTGGTGGCGCCGATCCACGACCGCATGCCGGTCATCCTGCCCGCCGCGGCCTGGGATACATGGCTGGACCCCGGCGTCACCGACCTCGCCGCCATCCAGGGCCTTCTGGTGCCGTCGGCGTCGCGTGACCTGGAGGCCTACCCCGTGAGCACCCGGGTCAACGACGTGGCCAACGAGGGGCCCGAGCTGGTGGAGCCGCTGCCCCCGCCCCCCGGCTTCGGGGCTGGGCCGTCAGAACTGCAACTGGCGCCAAGCCTCGATGATCGCCCGGTCGCCGAACACCTGCAGGTTGGGGGCGTCGGCCGGGATCCGGTTGAGCATCCACAGCTGTAGATCCGAGACCGGCCCCCGAATCGCGGCGTCCGCCTTGCGGTGCTCGTGGCGGTGTTCCAAGCGGTCGGGCCATACGTCGATCGACCACTCGCCGTCGATGTCAGTGGCGTGAAGATGAAGCGATCCCGCCAGGTTGGCGACCGGCTGGCGGGCCAGCCAGAGCCCGACGAAGCCCAGGAACTCGTCGATCCCGTCCACCGCCAGGTCGGGCGCGATCGGATTCGGATCCCCCGCACCCGCCTCGCCGTCCCAGCGGTGAACCGCCGTCTCATGGGCCATACGCCGCACCCAGAAGCGCGCCGGTGCCGGGCCGCGGTCGAACCAGTTCCAGACCGGCTCGTCGGGATCGATCCCCTCGAGCGCCTCCAGCAGTTGGGCCGCAGCTCGCTCGAACCACTCGCGCGTGGCGTCGGGACCCTCGGGGGCCGTGGTCTGGCGCTTGACGTATACCGGGGATCGGGTGCGCACAATGTGCGCGACCCATTCGTGCACCCCGGCGACATGGGTCAGCAGAGCGGTCATGTCCCACTCGGGGCACGACGCAATGGCCGCCGCTGGTGACCGCTCGGCCGCGGCCGCCAACGCGGCGCTGTCACCCCGAAGGTGTTCGAGGAGCGACGCCCGTTGCATGGACGAGGCCGAGGAGCTCACGGCGTGGGCGATTCCGGGGTCAGTCGGTGACCGACGCCGAAGCCTCGGCGTTTCTCAACGCCCCTATGGCGGCCGCGGCGATGCCGGGACCGTCGAGTCCGAGCTGGGCGTGGATGGCGGCCGGCTTGCCGTGGGGGATGAAGGCGGTCGGCGTGCCGAGCACCAGCACCGGCGGCGTCGGGCGCCTGGGGGGGTCGGCCAGGTCGGCGATGGTCTGGCCGATGAACGCCCCGGCGCCGCCTTCACGCACACCGTCCTCGATGGTCACGACCAGATCGTGTCGGGCGGCGTCGGCGATCATCGCCGGGTCGAGGGGGCGCACCACCCGCACGTCCCAGATGGTGGCGCGGATCCCGTCGACGGCCAGCAACGCCGCCGCATCTTCGGCCGCCTCGACCATCTTGCCCACGGCCAGCAGGCACACCTCGTCGCCGCCCGCGGTGACCTGCCGGGCTGCAAGCCCCGAACCCACCTGAGTGGCCGGCACGACCCGGGCCGCACCCTTGGGGTAGCGCACCACCGCCGGTCCGTCGAGGTACAAGGCCGAGCGCAGCATGACCGCCATCTCGGCGTTGGACGAAGGAGCGAAAATGGTGAGCCCCGGGATCCTGAGGCCGAGCGCCAGGTCGAGCACGCCGTGGTGGCTGGGCCCGTCGTCGCCCGTGATCCCCGCCCGATCCAGGGCGAACACCACCGGAAGGCCGTGGAGGCCGACGTCGAGGTTGGCCTGGTCGAAGGCCCGGCTGAAGAACGTGGAGTACACCGCCACCACGGGCCGCAACCCGCCCATGGCCATGCCGGCGGCGGAGGTCACGGCGTGGCCCTCGGCAATGCCCACGTCGAAGAACCGGTCCGGCCAGCGGGCCTGGAACGGGAGCAAGCCGGTCGGGCCGGGCATGGCGGCGGTGATGGCGACGACCTGGGGAAAATCCTCCCCGATACCGAGCATCGCCTCGTTGAAGGCTTGGGTGTAGCCCTTGGGGGCCCGTTCGGCTTCGGTCGGCCCGACCGCGGGATCGAATACCGGTGCGTCGTGCAGGCACTTCTCGTCGTCGTCCTCGGCGGGGGCGTAGCCCCGGCCTTTGTGGGTCAGGACGTGGATCACGATCGGGCCATCGAAGTCCGCCGCCTGGCGAAGCGTGTGCTCGAGGCTCAGGACGTCGTGGCCGTCGACTGGGCCGACATAACGCACGCCCAGGCTTTCGAAGAAGGCGGGCGGTTCGACCACCTCGCGGATGGCGGAGTACATGCCCTGCAGGCTGGAGTAGGCCAATGGCCCGACGGCGGGCAGGACGCGAAGGGCTTCTTCCAGCTTGGAGCGAATCGACTTCAGGCCAGGGTGAAGGCGGATGCGGGTCAGGCTCTCCGACAGTCGCGACACCGTCGGGGCGTAGGACCGGCCGTTGTCGTTGAGGACCACCACGACCCGGCTGCCGGAATGTCCCAGGTTGTTGAGGCCCTCGTAGGCCATGCCCCCGGTCAGCGAACCGTCGCCGATGACCGCCACGACCTTGCGGTCGGGGGCGCTGGAACGTTCGATGGCTGCCGCCACCCCGTGGGCGTAGGACAAGATGGTGGAGGCGTGGCTGTTCTCGACCCAATCGTGGGCCGACTCTGAGCGCGACGGGTAACCCGAAAGGCCGCCCGCCTGGCGCAGCGTGGCGAAGGCCGCCCGGCGACCGGTCACGATTTTGTGGGTGTACGCCTGGTGGCCGGTGTCCCACAAGATGACGTCGCGGGGCGAGTTGAACGCCCGGTGCACGGCCAAGGTGAGTTCGACCGCACCCAGATTGGAACCCAGATGGCCCGCCGTGACCGACACCGCCTGGACGATGAACTCCCGGATCTCCGATGCCAGCTGCGCCAGCTGATTGGCGTCAAGCCCCCGCAGATCGGCGGGACTCTCGATGGTCTCCAACAGCATCAGGCCACGCTACCTCTGGTCATAGGTTCGCCGACCACCGTCACTATCGCATCCCAGAGCGCCCATGCCCGCTCGTCCGGGGTCACCTCGCAACTCGGGTCAAAGACAAACTCGACATCGGTCATCGCGGTCACCTCATGATGGTGTCAGTAGTTCCGGCCGGCGACGAATCGGGCCAGTCCGATGAGCGCGTGGCGGGCTTCGTCGGTGAGCGGCAGCTGCTCGGCCGACGCGGCCCCGATGGATTCGTCGAGCAGTTCCTCGATCGTTGCTTCTACGTCGCCGCGGGCCCCGGTGTCTTCGAACACCTGCTGTATGGCCGCCACCTCGTCCTCCGACAGGTCCACGGCGCCGAAACGGCTGGCCAGCAGGGCGGCGGCACTACCCGTCGCACGCTGGCGGGCCAGGGCGTACAGCAGGGTCGGCTTTCCCTCACGCAGATCGTCGGCCACGGCCTTGCCGGTCACCTCGGGATCGCCGAAGGTGCCGAGGATGTCGTCACGCAGCTGGAACGCCTCCCCGAGGGGTAGCCCGTAGGCGCTGAGTGGGGATGCCAATTGGGCCAGCCGCGCCGGCGCCCCCAATGCGACACCGAGGTGGAGGGGTCGCTCGATGGTGTATTTGGCCGACTTGAAGCGACAGATCCGCCGGGCCAGTTCTGGGGTGGCGTTGCCCCGGGCGGTGCCGAGGAGGTCCAAGTATTGGCCAACGTTGACCTCCAACCGAAGCTGGTCGAACACTTCGAGGGCCTCCCGCGGCGCCCCGTGAAGCAGCATGTCGCTGTAGACGAAGGCCAGGTCGCCCATCAAGATGGCGACGCCCTCGCCGAAGCGGCGGGACTCGCCGCGCCAGGCGGCTCGCTGGTGGCGGGCCGCGAACTCGGTGTGGATGGTCTCCTGGCCGTGTCGCCGGGCCGAGGCATCCATGATGTCGTCGTGGATGACCGCGAAGGTGTGAAGCAGCTCGAGAGCCGCGCCCGCGTCGACCACCCGGGGGTCGTCGGGGTCGCCGCCCACGCCGAGGAACGCCCAGTGGCAGAAGACCGGGCGCAGCCGCTTGCCACCGGCGAGCAGCAGCCGGTGGAGCGATTCGAGGGGCGGTACCAGGTCGGGGTCGATGGCCGACCAGCGCTCGAGGTCGGCGGCCAAGAGCGCGGACATCCGGGCGTCGACTCGCGTTCGGATCTCGGCCATGAAGGCGGGGGCGACGATGCCGGAACTCACAGACACAGCGGTGGCAGCGTAAGGGACTCGCGGCCCGAGACGGGACCACGGTGCCGTTGCGTTCCCCCGGCGCCGGGCATCAAGGTTGGCGGGATCGCACCGGCTTTGGGTTCGGGGGAGATCCTTGGGCGACGCCTTGACGGACCTGTTCGCGTTCGTGCCGGCGGCGATCGGCGCTGCGGGCGACGAGACGGGCGCCTCCGTAGCCCGCGCCCAATGTCAGCGCCCCACCGACGGCATCGAAGATGTAGTGGTTGCCCGTGACCACGATGCACAGCAGCGTGACCGCGGGGTAGCACCACACCAGGACCTTGATGGCCCGGTGGCGTATGGCCGGGGCCAGCACCCCCGCCGACCACAGGGCCCAAGCGAAGTGGAGGCTCGGCATGGCGGCGTACTGGTTGGACACCTTGCTCATGGGCCCCGAGTCGAATGACCACAGCCCCCCGACGCTTCGCAGGGTGTCGACAATGTGGAAGCTCGACGGAAGCAGCCGGGGTGGCATGAGGGGAAACAGCGCGAAGCCGATGAGCGCCAGCCCGGTCGTGATTGCCAGGGTGTTGCGCCACAGCGGGTAGCGCCAGGGCTGGCGTCGGAACAGGTACACCAAGGCGACCAGCGTGATGACGAAGTGGGCCGTCCCGTAGAAGTCGTCCAGGGTGCGCACCACCAGGTGGAAGTGCAGGAACCACGACTGGATCCGGTGCTCCTGGAACAGGCCGAACAACCGCTCGAGGCGAATGATCCTCGTGGCATTGGTGAACGCCTGGGCGCGCGACACCGGCCGGTTGCCCCGCAGGTCGCGCACTGCGGTGTAGGCGGCGTAGAAGGCGAGGATGTACAGGACCTCCCGCCACCACCGCAGCCTGGGTTTGGGATGGGACGCGGCCGGTGGCGGCTCCAGGGTGCTCGCGGCCACGCTCAGCCAGTGATGGCAGGGGCGGCGGTCGCCGCGGTGACAACTCCGACCGACTGCCGCCGCCCAATGGCAAAGGCGGGAGCACCGAGCAGGCTCACGGTGAGGTTGATGCCGTAGACCATGAGTCCGAGGGCGATGGCATGGCTCTGGTTGACGCCGAGGGGTGCCAAAAACAGGACCAACGCCCCTTCACGCAGCCCCAGGCCGCCGATAGTGGGAAACGGCAGGACCTGGACGATGGCCACGACCGGCATGAACGCCATGAATGCCGTCCATCCCACGGGCAGTCCGAGGGCGTGTCCGGCGGCGAAGGCGGCCGCCACAACCGCCAGCTGGTAGGCGAGCCCGGCGGCCAGCACCTGGGCCGCCACCTTGGGCCGGTGCCGGAACCGGTCGAGGCCGAGGTAGATGGCGCCCGTGAACCGTTTCCAACCGGTGTGGCTGGCGAGGCGGCCACCCAGGCTGGGGTGTCCGGCTGCCATCAGCACCGCCAGGAGGAGGACGAGGGTCACCACCGACACGATGATCGCCACGTGGATAGACCGGTCACCCCCCGGGAGATGCAGCAGGGTGGGGTTGATCGCGAGTGCCGCCAGGGTCAGCAGGGGCAGGACGGCCCAGCCGCTCAGGCGCTCCAGCACGACCGAGGCGAACGTGCCAGGGGCCTCCCCGGTGTCGGAGGAGATGCGACTGACCCGGAGGGCGTCACCGGCAATCGTGCTGGGCAGGAAGTTGCTGATGAACAGCCCCGCCAGGTAGGTGGACAGCAGACGGGGCATGCGAGACCGGAGGTCGAGCGCGGCCAGGACGCGTTGCCACCGCAGCGAGGCCAGCAGGATGCCGGCCAGCGTGACGAACATCGCCAGCAGCAGCCAGCCCACATGGGTCGGATCCCAGTCAGGCAGGATCGTGTCAAGATCGACGCGACTGACGAGGGCCACGAGCATCACGATCGTGGCCAGGACCCGGAGAATGGACCAAACCCGGCGATGCCCTTGCATCTGCCTCCTTCGGCCGATCTGCCTAGGTTAGTGGCACTGTGCGTTCTACGGCCGTTCGTTTCTCCGTAAGACGGTTCTTTCTCATCGGCACGTTGACCGCCGTCCTGTTGGGACTTGCGAGTTGCGGAGGGGACAAGACCGGAGGACCGGTCGGCGCGCCCGAGGACGTGGTTGGGCGGGCGCCCGACGCCACGTTGGCGGCCAAGACGGCGGAGATCTTCATCACCGCGCCGAAGGCCAACGCCCGCGGGGTCATCGACCTTGCGGGGCGCGACGGCCGGTTGGCGGTCCTGGCGCCGGGCCACCCTGTGGCCGCCGACCTCATCATCGTGGATGGCGCGGGCTACGTGAAAGCCGCATCGGACCCGTCGTACTCGTCACTCGCGGCATCGCTGCCGCAGGTCCTTCCCGGCGGCGACCCGTGGGCGGCCATCGATCTCGTCCGCGGTACGGTCCACATCCTCTCCAACGGCGGCGGCGCCATCGAGGGGGCATCGACGATCGGGTACACCATCACCGTGGACCCGCAGCAGGCGATCGATACCACCGCCGCCTCCCGGCAGGCGGCGGTGCGGGCGGCGCTCGGAGGTCGGACCGCGTTGTTCAAGATGGAGGTGTGGATCGACAGCCTGCTGCACCTCCGGCGCATCGAGGTCCCGGCCGACTTCAGCTTCAAGTCCACCACGCCCCCGACCCGGGTCGACGGCGCCACCATCGCCACCGACATCGATTTCGTTACCTTCGGTGTGCCCGCGCCTGCGGTCTCGCTGCCAACAAACCTGAATCCGTAGATCGTCCTGACAGGAGGAGCACCCGTGGAAACTCGGCAACTCGATGTTGGAGGCCTGCAACTGGCCGCCGCCGAGGCGGGTGCCGGCGCGCCCAACCACCTCCTGGTGCTGCACGGCTTCGGCGGGGCCAAGGAGGACTTCAGCGAGTGGTTGGACGCCTTTGCCGCGGCCGGCTGGCACGCCGTTGCCTTCGACCAGCGGGGGCACGGGAAGAGCGCGCACCCGAGGGGCGAGGAGCAGTATTCCCTTCAGCTGCTCACCGACGACGTCCGGGCCGTTGCCGACCAGCTCGGGTGGGAGCGCTTCGTGCTGCTCGGCCACTCGATGGGCGGCATGGTCGCCCAACTGTTCGCCATCGAGTCACCGGAGCGCCTGGCGGGCCTGATCTTGATGGGCACCAGTCACAAGCGGCCTGACGGCATCGATGCCGAGTTGGTGAGTCTCGGACGGGAAGTGGTCCGGGCAGGGGGCACCGAAGCGCTCCTCAAGGCGCAGAAGGATTTTGGCCCAGGACCACTCGACACCCAGGCGCACCGGCGGCTGATCGCCGCCCGCCCGGACTACGAGGCGTTCTGCGACAGCAAGACCCTGGCGGCCTCTGATGACATGTGGGTCGCGTTGTCGGCCGAGATCCTGAGCCAACCCGATCGGCTTCAGGCGCTGGAAAAGCTGTCGGTGCCCGCCCTCGTGATCGTCGGGGCATTCGACGAGACCTTCCTGCAGCAATGCGGTGAGCTGGCCGGCGCCATCCCCGATGCCGACTTCGCGGTGATCAGCCTGGCGGGGCACTGTCCCCAGTTCGAGCGGCCCGAGGATTGGTGGGCGGTCGTGTCGGAGTTCCTCCGCGGCTTGTAACAAGATCTGTATGGGATCCCCCAGTCAGGGGGGCATGGGAGTCTGGTAGGGGTTTGTGGCTCTGGTACAGAGTTGTTACCGCTGAGGGGTGACAACTCCGACAAGAGACTCAAACCCCTACCAGACCCGGGTGGCGCCTCGTCCAGGCCGGCAGGTACGGGGCCGCCGGGCCGGCCAGGCGCAACTCGACGCCCGGCGCAGGATCGCCGGCGCAGAGAGCCGGCCGTCGCAGGCCACGGTGCGCCGTTGCGCCGCCTCCGCTCCGGCCGCGCCTCTAGCACCTGACGCCTTGTTACCCTCGGCCGATGGGCGCTGCCGATGCGGCGGCTGGCCGAAGGGAGTCTGGTGATCGACGAGGCGGTATTGCAACGGGTGTTGGCAGACGCCCTGCGCACGGGGGGCGATTTCGCCGAGATCTTTGCCGAGGATCGTCGCAACTCGCTGGCCCGGCTGGATGACGGGCGGATCGAGGAACTGATGTCCGGTCGCGAGCGCGGCGCCGGCATCCGGGTCGTGGTGGGCGAGACGACGGGGTTCGCGCACACCGCCGACCTGTCGGAGCCGGGCCTTCGGGGCGCCGCCGAGGCGGCAGCCGCCGCGGCACGCGGCGGCGGTGGGGGCGTGCGGACCATCGCCTTGTCGCGGGTCACGGCGGCGGCGCCCAATGCCGTCACGGTGCTACCCGAATCGGTCCCCAAGGCCAGCAAGGTGGAACTGCTGCGCCGGGCCGACGAGGTGGCCCGCTCCGCGGGCGGAGCCATCCGCCAGGTCAGTGCGGTCTATGCCGACGGGCGCCGCCAGATCCTGGTGGCCAACAGCGATGGCGTGCTGGCCAGCGACGACCAGGTCAAGACCCGGTTCTCGATCAGCTGCGTGGCGGTGGGCGACGGCGGGATGCAGACCGGTCGCGAGTCGGTCGGCGCCACCATCGGCTGGGAGCTGTTCGACCGCTACGACGTCGAGGAACTGGCCCGGCTGGCGGCCTCCCGGGCGCTGCGCAAGCTGTCGGCGCGCCCGGCGCCGAGCGGCGCCGTCCCGGTGGTCATCAAAAGCGGCGGGGGCGGCGTGTTGTTCCACGAGGCGTGTGGGCACGGCCTGGAGGCCGACTTGGTGGGCCGGGACGCATCGGTCTTCCGGGGCCGGCGCGGTGAGCAGGTGGCCAGTCCCTTGGTGACCCTGGTCGACGACGGGACCATGGGCCCCGAGTGGGGGGCGATCGGCATCGACGACGAGGGGCACCGGGCCGGGCGCAACGTGCTCATCCAAGATGGGGTGCTGACGGAGTACATGTGGGATTGGTTACGGGCCCGCAAGGAGGGTCGCGACAGCACCGGCAACGGACGCCGCCAGAGCTACCAGCATCTGCCCATGGTCCGCATGACCAACACCTACGTGCTGGCCGGGACTGAGGACCCCGACGAGATCGTCCGCCAGACCCCGCACGGCGTCTACGTGGCGCAGCTGGGCGGCGGCCAGGTCAACACCGCCACCGGCGACTTCGTCTTCGGCATGACCGAGGCCTACCTGATCGCCGACGGCCACATCACCGAGCCCCTTCGCGACGCCAACCTCATTGGCAGCGGGCCCGAGGTGTTGCGCAACATCGACGTCGTGGGCAACGACTTCAACATGGGTTCGCCCGGTACCTGCGGCAAGGACGGCCAAGGCGTGCCCGTCGGCGACGGACAGCCGACATTGCGGGTCCGTTCGCTCACCGTCGGCGGAACCGCGGCATGACCGAACTGCTCGACATCGCCACCCGGGTGGCTGGATGGGCACGCGACGGCGAGCAGGTCGAGGCGTACGTCGCCCGGGGCAAGTCGACCGAGGTCAAGGTGTTCGAGGGCGACGTGGAGTCGCTTTCGGTCGCCGAGTCGGCTGGCGTCGGCATCCGGGTGGTGAGCGGGTCCCGTCAGGGTTTCGCCTATGCCGGGTCGCTGGATGGCGACGTGGTGGCCGAGACGCTCGCCGAGGCACGGGACAATGCCGGCTTTGCCACGCCTGACGAGCACTTGGGCTTGGCTGCGCCGGACGGCGTGCCACCGGTGCAGCTCGACCTTTGGCGCGACGAGCTCGCCCATTTTCCCACTGATCAGAAGGTCGAGGCGGCCTTGGAGTTGGAGCGCCTGGTGCGCGCCGGCGATCCACGTATCCGTCAGGTGGAGTCGGCCTACTGGGGCGATTCGGCCAGCGAGTCAGCCGTCGCCACCAGCACGGGGATCGTCGGGGCTTCGAGGCGGACCACCTGCTACGTCTCGGCCTACGCCATCGCGGGGGAGGGCGCCGACACCCAGACCGGTGGCGGGTACTCCGTCGGACGGGCCCCATCGGACGTCTCGCTCGCCGTGGCGGCGCACGACGCCGTCGACCGGGCCACCCGCTTGCTTGGCGCCCGCAAGCCGGCGTCGGGGCGGTTGACGGTGGTGCTCGAACCACGCATCACGGCCACGTTGCTGGCGATCCTGGCCGGGACCCTCGACGGGGAGTCGGTGCTGAAGGGGCGGTCATTGTTCGCCCAACGGGTGGGCGAGGCGGTGTCGGTCCCCGACCTGGTCCTCGTCGACGACCCCACCGACCCTGAGGCGTACGGCGCGGCCCGGATCGACGCCGAGGGCCTGGCCTGCCGGCGCAACGTGCTCATCGACGGTGGCGTGCTCCAGGGCTTCCTGTACAACACCTACGCCGGCCGCCGGGCCGGGCGCGCCTCGACGGGCTCGGCGGTTCGGGCCGGGTTCAAGAGCGGGCCGGGCGTGGGCGCCCGGGCGGTGGCGGTGCAACCGGGGTCGGCATCGCCCTCGGAGATTCTGGCCTCGGTGGGCGACGGGTTGCTGGTCCAGTCGGTGTCGGGGGTCCATTCGGGTGTCAATCCCGTCAGCGGCGACTTTTCGGTGGGCGCCGAGGGAATGCTGTTCCGAGGTGGCGAGTTGGCCGAGCCCGTGCGGGAGATCACCATCGCCTCCACGATCCAACGGATGCTGCTCGACGTCGTCGCCATCGGCAATGACCTCGAGCGCCTGCCGTCATCGGCGGCCGGTCTGACCTTGGCGATCGCCGACGTCAGTATGAGCGGCGTCTAGGAGCCTGTAGCGGCGGCGTTTCACCGCCGTGCCGCGGCGATTCCGGAAGTAGCGCTCGGGTAGCCGTACCCTTTGGGTATGGGGATTTTCAGTCACAAGAGCGACATGGTTACTGCCGAGCGCGCCCTGCCGGGGCGGTCCGAGTCGATGGCCGTGCCTGCGGCTCATTTCGTCAACGGCCACCCACTGCGGCCGCCGTTTCCCGACGGGATGCAACAGGCAGTATTCGGGCTGGGTTGTTTCTGGGGCGCCGAGCGCAAGTTTTGGGAGGCGCCCGGGGTGTACAGCACCGCGGTCGGCTATGCGGGCGGCTTCACGGCCAATCCCAACTACCGCGAGGTGTGCAGCGGGCAGACGGGCCACGCCGAGGTGGTGCTCGTGGTCTTCGACCCCGCCGCGACCAGCTATGAGGCCCTGCTGAAGGTGTTCTGGGAGAGCCACGACCCGACCGAGGGGATGCGCCAGGGCAACGACCATGGAACGCAATATCGTTCGGCCATCTATTGGACGACGCCGGCGCAGCGCGATGCGGCGCTCGCCTCACGCGATGGTTTCCAACCAGCGTTGACCGCGGCCGGCCATGGTCCGATCACGACAGAAATCGCCGAAGCCGGGCCGTTCTATTACGCCGAGGACTACCACCAGCAGTACCTGGCGAAGAATCCTGGCGGTTACTGCGGCCTCGGGGGTACCGGCGTCTCGTGTCCGGTCGGAGTGGCTAGGACGGCCTAGTTTTCGCATACAGATCCGACCGACACAGGCGTTTGGCCTGTCCGTCGGTCAAAACCACGGTCCGTCGAGTCGAGACTCACCGTCCGGTCGTGACCAGCCCGGCCTTTTCGAGGGTCAACTTGAAGTCGTGGGGCCGTGATGCCGCGCTCATCGCCTGTGACAGCGTCACGTCGCCGTTGCGGTACAGCGTGACAAGGCTTTGATCGAAAGTCTGCATGCCATACCATTCGCCGTCCGCGATCATCTCCTCGATTGTCTCGCCCCGGCCACTGTCGGGATCGGCGATGCGATCGGCAATGCGGCCGGTAACCACCATGACTTCAATGGCGGGCACCCGCCCATCGCTATCCGCCCGCTCGATGAGGCGCTGACTCACGACCCCTTTAAGGCACGATGCCAGTGTCAGGCGGATCTGGTGATGCTGGAATGCGGGAAAGAAGTCGACGATCCGGTTGATCGTCTCGGTGGCGTTGACCGTGTGAAGTGTGGAAAGGACGAGATGTCCGGTTTCCGCGGCGGACAGCGCGGCGGCGACGGTTTCGCTGTCTCGCATCTCGCCGATGAGTATCACGTCGGGGTCCTGCCGGAGAACACGACGCATCGCTTGGGCGTAGTCCTGGGTGTCGGTACCGACTTCTCGCTGGGCGATCATGGCCAGCTTGTTGGGGTGCAACACCTCGATCGGGTCTTCGATGGTCATGATGTTCACTGCGCGGGTGGCGTTGATGTGATCGACCATTCCCGCCAGGGTCGTGGTCTTTCCCGAACCCGTCGGCCCCGTCACCAAAACCAGGCCACGCGGTTCGTCGGCCAGCCGGGAGACGACCGGCGGCAGGCCCATCTCCTCGAGCGACGCCACCGAGGACAGGACTCGGCGGAGGACGACCCCGACGGTTCCCCGCTCCCGGAAGACGTTCACCCGGAAACGGCCAAGGTTGGGGACCGACACAGCGAAGTCGGCGTCGTTGGTCGCGGCGAACTCGGCCGTGCGCTGGGCGGGCAGCAACTCGACCATCAGGCGTTCGAGTTCACCCGCCGAGACCGGTGCCTGGTCGATGCTCTCGAGCTGGCCGTCGATGCGCAGCCTCGGCGGCACGTTCGCCCGGAGGTGCACATCGGAGGCGTCTTCTTTGACCGCGAGTTCGAGGAGCATCTGCAAGTTGAGCACACCGCAGTATCGACTTGATCCATGTCCGCCTGTTGACGAAACATCCAGCGGAAGTCTGCTCCAGTGCGCGAAGTGGTTGGATCCACCGGAACGGTCGCTGCGTCACGGTCTGAGAGCGAAAACTGAGAAATACTCTTCTGCGGCGCAGGTTTGGGCGCAAGGGGGGGTTTCGCCTACCTTGTCCATGGTCTGTGGGCCGTCTCAGCGGTCAGCGGCGAGAATGGAGGAAGTGTGGGGATCGTCGCGCTCGGGAGCGTTAGCGTCATCGTGGTGGTGGCGGCATTGCTGCCGTTGGGGTTGTTCATCCGGTGTCGTCGGGTCGATGCGGTACGGACCAAGAAGCTGCGCGAGAGCTATGCCGCCGCCGTCGCGGACATGAATGCCGGCGAACCGTCGTGGGAGTGGCATTTCGATGCCCATCAAGCGGCTCCGACGTTCGACGAGATGGTCTGGAAGGTATGGCGACCGGTGTCGAGTTTCTACGGGCCCAGAAGCCCTGGCGTCCATCAGTAACGACCAGAGCGGTGCCCAACGCGGGCGATCTAAGTCACAGCGATCATTCCCGCCGGTCGAATCGGTCCGGACGGACGTAGCATGGAGTCTGTTCGATTTTAGGGCACCGCATATGCGCCATCCCTGGACGTTTTCTTGCTAAAGTCACTCCTTGACCGTGCAAGTATCGGCAGTCTGTCGTATCCTGTGCCTCGTCTCGTCTATTTACGCAAGGGAGTTCCATGGTCAAACGTCAGCTCGTTACCTTCAGCTACACCTGTGATGTGTGCGGGGATGCAATCCCCGACTCTGATGGCGAGCGTGCGACGCGTACGATTAGCTGGGAAGGCGCCTCCTATTCGGTCGACGTCTGTGCGACGCACAGTTCGCAACTGAGCGACCTTCTCACTGACCTGCAGAACTTTGTCGATGCCGGCAGCCGAGTATCCGGCGGCCGCGGTCGTCGGCCTGGCGCACTCTCGGCGTCCAGTTCGAAAGGGGCTCGCGGCAGGCGCCCATCTGCGTCGACGCCGGCCTCGGGTACCGCTCCCAAGCGGGGCGACTTGGGCGCAGTGCGCGCTTGGGCTCGGGCCAATGGCCACAAGGTGAATGAGCGGGGCCGCATTCCCGGCGATGTGCTGGTGGCGTATGACGCGGCCAATGACGGTGCCGCTGCGGAATCGGCACCTGAGGCGCCCAAGGCCAGCGCCACGCCCGTGGCTGCGGCGACCGGTGCGACGAGGTCTCCTCGGGGGCGCCGCAGTGCCACCTCGACCTCGACGTCGGGTACCGCTCCCAAGCGGGGCGACTTGGGCGCAGTTCGAGCCTGGGCCCGGGAGAATGGCCACCAGGTAAGTGAGCGGGGCCGCATTCCCGGTTCCCTCCTCGCCGCGTACGACGAGGCGAACAACGGCGCCG
This sequence comes from uncultured Actinomycetota bacterium, assembly GCA_963733505.1. Taxonomy (GTDB): domain Bacteria; phylum Actinomycetota; class Acidimicrobiia; order Acidimicrobiales; family Palsa-688; genus JALYXV01. The sequence continues at coordinate 59,429 of CAVTDW010000019.1, read as the reverse complement.
CCTCAAGTGCCGCCGCGTCGGCAACTCCTGCCCCTCGCAAGCGCCGTCCTCGCAAGTCGGCTGCCGCAGCCGGATAGCACTTTTCTGATTGATCTGTTGGTCAAGAAGCCCCGGAGACTCACGTCTCCGGGGCTTCTTGCGCGATGACCGTTTCATCGGCGGCGGCGAGGGCAGCCGGGGGGCGGCGGCGGGGCGGTCCACGGGGCGGTCCAATGCCGCCTGTCGGGTCCGCTAACTTCGCCTCGCACGACCCGCGGACAACCCCCCGCTGCACCGGAAAGCGACGTTCATCTTGCTGCTTGCCGCCTCCCATCCCCTCAGCTTCTTTCAGGCGATCGTCATCGGCCTGGTTCAAGGTGTTACCGAATTGTTCCCCATCTCCAGCCTGGGGCATTCGGTGCTGATTCCGTCGCTCTTCGGCTGGCACAACCTCGTCAGCAAGGAGTCCTCAGGTGGGGAGTCGTTCTATCTCGCCTTCATTGTGGGGCTCCATTGTGCGTCGGCGGTGGCCTTGCTGTGGTACTACCGCAAGGACTGGGTCCAGCTCATCGCGGCGTTCTTCCGCACGCTGCGCAATCGTAAGATTGAGTCGTCGGAGGAACGTCTGGCGTGGCTCATCGTTATCGCCACCGTTCCGGTCGGGATTTTGGGCCTGCTGTTCGAGCACCGGCTTCGGGTGTTGTTCACCAAGCCTCTGGCGGCCGCCATCTTCCTCACCATCAACGGCCTGATCCTGCTCGCCGGTGAGCGGGTGCGACTGCGCTCCGAGGTCCGGGCCCTGGCCGCCCGAGAGGGGCTGGCGCCCGACGGAGCCCGCCGTCTCGACACCTTGGCGTTCAAGGAGGCCGGCGTGATCGGCCTGGCCCAGAGCCTGGCCCTGCTGGCGGGCATCAGCCGGTCCGGAATCACCATGGTCGCGGGACTCGTACGAGGCCTGGACCACGAGGACGCGGTCAAGTTCGCATTTCTGCTCGCCACCCCTGTCATCCTCCTGGCCGGGGTGTACAAGCTGCCCGATCTCACCGGCCCCAACGGCGACGGGATCCGCGGCCAGGTGCTCGCGGGTAGCGTGGTCGCGGGCTTGGCGTCGTATGCCTCGGTGCGTTTCCTGACCCGGTATTTCAAGACACGGACCCTGAAACCGTTCGCGATCTATTGCCTGGTGGCCGGAGTGTTCTTCGTGGTGCACTCGCTGATCTTCGCCTAGACCGCGCTTAGACCTCTCCGAACGGGCCCGATGCCAGGGCAGCCCCACAGGCGCAACCGGGGGTTGCCGGAATGGCCGGTAAGGCGGCGAAGAGGAGTTCACGGGTGCTCGACACATTGGCCGCCAGGGTGTCGAAGACCTGTTGCATCGTCACGGGTGCGATGCCGTCGACCCCTTCCAGACCGGTGTCGTAGTCGGTGACCAGCGCCAACCCGCAGTAACACATGCCCAACTCCCGGGCCAGGTAGGCCTCGGGGTATTGGGTCATGTTGACCACATCCCAGCCCGCCGACCGGAACCACCGCGACTCGGCTCTCGTCGAGAAACGCGGTCCCTGGATCACCACAACGGTTCCCTCCTGGTGCACGGTCAGCGCGCTGAGCGTGCTCAGCGTCGGTGCCTCCCGCTGGGTGGCCGCCAGGATCGCCCGCAGCTCGGGGCAGTAGGGGTCGGCAAAGCTGACGTGGCCCACGACCGGGCCGTCGACGTAGGTGTCGGGCCGGCCCGAGGTGCGATCGACCAGCTGGTCGAGGATGACGAAGTGGCCGGGCGCGATCGCGGGCCGCAGCGATCCAACGGCGCACGGAGCGACGATGCGCCGGACCCCGAGGGTGCGCAGGGCCCACATGTTGGCGCGGTAGTTGACCCGGTGAGGCGGGTACTCGTGCGCCATCCCGTGCCGGGGGAGAAAGGCGACGGGCCGGTCACCGACCATGCCGATCGTCACCGGTGCCGATGGCGGGCCGTACGGCGTATGGACCGGAACCTGCCTCGTGTCGTCCAGGAACGAATAGAAGCCCGAACCGCCAATGACCGCGATCTCGGCACGAGCGGCGGTCCCGGCGGTGGCGGCGGTCACGGCGGGGGCGGCGGTCACGGCGCCGATCTAAGGCGCCAATCTAAGGCGCCAATCTAAGGCGCTAGGACGCGGCCGCCTTGCTCCGGTCGCCCGACCCCGTGCCGGCGCCGCCCGTCCCCGCGCCCCCGGGTTTCGAGTCCGACCCGGACTTGGAGGCCGACCCCGACTTCGAATCCGACCCCGACTTGGCTCCCGAGTCCGACCCGGACTTCGAGCCGGACTTCGAGTCCGACCCCGAGGAACCCGACTCAGACTTGGAACCCGACTCCGACCCGGAACTGGAACCGGTCTTCGAATCCGAGCCCGACTTCGAGTCCGAGCCCGACTTCGACTCGCCGTCGGACTTCGACGCCCCATCGGAGTCACCACCGCCGGAGCCGCTCGGGGCACCCGACTTGCCGAGCGAGCGGTTGTCGGTGCTGTAGAACCCGGAACCCTTGAACGAGATCGCGATGTTGCCGTAGACCTTGCGCAGCGAGCCCTCGCACGTGGGGCAGGTGGTCAAGGCGTCGTCGGTGAACGACTGCTGGACCTCGAGGTGCCTGCCGCACGACTTGCACGCATATTCGTATGTCGGCATCGAACCCTCGTTCCTCCGGACAGCCGCCTGGTGACTAGCACTCACCAGTCCTGAGTGCCAAGTTTACCGACTGCCCGCCCCTTCTAGCATGAGCTTGGTGCTGCCCGACGCTGTTCCGCCTGGGACCGGCCGAAATACCGCCTTGTTGCTGGCGTCCTACCTCGCCGGGGCCTTCCCGACCGCCGAGCTGGTCACCAGGGCTCTCGGACGTGACGTCCACCGCGAGGGGTCGGGAAACCCGGGGGCCACCAACACCTACCGCATCGCGGGCCCGGGCGCGGCGGCGGTCGTCGTCGCGGTCGACGTCGCCAAAGGAGCGGTGACGACCATGCTGGGCCGCCAGCTCGCCGCCGGTACCGGCCTCGGGGCGGCGTGTGGCGTGGCTGCGGTCCTCGGCCACTGCTTCCCGCCCGCCGACCCGGCCGGGGGTGGCAAGGGCGTGGCGACCACCGGCGGGATGCTCCTCGCCCTCGACCCCCTACTGGCGGTGCTCGCCGCCGGTGCCTGGGGGCTGCTGGCCAAGACGACCAAGCGGGCCAGTCTGGCGTCGGTCACGGTCGCGGCCGCCCTTCCGCTGGCCGCCGGGGCCCTCGGACGGCCCCGGTCTGAGCGCCTGGCGCTCGCGACCGTGTCGGGCATCATCGTGGTCCGCCACCGCGACAACCTCGCCCGCCTGCGCAACGGGCACCGAGAGCCTCCTCGGCGGGACCACTCCGAAGTAATCGTCCCACCGGCGGGTAATACTTCCTGTGATGCCATCGACCGTTTGCAAGGCCGTGATTCCCGCCGCCGGCCTCGGCACGCGCTTCCTGCCGGCCACCAAGGCCCAGCCCAAGGAGATGCTGGCGTTGGTGGACAAGCCGGCCATCCAGTACGTGGTCGAGGAAGCGGTCCGTTCCGGAATCACCGACATCTTGATCATCACCGGGCGGGGCAAGCGCAGTCTCGAAGACCACTTCGACCGGTCGTTCGAACTGGAGTACTACCTCGAGCAGGCCGGCAAATTCGACCGGCTCAAAGAGATGCGGGAAATCGCCGAGATGGCCAACATCCATTACGTGCGCCAAGGCGAGCCCAAGGGCTTGGGCCATGCCGTTCTGGTGGCCCGAGAACACGTCGGCGACCAGCCGTTCGTGGTCATGCTGGGCGACGACATCATGCAAGAGCGAGCCGGGGTCCTCGACAGCATGCTGGACGTCTATGAAAGCCGCCGCGGCGCCGTGGTGGCGTTGAAGGAGGTCGACCCCCAGGAGATCCAGTTCTACGGCTGCGCCACACCCGAACCCATTGACGACCACCTCGTCCGGATCCTCGACATTATCGAGAAGCCACCAGTCGAATCCGCCCCATCCAACCTGGCGGTCATGGGACGCTACGTTTTTCCCCCTTCGATCTTCGACGCCCTGGAACAGGTGCAGCCGGGCAGAGGCGGCGAGATCCAACTCACCGACGCCATCAAACTGCTGCTCACCGACGAGGCGGTGTACGGCTGGACGTTCCGCCACGGGCGCTTCGACGTCGGCAACAAGCTCGACTACTTGCGTGCCACCGTCGAGCTGGCCCTCGAGCGGGATGACCTGGGCCCGGGATTCCGGGCGTTCCTGGCCGAGGTCGTGCGGCGCGAGGGCTTGGTTTGATCCCGCTGGCGCAGGCTCGGGCACTCGTGCTGGCGGGCTGCCAGCGGCTGGACGCCGTGTCGATCCCCCTCGCCGAGGCGTTGGGCTGCGTGACCGCGGCCGGCGTGGTCTCGGGCGACAACGTGCCCCCGTTCGCCAACACCGCCATGGACGGCTACGCCGTGCGGGCCGCCGACACCGAGATGGCGTCGGAGGCCGAGCCGGCCCGCCTCCTCGTCGTGGCAACGCTCGCGGCCGGCGCGGCGCCCGACCACCGCGTCGGGGTTGGGGAGGCGGTTCGGATCATGACCGGAGCACCGATGCCCGACGGCGCCGACGCCATCGCCATCGTGGAGGTCACCTCGACCGAGGGTGACCACGTGCTGGTTCGCCAACCGGCTCTGCCCGGCCAGCACATCCGTCACCCGGGCGGCGACATCGCCATCGGGCAGGAGGTCTTTCCGGCCGGGACCGTGTTGGGGCCCGGTCACCTCGGCGTCCTGGCCAGCATTGGGCGGGAAAAGGTGGACGTGTACCGGCGAGCCCGTGTCGGCGTGCTTTCGACTGGTGATGAGCTGGTGGAAGGATCGGTACCGCTGCAGCCTGGGCAAATCCGGGACACCAACCGCCTGACGCTGCTCAGCCTGTGCCGCCAGTCGGGTTTCGACGTCGTCGACCTCGGTACCGCGCGGGACGACGAGGACGAGATCCGGGGCGCCATCGGGCGGGCGGTGGCGTCCTGCGATGCCCTCATCTCGAGCGGCGGGGTCAGCATGGGCGACTTCGACTACGTGAAGAAGGTGCTGGACGAGGTGGGGGAGATGCAGTGGATGCAGGTGGGGATACGCCCCGCCAAGCCGCTGGCATTCGGCGTGGTCGAGGGTAAGCCGGTGTTCGGGCTACCCGGCAACCCGGTGTCGTCGATGGTGAGCTTCGAGTTGTTCGCCCGACCGGGTCTGCGCCAGATGATGGGCTACGCCGGTTCGGCCCTCGACCGGCCCCGGGTGTCGGGCGTGGCCGACGAGGGCTTCGCCCGCCGTCCCGACGGCAAACTCCACCTCAACCGCGTCGTGGCGGCGCCGGGCACCGACGGGCGGTTCCACGTGCGTTCGTCGGGCGGCCAGGACTCGCACCTGCTGCGGGCCATGGCGCTGGCCAACGCGTTGGCGCTGGTGCCCGACGGCGACGGGATCGCTCCCGGCGGCGACGTCGACCTCATGCTCCTGGGGTGAGTCTGGTAATGGTGACGAGACGGTAGGTTCGTGGGCATGGGTGAGGCACTCGTCGACTCCTATGGACGCACGGTTCGCGACTTGCGGATCTCGGTCACCGACCGCTGCAACTTCCGCTGCCAGTACTGCATGCCCGAAGAAGGGATGGTGTGGTTGCCTCGCACCGACATCCTCACCTTCGAGGAGATCGAGCGGGTGGCCCGGGTGTGCGTCGAGCGCTTCGGTGTCGACAGCATCCGCCTGACGGGCGGCGAGCCGACGGTCCGGGCCCATCTACCCGCATTGGTGGCCAAGTTGGCGGCATTGCGCATCGGCGGCGTCGCGGAGGGCCGGGGGGTGGACCTGGCCATGACCACCAACGGCGCCAGCCTGCGGCTCATGGCCCGGGATCTGTACGACGCGGGGCTCAGGCGGCTCAACATCAGCTGCGACTCCCTGCAGCGGGAGCGCTTCTTGGCGATTACCAAGCGCGATGCCCTCGAGTCGGTGCTGGATGGAATCGACGCCGCCGTGGCGGCCGGGTTCGACCCGGTGAAGTTGAACTGCGTGCTCATGCGGGGGATCAACGACGACGAGATCGTGGACTTCGCCCGTTTCGGCCGCGAGCGCGGGGTCCGGGTGCGGTTCATCGAGTTCATGCCCCTCGATGCTTCCGATCAGTGGTCGGCCAATCGGGTGGTGCCGGGCGCCGAGATCGTGGCTGCCATCGACGCCGTGTACCCGCTGGTGGCGGTCGAAGGGCCGCGGTAGCCAGCCGGCGCAGCAGTACCGCTACCGGGACGGGGCAGGTGAGATCGGGGTCATCGCCAGCGTCAGTGCACCGTTCTGCGGGGCGTGCGACCGGATTCGCCTGACCGCCGAGGGGCAGCTGCGCAACTGCCTGTTCGCGGTCGACGAGACCGACCTGCGGCCCCTCCTCCGAGGCGGCGGCAGCGACGAGGACCTGGCGGCGGCGATCGTTGCCAACGTGGGCCGCAAATGGGCCGGACATTCGATCAACAAGGTCACCTTCATCCGGCCGGCCCGCTCGATGAGCCAGATCGGCGGCTAACCCGCTCGTCGCCTAGCGCGACTCCGGGTCACATGTCAAGGTTTTTCGCTGCGATGCCGAAAATTATCGTGAGAGCCGAGCAACGGAGCTTGGCACGGGTAGGGAGTGGACGGCTATGAGTTCGTCACCGATGTGGCTATTTCGCGGCTGGTTGATGGGTTGGCAAATCGACGAGATCCTCATGTCGGACGAAGTGTTTTCGGCCCACGACGAAGAAGGCCGGCGGTACCTGTTCGCCCACACCGAGGCGTCGACCTGGCTGTGCGCCCCGATCAGCGAGCGGGCATTGGCGTGTGTGTCGTCGGGCCAGGCCGAGCTCCGAGCGGTGTTCGCCCACAGCTCGACGGGCATGGTGTTGCGCCTCACCGTGGGAGCCACGGCGGTGTGCGGTGAGTCGCTGGTGCCGTGCGCGGAGTTGCACGACGACGAGCTGCCCCGACCTGGCGTTCGCCTGTGCTGGCAATCCCGCTGCGCCTGATGTTCCGCGCCCATTGCGGCGCTTTTCCCCATGATGAGCGACAACAGAGCACGCCCTAGACTTGGCGCATGGCTGACCGCGGTCTGACGCACCTCGACCCTCTGGGCCGAGCCCGCATGGTGGACGTAACGCCCAAGGAATCGACCCACCGGCGGGCCGTGGCCCGCTGCAAGGTGTTCATGCTGCCCGAGACCACCTCCAAGGTCGCCAGCAATGCCATGGCCAAGGGCGACGTGCTCGGAGCGGCCCGCATCGCCGGGATTCAGGCGGCCAAGCGCACCTCTGATCTCATCCCGCTGTGCCATCCCCTGCTGGTCGGATCGGTCAACATCAACTTCACGATTGGTGACGACAATGTGGAGGTCGAGTCGAGCGTCGAGACCGTGGACCGCACGGGCGTCGAGATGGAGGCGTTGACGGCGTGTGCCGTCGCCGGCCTGACGATCTACGACATGTGCAAGTCGAGCGACCGCTCCATGGTGATCGGGGAGCTGGCGCTGTGGGAGAAGATGGGCGGCAAGTCGGGGATGTGGCGGCGCGGCGACGGGCCTCTCGGAGCGCCACTCGTCAACTCTTCGGTTGACGGTGGGGGACTGGCCAGAGACGCCGAACTGGCCGCCATCGACGCCGTGTTGGAGAAGGGGCCGCTCGGCGACTAGCGGCGGGACAAGGTTGGAGGGGAAATTTCCCATTCTCCCCATTGGCGCCCTCGGGTCCGAGCGGCTAGGTTCTAGGCGAATCCAGGCAGACGAGTTCGCGGGCCACGCTGCATCCACCGTTGCTCAGGTCCAGCGAGCTACCGTCCACGATACGGAAGGGTAGGCCGAGGAGCGTTGACCACTGTGGTATTGCTTGTCCTCGCTGGCATTTGGGTAGCCGTCATCGCAGTACCGCTGGTACGTGCGAAGACGGAGGGAAAGCTGGGCGACTCCATCGGGAGCTTCCGGCGGCACTTGTCGGTCTTGGAGCGGGCAGCTCCGATGACGGTCGCTCCGGCCAACCGGCTTCGGTTGCCCCACTCCTCGGGCGCCATCGGCCCGTACCGGCCGGTGCCGACCCACGGTCGGGCACCAGTGGGACGGGGTCGCCGCCAGCAGGCGCAGCGGCGCCGCCGCGACGTGCTGATGGGCCTAGTGGTCGCCATGGCGGGATCGGCGCTGTTGGCCATGATCCCCGGTCTGAGCGTGATGTGGATGGTCAACGTCGTGGTCGACGTGCTGTTCGTCGGGTACGTGGCGCTACTCGTACGCATGCGCAACGTGGCCGCCGAGCGGGAGATGAAGCTGACGTTCCTGCCCGGAGCCCGTCCGGTTCCGATCCGGTACCGCGACGCCCAGCCGGCTGCGGTCGGCCTGGCTGACCTGGCTCGCCGGGTGGCCAACTAGTCCGGACCCGCAGGGGTCGCAGGAGCCCTGGGGTCGCTGTGTGTCGACTTGGCCCCCCGGTTCGGTTCTATGGCGGTCTTTCGATCTCTCTCTGTGATCCAGCCGACCCGTCATGCCTCCTGCGACTCCTGAGCCTCGTGAGCCTGGCGCTGACGGTTCCGCCCGGGTGAGCGGTCCCGGCGGCACCGGCGGCCCAGACGGCGCCGGGGTCGCCGGCGGCGCGGGGGTCGGACGCCGGCAAGAACTGGCCGACCTGGCGTCGTCGATGCGGGTCGACCTGAACGCCGTGAACGGCGCCCGTGAGGTTGCCCTGGCTGCGTGCCGGCGCACCATTCGGGCGTGTGGGAGCTCGATCCGGGCGGTGCACCGGCTGGAGGTCCAGCGGGCTGAGGGGTTGGCGGAAGAGGCCCGGGCCGCGTTGCGGGAGGCGCAACTCGCGGTCCGACCCCATCCTGCCGTTGGGTTCGCGGGCTTCGTGCACGACGCCGAGAAGGAGTACGCCGAAGCGGTCCTGACCGCGGCGCTCGTCGCCGGACGGCCCCTGCCGAGCCATGACGAGGTCGGCGTGGGGATCCCGGCCTGGCTCAACGGGCTGGCGGAGGCGGCGTCGGAGTTGCGGCGCCATCTACTGGACCGGCTGCGCGAAGGGCAGCTGGCGCTGGCGGAGCGGTTGCTCGGCGATATGGAGGACGTCTACGACCTGCTCGTCACGATCGACTATCCCGATGCCGTGACCGCGGGACTGCGCCGGACCGCCGACGCGCTGCGGGCGGTCCTCGAGCGGACGAGGAGCGACCTGACGACGAGCATCCTCCAAGCCCGATTGCAGGCCGCGATCACCGGCCGCCTCGAAAGTGAGGGGCGCGAGTAGCGCGAGTAGCGCCCGTGCCAGGGAGGGGACCGGGCGGGATCGCTGAGGTAACCTCAACCTCCGCGGGGGTGTAGCTCAGCTCGGTAGAGCGCTACGTTCGCAACGTAGAAGTCGCCGGTTCAAGTCCGGTCACCTCCACCAGCAGATATCGGGAAATCGGCAGGTCAAGGGCACTTTCTGGTCTGCTGACCGATGACGTTTGGTGACCCCTGCTGACCCCTGCGTGCCATACAAGATGGCACGAAGATGGCACGCCGGAACGAGGTCCCAGTTCTGCGCGAGGCGCACTGGGACAGAATAGGAGTCGAAACGGCAGCGACTGAGGGAAAGAGTCTCCTGGAGGCGGCGACCGAGGAGGATTGGGTCGCCGACTGGTCTCACGTCCGGAGGAAGGTCTCGGTCGGGTTACCGAAACCCTTCAGTCCGCACGTGATGCGGCGCGCCTGAGACAACCCGGACCGCCTGGAGGACCGCGAGAGCCGGAGCCGCGGCGGGCCTCGGCGCGGGGGCGGCGTCTGCCAAGCCGCGCCGGAGACCACTTGGCCGGTCCCGGTCCGGTAGTAGCCGGGTGTGGCCTTGGTCGGGCCGTCGTATGGAGCGGGCCATGCAGTTGGGCTGGCTCGCTCCACCAAGTCGTATTGACGGGCGGTGGATTCCCGGTTCCGAGTCGTCTTCGTTGTCGGCGGCGACGATCGACGGCTGAGTTCGACGTCACCAAACGCACCCGACGTCGGTGTAGGAAGTTGGGCGTAGCCGGCAGGCTTCGAGTCTTCGGAGGTTTCGTCATGACGACGGTGTCCGGGGGCGACCCACCTGGCTCACCCAACGCTGCGGGCGGAGTGGCGGTGAGCGCGAGCGATCCCCGACTGGTCTAAGTCAGCCACTCCGAGTTCTCGTTGGGGCCGCTCACTATTAGGTCAGGTCAGGTCAGGTCCCGCCTCAATGACCAGACGAACCCCGAGCCGAACCCGCCAGAGCGCGGAGGACACCAGGCCCCATGGCCATCGACATGCTGCTCGATGCAACTGTCGAAAATTTCGCCTCAGGGTTTCCGTTTGACGGCACCCGGCGTCCCGTAGTTGGTGAATGGCTCACCACAGGGCCATGACGAGAGGGAGTAGACGGAATGAGACTTACAGAAGACAAGGCAGCATCTGGGAGCCGCCGTCGACGACCGATCAGGGCACTCAGCTTCTGTCGGATTGGGGCTGACTTTGGCTTACGACTTGGTGCCCCTGACGGTCCCGACGCGGGCAGCGTCATCGACTCAGCCGTGGGCGGCCGACGCTTCCTCCGGGAGTCGCTCCGGAACCGAAGGTGCGGTCTGTCGCCGTTCGCATCGTTCGCAACGAGGTTGGCATGACCGCGAGTGCCCGGCAGGACCACAGCGCAATTGACGTCGCCGTCTCGGGGCGACTGGATCAAGAATCTCCGGCGGGCTTGGATCGGCATGACAGCCGATCCAAGCCCGCCGGCGTCGTCACAGCGCCTCTCACAATCGAAGCCGCAGCCGAGCGACTAGGCGTAACGCCGAGGTTGGTGCGACGGTTGGTAAACGAGCGGCGCATCGGATTTGTTCGAGTGGGAAAGTTCATTCGACTGCGCCAAGTGGATCTCGACATCTACCTCGCCCAGCACTTCCAGCCTCCGCTCGACCGCCGGACTGGCCGGTAGACGCCCATAACTCAATCCACCCTCGTCGGGCGTTGGGCCCATCGCGCCCACGGGCACTCGGTCGCTCGTGCTCCTGGCTGATATGACGCCGCCCCGAGAAGAGACGGGCCACGAACCCCCGCCTCCGCGGTGTCCGCCGGGCGTTGTGCCGGCAAGCGGGGCCGCGCGAGCGACGCCCATCGTTCCAGGGCACAGAGTGAGCACAGCCAATCGGTTGCGCTGGCTGAGTAGCCCGGTGGAACGCGACCACTGATTCCGGCGGAAAGCGATCACCTGATCGTATTCCGATCACCGGGATCGACCTGCAGGGCGGGTCGGTAGGGCCTTGGACCGCCGAGGGCGGGCATTCGGCCTTCTTGACTCGGCGCCTTCAAAGGCTGCCAAGCAGGAGGACCGGAGTGCCCGGGAAGAAGCTATCGATGAGAAGGATGAGCGAAGTACTTCGGCTGCACTGGTAGGGCTCACCGAGGGTTGCCCCAGCACCAGATCGCGGTCAGCGCCGGGGTGGGTAAGACTACGAGCATCCGGCGTTGCGTCGTGGCAGACGAAGCGGGAGGGCGGGTGAAGCCGGTGGAGATACCCCCCACGGCTTCTTCGACCACATCACCGAGTCGTACCGCCCGAACTCCCGCCACGACCGCCGTTGATCTTCGCCGGCGACCGCCCCATCGTCGACAAGCCCCTGCCCCGGTTCCATTGCTGCCGCCGCCACACCGCACATGCGGGCGTCGCGGGCCGACCTCGACCCGCTGTCGCGGCTGATCGTGGAACCGGTGGCTCGCACCGGGATCCGCGACGGTGAGCTCTTGTTGGGCCTGACCGTCGACGTGGTCGTGCAGATCGGCTCCGCGTTCTGACTGCGTATCCCCGGCGGCATACTTCACAACGACCGCTACATCCCACTATGACCCTGCTAAAGGAGATGCTCGACGACTGGATCATGAACCACCGGGATGCGCTCCGACCGGCTTTTCGTGGAACGCAACCGGCCGCTCACGCCCGCCGGTGGGAGTTACTGTTCGGCAAGATGGGGTGCGGATCCTGGTCGCGTCGCACCCGGGGCGGCGGCGGTGAACGGAGCTGCAGCGACGTGGTTCGCGGTCGGAGGTCGACATCATGGGCTGCGTCGGCTGGGCGGGGCCTCTCGAGGAGGGCGGTGCCGCAGCCGTTGCTCGGGCGATCGTAGGGCACCGACCCGAGACTGGCTTTCCGACCGGCCGGATAGCCGTCAGGGAGAGGGTCGGCGTTGGAATCCCCAGCGGGTACGGCGCCAAGGTCATCGTCGGGTTCTCGCCCACAGGACCCGCGACGGGCTAACCGGGGGGGGAGAACGTTTGGCTGTATCCCTGCCAGCCGTTGCCGATGAGTTGGCCGTGGCCTTGTTGGCGAAGCTGGGGGTGCCGAGGGCGCGGTCGAGGTGGTGGTACCAGAACAGTTGGCCGGCGGTGTTGATGGCGTGGACGGAGGTCCTATCCGTAGCCTCCGTCACCCGGCTGACCGGAATGACCCCACGGCATATCTCGGAGCTGACCCAAACGCGTGTCCTTGACCGCCGAGACGTCGGCCGTCGCTTACACATCACCACCGACCAGCTTGCGACGGTGGGCTATTGGCTACCGCCCAAATCTCATCGGGTCGATTGAGGCGGTGCTCCTTGCCCCCGCTTCTATCGACGCTCGCCCGGAGTCCTCCGATGGGGAGCCCGCCGGGACGTGCCCGCAGGCGGCCGAAGGCGCTCGAACTCGCCTCCCAACATGAGCCGGGTCCTGATCCTGGCAGGCAGCAGCCACCTTCACACTGGTATGCCCGCGACGAGCCAAGTCAGCGCTGCGGTACCCCGTGGCTGTCATCTGAACTGCGGTCGTCACATATCCACAGATTTCGAGTCCGGCTGTGGACAAGCCCTTGAAATCGTACGGAACTGGGTGTACTTTCCGTCACACGGCGCCTGGCGGCGACCGTCTCGAAGGCAATCCTTCCTCGTTGATCCAGTGGGACCGGGTCGCTCTGCACCAACGCGCCCCCCGTTACATAGGACCCTTGCGATGGTCGAAAGTCGAGTTCGGCACAGTCAGTGCGCCAGGAGCAGAAGCAGCGCGGCCGAACGTTCCAGTCCCGGAGAATGCGTCGAGCATTTATCCAGCTCCACCATCGGGCCGACAACGACGATCCTGGCACTCGGGAGTTGCTGGCTAGACCGTCCGACTCGCAACGCCGCCGGCAGTCTCGGGCGACAGCCGCCGCGGAGGCGTATCCCATTCTCGCAGATCCAGCAGGGAACGGGTCGCGCCAGCGAAGGCGCGACCCGCTCTCCCGAACAAGCGGAGCGGTCCTTGGCCCCACGTCAGGTAAGACGAAAGACCAGACCGGCAGCTGGACGCGGCCGCGAGCCAATCCGTTCTGACGCTCCCAAGAACCTATGGACGGCCGCCATTTGGAGGGCACTACCGGCACGGTGTGGCGCTAGGGCGGGCTGCGAGCTATTAGCCCCGCGGCCGACGAGTCGCGGGACCCCGCGCCTCCGCGAACCGCCGTGTGTCAATCGCCAATCCCCCCTTTGGGCGCACCGCCAAGGCCGGGCCAACGTTCGAGCCGGAAGAACTGTGGCGTCATTGACGGAGGTCAGGATGCATACAACCAAAAATATGAGTCTGAGTAGCAGGTGACAGATCTGGGCGTTCGACAGCACACCGGTACCCCGGTATCCGGTACCCGGCAACGCCGATGGTTCGGCGCGGCGACTTTTGTCATGGTGCTTATTTCGGCCGCTGCCTGCCGGTCGCCGAAGGCCCAAAGTATTGCGCCCACAACAACATCCACTCACCCAGTGGCCCCCTCGACAACGACCGTGGCACAGGTCCAGGCATTGATCATCTCGCAGTGGCGGGCCGCACAACAGGCCAGCATGGCGGCCGCCAAGGATCCGGCGAACCCCGGACAGATCCTTCTGCTCGATAACTACTTCGCGGACCCGGAACTTGCTTTCCTCCGGAAGCAATACGCAGCCAACGCACGCGACGGCCTTAAGACAGTCGGCACGCTTGACCTCGGTAATCCCCGGGTTGAGTCCCTTGGACCTTCACAAGCGCACGTGGTGAGCTGTGAGACGGACAGCCTCGCAATGATCAATGCCGGCACGGGAAAGCCGGTCGCTGGATCGGCCGGTGATCCGACGCCGACGCCGGCAGGCGTGCGGGCAACACTTCTCTTGACCCCCACTGGAGTGTGGAAGGTGTCGAATACTGGGGGAAACGAGGGCTCATGCGTCGGGTTTTAGCTGTGTCCGCCGCGGTGGTATCGGTCGTTCTGGCTTGCGCTCTCCCTGCCTGGGCAAGGAGTCCGGTTGTATCCGGCACCTCTGGGCCCGACGGGGCAACGGCTGGTGCGGGTAATGGCAATGGGGACCCAACCCAAGTGTCGACGGGGAATGGCTCAAACGGCGCTCCGTCGGCGTGCCCGCAGGGCTACACGTATTCGCCAACGCAGTTCGATTCGAACCTCGGGGAGCCGTATCCGGGGGCTCCCGGCCAGGCGATCGACGTGTACTGCGGGGGCACCTATGTCAATACTGTCTGGCAGGGGCCGACGGGGGCTCCGGCAGTGAATCCAGCCCAGTTGGCCCAGCAGGCATTGGCGTCGGCGCCATTCCAGCCGCTTCGGGTGGCGATGAGTCCGCCGTCGACTCGCGAAGCCGTGAACTTCCCGATCTTTCTGAGCGTGGGGTCTGGTTTCGGGCCGGTGACGGCGTCGGCTTCCGCCGGCGGGGTGACGTCGACCGTGAACATCGTTCCCACCGGTGTCACCTGGGATATGGGTGACGGCCATTCCGTCACCTGTCAGGGCCCGGGTGTGCCGTACAACCCGTCGCAGCCGTTCGATTCGCAGCTCCTTGGCACGGGCCTGCCACCGTGTGGCTACAAGTACTCGACGTCGTCGGCCAACCGTCCAAGCCAAGCTTTTTCGGCGACGGTCACGGTTCATTACGCGGCGTCTTGGACGGTGGTGGGAGCGCCCGGCGGCGGGGCGCTGCCGCCGGTCGATCGCAGTGTGACCCTGCCGATCACGGTGGGCGAGATCCAGATTCTGAACTCGTGAGCAAGGTGAGGTGATTCGGTAGATGCCGACTCAAACCCTTCGAGCTGCACCGCCGGGCGCGGCCCAGTCCAACGGTGATGGCAGTGACGCATTGGCCCAACTCCGCCGGCGCCGTCGTCAGGGTCGGGCGGTGCTGCTCGTGGTGGGGGTGGCGTTGTTGGGGGCGGCGCTGGCCGGTTTCGAGGTGCTGGTTCCTCAAGCCCCGCAGGCTCACTCGGTCCTGGTGGCGGCCGGTCCGATCCGGGCCGGGCAGGTGATCGGCGGCGGTGACCTGCGAGCGGCGACGATCGCCTCGTCGCAGGTGACCGCGATACCGGCGACCAGCCGGGACCAGGTGGTGGGCCGGACCGCGGCGTTTGACGTGGCCCCGGGCCAACCGTTGGTCCAAGCTGACGTCGGCGACGCGACCGGCCCCACTGCCGGCCGTGTGGTTGTGGGTGTGTTCCTGCCGCCGGGCCGCTTCCCCGATGGTTTGGCGGCCGGTGAGACGGTAGTGGTGCTCAATACTCCCGGCTCGCAGGGCGCAGGGTCGGGGTCAACACCACCGGCGCCGGCGAACGCGTCGCCCGCGGCGAGCGTTGCCCAGTTGGCGACCGCCAAGGTCGTCACTGTCGCTTTGGCGGCTGACGGGACGCACACCAAGGTGTCGTTGGAGGTCCCGGCGGCGTCAGCGGACGCGGTGGCGGCGTCGTCGGCTTCGGACTCGGTGAGTTTGGTATGGGTTCCTCGCTAGGCGCCGGGGTTGCGGCCTTGGCCGGGGTTCAGGTCGCGGTCGCGTCGGCGAAGGGCTCGCCGGGTGTCTCGACGTTGGGTTTGGTCATGGGCTTGGTGTGGCCCGACCCGGTCGTTGTCGGCGATCTCGATCCGGCCGGCAGCGATCTGCGTGGCCGGCTGCCGGCGCTGGCGGGCGAGGACACCGCGAGTTTGGCGGCCGCGGCCCGCCATGGACTCAGTTGGGATCTGCTGGCCGGTCACACCCAGACTCTGTCGGGGTCGTGCCGATTGTTGGTCGGACGTCCCGACCGGGTTCTTAGTGCCGGGGTGGTAAAGGTGTTGGCCCCGGGCCTGCCCGGCACGGCCCGAGCGGCGGGCGTCGCCGGGATCTGGGATGTCGGCCGCTTGGATCCGGGGTCGCCGGCGTGGCCGGCGGTGTCGGCGTGCGATCTGGTGATCGTGGTGGCCCGTCCGACCGCCCCCGACCTGGCGCAGGTGATACCTCTGGCCCAGCAGTTGCTCGAGGCCGGTCTCGACGTCGGGTTGGTGGTGGCATCGCCCCGCCGTCGCCGGGGGGCTCGTAGCGAAGAGGAGGTCGCCGCCGAGGTGGCCCAGCGCCTGGGAGGGGCGGCGGTGACCTTGGGGCGGATGCCGCTTGATCCCCTGGGGGTGTCGATGGCCGAGAGGGTTCAGCCGCGATGGGCGGGCCGGTCGGCTTTGGGCGCAGCCGCCCGCCAGCTGGTGGCGGCGATAGCCACCCGTGTCACGGTGGCCGACCGCGATCAGACCACGGGCGAAGGTGACCAGGTGCCCGACCGCGGCCCGCGAGAAGCCGAGCGCCTGGCGGCGGTGGCGAACGGCCGACGGGCAGGCCGGTGAGCACCGTCGGCCTGGAAGCCGTTCGATTCGGAGCGGGTGGCTGCGAAGTCTTTCAGCCTTGCATTGCGGGACCTGTCGACCTGCGTGGTGATGATGGGGAGAGGGGAGTGCGGTGACGGTCACTGACGGAGCGAGGCGCATCTGGAGCCAGCCGCTGGAATCGACGGATGAGGTCGCGCTGGCCGACGCGGGGACGAGGGGCCGGATCAAGAGCCGCCTGGAGGAACGACTGGTCGAGGAGATGGGCCGGGCCGGGAGACCATTGTCAAGCGAGGACCAGGTGATGCTCGGCCAGGCGCTGGTGGGCGAAGCGTTGAGGGACGAGGCGGCGGGACGCCTGGCGCGAGGCGAGCAACTGTTGTCGGCCGAACAGGAGAGCGTGCTGGGCGCCGACGTGGTGGCGGAGGTGACGGGGGCGGCCGGCCTGGAGATCTATCTGAGCGACCCGACCATCCGCGATATCGACGTGAACGGCCCCGACAACGTCCACATCACCTACCGCGATAACCGTCGGGAGCGGGTCGCGCCGATCGTAGGGTCGGCCGAGGCGCTCGACGACTTGATCCGACTGTTGGCCCGGCGTTCGGGGGTGGCGGTGGACGGGTCGCCATTGGCCCTGGAGTTCGCGTTGCCCGACGGCAGCCGGGTGACGGCGGTAATGGGCCGGGTCGCGCCGTGGCCGGTGCTGTCGATCCGCCTTCACCGGGTCGCCGAAACCGATGTCGACGATTTGGTCAAGTGGCGGATGATGCCCCCTGATTTGGGCGAGATGATCTGCGGGCTCGCTCGCTGCCATCGCAACATCGTGTTCAGCGGCGGTACCGGGGTCGGAAAGACCACCCTGGCTTCGGCCTGGGGTCATGAGATCCCGGCGGGCGAAAGGATTGTGACCGTCGAGGACACCTACGAGTTGGGATTGCATCTCGACGGCCGTCACAGTGACGTGGTCCCATTGTTGACCCGCCGACCCAACGTGGAGGACAAGGGGGCGGTGTCGATGCTTGACCTGACCCGCCTGGCGTTGCGGTTGAACCCGAGCCGGGTGATCGTGGGCGAGGTCCGGGGGGGCGAGTGCGTGTCACTGCTCGACGCCATGTCCCAGGGTAACGACGGTTCGTGCTGCACGATCCATGCCTCCTCGGCCAAGCAGGCCTTCACCCGGATGGCCAAGTACGCCAGCCGGGCGCCTGAGGCCCCTCGGCGCGAGGACTGCATGTACGACATCGCGGATGCCGTCCATTTGGTTATCCATCTGGGTCTCAACCGCTCCGATCTCCGCCCCATCGTCCGCTCGGTGCGGGAGGTGACCGGCATGCTCGAGGCCGAGATCCCCGGGACGAGACCGTTGTGGGAGGCGGACCGCGACGGGATGGCCCGGCGCACCGCGAACCGGATGTCGCCCGACCTGGAGGACGACTTGGCGTGCGCGGGCGTCGACCCGTCAGTGCTCGCCCCCGGGAACCGGTCGTGACGGCGCTGGCGGTGGTGGCGGTGGTGGCGGCGGCGGTGTTGGCCACCGCCGGCGTGTTGGCCATCGGGATCGCCGTGTTCCGCCCTCCTGCCCTTGCGCCTCGCCGGGACCGCCGTGAGCGCGTTGAGCGACTGGGTGACGTATCGGCCGGTTGGTCGTGGCGGCTGCCGGTGGCCGCCGCTGGCGGGGCCGCCATGTGGGCGGCGACGGGCTGGCCGGCGGCGGGGGTGTGGGCCGCGGTCCTAGTCGGGTGGGTGCCGTCGCTGGCCCGTCGGGGGGCGCAACGGCGAGCGGAGGTGGCCCGGGTGGAGGCGCTGGCGCGCTTCGCGGCCATGATGCGCGACCAGGTGCTGGTCGGCGCCGATGTCGCCCAGGCCATCCACGGATGCGTGCGGATGGCGCCGGCGCCCATTGCGCCGGCGGTGGAACGCCTGGCCGCCCGGTTGCAGGTCAAAGATGCCCGCGAGGCGTTGGCGGCGTTCGCCGATGAGCTCGACGACGAGATGGCCGAAGTGCTGGCCGTGGGGTTGCGTTTCGCGCTGACCCGTCGCAGCCGACGTTTGGCCGACCTGTTCGCCGAGGTGGCCCGGGCCACCTCGGCCCACGCAGCGACTCGCCGCAAGATCGAAACCGACCGCCGCCGGTTGCGCACCGTGGTGTGGGGTGCCCTGGTGGCGGTGCTCGGGTGGATGGTGCTGATCTACGTGGTCTCGGGCAAGTACCTCGACCCGTACGGCACCGCCGGCGGCCAGGTCGTGATGCTGTTGGCGGGCGGGGCGTTCGCCGCCGGCCTGGCGCTGCTGTCGCGCATGGACCGCATCGGCGCCCCGACCCCGTTGCGGCTCCGGGGCCACAGCGTGGCGGCGCCATGATCCTGGTCGCGGTGTGCGCACTGGTGGCCACTACCGGCGTGGGCCTGGTGGCCCGGGCCGCCTTCCCGGGCCGCCCGTCGCTGACCGCCGAGCTCGACGATCTGCTGGCCCCGCCGTCACCTCGCCGTGCCGCCCCGGCGGCGACGGGCGGACTGGGCGATCTGCTCGACGGCCTGGGCGGCGCAGTGTGGGCCCAGTTGAACCCCGACGGGGACCGCTTCGCCAAGCTGGCCAGCGATCTCAGTGTCATGGATCGCACCCCGGAGCAGTTCGTCCGCCAAAGTGTCACCACCGCCGTGCTGCTCGGTCTGCTGGTCCCGGTGGTGCTGTTCGGGGTGCGGCTCATCGGCCTGCACGTCCCGACCGGTGTAGCCGTGTTCTTGGTGTTGATGGGGGCGGCGACCGGGGCGATCCTGCCCCGCCCGGCACTGCGAGGCGAGGCCGAGGCCAGGCGCAGCGAGATGCGCCAGGTGGTGGCGGTCATCTGCGACCTGGCGGCGGTGGTGGTGGCCGCCGGCGACGACGTGGACGCGGCGCTCATGGAGGCCACCGGCGTCGGTGACGGCTGGGCGTTCGACCGGCTGCGGGCCGCCCTGGCGCCGGGTCTCAGCCGTCAGGGGCCGTGGTTGGCTCTCGAAGATCTCGGAAACCGCCTCGGTGTCGAGCAGTTGGTGGTGCTGGCCCAGAACATGGGTTTGGCCGAGGAGGAGGGCGCCAAGATCCGTGAGGCGCTGAACACCCAGTCGAAGACGCTGCGCGAGGAAGAAGCGTCGGAGATAGAAGCCCAGGCGGGATCGGTTACCGAACGGATGAGCTTCCCGATGGTGATGCTGCTGCTGGGTTTCATTTTGGTCATCGGCTACCCGGCCGTGGCCAGGCTGTAAACGGCAATGAAAAACCCAACCACATGGAGGTTCAGAAATGGAAGTTCAATGGCTGTCGACGCTGCTGTGTTTCCTGCGGGCCCGTTTGGAACTGGCCCGGGGCGAGGATCACGAACGAGGATCGTGGACGCTGGAGGCGATGATCGGCGCCGCCCTGCTGTCGGCGGCCGCCATCGTCGGGGTCGGCTTCATCGTGGCCAGCATCATGGCCCACGGCCAGGCCATCAAATAGCGAACCGTAAAGGATCTCAGCGCGGGTCAGCCACGTTGCAGATGCTGATCGTGATGCCCGCGCTGATCCTCGCGGTCTCGACGGTATTCCAGGCGATGGAGTACTACATCGCCCGCCAGGCGGCCGAGACCGCGGCCCGTCAGGGCGCCGACGCCGCCCGGGTGCTGGGCGCGACCGGCACCGACGGTGCCACCCGAGCCAACAGCCGTGCTGACCCAACTGGGGTCGCCCCTCGAGGCGGTCAACGTCAACGTGACCAGAAACGGCGCCACGGTGGTGGCCACCGTGACCGGCCGACCGCACCAGGTCGTCCCAGGGTTCGCCCTGACGGTGACCGCAAACGCCACCGCCCCCGCCGAACAGTACAGCCCTCCGCCGTGACCCGCGAGCCGATCTACCTAACCGCCCGAGGCCCCATGATCAACTTCATGTCACTCCTGGCCGTGCTGGGCGGGACCATGATCGCCGCCGATGCGACGCTGCTCATCGTCTCTCGTGTTCGCTTAGCCCACGAATTCCCACCAGGTGGTGTTGGTCAATGTTGTCGCGATGCGTGCGCTTGTGATCGTGGCACTGGTCGCCGAGGTCGATTACCGACGCCAACGCGATCGTCGGGGGCGGCGAGACGAGATGGGATCGCCGCTCACAGGTGGGAGGGGCAGTGAGGCTGTCAAAATGGGGCTCGTCGCTTCTCGGGCCGTCGGTGGCCAGTGCGGTTGCTGTCGCGGCGGTCTCACTGGTCGTCCGGTTTGGCCCCGGGGCGTTGGTGTGGAGTGCCGCCGCGGTGGCTGCCTGCTTGACAGCGGCCGTGCTGACACTGGCGGTCGCGACGGTCCGCGGGCATCCCAACCGGGCCGGCCTCGACGAGCGGGGCAGCGCGGCGCTCGAGGCGATGATTGTCACCCCGGTCATCTTGATGCTGCTGGCGCTTCTGATCGGTTCTGCCCGGGTGTCGGGCGCCCACCAGGTTGTCTCTGACGCCGCCGGCGATGCCGCCCGGGCGGCGTCGATCGCCCGGACCCGCAATGGGGCGGCCCTAGCCGCACAGCAGGTGGCGTCGGCCGCCATGGCGGGGCGGGGCGTGTCGTGCTCGCCGGCGGTGGTCACTGTCGACACCGCCACCGCATGGCATCCGGGCGGCTCGGTCGGTGTGACCGTCACCTGCACCACCCAGTTGGGGGACTTGGGTCTGCCAGTGGTGTCGGGCACCCGGACCATATCCGCGCATGCCGCGGCCAGTATTGACCTGTATCGCCAGTTGGGGCCATGAGCGAACCACGGGAGGAGACGGGTTCGGTCATCCTGTGGCTCATGGTCATGGCCGTGGCCATGTTCGCCGCGGTGGGCTTGGTTTCCGACGGCGGGCGGGCCATGGCGGTCAAGGGGACTGCTATCTCCGACGCCTACGGCGCGGCCCGGGCCGGCGCCCAGGCCCTTGACCGGGCCAGTTTCGCGGCGGGCGGCACCCCGACACCCGACGCCGCCGCGGCCAAGTCGGCGGCGTCCACCTTCTTGAGTCAGGCCGGGGTCACCCCCGGCCAAGCCCTGATCGCGGTGAACCCACCGGAGGTGACAGTGACCGTGACCCTGACCTCAGCCAACGATCTGCTCGCAGCGGTCGGGATCGGCCAGTTCACCGTGACCGGATCCGGATCGTCCCGGGCCGTCTACGGCGTCCGGGGGCCCCGACCATGAGGCGCGCCCTCTCAGGCTTTGCTTCGCTCATCGCTCTGACCGTCTTCTTTGTCGGCTTGCCGGTCGGTCTGTACAGCGCGGTCGGCTGGCCGGTGCCAACGTTGTCCACGATCCGCTCCGCGGTCGAGTTGCACTACCTCCCCGGCCATCTCGTGGCTCAGGTGGCCACATGCGTAGCCCTGGCGTGCTGGGCATGGCTCCTGGTAGCGGTGCTGCGCATGGGCGTGGACACCTGGCGGGACCGCGCTGTGCGCCCCGCCGCCGGGGCGGCGTGGTTGTTGCCCACCGTCCGACGTTCGGTGGCTGCGGTGACATTGTGCGCCGCTCTACTCAGCCACGGCACGGCATGGGCCGGCCCGACCGACCACCGCGTGAGCACCAACGCGGTCATGGTCGTCACCACATCCAGCGCCGTCGTCGACGCGCCACCCCAACCCACTGCCGGCAACAGCGGCCCTGCCGCCCCAGCCCACATCGCGGCGGTCGGCCACAGGCAAAGCGACGACGACGAGGGACGACCGACCCGTGTCAGCACCGGCCAACATCGCTCAGTGGCGACCACGACGCAGTCCACCAACCCCCGCCGTCCCGCCGTCACGCCCGCACTCGGTGCCCCGACGAACGGTGTCACCGCGGCCGGTAGCCCTGCGACGCCCGCGGCCGCGGCCGCCACGTACCGGGTGCAGCCGCGCGACGTCTTATGGACCATCGCGGCCAACCAATGTCACGACCCGCTGAAGTGGAGCCAGATCGCGCAACTCAACCTGGGCCGGGTCATGACTGACAGCAACGGCGGGCGCCGGGTCTTCACCAACCCCCGGGTGATCCTGCCCGGCTGGGAGCTGCTGATGCCCAGCGGATGGTCCCCGGCGCCAACCCCGCCCGCAGGGTCGCCTGTCGGCGCCGGGCCAGCTCCGACAGCCAACCAGCGCAGC
This sequence comes from uncultured Actinomycetota bacterium, assembly GCA_963733505.1. GTDB lineage: Bacteria > Actinomycetota > Acidimicrobiia > Acidimicrobiales > Palsa-688 > JALYXV01. The sequence goes on along the minus strand of CAVTDW010000019.1, from coordinate 36,699 downwards.
GCTCCAGGAGTGACGTCGCCGGCACCGGTCACCCCGGCTCCTGGCCTACGCGCCCCGGCGGCTATCGGCCCCCAGGCAACGCCGGCCGCCCCGTCGACAACCTCACCCGCGCCAACCGCCCCGGCCCCCGCTGCCGCCGTCGCCGCCCCGGCGGTGACCGCGCCCGACCCGACACCCCCACGGGGAGGTGCCGGGCGGCCGACAACCCGTGCCGCCCGGTCGGCGCCGGCGCGCGCCCGGATCGGTATGCCCGGGTGGCTGGCCCCCGCCGGTGCCGGCGGCGCCACCTTGCTGGCCACTTGGGCTTTCGTCGAGGCCCGACGTCGCAGGGCGCGCCGTATGCGCCAATCGCGCCCAGGGTTTGTCATGCCGCCCAGCGACCCCACCGTTGCCCCGCTCACCACCGCGGTGTGCGCCGCCAGTGATGTGGCCGGCGTGGACCGCCTCCACGCCGCGCTGTACCACCTGGCCACCATTGGCGACCGCACCCTGCGGCCCGTCATCGCGTTACGCCACCCCGACGGCCGCGTCGACGTCCAACTGTTCCGAGTGGCCGAACCGGTCCCGCCGTGGACCGCGACCGACCGTCTGTTCTGGACCTTGGCGGCGACCGCCGACCTGCCCGATGTCGACCCGCTGATCACCCCATGCCCGGCGCTCGTCCAACTCGGCTTGTGCGACGACGGCGCCCAACTGTTCGCAGACCTGGAGGCCATGGGGATATTGGGGTTGACCGGTACCGCCGAGACGGTCCGCCAGGTGGCCCGGGCGCTGACCGCCACGTTGGCGGTGTCGCCCGCCACCCAGCTGTGCCGGGTGCTCACACTCGGGTTCGACTCCTCCGGGTTGGGCGACGTCGAGGACCGCTTCGTGGTCGCCAAGTCGGTAGAGGCGTTGTTGCACGAGGCCGAGATGACGGCCAAGGTGGTGGTCCGGGGGATCGCCGAGCGCGACGCCGGGTCGTCGTTCCGGCTGCGGGCGATGGACCCCGATTGCGGTTGGGAGCCGACCCTGGTGGTGGTGGCGGGCACCGCCCTGGCCAGCGATGAGGTCGCCCGCCTCGAGCGCCTCGCCGGCGACGGCGGCCAGGGTGCCGGGGTGGTGTGCGCCGGGGCCGAGGCGGCGTGGAACTTGGAGCTGGTGGATCCCACGGCGGGGTGGTGGCAGCTGAACCCGCTCGGGCAGCGGGTGCGGCCGGTGCAGATGGCGGCCGAGGAGCTGCGTGAGCTCGCCGCGTATCTCGCCGACGCCGACGTCGAACCGGTCGAAATGCCGCTCGAAACGGGGCGCCACCCCCTCCACAGCGCCCGCCCTGTCGGCTCTGCCGGCGCCGAGGAGCCACCGAAACCGGGCGCCGAGGCAGGGACGTTCCCGCTGGGTTCATCTCCGGGGCCGGTCGGTTCAGGTGACATCCCTGCCGCCCGCCCCCCGATCACGGCGGCCGCAAAGCCCGACCTGTGGCGGCCCGCCCAACCTGCGATGTCGGAGTACGTCGAAGCGGAGTGGGTGGTCATGATCCGTCTGTTCGGTCCACCCGACGCGGTCAACCGCAGCGGTGTCGGACTGGGCGACATCGGCCGGGGCAAGCCGTTGGAACTGCTGGCGTGGCTTGTCACCCACCGAGACGTAGCGACCCGAGATGGGGCCAGGGAGGCGTTGTGGGGCGGCGACGACGTTGCGGCTCGAACGATGAGCAACGCGCTCTGGGGGGCCCGGACGCTGTTGCGTAAGTTGGCTGACGAGCCGAACGAGGAGTTCATCACCAGCTCCAACGGCCGGCTGCAACTCAGTGGCAAGGTGGTTTCCGATTACGAGAGGGTGGCTGACCGCTTGGCGTTCGCCCGGCGTCCGGTCGCAGCGGCGGCCGCCACCGAGGCGCTGGACGGCGGTCTCCACCTGGTCCGGGGCGCGCCGCTGGCTGGGGAGAAGTGGCTGTGGGCCGACGAGAACCATCTGAGCACCAACCTGGCCATGTTGGGCAGCGCCATCGCAACCGAACTGGCGGCGCAGCGGCTAAAGGCCGGCCAGACCGATACCGCCATCGAGGCCACGACGGTCGGACTGGAAGTGATTCCCAATAACGAGGAGTTGATTCGGCTGCGCATGCAGGCCTGCATCGACGGCGGCGACCGTCGGGCCGCCCTGAATGTCTACGAGAAGTATGTCGGCGCGACCACCGCCCGCGGTGAGTCGATAGGGCCTGAGATAGCGGCGTTGCGCAACGAATTGCTACGCACCGGTCGCAAATAGCAAGGAGGTCAGCCAAGATGAGCGACGACCACTGGCGCCAGGAGCAGCAGCGCCGCCAGCACGACGACGCCGAGGCGGCTCGCCGGGCGCAAAAGGCCGAGGCCGAAGCGCGAGCCGAAGAGCATCGGAGAAGGGAGGCAGTCGAAGCCGCCCGCCGAGAAGGCGCCCGCCGAGAGGCCGATCGCAGCGCGCCGGCTCCCCAGTCAGGCCGAGGAACGGCGTTGAAAAGCCCGTCGCGCTACGACCAGTAGCAGCGGGGGGCTGCTGCGCCGAGGTCGTCGCCTGAAAAGGGGGAGAGGGTTATCCCGCCAGAGCCCCGGTCCCCTGTTGCCATAGCGCCGGGTGGCGACCTCGGCACAACAGCTCTATCCCGGGCGGCATCACCAGACTTCGTTGCGCGATACCCAACAGCCGGAAGGAAGGGGTTGAAACATAGGCGAGCGCCACCCGGAATAGTTCGAGGACCACGCAGAGGGACTTGTCCAGCGGCCACCCCGGAACCGGGCGGCGGGAATGGGTGCGTACCGGGATGATCCGGGCCCGCTGGTCGCCGGCCCGGTCGGGCGCGTGGAACCGTAGATCTCGCCCGGGGTACTTCGGGCTGGGGCTCCAGGGGCGCGCCGGGTGGTCCTCGGGTACCAGTCGGCCGTCGGGGCGGGGGTTCGCGTTGCGCGTCGTCGCCGCCGATCCGAAGTATCGCGGCTGCCCCTGGCGACGTCCGCCTGGCAGGTAGTCGCCGCCGCCCCCCAACCCCAACATGGTGTCACCGAGGTCCCACATCATCGAGCCGTGGGCGGCCAGGTTCGGCTCGAGCAGCTCGACGACGTCGAGCAGGGCGTCGATGAACTGGCCGGGGGTGGACTCGGCCCCGATCTCTTTGGCTTTGTCGGGGTGGTCGGGCGGCAGGTAGGAGCGCAACTGGAAGAACAGACTGGAGGTGAAGACCAAGTCCACCGAGGCGGCGGGGATGTGGGCCACCGCTACGCGAATGTCGCCGATCAAGTGGCGAACCGTCATGGCTGGGGTCCGCCCGGCCGGGCCGGTCGCTTCGGGTGCCGTCTAACACCGGCTCTGTCACTGGGGCGGAGCGGGCGTCTGCCCGGCGGCGGGCGGACGGGTGAAGATGGCGAACAGGCCGGCGTCGGCGGCCCGGCGGCATAGGACACAGTCGGGTTGGTAGGACGAGTACGGGTCGAAGATGATCTCGGCGACGTGGTCCTCGAGAACCTTGCTTTCCCATTCGGCGGGGATGCACTCCGGCGTCGAGAGGCGAGTGGCGGGGGGTGGTTCGGGCCGCGGACTATCAGTCATTGCGACGCTCCTCTCCAGGAGGGAGGGCCGGCGTGCCTTATGGTTCGGTCACGCCTGGCGGTGGGGTTGGACCTACCAACGGTGTCCGCTGCGGCGTCACCCGGTGGTGGTCGGTCGTTGGGAGCTTGGCTGGTCGGCGGGCGTCGGCTGGGCCTCGATGGTGACAATGGTGTCGGCCGCGGCGGCGATGTCGGCGCCGACATTGCCGTCGGTCGCCGCCCCGGTGACGCCGCGGTGGGCGGTGGTGGAGCACAAGATGGCGACGTTGAGTTCGAGGGCCAGATGTTTGAGGTCTCGGGCCGCCCCGGCGGGGAGCAGCAGGTCGACGCCGTCGACCACGATCAGGCTGGGCGCGGCCATTTCCGGGTCGATGGCGTCGAAATGGATCCGGGTCACGGTGATGGGTGAGCCGACGGTGACGTACAGCGGGCAGTCCCGCATTTCGGCCGCGGCGCGGCTGGCGGTGCCGGCGCCGGGGGCCGCGCCTAGATGGGCGGCGGCGACGTGCTCGGCGATTTGGGGCAGCGTGGATCGCAGCGGGTAGACCAGGGTGGCCAGGCCGTGGTGGTATGCGGCGTGGTACGCGGCCGCGACGAGCGCGGCGGTGGCTGCCGGGCCCGGGGCGGCGGCGAGCGCGGTGAGGGTGCCGGGGGCCAGTCCTCCGCGGCGGTCGAGTTCGGGGTGGCCGGTGGGGACCAGGGTGTCGCGGGGGTGGTCGCGGTGCTCGGCCAGGGTGGCGATCAGGTCGGCGGCGCTGCTCAGCCACGGTTCGCCGAGGGTCGAGATGGGGGTGATGGTGGGGGGCGCTGGTAGGGCGGCGATGGCGGTGAACGGGTCGCCGGTCATGATGCGGAGCTGTTGTTGAGGTGGACAGCGAAGGCCAGTTCGTCGACCATGTCGTCGTAAGGCCCGATCGGGCCGCTGTTGAGTTGGCGGGTCAGGTAGCCGAGGCGGCCGGGCAGGGGCCCGGCGGCGTCGAGGGTGTTGAGCGAGTCGCGTAGCGACGTCGACGGTGTCGTCGTCGAGGGCGACGCGCCGCTCGGCGATGTCGAGCAGGAACTGGCATGCCCCTCGGATGGCGAGCAGGTGCAGGGCGGTGTTTGTCAACGCCGCGGTGTGGTCCACCGGTTCTTCGTCGGTGTCCAGGCGCAACTGCACCGGCGCGAGGCCGGTCGGGTAGGGATGGTTTGGTCATGGTTCGCGCTCCCTTTCAGCTCGAGATGATTCGCCGGACCAGGTCTACGGTCGAGAACGGGATGGCTGAGATCTGGATCACGGTGCCGGTGTGGGGGGCTTGGATCATGTGGGTGGCGTCGAGGGCCATGCCCACGTGGGTCAGGTGGTCCATCAAGATGAGGTCGCCGGGATGCAGCGGCCCGGCGTGCCAGTCGACGGGGGCGCCGTCGGTGGCTTGTTGGGTGGTGACCCGGCCGATGCGGATGCCGGCGGCGGCGTAGGAGGCTTGGGTGAGCCCGGAGCAGTCGTAGCTGTTGGGGCCGGTGGCCCCCCACACGTACGGTTTGCCCAGCTGTGCCAGGGCGAAGTTGATGACTTTGGCCAGGTCGCCGGTGACGGTGGTGCCGGGACTGAACGGGGGACCGCCCGGGCCGCTTGGGGATGAGCCGGCGCTGTTCATCCCGTAGGCGATGGCTTTGGCGGTGACGTCGGCCTCGTAGGTGGCGCTGTTGTTGTAGCGGCGGATGGCGGCGCTGACCGAGTCCAGCGTCGGTTTGCCGTTGCACAGGTAGCGGCCGGCGCCGGCGATGGCGTCGTAGGCGTTGTTGGGGTCGGCTTTGCTGTCGCCGGAGCCGTCAACTCCCCACGCCTGCCAGGTGGAGGTGAGGAACTGCATCGGTCCGACGGCGTGATCCCAGCGGGGGTCGCCGGTGTAGGCGGTGCTGGCGGCGGTGGCGGGGATGGCCATGTTGCCGGCGCTGCCGTCGAGGGCGGGGCCGAGGATGGGGGGGTTGGTGTCGCCGGTGGTGGGGTTGACCCGGCCCTGGCCGTGGCGGGATTCGATGTAGCCGATGGCGGCCACGATCTGCCACGGCAGGCCGGTGCAGGCGGGGGCGGACTGGTAGTGGGGGAGGAGGTAGGGCGGGATCTCCGATAGCGCCAGGGCGCTGGGCGCGCTGGGTGCGATGCCCGCCCCGTTGGCCGGGCTGGCGATGATGGCGAACATGAATGGCACCGCCAGGACGAACGCCGCGACGAAGGCCACCAGGGCGACGACGACCAATGCGACCAGCCCGTGCTCCTCGCGGGGTGCAGCGCAGTGCCGCCATCGGCGGGCGGTCATTGGACCGCGGTGACGGTGGGTTGGCCGTCTCGGCCCGGCTGCACGGTGACGGTGGTGGCGCAGGGATGGTCGACGACGCCGGCGGCGCTTCGGCGGTGGGCGACGCAGGTGACGGTGACGGTGGCCGGGTCGACGGCGCTGGGGTAGACGCCGTCGATGTCGACGGTGGCCGACAGCGTGAGTTGGTCGTCGAGGGTGGCCCGGGCGCTTCGCAGTTGGGCGACCAGGTCGGGCGAGGTGATGCGAAGCCACCTGGTTCAGCCAGTCGAAGGGGCCTCGGCCGGCGGGGCGGCTCCACAGGGCCGTCACCCACCGGGCGGCGGTGACGCGGATCTGTTGGGCGGTGAGGGTGGGCGGCGCCGGTTCAGGGGTCGGCGGTGGTGCCGGGCCGGGGCGGACAACGGGAGCGGCGAAGGTGGCCGACCCGGGCCGGGAGGGGTGGGGGTGACCGACGGCGGCGGCCGCCGCGATGCCGGCGGCCACGCAGACAACGACCACGACGATGGAACGTCTCATACCTACTAGCGGCCATAGCGATCCCCGGGTCGGAAAGGGGGGCCAAAGAATCTTCCGGGCCGCGACGGCCGAAGAAATTCTCCAAGTTTTTTTGCCGGGATGTTTTCCGCTGCCCTACGCGACATGGCCGTTGTTGGGTGATGGCGCCGAGAAGGAGCTCGGCTTATCCACCCCAAGGAGGTAGTTGTATGAACTGGAAACTGCTGGGCACCGTTCGATCCCGGGCCGCGGCGGCGGCCGCGTTGGCGGCCCGGGCGGTCGGCGCGGTGATGGTGGCGGCCACGACGCTGGTGCTGGTCACCATCCCCGCGTTCGCCGACCCGGTCACGGTCACCCCGTCATCGTCGGGCATGGGGAACCTGGGGCCCAAGATCCAGAACCTGTTGAACATGACGGCCCAGGCCGGTCTGTGGGCGTCGCTGGGCTCGGTGCTCCTGGGCGGGGGCATGTGGGGCCTGTCGAAGCATTTCGCCAACTACGGCGGCGCCCACAAGGGGATGCAGCTGGTGATCGGCGGCGGCGTCGGCGGCCTCGTGGTGGCGTCGGCGGCGACGATCGTCAACGCCGCGTTCGGGGCCTGATGCCTGACCTGGGCGACGGCCGCGGCCGCCGGGCGGTGGTGTGGTCGGCCGCGGCTGCGGTCGTGTTCGGGTTGGGGGTCGGCGCCGGGACCCAACTGGGTGGGGGCGGCGGCCGGGCCGCGGTACCGGCCGGGGTGGCGACGGCGAAGGGCCAGACGGCGGCCCCGAACTCGTCGCAGGCGGCCGTCGAGGCGGCCGCGGGTTACGCCACGGTGATGGCGCAACTGTTCCCCCTCGACGCCGACACCGCCCGAGGGGTCCTCGCCGGCGACGCCTCCGACGCCTATAGGACCACCTTGGTCCAAGCGGCCGACACCGACCTCATCCCCCTGCAGCAGCAGATGGCGACCCTGTCGGGCCGTCCGGTGTTCCGCCAGTCGGTGCTGGCCTCAAAGGTCCTCAGCTACACCCCGACGCGGGCCCAGGTGAGCGACTGGGTGATGCTGATCGCCGGTCAGGCCGGGGTGGCCGACAACGCCGTGTCCACCTTCTCTACCGTCACCTTGGACCTGGTGTTCGAGCACGGGGCGTGGAAGATCGACCGCAGCGCCGAGCAGCCCGGCCCGTCACCGCAGATGACCGGGGCGCCCACCGCGGTCGACATCCTGGTCGGCCGCCTGGCCGGCTTCAACGACTGGCGGCCCCGATGAGACGACTCATGTTGGCCTCTGCGGCCGTCCCCACCGCCCTGCCGGTCGCCTCGATGCGGGGTCCTCAACCGTTGTTCATCGCGGTGGACCTGGTGGCCCCCGCGGTTTCGGCGGTGGCGCTGATCGCGGCCCTGGTACTGCGACGGTTGCTGCCCCAACGTGGCGGTCACAGCGGTTGGTACCGGGGTGGGGCGGCGCAGCTGCTGCTGGTGGTGGTCGACGAGCGCGCCGAGACAGGGCGCCGGCGCCGGCTGGGCGGGAAGCCCTTCGATGAGAGGAGCCGGCCATGACCGCTTACGCCCGTTGGATTCCGAAGCTGCGGTTGGTGATGGCGGTCGCGGCGGCCACCTTCGGTTTGACCGTGGTGGCGGTCGGGACGCAGACCGTCGGGGCGCCGGCCGCCCACGCCGACCCCAGTTGCGTGATCGCCGACTGCCCGTCAGCGTCGACGATTGCCGGCGACGCCGCCTGCGTGTTGATGCCGGCGGCATGCGCGGCGAAGGCGGCAGTGGGGGGCGTGTCCGCTCAGGTGGCCGACGCCGCTGCCAGCCTGGCGGCCGCCTTCATCGGGGCGCTGATCCGGGGCGCGGGCGAGGCGGTCAACGCCGTGCTGGGGGCGGTGTCGAAGTTCATGACGTCGTCGACCCGGCCCAATGTGACCGCGGCCGCCTTCGTAGGCACCGACGGCCCCTATCACAAGGTGGCGCAGATCGCGGCGCTGCTCATGATCCTGTTCTTGTTGTTCGCGGTGATCCAACAGACCATCGCCGGCCAACCCGGCGAGCTGGTGACCCGCATCGTTCGCTCGGTCCCGCTGGCAGTGTTGGCCATCGTCGGCTTGCCGTGGGCGGTCGACCAGTTGCTCAGCCTGGTCGACGCCATCTGCGCCTGGCTGTTGCCCACCGGGGCGACGATGGCGACCATCGCCAAGGTGTACGGCGCCGATCAACTCCAGTCGACGCTGAGCGGTGGTGCCTTGTCTCTGCCGGTACTGCTGGTCCAGATTTTCGCGTGGCTGGGCGGCCTGGTCATCTACCTGGAGCTGGTGGTGCGAGACGCCTTGGTGTTGATCACCGTGGCGTTGGCCCCGCTGTCGTTCGCGGCCATGGTGTGGCCCGCGGCCCGGGGCGCGGCCCGGCGGATAGCGGAGCTTTTGGCCGCAATCATCCTGTCCAAGCTGGCCATCTGGGTGGCGTTGCTGGTCGGCATCGACCTGTTCGCCAAGCAGGCCACCTCGCCGGGACCCGACGCCTGGGGTCAGATGATCGCGGGCGCGGCGGTGTTGGCGGTGGCCTGCTTCGCCCCGTACGTGGTGTGGAAGCTGTTGCCGGTGGCCGAGGCGGCGGTGATCGCCCAGGGGCTCAGCCGCCAACCGGGCCGGGCCGCCCAGAGCGCCATGTATACCGCCAACAGCGCCCGCAACATGACCAGCAGCTTCGGCCGGGGCGGCGGCGGGGGCGGCGGCCATCCGTCCCAGCCGGCACCGCAGCCGGCCCCGTCGCAGTTGCCGACCCAGTCGCTGGCTCCTCCCTCCAACGGCGCCGGCAACGGCGGCTGGCGGAGCCAGCGGCGGCGGCGCCGGCGGTGCGTCCGGTACTCAAGGGCCGCCCGGGCCCAAAGGTGCGACCGGCACCCCGGGACCCAAGGTGCGACCGGCAGCCCGGTGCGACCGGCACCCCTGGACCGGCGAGCGCCGGTGGAGGGGCCACCGGCGGGGGCGCCGCGGGCTCCGGTGGTGGGGCCGCCGGGGGGGCCGCCGCTGGGGGTGCGGCCGCGGCGGCGGTGCCGGTGGCTGTCGCCAAGGCAGCCAAGGACAAGGCGACGTCGGCGGCCGATAACCAAACCTCGGGTCCCTCTTCGGGCTGGGGATTCCACGGAGGTGGGAAGTGAGCGGGTCGCAGCGCTACCAGTTGTCGGCCCGGACGGCGGGCACCGCCCTGTTCGGCTTGACCGTCCCCCAGATCGGGTCTGCTGATCGCGGGGGTGTTGGTGGCGTTGCGGACCGTGACCGCGGGCGGCCCGACCCCGGTGCATTTCCTGGTCGGGGCGGCCGCGGTTGGTTGTGGCGGCGGTGTTGGCGTTCACCCCGTGGGCGGGCCGAAAGCTGTACGAGATGGTCCCCACCGCGGTTCGGTTCTCGCTACGGGCTGCCACCGACGCCAACCGCTGGCTGGCTCCCATACCCGCCCTGGGCATCGACGGCCGCCCGCTCGGCCAGGCCCGCCTGCCCCGGTGCCTGGCCGGTCTGGAGATCCGCAGCGTGCCCCGACCCGCCTGGGCCGGGGTCGACCAGTCGATGGGGCCGCTGGGCTTGGCGGTCGACCGCCGCAGCGGGGCGGTGACCGGGGTGGTGTCGGTCAAAGGCAGCGAGTTCCAGTTGATCCCCGAAGCCGACCAGCACTACCGGATCTTCGGGTGGAACATGGTGTTGGCCCAGTTCGCCCGGGAGGCGGCGCCGGTGGCGCGCATCTGCTGGCATGAGTGGTCGTCGCCGGCGCCGCTGTCGGAGCACCTCGATTGGCTGGCAGCCAACAGCAACCCGTCCGCCCCCGCCGCCGGCGCCTACCGCCAGTTGCTGGGCGACCTGTCCACCCCCGACGGCTCGTCGGCCGACCCCTACGCCCAGCAGTCGGCCCGGGTGGCCCGCCACGAGCTGCGGGTCACCGTCACCGTCCACCCCCGCAACCTGCGCCGACGCCGACGCTCGGGGGCCCGGGCCAAACGAGACGCCGCTGGCACGGCGGTGCAGATGCTGCAAACCTTGACGCAGCGCTGCCGGGCCGGCGGCGCTGGTGGTGTCGCCGCCGCTGAGCCCGGCGCAGATCGCCGAGGCGGTCAGGGTCCAGGGCGACCCCGAGGCCATCCGGTCCCTGCCCCAAACACGGGGTTTGGGGGAGCGGGCCGGGGTGGTCCCGGCCGCCTACGGGCCGCTGGCCATCGATGTGTCATGGGACGCGGTGCGCATCGACCGGGCCTGGCACCGCTGCTTCTGGGTTCAGTCCTGGCCGACCCTCGAGGTCGAGGCCAACTGGATCGAACCGTTGCTGCTCGACACCATCGGTACCCGCACCGTGACGATGATCATGGAGCCGGTCGACCCCGCCACCAGCCGCCGCCACCTGAGCAACGAGGCGGTCGGCTTGGAGGCCACCATCGACATGCGGGACAGGAAAGGCTTCCGGGTACCCGCCGAGCTGCGGCGGGCCCAGTCCGACCTGGACCGCCGGGAGGTGGAGATCACCACCGGCAGCTCGCGAGTACGCCTACCTGGCGCTCATCGAGGTCACCGCCGAATCGCTGGACCTGCTCGACGAGCTGACCAACGCCTACATCACGGTGGCCGCCCAATGCGGCCTGGAGCTGCGGGCCCTCGACGGCCGCCACGACGCGGCCTGGGCGTGCACGCTGCCCATCGGCCGGGCCCCGGACAAGGATCTGCTGGGGGCGGTGAAAGGGTGAGAACGGCCCGTCGGGACCCATCCCGCCCCGAACACAAGGCGCCGGCGCGCCGCCCAGACACCGCCAACTCGGCTCTGCCCGAGGTGCTGACCCGCCAAGGGCTGACCCTGCCCCGCCATGTGACCACCACCCGCCATCTGGCCGCCATCTACCCCTTCGCGGTCGAAGCCGGCCTCGGGGTGCGCGGCGTGTTCATGGGCGTCAACCGGCTCTCGGGGGGCGGCGGCTTCTACTTCGACCTGTTCGAGGCCCTCAACGCCAAGATGATCACCGCCCCCAACATGGCCATCACCGGCTCGGGCGGCTTCGGCAAGTCGGGCCTGTCCAAAACCTATGTGTGGCGCTCGTCGATCCTGGCCGACGCCCACCGCCGAGGCCGGTTCATCTCGATCCTGGACCCCAAAGGCGAATGGGTCCGCCTGGGGCTGCGGATGGGGCTGGTCGTGGTCGACCTGCGCCCCGGCGGCGACGTGCGGATCAACCCGCTCGACCCGGGCCCGACCGGCTCCAACCTGAGCGCCGAGGACCTGGCCCGCAAGCAGACCCCGGTCATCTGCGCCCTGTTCGCGGTGGTGTTGCGCCGCAAACTGCATGTGGGCGAGGACCGCGTCGTCGGCTACGCCCTGCAGATGGTCAGCCGGGGCCGCCTGACCCGGCCCACCCTGGCCGATGTCCGCACCGTGCTGGCCCATCCGACCGAGCAGATGGCCGCCGAGCTCGACACCAACCTCGACGAGCTACGGGGTCGCTGCCGGGACCTGCTCGACGCCTGCGCCCTCCTGCTCGACGGCGAGCTCAAAGGCATGTTCGACGGGCCGACCACCGTCAACCTGGACTGGGACACCTGCCCCGGCATCGTGCTCAACCTGTCGTCGGTGCTGGACAACCCGACCGCGTTGGAGCTGGTCATGATCGCCGGGGCCGGCTGGCTCCAGGCGTTGATGCACGGCCACAAGGACCGCCTCAAGCTCAACATCATCGACGAGGCGTACAAGGCGATCGCCAACCCGGCCATGGTCTCCTACCTGCAGGACGCCTGGAAGGTGGGCCGCCAGTTCGGCACCGGCAACATCCTGATCATCCACGCCCTGTCGGAACTCCGGGCCCAGTTCGACGACGGGGTGGCGGCGGTGAAACAGGCCGAGGCGCTCCTGAACACCACCTCGGTCAAGGTCTTCCTCCACCAAAACCACGACCAGGTGGGCGACCTCCTGGCCCGCTGCGGGCTGACCCCGGCCGAAGCCGAACGTCTCCCCACCATGCCCGCCCACCAGGCGCTGTGGAAGATCGGCGACTACACCGCCTTGACCAACCAGGTCCTGCACGGCGACGAACACTGGTTTTGCGACACCAATGCCACGATGCGGGGCGACGGATGACAAGGCCACGCCTTCGCCGACGCGAACCGCGGGCGGCGGCCCATCCCGGGGACCCGTTGTCTTGGGGTCGGGCCCGAGCGAAAGAGCAGCCCTGAGCGCCATGAACAACGTGACCATCATCGTCGGGAACCTGGCCCATGACCCCGAACTGCGGTTCTTGGTCTCAGGGGAGGCGACCGCCGACCTGTCGGTAGCGGTGACCCGCCGGTGGGACAACCCCAAGACCCACGAACCGGAGGAGAAGACCTCGTTTCTGGAGGTGGTCTGCTGGGGCGACCTGGCCAAGAACGTCGCCGCGTCGGCCCGCCGCGGCAGCCGAGTCGTGGTGACCGCCCGCCTCGAGCAGCGCAGCTGGCAGGCCAAGGGACGGCGCCGCTCCAAGCTGGAACTGGTGGCCGAGGAAGTGGCGCTGAGCCTGCGCTTCGCTACGGCCAGCGTTGAGCGAACGATCAGCGCCGGGCAGGCCGACGCCAGCCCGGCCGCGTGAGGAAGGGCGCAGTGGTGCCATCACCTCACGGTGCGGCCGCCGCCACCACAGTCCGGGACCACTCAAGTGCCGGCGATGCCATCGACATGAACGAAATCGTCGCCTACAACTTCCGCGCCGCCCGCCATCTGCGCGGTTGGACCCAGCTTGAGACCGCGGACCGCCTGGAACGGTTCGTGGGCCGACGGCTCACCCAAGCCGGCATCCTCGTCGATCGAGGCGGCCTACCGGGGCCCACGCCGACGGGAGTTCGACGCCCACGAGCTGCTCATCTTCTCACTGACGTTCGACTTGCCCATGGTGTGGTTCCTGCTGGCGCCCCTGGACGACAACCGACGTCTGCGTCGGACTTCGATCCCGGCACCCGACCTGCACCGGATCATTTTCGGACGGCCAGACCAGCGAGACGAGTTGTCTCTCAGGCTCCGCAACTCGACGTCGTCACATCCGTCGGCACGACCCCGGTCAAGGCCGAGCCGGCGTCGCCGTCGGAACCCGACCGGGAGCAGCTGGGCGAGATCCTGCTGGCCTTGGTCTACCGCCAGGCCGGACCGCTCGATCATGCCGTGGCGCATCTCGGGGCCTTCTTCGACCCGCTCCGCCGCATCGGGATCCGCCGGTTCCTTACCGGCCAGGTCACCCCCGAAGCGCCACCGCGGGAGCCCCGCCGATCGACGAAATGCAACCGGCCCGGTGCGAGCGCAGCGGGCCACGACCAAGGAGGAAAAACCAATGCGCAACAACACGAACAGTGTGACGGTGGCCGGGAACTTGACCAAGGACCCGGAGCTGAGGTTCCTGCCCAGCGGCCAGGCGACAGCCAGTTTCTCGCTCGCCGTCAACCGAAGCTGGCAGAACCAGGCCAGTCGCGAGTGGGAGGAGGAGACCTCGTATTTCGACGTTGTGTGCTGGGGTGACTTGGCTCAGAACGTTGCTGAGTCGGCCTCTCGGGGGAGCCGTTGCGTGGTCAGCGGCCGACTGGGCCAGCGCAGCTGGGACAACGTCGAGGGCGAGAAGCGCTCCAAGGTCGAGATCACAGCCGACGACGTGGCGCTCAGCCTCCGCTTCGCCACCGGCCGCATGACTAAGGCGACCCGGGCCGTGTCCGGCGCCAGCCCGGCGGCATGAGGACCCGACGCGATACCAGCACAGAAACCCAGGTCGTGAATGCCGGCCGCGACGCGGTCGCGCTGGCCCGCAGCTACCACGCCGGCGCCGCTCTCCAAGAGGACCTTCCGCCTGGACCGCCTGGCCCTGGGCGCCCGGGCGGTCACGGTGGTCGGCCAGTTGGGCGGCATCGACGTGGAGCTCAGCGCCACCCGCGACCCCGGCGGCGCCTACGGCGAGATCGGCTTCGCGGGCGTGACCGGCTGGGTCGCCAACCTTACCCGGGGCGAACTGCGGGCCATGTCCCCAGTGGGACTGATCACCCGCCTCGAGCACCGCCTGGCCAGCCTCGGGGAGAAGGCCCACGACGCCGAGCAGGAGGCCGAGTCGGCCGAGAAGGAGGCGGCCCGGGCGGCGGCTCGAATCGGTGCCCCGTTCGACCAGATGGGACGCATCGCGGAGCTACGGGCCCGCCTCGCCGAGATCGACATCGCCCTGGCGCCGCTCGAAGATCCCGGCCCGGCGGCCGACGGGGCACGCGGGGCACGGTCATGTACCAGGACCTGCCGGCCGACACGCAGGAGCTGATCGCCGAGCTCTGCGGGCGCGACGACCTGCACAGCCGGGACCTCAGCTTCGAGGTGACCGCCGTCGAAATCTCGGCGTTCCCTCAAGTCGGCGACGACGGCGCCGGGAGCCGGGGGCGAGTCGATCACATTGGCTCCGCCGCCGACGACCTCCCGCCTGTGGTGCTCGCCGGGGAGTACTGGATCGAGAGGCGCCATCGCGTGGCCGCGGCCCGAGCCCAAGGCGCCGCCGTCGTCGATTCCATCGATGTGGCCGTCCTCGTCGGCGACGACCAACTGCAGGCGCTGTCAGGGTCGAGTCTGGGTCGGCTCACCAGGCAGACGGCTACCGCCGCTCCGGCCGATGCCGGCCGGCCGGGCCCAGCCGGTGACGCCACCAGCCCGGCTAGTTCCGGTGGGGATCCCCCGGTCGCTGAAGCAAACGACGTGGGCCTGGTCCCTTACCAACCCGACTGGCCCCGACGCCAGAGCCAAGGCCGCCGTCGCAGCGACGACATCGGATTGTGACGCCGTTCCAGACGGTCATAAGCCCGCGGGGCTGTGGATGGCGTGGCCACTTCATCGCTTCACCGGGACGGGCATCCGGCCCCGCCGCGGCTAACCCAGAGAGGAGACAACACGATGAGCCTCAACCCCCAAGACGACATCGGAGACAAGGCGGAGCCGCCCGCCCCTGTCACTGACCGCAATGCGCCCGAGGACCCCGTCTGGGACCCCGCCCTTCTCCCGGGCCGGCCGCCGCGTCCGGCTGCCCACGTGCGCTTCGACCTGGAGTTGGCCCTCGCCTACAAGGAGCGCTACCAGCATCGCGCCACGGTCGATCGCTGGGTGCAGACGATGCGCGACGACAACGAGGCTGACATCGCGCGACTCCAAGCGGAGCTGGACAGGGCGACCGACCACGAGTCGACGACGACGCCGGTGCCCTCTGGGGCCGCCCGGCCCGACGAGGCGACCGCCGAGAACGACCTGGACGTGGAGGGGGGAAGGGTCCTGCGTTGGCCGACCCGGCAATCGGGGCACCCCGGGCCCGACATGGGCCTGTGACACCCAGCGTGACCACCGCCGACCGGAGTGCTAGGGGGGCTGCTGGGCGAAGCCGTGGGCGACGCTCTGGGCGCCACCCTGGAGTTGGCCCGGATGACGGCGGCCTCAGGCCGGAAGGGCAAACCGGACCTCAACTGACCGCTAGGTTCTTTGCCAGCACCGAGACCCCTTCCCGGCCGACAATGGGGCGCCGGGCTATGTGATTGGGCATGACGGTTGGGCTCCCGCGAGGATCGCCAGCGCTTCGTCGAGGGTGCGGACACCCACGACCGGCAAGCGGTCCGACGCCAGCGACCTGGCTGTCTTGGCTTCGTCGCAGGGCACCATGAGCATGGTCGCCTGGGAGCGCTCGGCCAGAGCCACCTTTTGGCGGAGCCCCCCGATCGGGCCGACGGTCCCGTCGGGGGCGACGGTGCCGGTGACGGCCACACGACCGCCACGCAAAATTGGTGCCGGTCCGAGCGCGTCGAGCAGTCCGAGGGTCAACGCCAGCCCGGCCGACGAGCCGCCCTCGCCGGCGGTGTCGATCGACACGGTGTACGGGGACGGCCCGAGGCGCAGCGGGTCGCTGATGAACTCGGCATGATCCAGGCTGGGCAGCGTCGGGACCGCCCTCGGAGGCCCCAAGGTGACCGTCACATGGCTGCTGGCGGCGCCGCCGGGCCGGGACACGACGACGTCGACTTGATGCCCGGCCGGGCGGCCCTGCAGGTCGGCGGCGATGGTCTCGAGTCGGGAGTAGAGATCCTCGATGTAGGGCGTGGCCGCGCCGTTGACGGCGACCACCCGGTCACCTTTGTGCAGCGGCGAGCCTGGCGGGCTGTAGGCCACTACCGGTTGGCCGCCGGCGACCTCGAGCGGATGGCCGAGCCGGCCGAGTACCAGGTAGGTGGCGGCCGCCTTCGATAGCGCATTGGTCTTGACATCCTCGGCGTCGGATTGCTGCGCCGTCATGTGGTGGTAGACGACCGACCGCGGTACCAGTTCCACCGCCGGGTCACGGTGCGAAAGGGCGGCGTAATAGAGCGTCGCGGGTCCCACACTGACCGATAGCGACAGGATCGTCCCCGCCGGTCGCCGCGCCCCGTACAACCCAGGCTGGAGGGTTACCCGGTCCTCGACGCGCAATGCCGCTCCCGGGGTCAGGGTGAGGCGAGTCCCGAACGGGGCTTCGTACAAGCCGAACTCGAGAGGGGCGATCGCAACAAGTACTGCGCCGGCGATCGCCACCAGCCGGAGCCAACGGCGCGGTGTGGACCGGGTCACGGGAAGATAGGCGCCGACGGCAGCCCCCAGGCGGACGATCCCGGCCCGGCCAGCCAACTTTCCGAGCGTGAGGGTCTTGCCTCGCCGTCGCTTGGCGGACGACCGGTACAGGACGACACTTTCATTGCGACGCACTGCCGCTCGTGTGAACTCCTGCCACGCCCAGCTCCTGGTCGGCACACCGCGGCGAGTGATTCCGTTGTCGTCTACGGTGACCGTCGCTTTGAAGGCGGCTAGGACGGCGGCCAGGATCACCAGGAACACCAGCCCCAGGGCGGCTGCGGGTAGCTGCAGCCCTCGGAGCAAGGCGCCCACCTGGCCGGGCTGGTCGTGGAACACCAGGTAGTCACCGCATACCACGACGTAGGCGCCGGCCAGCGTCGCCCAACCGATCAATAGTGCGCGCAGAGGCTTGACCACCACCTTCCGGGTGGACGGGAGGTCTGAAGGGGTGTTGCCCTGCCGGGTCATTTGCGCCTCCGACGATAGGGAGCGGGTGTGACGGACTCGAGACTTGATGCGCTGTTCTCGTGCCTAGTGGCGTGCCGGTCATGCAGCCACGCTGGATTGGTGGGCGCCTGCCCGGCACCGTCGAAGCCCCGTTCCCGGCCGGGCGGAGCCCACGCTGGGCGAGCTGCGCCCGGCGGCGGTACCTCGACCGGCAGCCCGAAATGCGGAGTAGGCCCTGTACGGCGGTGACGTGACGACGAGTTCGACCAAGCCGGGCGGTGCCAATTCGCGGCCGATCGTGCCGATACCAGAGAACGGATCGAAAACGCTGGCGCTGCATTTCGTCCACCGAGACCACGAAGTCGACCGCATCGGCGATTTGGCGAGCAAGGACGGATGCTGAAGAAGGCGAGGAACTGCGCCGAGCGGCGTGGCGAACTGGTCGACGTCGGCGAAGGGAGGGAGGGGACGGGGACGGCCATCGACAGGACGGTAGGCGCGAGGGGTGCGGTTTCCAGGCTCCCCCCAACCCGTTGATAATGCCCGTTATCCACTGTTAGACCTGCTACGCCATGAACTGCTCGATCATGGGCACCGGCTGTACGGCCCGCAGAGGCGTTGGAACGGGGCGTGTGGTAGGCGAGGTGCACCCTGGTCGAATCGCCGACACCTGGGCGGCTGGTGGCCCGCTGGCTCTGGGTCTCCTTACGCTGGGAACGACGGTTTGCACCGGGACGACCTCCGAGTTCACGACGAAAAGCGAGAAGCCCGCGACGCTGAACACCTCGGTCAGTTCGATGGCCGGAGCAAATGTTTCCGAGCAAGCTCAGCGCCCCGCCGGGGGCCCCGAACGCAGGACGATCGCCATGGAAGGCGTCCTTCTGTATCCCGAGGAGGGGGGATGCGCCGATCCGGGATCGCCAGTTATGAGCGGACAGCTGCTTCACGCTCGTGATCAGTCGCGTCTCCTGACCGCAACCGGTATCGAGCAATGTCGCCCGGATTTCGGGCATGTCGTGTCAGACCACGGCTCGATCGGCAAGTCCAGTACCCCCACCGACAAGGGGTCACGCGGGCCCACCTTCGGATGCGCCTCATACGCCCATCCTCGGCGGTCGCGCCCATCTAGACACCAGCGACCGATGTATGTAGACTACGAGTCATGCGGTCCACGCACGCGACAGTTCAGGTAGCTCTCGCCCTTGCCTCTGATGCCGCGAGCCAGCACTGGGGATACGACCTTTCGAAACGAGCGGGTGTCCGCTCCGGTGTAATGTACCCAGTCTTACAGCGGATGCTTGACGCGGGGTGGTTGACGGATGGCTGGGAACGCGCTGACGACGTCAGGAAACGTCCCCGTCGGCGGTATTATCAGCTAACAGACCAGGGTCGGCGGGCAATCGGTGCACTACTCAGCGAGGCAGCGACCGACGCACGCTTCATTGCGCTATTTCCGGTCCCACCGTTTCGGGCGGCATTATGACAGCGCTTGCAGAGCTAATTCGAGACTGGCGTGTCTACTTACTTGTATTACTTGTCTTCGGGCTCGCTCCTGGCGTGATCCTACGTATCTTCCTTTTGGCTTACCCGAAGAGGCATCCACGCCGCGCCGAACTTATCGGCGAGCTTTACTGTGTGCCACTTGTCGAGCGACCCATTTGGGTTGTTCAACAGGTTGAAACCGCACTTTTTGAAGGCCCTCCTTCGCGTTGGCGCGACTGGAGGACGGCCCGACTAGCAAGAACTGGGGATTCCGGGCGGACCACCACTCGCTTCCTCGTGCGCCTCGGCGGTGCCCCAAGCTACCGCCTCGCAAAGACAGCACATGAGACAGCTCGCTATGCTGGACTCGGTTGGATGATTTTGGGTTCAGCTGTGTTTTCGGCGTTCGGAATGGCTACCCTCCTTTCCACCATATCATCTCTGCCGATGCCTGTCAGACTGGCAATGGCATCAACCTGGGGCTTTTTTATTCTGGGGCTTGATTTCGTGCTCGTCGGCTTCATAGACACACCTTCTGCGGTCGTCAAGGCAAAGTGTGCGCAGGCGGGCGAAGCGTATGAGAGACCGGCGCGATTTGCCACATGCGGTCGTGTTGCGATTCGCATCTTGTTTGCTGTCATCGTCGGGCTCGCTGTCGGCGAAGGCCTCGTTCTGAGCGTTTTCCACAAGGAGACGAGTGCCGTGTTGACGAGAACCTCGGAGCTTCATTTAGAGACAAGCATCTGTCTGGTGGATATCAGGCTATCTCAGTTCCGCCCAGAGGTGCAGCCCGCAGCCAATTGCGCGGTACTAGTTCCGTCGGAGTTCGGAACGGCGAACACGGCGACCGGGAACAGGTCGGCTGGGAACTCGGGGGCGTCCACCTCTTCCGTGCCTGCCGCGGCCCTCCCGGAGAGGGATAGTGCACAGGTTCTTCAAGATGTCGCCTTAAGGTCGCAGCTCGAAAATGCATTGGTCTCGGTTAGATTTGGGCGGGGTACTTATAGCCTCAGTGCTCGATTCGATGCCGTGGAACAAACCGTCAACCCGTGGATGAGATGGGGCCTGCGCCTCTTGTTTGTGTTTATTTCGGTAGCACCGGTATTGTCGAAAACGACGGCCGGAACGTCGCGAACGGAGATGCTCTTCGCCCTCGAGGTGGCCAACGTGCTGTTCGGCCCCGTTCCTTGAAGCCGATGAGGTCGAACAGTATATTTGCCTGTTCGGAGGCGACTGTTCTGGAATGGGCGATCCTCGCCGTGCCGACTCAACCTGGGTCGTGACATGTCGCTCCCGCTACAGGCCGGCAGTCGTTGCCGGAATCTTGGACGCGACGGCTCTAATGGCGACCTTGGTAGTGGATTAGAATTGGGGCCTTCCCATCGGTCTAACGCGCCCGTCGAGATTAGACAGGACTCCGTCCGGTATAAGCTGCGGTCTAGGAGGTTTGTATCGTAGCGTGGCTTGGGCCTCATTTCCCAGGCGACGGAAGCGTCGGGCGACGCGATGCGCTTTTCGATTATACCGGGCGGCCTGGATCGGCCGCTTCCGTGACGCGTGCCGACTTCCGAGCATCCGGTATAACACCCCTTACGGGGCAGGTGCAAGGCGCCCGTCGTTCTACAATGTGAGTATTGGCTCAAATCGAGTTCCATATGGCCAGAAACGATGCCGCCTCAGTCTTGAGGAGAATGTCGAGGTCTCCTGGCCGTGCTGTGGGGCCGGTATGCAGTTTGGAGCGTTGGGCTTCAAGCAGAGCAGCCGTGCCAAGGTCTCCGTGGGTATGTTCGATCAAACGGAGCATTGGGTTCGCAAGGTTCTTCGAAAGCGTATCGGCGCTGAAGTACAACTTCAGCACGTACGTTGACGAGCCAGGCCAAGAGATCGCAACCTCGGGTGTGACCGAAACTTCGAGGCCAGATGACCGCCAAACCCGACCTAGAACTGGGGTTGCGGTGATCGGCTTTCGCCCCATCCATGCTTGCAGCCCGGTCGCTGCGGCACCGTAGTTCGCAGTCTTCTTAGGATCGGTTACGTTCGCAATCGTCTTACCGAAGTCTTGTGCGGTGTGGTCGCCCGTAAGGAGGCTTACCGAGGCATCCCGAAGGAGCAGCCAGTAGTCGACACGCTTAAAGTCCTCGTGACGCACCTCCATCATACGTTTCGCCTCGCGTACCTTCGCAACCCTGGTTGTTGACTGCGCTGCCAGGTACCTCAGGAACGCACTCGAGCTAACCCTCACTGGCATCCGGAACCTCCTCTCCACCAAGCCAATCGTACGGGGGGAGGTTCGTTGATTTGGGTGATCCCCAGCGGAGACAAGCAAAGGTGTCGCTTCGTCTGCCGAGGGAAGGCCGCGTCGGGACGCCTTGTATCCGGACACCGTCGTCGCGCCCCGGCGCCGATCGTTCAGCTTGTTCGTTGCGTGGTCAGGTAGCGGTCGTCCCTGGTTCGCGGGGCAGGGGAGGGGTCTGAGTCCGCTGGTCCTGTTGGTCCTTGAGGTGTTTTCGGAGTGCGATCTGGCTGGGATGGCCCCGGACGACGTGGCGGAGTCCTTCGGCGGTGGCGTCGAGGTAGTGGCGGGTGGTGTCCAAGGAGGCGTGACCGAGCAGGGTCTGCAGCTCGACGACGTCGGCGCCGGCCTGGAGGGCCGAGGTGGCGAAGGTGTGGCGCAGGGCGTGGACGAGCGCCCCTTTCGGCACCCGGGCACGGAGGCCGGCACGTACGTAGAGGCGTTCGATGAGGTATTTCACCTGGTCGACGGAGAGATGGCGGCCTCGGACGTCGATGAACAACTCGGTGGCGGGGAGGTCGAGGTCGTGGCCGGGGAAGCGGGCAAGACGGCTGGCCAGGTAGGCGTCGAGGACCTGGTCCAGGCCGGCTTCGATGGGGATGGCCCGGGTCTTGCCGCCCTTTCCGGTGACCTGCAGACAGCGGGCCCCGCGGGTCCCGTCGATGGACCCGACGGTGAGATCGGCGGCCTCGGCCTCTCGTATCCCCGTGACGCAGAACGTGGCCACCAGGGCCAGGTCGCGCTCGGGCCACGGGTCGCGTCCACGGGGGTCGGGTTTCGCTGCGGTGGCCAGGAGGCGGCCGGCGGGGTCGGGGTCCTTGATGGCCCTGGGGGCGGCCTCGGTGCGGCGGGGTTTGGCGACGGCGGCCATGGGGTTGCCGTCGAGGAGGTCCTCGGCGACGAGGAAGTCGAAGAAGCTGGACCAGGCCGAGTGCGCCCGCAGGATCGAGGCGGCGGCGTGGTCGCGGGCCCAGGAGGCGAACGCGGCCCGCATCGCCTCCTTGGTCAGGTGCTCGAGGTGCACGACGGGAACCTTGGCGTCGGCCGCGACCGGACAATTCAGCCAGCCCGGTCCGATCGCGGCGAAAAGCTGGCTGTTTCTGCTGCTGTCTGGCCTCGGCACCGGCGCGTCCTGGCTCTGTTACTTCCGCGCGCTGAAACTCGGGCCGGCGACCTTGGTGGCGCCGATCGACAAGCTGAGCGTTGTGCTGGTGGCGCTGTTCGGCGTCACCTTCCTCGGCGAACGCCCATCATGGAATGGCTGGCTCGGGATCGCGTTGATCGCGACCGGCGCGGTGTTGATTGCGATCAAGCCGTAGCCACCTTCCGAACGTCTACTCGATCACCTCATCCGCGCGCAGCAGGAACGTCTCGGGGATCGAAATCCCCAGCGCCTTCGCGGTTTTCAGGTTGACCGCCAGATCGATCTTGGTCGGCTGCGCCACCGGAAGGTCGGCCGGATTGGCGCCCTTGAGGATCTTGTCGACATAATCGGCGGCCTGCCGGAACTGGCTGCTCTCATTCGGCCCGTAGGACATGAAGCCGCCCTCGGTGCGGATCCATTCGCGGGCGCCCCACATCGTCGCGATTCCGGCCTCGTGCGCCGCCGCATTGATCTTCGGGCGAGTTGGTGACGACGAGCGAGTCAGTGCAGATGTAAAGCGCCCTCGCGCGGTCCTTCATGGCGTGAATCGCGGGCGCGATATCGTCGGCGCGGCGGATGTCGAGCGCATCCGCGGTGAGCCCGAGCTTGCGCGCGGTCTCCTGGACGGCCGCCGATTCCCGCGCCGAGCCGGGATAGCCGGCATTGGCCATGACCGCGAGTTGCGTGAGGCCGGGGATCGCCTCGCGCAGGATTTCCAGCCGCTTGGCGCCGATCTCGTTCGATTGCAGCGACAGGCCGGTGACGTTGCCGCCGGGATGCGACAGGCTCTGCACGAAGCCGCTGGTAACGGGATCGACCGCGGCCGCGAGCACGATCGGAATCGTGCTGGTCGCGCGCATCACGGTGGCGGCCGCACTTCCCACCGTCACGATCACGTCGACCTTCATCGCAACGAGCTCGGCGGCGATTGCGGCATAGCGGCTCGAATCGCCCTCCGCCCAGCGATAGACGAGCGTCGCGGTGCGGCCGTCGATCCAGCCGAGCTCGCGCAGCCGCTCCTCGAAGCTCGCCACCATCGGACCCCACGCCGTGGGAGTGGCCGCGCCGAGCATGGCGATGGTCTTGGCAGGCGATTGCGCGCGGGCCCCGAGCGGCCATGCGCCGCGCATAAGAGCCCCGCCAAAATGTCGCGCCGTCGCAAGTCCATTCCCTGAAATCCGCCTCCCACGCAGCGATATTGCCGTCGGTCTCCGCGGCAAATCAAGCGCGCCCGGCGGTCAGATAATCTCAAGCCGCTCTGGATGAAAAATCATCGTTTCCTGAAAGTCTTGGACGGGCGACGCATGCATGGTGCAGGCGGGGAAGGGGGACATAACTCCGCCTCTCAGGATGACCACCATGACCTTGTTGAATCATACCACTGGCTATACTCCCGCCTCCGGCACGGTCCGCGCGACCATCGGACATTTCCTTGCCCGCGCAGGCCGCCTCATCAATCGCTTCGTCGCGGCTCTGATCGAGCAGCGCGCGCGCCAGGCCAGCCTCGTATTGCTCCGCAGTTTCGACGACCGTCAGCTTCGCGACATCGGGCTCGATCGCTGCACGATCGAGTGCGGCCTTGCCGAAGCCGCCAAACTTCGCTTGCAGCAGCAGGCCGCCGTGCGCCGTAGCAAGACCGGAGGAGCGGCGTAAGCCGCTCTTACCGCCTTATGTTTGCGCATGATCTTTGTCGGAAAACCGGTGCCCACCCCGCATCAAGTCGGACAGGCCTTTTCCGGATCATGCGCGCTAGACGTGCTTCACCTCATGACGCATCACGAACGGCGCGAGCAGCGCGTGCACTTCGCCCGCCACCGCCTCGCGCTTGTCGTTCGGCACGCCCGTCAGCGTCACCGTCGCGATGCTGCCGTGGCTGCCATGCGCGCCGACATGAACCTTGCAGTCGATGCCGCGCGCGCGCAGCGGCGCCAGCACGTTATCGAACACGCGGGTTGCCGCGTCCCAGCGCAGCTGCGGCTTGAACACTTTTCCGACGCCGGTGAGCGGCATCGGATCGATCGGGATTACCTGCACCGGCACGGCGGCGCGCTCCGGCGTGCGCTCGCGCACCCAGGCCTCGAGCTCGCCGGCCTGCACGCTCGCGCCGGGTTTCAGCTGCACATAGCCGACCGGTAGCTCGCCGGCATAGGCGTCGGGCTGGCCGACCATGGCGGCAAGCCCCACCGCCGGATGCCCAAACATGATCTCCTCGATCGGCTGCGGATCGATGTTGTGGCCGCCGCGGATCACCAGATCCTTGGCGCGGCCGGTGATCCACAGGCAGCCGTCCTTGTCGAGCCGGCCGAGATCGCCGGAATTGACCCAGACGTCGTCGACGAACGCGCCTTCGTTGTGCGCGTCGTTGAGATAGCCGCCGAACACGCCGGGCCCGGCCATGGTGACGACGCCGATCTCGTCGGGTGCGCAGTCGCGCTCATATTTGCCCTCGCTGTCCATCTTGACGATGCGCACGCGGCTGTAGGGCACCGCGCGGCCCGCGGAGCCGAGCGGGATCGGCCGGTCCGGAAACGCGATGGTGTGCACGCTCGACGTCTCGGTCATGCCGTAGACTTCGAGCACCGGCAGCTTGAGCTTGTCCGTGATCGCCTGGCCGACCGCGACCGGAATCGCCGAGCCGCCGCCCGCGGCATATTTCAGACTGGAGATGTCGGCAGTGCCCGGCGGAATGGTGAGCGAGGCCGCCAGCACAGTCGGCACGCTCGACAATGTCTGCGGCTTGTAGCGGTCGACCAGGGCCCAGATGTTCTTCACCGCGTTGGGATTGCGCCAGCCCGACGGCGACAGCACCACGAGGCTGCCGCCCGCCGACAATTGGGTCAGCACCTGCGAGAGCGAGCCGCCGACATGATAGAGCGGCATGCCGAACAGCAGATTGTTGCCGGGCTGCGACTTGAGCATCAGATTGAGCACCCAGGCCTGATAGACTTGGTTGGTGTGGGTGTGGCGCACCAGCTTCGGCGTGCCGGTGGTGCCGCCGGTGTGGAAATAGGCGGCGATGTCGCTGCCTGAAAATGTTCGGCCGCTGACGAGCCGGTCCGACGGCTGCGTCTTGATCAGCTCGTTGAAGGAGTGGACGCCGTTCGCGGGGTCGCCGGCGCCGTGCACCTGCACGATCGCTTTCAAATTCTTCAGCTTGCCGCGGACCTGCTCGATCTTCTGCCAGATGTCGGTGCCCGGCATCGGGCCGAGCGCGACGAGAACTTTTGTGTTGGCCGCTTCGAGGATCTCCGCGATCTGGTGCGGCTCCAGCAGCGGATTGACGGGATTGGCGATCCCCGCGGCTTCGGCGGCGAACAGCGTCACGAAGGCATCGGGCACCAGCGGCAGCAGGAAGCTCACCACGTCGTTTTTGCCGACGCCGAGCGCATGAAACATGTTGGCGGCCTGCGTCACCCGCGCGAGGAAATCGCGATAGCTGATGACGACGGGCGTATCGGCCGGATCGGCGTTGGCGAGCAATTGCAGCGCAGGCGCATCGGGATTATGCGCCGCGCCGAGCTTGAGCGCATCATAGGTGCTCTGCGCCGCGATGCGCTCGGAGTAGGGTGTTTGCTCGAAGGCGCGAACCTCGGCATCGCTCGCGAAGCTCGGATACTCGTTGCCGATGACACGATCGAGCAGATGAACGCCCGGCATTTCCTGATACCTCCCGTGAATGCTTGTTTTGCGACGCCTTCTGCGGGTCCGCGTGAGGAGACAAATTATAGATTATTTGTTGGGCGTCTATCCTGTAACCCGTGTCATGCCCGGGCTTTAAGCGAGCGCATCGCGTATCGCAGAGGCCACGGGATCAAACCACGGAGGTCTCTGGAATGCTGGATCGCCGCGACCCCAATCGGGCGATGACCGCTGCATCGTGGTGGTTATGGAATTCGACCGCGTTCGCGGGGACGACAGCGGAGTCTACTTCTTCTCGACGCTCTCGATGAACGGGCCGCTCTGGATGCGGCGGATCACGGTCGCCACGTCTTCCTCGAAATTGATGGCGTGGTCCTTGCCGAACAGCAGCGAGGAGCCGGTGCCCTGGCCGGGCTGCACGGTCAGGATTTGCGCGATGTTGACCAGCACCTCACGTGTGGGAGGTCCGGGCCGCTTGAGCACGATGAATTTCGCCATTCGATGCCATCCGCCAGAGAGTGAACCCCGGCTGTCGGCGACAGACCGGCGACTTCCATTCTGGACGCGCCTTACGAGAACGACGCGGGCACGTAGTCTAGTGGCGAAGGTTTAAGAGAGGCTTGAGATTGCTGCTCACCTCTTCCCGCACGCGGGAAGAGGTGAAGAACAGTTACCTACTTCACCGCGGAGAAGCGGCTGTCGAACGAGTTCGCGCCCACGATCGGCTGCGAGCCGGCGACCATGGTGTCCTTGGCCGGCGCGGCGGCGGTGCGGCGCAGCGGGAGCCGGTGCGGCAGCCGCATCCGTCACCGACGGTTTTAGCGGCGGACGCGGCGCGGCAGCCTGCTTGGTCTCGACCGGCTTGAACGCCTTCGGCAGCGGCTTGGCTTCCGCCTTCGGCTTGGCGGGTGCGCGGGAGGCGGCGCGCTTGCCGTGGTGTCGGCGCCGCCGATGCCGATCTTGCGCCCGAGGCTGGCGAAGAAGCCCTCGGACTGTTGCTGCTGTGGCGGCGCGGCGGAGGCGACCCTCGTGCCAGATCCTTGCGCGGGCGGCGCGGCCGCAACGACAGGCTCATCCCCTGCTGCGCCTGCCATGGCGCGCGCGGCGGATTGACGGTGCCGGGAATGGTGCCGGGTGCGCGCGAGATCGACAGCAGCGACAGGCCCTGGCCGTCGCCGCCTTCCGAGAGGCCGGTGCTGCCGCCGGGCACGTGCGAGGCGAACACCTGGTTCATGCCGCCGTCGATGCCGGTGTTGAGCTTGGCGACCGGCGTGCCGCGCGCCACCAGCTTGTTGTACTCGGCCGGCTCTTCGGCCTCGCGCTGCTGCATGGCGTCGGCAAGGCTCTCCTCGATCGCGTAAGGCGGGCACTTGGCGTTGACGTTGAACACCGGATCGCTTTTTGCATTCGGCGCGCGGATCGCATCGAACACGTATTTCTTCTCGCAATAGGTGACCTTCGGCTCCTGCCGCGTCAGCTCGAAATGATCGTAGCCGACCTTGATCATCTTCCAGAACGCCATGTTCGGATTGTTGCGATGCTTCGCCATGTTGAGCGGCGTCATCCGGAACGGATAGGCCTGGAACTGGAACGACTTCTGGCCGCCGAAGAAGGACTCGCGGCCGAGCGAATAGATTTCCGCGATCTGCTCGTCGGTCATCGCGTAACAGCCGCGCGAGGAGCAGTCGCCATGCACCATCAGCTGCGAGCCGGTGTGGCCGAGCGCCGCGTCATAGGTGTTGGGATAGCCGGTGTTGAAGGAGAGATAGTAGGCCGACGTCGGATTCATCAGGCCGGGCGTGATCGGATAGAAACCTTCCGGCGCCTGGCGGTCGCCTTCCCTCACCTTGGGTCCGAGATCGCCGGACCAGCGGCAGATCGGGTAAGTTTTCAAGAGCGCAAATTGGCCGGAGCGGTTCTGCTTCCAGACCTCGACCTCGGCCTCCATCTTGAACAGGCGGATCAGGATCGGCGACTGCAGATCCATGTCCTTGTCGACCATCGCCTGGATCAGTTTCGGCGGGACCGGCTGGTTGGCCTTGGCGTTGGTGGCGAGCGAGATTTCATCGGTGTCGCAACCCGACAGAAATACGCCCGCGGCGGCAAGTGCCGCCGAGGTGATGAGCGCGCGGACCAGCGTGCGATCGATCAATGCTAGAGCTCCACACCCTCCGGGCCGTTTTCGCCAACCCCAACTCGCGGCGAATGCCCTGAAGCCATTGACTAAAATTGTACCCTTTGACCCCCGTCCCGGCAACCCGAAGCGAGCACCGCGAACGGGCAGGCGAAATCGCCATGGTCAACAAGGCTTAAATTACGATGTCGCGGCCGAATTGCGGCCGAAATTGGCGGCCGCGCGCATTTGCGCAAAAAGCCACGCTGGTGTGCCATTTTCGGTCGGAATTTCGGGGAGAAACGCGGGCTTTCAGCCCAGTTTCCGGCCGATATCGAGGAACTTCTGCCGGCGCTGCCGGCGGATCGCCTCGGCATCGAGATTCCGCAGCTCGTTGAAGGCCTGTTCGATGGCCTCGCCGGTAGCCGCGATCATGGCAGCGGAGTCGCGATGGGCGCCGCCGACCGGCTCCTTCAGGATGGTGTCGACCACCCCGAATCGCAGCATGTCCTGGGCGGTGATCTTCATGCTGTTGGCGGCTTCCTGGGCCTTGGTGCCGTCGCGCCACAGGATCGAGGACGCCGCTTCAGGCGAGATCACGCTGTAGATCGCGTGCTCGAACATCAACACGCGATTGGCCGTCGTGATCGCGATCGCGCCGCCCGACATGCCTTCGCCGGTGACCAGCGCGACATTGGGCACGCCGAGCGAGAGACACGCATCGGTCGAGCGCGCGATCGCCTCGGCCTGTCCGCGCTCTTCGGCGCCGATGCCGGGATAGGCGCCGGCGGAATCCACGATCGACAGCACGGGAATGCCGAAACGCTCGGCCATCTCCATCAGCCGCACCGCCTTGCGATAGCCTTCGGGACGCGCCATGCCGAAATTGTGCTTGATGCGCGACTCCGTGGAGGCGCCCTTCTCCTGGCCGATCACGCAGACGCTTTCGCCGCGGAAGCGGCCGAAGCCGCCCATCAGCGCCTCGTCCTCGCCGAACTTGCGGTCGCCGGCGAGCGGCGTGAACTCGGTGATCAGCGAATTGATGAAATCGGTGAAGTGCGGGCGCTGCGGATGGCGCGCGACCAGCGTCTTCTGCCACGGCGTCAGATTGGCATAGAGATCGGCGAGCGCCTGCGCCGCTTTTTGTTCGATGAGTGCAACTTCGTCATGAATGTCGGTGCCGCCGGCCGCCATCGCGCGCAGCTCATCGAGCTTGGAATCGAGTTCGGCGACGGGCTTTTCGAAATCGAGATAGGAACGCATCTGATCCGGCATCGGGGCAATATAGGTAACAACGTGCGAGGGAGCGAAGCGGTTTCGGGCGGAGTGCGGAAAACGCGCTGCTTCAAGGGCTTAGCGTGTCATCCGGAGCGGGTCGGCGCGTCGGGCAGGCGTCGATCGAGCGACGTCGGGGCTGTTTCGCGGGAGATCGCGGCGAGAAGTGCGAAAGTGGGCACCAGCCTATTTCTCCGCGAGCGGATGCAGGTCGCGCACCAGGCTCTTCAGGCGCTCCTCCACCACATGGGTATAGATCTGCGTGGTCGAGATGTCGGTGTGGCCGAGCAGCGTCTGCACGATGCGCAGGTCCGCGCCATTGTGCAGCAGGTGGCTGGCAAAGGCGTGGCGCAGCACATGCGGCGACACCAGCCGTGGCGCGAGGCCGGATGCGGCGGCGAGCTCCTTCAGGTCGCGCGCGAAATGTTGCCGCGTCAAATGACCGCTCTCGCCGAAGGATGGAAACAGCCATTTCGAGATCGCGGCATTCTTCTGCTTGCCGTTCTTCGCCGCATCGGTCGCGGCGAGATAATCCGCCATCGCCTGCCGCGAGGCGTCGTTGAGCGGCACCAGCCGTTCCTTGTTGCCCTTGCCGCGCACCACGATCATCCGCGCGTCGTTGCGCGCCGCCGAGCGCGGCAGCGACACCAGCTCGGAGACGCGCAAGCCGGTGGCATAGAGCACTTCGAGCAGGCAATAGAGCCGTTGCGCGCGCAAGCGCTGCGACGGCGAAACATCTGCCGTTTGCGACAGCTCCTTGGCGCGCGTCAGCATGCGGTCGACATCTGATATCGACAGCACTTTCGGCAGGCCGCGGCCGCGCTTCGGCCCCGACAGGATCGCCGCGGGATCGTCGGTGCGGATGCGTTCGTTGAGCAGGAAGCGGAACAGATGCCGGATCGCCGACAGCCGCCGCGCCACGCTGGACGACTTGAAACCTCGCGCGTCGAGATCTGCGAGATAGTCGCGCAGCTTCTCGGTCGCAACGCCGGCAAAGCTTTGCCCGGACCGGGCGCAGAATTCGGAGAAATCGGTGAGGTCGCGGCGATAGGCGTCGATCGTGTTCTCGCCGGCGCCCTGTTCCGCCGCGAGCATGTCGAGGAACAGGCCGGTCAGTTTCGCATCTGAGGCTTTGGAACGCATGAGTGTCCTGAACCTATGCGCTTATTTCTTTAGAAATTTATCCGGCGGGATGGTCACGGTCATTTCCCGCGGTTTCGGCGTCACGAAATTCGCCAGCGCGAAGATCGCGCCATAGACGATGCCGACGATCACGGCGACCGCCGTCAGGAAACGGAACAGGCTCGGCATCTCTATGCCCTGGACGCACCGGAATTAACTATTGAAATCATCCAACATGTTCGCAAGGCGGTTGCAAGTCTCTCTGGCAACCGTTGTGCCGGGGGTAGTATAGGTGGTTCAGAAACCGGCGGAATCCGCCAATCGCTGAATTTGAAGGCAATGTCCGAGACCACGTCACAAATTGCCGTTCCCACCTCGGGGGAGGCCGACATCCTGGCCGCGCTCGGGCCGCGCCTGATCGTGCTGGTCGGCATGATGGGGGCCGGCAAGTCGACCATCGGGCGGCGGCTTGCCGCGCGGCTGCGGCTGCCCTTCATGGATGCGGATACCGAGATCGAGACCGCGGCCGGCATGACCATCCCGGAGATTTTCGAGGCGCATGGCGAGCAGCATTTTCGCGACGGCGAGGCGCGGGTGATCGCGCGGCTGCTCGATGGCGGGCCGGGCGTGCTTGCGACCGGCGGCGGCTCCTTCATGCGCGAGGAGACGCGGCGGCGCATCGGCGACAAGGCGGTGTCGATCTGGCTCAAGGCCGACACCGACGTCATCATGAAGCGGGTGAAGCGGCGCACCGACCGTCCGCTGCTGCAGACCGCCGATCCCATCGCCACCGTCAATCGCCTGCTCGCCGAACGCGAGCCGGTCTACGGCAAAGCCGACCTCACCGTCGCCTCGCGCGACGTGCCGCATGACAGGATCGTCGATGAAGTCATCGCGGCGCTGCATGCCCGGCTGTGCGGCAGCGAGGCGGCGACAACTCGCTGAGTGCCGCGCCATGACCGCGCCGCTGAAACAGGACACCACCATCGTCGACGTCGCGCTCGGCGACCGCGCCTATGACATCGTGATCGGCCGCGATGTGCTCGCTTCGCTCGGCGCGCGCGTGGCCGCGCTTCGGCCCGGCGTGCGCACCGCTATCGTCACCGACAAGACCGTCGCGAAACATTGGCTGGAGAAGACCGAAGCGTCGCTGGCATCGGCCGGCATTCCCTCGTCGCGCGTCATCGTCGACGAAGGCGAAGGCTCGAAGACCTATGACGGCCTCGAGAAAGTCTCGGAAGCGCTGGTCGCGGCCAAGATCGAGCGCAACGATCTCGTCATCGCGCTCGGCGGCGGCGTGGTCGGCGATCTCGCCGGTTTTGCCGCCGCGATCCTGCGCCGTGGTGTCGACTTCGTGCAGGTGCCGACCTCGCTGCTGGCGCAGGTCGATTCCAGCGTCGGCGGCAAGACCGGAATCAACTCGCCGCAGGGCAAGAACCTGCTCGGCGCGTTCCATCAGCCGGTGCTTGTGATCGCCGACACCGCGGTGCTCGACACGCTGTCGCCGCGCCAGTTCCGCGCCGGCTATGCCGAGGTCGCCAAATATGGCGTGCTCGGCGATGAGGCGTTCTTCTCCTGGCTGGAGAACAATCACGGCGAGGTCTTCAAGGGCGGCGCGGCGCGCGAGCACGCCATTGCGACCTCTTGCCGCGCCAAGGCCGCGATCGTGGCGCGCGACGAGCGCGAGACCGGCGATCGCGCGCTGCTCAATCTCGGCCATACCTTCGGCCATGCGCTGGAAGCCGCGACCGGATTTTCCGACCGCCTGTTCCATGGCGAGGGCGTCGCGATCGGCATGGTGCTGGCGGCGGAATTTTCCGCCTCGCTTGGCATGATCGCGCAATCCGATGCGGCGCGGGTGAAAAATCACCTTGCCGAGGTCGGTCTGCCGACCCATCTGCAGGATATCGCGGGCTTTTCGCAGGAAGGGCTTGCGGATGCCGACGCGCTGATGGCTTTGATGGCGCAGGACAAGAAAGTCCGGCGCGGCAAGCTGACCTTCATCCTGCTCGAGGCCGTCGGCCGCGCCGTCATCGCTAAGGACGTCGATCCGTCGAAAGTTCGGGACTTCCTGCAGGCGAAGCTGAAGAGCAAGACATAACGATCGCGCCATGGACTGGCTGACATTCTGCATTATGGCTGCGCTGCTCGGCGCTTCCGCATTCTTTGCGGCAAGCGAGACCGCGCTGACAGGCGCCTCGCGCGGCAGCATGCTGCGGCTGTCGAAGCAGGGCAATCGCGATGCCGACCTGGTGTCGCACCTGATCGCCAACCGCGAGCGCCTGATCGGTGCGCTCCTGCTCGGCAACAACATCGCCAATATCGGCGCCTCCGCGCTGGCGACCAATGTCTTCACCGGCTGGTTCGGCGAGGTCGGCGTGCTTTACGCCACTGCGGTCATGACCGTGCTGGTCGTGATCTTCGCCGAAGTATTTCCGAAAACCATCGCCATCAACGCCCCCGATCGCGTCGCGCTCGCAGTCGCGCGTCCGATGCGGCTCACCATGTACGTGCTCGGACCGCTGCTTGCGGTGATCGAGGCGGTGGTGCGCGTCTTGATGCGTCTGGTCGGCTTCAAGGTCGGCGCCAACCAGCCGCTGCTGTCGCCGACCGAGCGCCTGCGCGGCGCGGTCGATCTGCTTCACCGCGAAGGCAAGGTCGAGAAGCACGACCGCGACATGCTGGGCGGCCTGCTCGATCTGCGCGAGCTTGAAGTGTCCGACGTGATGATCCACCGCACCGAGGTGGTGATGGTCAATGCCGACCTGCCGGCCGACGAACTGGTCGGCGAGGTGCTGGCGTCCGAATACACCCGCATTCCGCTGTGGCGCGACAAGCCGGAGAACATCATCGGCGTGCTGCATGCCAAGGATCTGCTGCGCGCCATCCGCGCGGCCGAGGGCGACATGACGCGGATCGACGTTTCGAGTCTGGCGCTGCCGCCATGGTTCGTGCCGGAGATGCGCCCGGTCTCCGAGCAGCTCAAGGCGTTCCGCCGCCGCAAGACCCACTTCGCGATGGTGGTCGACGAGTACGGCGAGTTTGAAGGCATCGTGACGCTGGAAGACATTCTGGAAGAGATCGTCGGCGATATCTCCGACGAGCAGGATACCGTCGTGGCCGGCGTGCGCGCCCAGCCCGACGGCTCGGTCGTGGTCGACGGCTCGGTGCCGATCCGCGATCTCAATCGCGCGATGGATTGGGGCCTGCCCGATGAGGAGGCGACCACGGTCGCGGGGCTGGTGATTCACGAGGCGCGATCCATCCCCGAGCGCGGCCAGAGCTTCACCTTCCATGGCTTCCGCTTCCGCGTGCTCAGGCGGGAGCGCAATCGCATCACGGCGCTGCGGATTGTTCCGGTGCCGCGCGAGACCGAGACGGAGGAGAAGCAGCCGAAGCGGGCAGGGACGGCGTTCTAGTACCAGTCCCTCATCCTGAGAGCCTGACCGAAAAAGGGGTGAGTGATTTCGGTTGGCTGTGATTCCTTCGGATTTGCGAATATTCGAGGGAGAGCACGATGCCGTGGACCAAAATCACTCGGGACAAATATCAGCGCAATGGGCTGCGCTACGCAAGCGATCTGACCGATGCGGAATGGGCCCTGATCCGCCGCAAGATGCCGCCGCGACGGCGACTTGGACGGCCGCGGGAAGTCGATCTGCGCGAGGTCGTACAGGCAATTTTCTACATTTTGTCGACCGGTTGCCAGTGGCGGGCTCTGCCAAGCGAGTTCCCACCGTACTCGACCGTCCAGAGTTATTTTTACGCGTGGCGAGACACCGGTAGATGGCACAGAATTGTCAGGGCCTTGGTTCGACAAGCACGGCGAAAACTCGGACGTAAACCCAAGCCGAGGGCGGCCATCATCGACAGCCAAAGCGCCGCGACGACGCAGGCTGGTGGTCCGCGTGGTTTTGACCCTGGCAAACGCGTTTATGGGCGAAAGCGACACATCGTCACCGACACCAACGGTCTTCTCCTGGCCGTCCACGTTCATCCCGCCAACGTGCAGGATGTTCATGGCGCCGTCCCTCTCCTGGAGCGCTTGCGCGACCGCTTTCCGAAGCTCGCTCATATCTTTGCCGACCGAGTGTATCGGGGCGAACAGCTCGTCAACGCGCTCTCCCATTGCGGACCCTGGAGCATCGAGATTGTCGAGCGGCCCCTCGGCGTCAAAGGCTTCCAGCTCTTGCCTCGGCGGTGGGTCGTCGAACGCACTTTTGCGTGGTTCGGTCGGTGCCGCCGCCTCAGCAGAGACTTCGAAGGAGCTCCAGCCACAGAAGCGGCATGGCTTCTCGTCGCCCACCTCAGGCTCCTGACACGCCGCCTTGCCAAGCCCTGAAAATGCTGCTCCCTTTTTGAGTTAGACTTCTGAGGAGCCGCCAACGGGTCCGCGCGAAGCGCGGCCCGATGATAAACTCCTCGAGAGGCGACGCGCTCCTCACCATGAGGGAATTAGTGGGTTTCGCCCGGCGCCTGCGCGTGGATGGCGAGCGCATGCACGGAACCCTCGAGTTCGCTGGCCAATGTCGCATTTATCATGCGGTGGCGCTCGACCCGGCTCTTCCCTTTGAAGGCGTCAGATACGATATAAACACGGAAATGCGACTCGCCGCCGGGGCGGTGGCCGGCATGGCCCTCATGCAGATGTGATTCGTCCTGCACCTCGAGGCCTTCGGGGGCGAAAGCTTCGCGCAACTTGTTGGTGATAGTCTCGCGGGTGGTCATGGCAGCGGCATTAAATCCGCCTCAGGCCATTCGTCAATGCGGGAGTTTAAGGGTTTCGCAATGTCAAGACTTGAAGCTTTTCGCGTTGCGTAGTCAAAGTTCATCATGCCGATCGATTCATCCAAATTCTTCGACTCCATTCGCGTCAAGCCGCGGGCGACTGCGAAGCGCGAAGCGCAGGCGCGCGAATCCGCCGTCATGTGCGAATGGCCGGAGTGCAAGAACAAGGGGCCGCACCGCGCGCCGAAGGGCCGCGAGAATTCGCGCGAATACTGGCATTTCTGTCTCGATCACGTCCGCGAGTACAACCAGTCCTACAATTTCTTCTCCGGCATGAATGCCGACGCGGTTGCGCGCTACCAGAAGGATGCGCTGACCGGGCATCGCCCGACCTGGAAGATGGGCGCCAATGGCAGCCCGGGCAAAGGCAAGGGCGGCGGCCGATTTCGACGGCGCCGCCGATCCTTTCAGCATGTTCTCGGAACTCAATGGCCGCGGCCGCTGGCGGCCCGGTCCGGGCGCGGAAGCCAAGGCCGAGACCCGCAAGATATTCAATGCCGAACGCAAGGCGTTGCAGGTGATGGGGCTCGGCCCCGAGGCGACGCTGCAAGACGTCAAGTTGAAGTACAAGGCGCTGGTGAAGCAGCATCACCCCGACGCCAATGGCGGCGATCGCTCGACCGAGGATCGCCTGATCGAGATCATCAAGGCCTACAATTATTTGAAGACGGTGGTGCGCGCGAGCTAGCGCATGATCCGGAAAAGTGGGCACCGGTTTTCCGATAAGTATCATTGCGCCAAAATAAGAACCCCACGCGCACCGACTCGTCGCTTACGCCGGAATTCTTCCCGCATAATGCGAACTCGGCCGGATCAGCCGTCCGGTGCGGCGCTGCTCCAGCGCATGCGCGGTCCAGCCTGCGGCGCGCGCCACCGCAAAGATCGGCGTGAAGGCCTGGCGCGGGATTTCCAGCGCATCGAGCAGGATCGCCGTGAAGAACTCGACATTGGTCTCCAGCGGACGATTCGGGTTCTTCTTCCGCAAGGCTTCGCGGATATAGCTTTCCACCTCGCTGGCAAACGGCAGGTCGGCGCCATCGGCCGACAGCCGCCCGATCGCGGCCTTGAGCACGTCGGCGCGGGGATCGCGCACGCGATAGACGCGATGGCCGAAACCCATCAGCCGTTCGCCGCGCGCCAGTGCATCGTCGACCCACGGCTTGATGCGCTCGCGCGAGCCGATCGCATCCAGCATTTCCAGCACCGGCTCCGGCGCGCCGCCATGCAACGGGCCCGTCAGCGCGCAATAGCCGCCGGTGATTGCCGCGAACAGATCGGCTTGTGTCGAGGCCACCACGCGTGCGGTGAAGGTGGATGCGTTCATGCCGTGGTCGCACACGGTGACAAAGTAAGTGTCCAGCGCGACAGCGTTGCGCGCCTCCGGCGCGCTTCCATGCAGCATTCGAAGCGTATCGGCCGCATGCGAGAGTGTCGCATCGGGGGCGATCGGCGCA
>CAVTDW010000018.1:0-116073 GCA_963733505.1 uncultured Actinomycetota bacterium | reverse complement strand
TAGCGGACACTGGTTGCGTTGGGTTCCGGACGCTAGCATAATGCAAGCATGCCGAACGTTCTTGTACGAGTATCCCCGACGACGTGCACGCCGCGTTGCAGCGTCGAGCCCAACAGCGTGGACAGTCACTCCAGCAGTACCTCGCGGCGAATTGCGGCGCCTGGCCGAGCGGCCCACCTTGGATGAGGTGCTGGACCGCATTGAACACCACCGAGGGGGACGTGTCGGCCTTCAGCAAGCGGTCGAGGACATCGCAGCGGAGCGAGCCCGAAGTTGATCGTTGTCGACGCCTCCATTCTCGCCAACGTGATTGGCGACGACGGGACTGATGGACATCGAGCCCGCAACGAGGTCCGACGTGCCGGCGATCTGGCGGCTCCCGATCTTGTCGATGTCGAAACAGTGGCTGTCCTCCGCAAACGTTGGGTTTCAGGCTCCATTTCGGATCAGAGATTCATGGCGGCGATCCAAGACCTCGAATCAATCGGACTCGATCGGTATCCGACGCTTCCCTTCATGCGACGCGCCTATGAGTTGCGGGCCAACGTCACGGCGTATGACGCCACCTATGTTGCCCTGGCGGAGGTCCTTGGCTGTGAGCTTGTGACGGTCGATGGCCGACTGGCCAACTCTCCAGGTCTCAGATGCACAGTGCGAGTTCTACGGTGACACCACTATCCGCCGAAAGAACCGAACAGTCACGGTCATCGACCCCTACCCATAGGGGGCGCTATAGGATGGTCTGTCTGTCGCGGCTGCATGGCATTCACCGGAATCTCGGAGATATGCCGGGCTCGGCAACGTGGTTTGAGACCGGGTGGCGTAGCTTGAGAACGGGTTCAGATGTCGAGCTGTTTGATCCGGTGGTTCCTTGCTTCGATGAACTCGATCGAGCGGCGGCGGTACTCCTTGTATGTACCGACATCCTTGGGGACCGACGGCGGACGGAAGTCGTCGAACGGCATGAAGAACCTCACGCTGAGGTCCTCGGTGACGAGATCATCGAGCAGAAAGAAGCTTACGTAACCGCGGAAGTCGCCGAACAATGCGAAGAAAGCTGCGTAGCGTGCGAGCGTGACGGCAAGTGGGTTTCCTTGGTCCGCGTAGTGGCGGCGAATGCATTCAAGCGTCAGATCGAACCTATCGGATATCGACCGGTTGCACCCGCGGGCCCGATTGATCGTCCATTTACGATCGATCTGGTTCCCGGGAAAGACCATCATGCCGCCGATCGTGTAGCCGATCGTCCTGAACGCCTCGTTCTCCGACTCGGAAAGCTGCTCGGTGATCGGCTTCAACGCTGGCCACCTCGTGAACGTCGGGATCACGGAGTCGCTCGACAGGAAGAACTTCCCCAACGCCGAGCTGTGGTCCAGGTACACCCCCGGAATCGTGTCCGACAGGTCGAAGCATGCCCCACAGGGGAGTGGCTTGCTCCACAAGAGCCGATGGTATCGACGGAGCGTAGGACTGTGCGAATCGGGGTCCTTGCCGTCTGCGTCGGTCCTGAAGTCGAACGCGATGTCGATCGCCATGTTCGTTACGCCGCCCGTCCGCGCGGTGCGGGCGTCCGGTCGCGCTTCATCGCCCAGCAAGCGTACGACTGTTTCCTCTGTGTCTGCCACCGGGCAGATCGCGCTGATCGACATCGTGCAGTCGAACACACGCCCGATGGGAGTTTGCTTGATGGAGCTCACGCCCGATGGGAAGTTGGGGGCGCGCCGCCCACTCGTCGGGACGGGGACCGCCCGGAGGGGCCGATACCGGATGGTCATCACGGCGACGCGACGCTCCAGACGTACTCCTGGATCGAGGGACGCTGATTGGGTCGGTCTGCTCGTCTTCGAACGCGCGCTGGCGATTCGACAATAGGCCCAAGCCCTCGGTCCCCGTAACAGATTTGGTCTGGTGCGGGTCCTGAGACGTCTCAAGCGCTTCGAGGACTTGCATTAACTATTACCCCGGACTCAAGGTTGAACTATACTTGACCGATACGATCGTGACTGGGGGTGTTCAGATGTATGCGGAGTTATCGTTCGATCACAGCATCATACTCGAACTACTCAAAGCCGTATTTACTGCTGTCTTTGTCGCGGGTGGAGCTGCCTGGTTCGTGTGGAAGTTCCAAGCTCGCTCAGAAAAGCGACTCGCCGACCGCGAACGCACACGAAGTGACCTCACGAAGGAACGCGATTCGAACTGCAGATGGAACACGATAGGCGGTCTGTCAAGACTTTGCTGGTGAACAGGGCTTCGGAACTCGGAGGAACATTCTACTTCCTCACCCAACGCTATGATCGCCAGAAGAGCGATAGTGAGGCTTGGGGCGCACCGAATGGAGACTATTTAGATGCCGCCTACATCGACTGGGCAAGCAAGGCGGAGGCATTTGAGAGCGAACTTGGGGCGAGATATGGATGGGACACGAAGCCGGCAACACTTTGGCATCAGGCACGAGACTTGCTGACGGTTCGATACTTCGATCTTCGCGATAGGTATTCCTTTCCGTTGCGGGAGAGTAATGCTCGTAGGGGAGACAAGGTGCATAGCGGCCTCACGGAGGAAGAACTAACCGATATCAGCCTCATAGTGAAGACTATCGCGCTACTGCTAAAGGTCTGGCGAAGGCCCTACTAGAGACACCTGTGAATATCTGACGGCCCAGGTACCTCAGTACGGACTGGTCAGCAGCTGCACGTTTCTATTTGGCAATCTCAACTGATGAGTGAAGATCGGCTGTGTTCATGCTCCTCTGAGGAGTCGAGGCCAATGCCTACGGTTCTGCGCCATTGCCTCAGCGGCCGGAGCAAACACCGCTATCGGCTGTGGGTGCAGTTGGTCATCGGGGGCCTCCAAGACGTCGCTTCGGCACTTGTCAAGTGCAGACATCGGTCCCCATAGTGCTCCACACCCATGGTAGAGAAGCTCGGGAAGTCCTTGCTGAGCTGTCCCGACTCTAGACCTACAATATTGAGCGCGGCGCGACTGTACGCAATATTTAGCGATACTTGAGCCGCGACCAAGGGCAACGAGCCTTTGACTTCCCCCTTCTCCGTCCATGCGTGCAGCGTGAACCGGATTCCAACACCCCAGCGAACGTCGTTGACATCGGCGTAACGCATTGCGTCGAGAATGATTGTCCGATGGTTCCCGCCTTCGTTAATCGACGCTGCCGAAAACCCTAGATCGATTGATTGATCGAGGCTAAGATCATATTCCTCTTGACCCCAATTTACGAGGGCATTGGCGCCTGGGGCGTCCTCTTGCTTGATCGATATTGGCACTTCGTTATCCGGAAGATGTAGCGTTGGGAGCGATCCGCCATTGATGGGATGCCACATGTTGACCTCCATTAAAGAGTAGAACTCGACGCTAGGGAGAAAGGATAGCTGAGCAGGTCGGTCTGCGCTGGGAGCGATCGCGGCTGTCCAAAGAGGTCTATTTGCTTGTCGGAGCAAGTACCGTGGCCACGTCAACCAGGCCACACATGCCTGAGCGTCCCACCACGGCTGTCCGATGAGGACGTAGGTAGTCTGCTCGTGTTCCCGACTGAGAGGCACACGCCAGGATGATGCCCCTATGTACCGCTTGAAACCATAACAATCGATTGTGACGGGTTTGCTGGCGCTGGGCGGCGTGAGGGACGGGACGGGCTCAGAATGGTGCTAGCTGGTTCAGAACCTTGCTGCTTCCTTGGGCAACCCGTTGCGCGTCGAAGGAAGGCGGCGTTGGTACAACTCAATTTTCGCGCCAACGCTCTGCTGCGGAAGCATCCAGTATCTGGCGTGTTCGCGCGGGTACCGAGTCCTCGCTGGGGGCGGGTCTCCA
This sequence comes from uncultured Actinomycetota bacterium, assembly GCA_963733505.1. GTDB lineage: Bacteria > Actinomycetota > Acidimicrobiia > Acidimicrobiales > Palsa-688 > JALYXV01. Next base: position 112,245 of record CAVTDW010000018.1, on the reverse strand, counting down.
GCTGCGCCTCAACACGGCCATCCCGCCGAGCAGCACCCCTAACGTCCTCGGCGTCGTCGGCGGCGACCTGGCCGGCTACCCCAACGGCCGCCGGGTGTTCGACGACGTGTTCACCATCGAGTTGCGGGCCATCGCCGGCCTGACCATCCCCCTGGTCGATCCCAGCTTCACGCCCGACACGGCGGCGTCGGTGGTAACCGACGGGCTCACCTTCGACAACTACCTTAAGAACTTCCCGTACCTGGGCCTGCCCTACAGCGGCTACAACGTTCCGTAACGGCCGGGGAAAAGGGGAGCCGACCGACCGCACCCGTCGCCCTCTCAGAAGAGCGTCGCGGTCGATAGCGGAGGGTCCGTCGGCCCCGCCGGCGACTACACCCTGTTGGCCTGGGGAGCCCTTCCGGAATCGGCGGCGCGGGTCGATGCGGGGCCGTCACCCAGACGGAGGGCCCGGCACTCGTGAGGAGTGAGTTTCCCTACCGATATGGGTCCGCCGACTTGACAATCTGGGGATAACGGGTGGATATGTACCAGCATCCGAGTCGCCGGCGCCGGGTCGCCGGTCGAGAGTCATCGAACACGACCTCGACCGCCCGCTGCCGGTCGAGCGCCTCGGCCGCTTCGACGCCATCGGGGTCAGGCCCTCCGACGAGGACCCGTCGAACAAGCTGGTCGCGGTCGGGACGCAGCTCGCCTGGCTGCGAGACGCGGGATTCGGCGACGTCGACTGCTACTGGAAGTGGCGGGAGCTGGCCTGCTGGCGGGCCGGAAGGACGAGCTCAGCCGCTGACCGAGGGCAACCAGGTGGGACGCCGATCTTCGAACGCGTCGATCTGGCCCGCATGCACCAGGCTCAACCCGATGTCGTCGAGCCCGTTGAGCAACCGGTACCGGGTGTGCTCGTCGAGCGGGAACACGGCGTCGATGCCGGCCGCGGGCGCGCTCAGGGTGCCCCGTTCGACGTCGATGGTGATCTCCAGGCCGGGATCGGCTGCGACCGCTTCGAGCAGGGCGGCCCCCACCTCGGGATCGACTTCGACCGGGAGCAGCCCCGACTTGGTGGCGTTGTTGCGGAAGATGTCGCCGAAACGGGGGGAGATCACGGCCTGGAACCCGTAGTCCGTGAGGGCCCAGACTGCGTGCTCGCGTGAGGAACCGGTCCCGAATCGAGGACCGGCCACCAAGATGGTGGCGCCCGCGTACTCGGCCTGGTTGAGCACGAACGACCGGTCGTCGCGCCATTCGGCGAACAGGCCCTTCCCGAACCCGGTGCGTTCGACGCGCTTCAACCAGTCACTCGGGATGATCTGGTCGGTGTCGACATCCGAGCGGTCGAGCGGGACTGCGGTCCCCGTGATGACATGAACAGGTTGCATGGTGCGATCTCCTCAGATTCTCAGGCCAGGTCCGCGGGGCCGGCGAAGTGGCCGGCCACGGCCGTGGCGGCGGCGACGGCGGGGGAGACCAGGTGGGTCCGTCCTCCTCGACCCTGGCGGCCCTCGAAGTTGCGGTTGGACGTGGAGGCACACCGCTCGCCGGGGGCCAGCTTGTCGGGGTTCATGGCCAGGCACATGGAGCACCCCGGGTCGCGCCACTCGAAGCCGGCGCTGGTGAACACCCGGTCGAGGCCCTCCGCCTCGGCCTGCGCCTTGACCAGGCCGGAACCGGGCACGACCATGGCCCGCATGCCGCGGGCCACGTGGCGGCCCGCCAGCACGCCGGCCGCCGCCCGCAGGTCCTCGATGCGGGCGTTGGTGCACGATCCGATGAAAACGGTGTCCACCCGGATGTCACGTACCGCGGTCCCCGCGGACAGGTTCATGTAGGTGAGCGCCCGGGCGGCCGCCTCCCGAGCCGCGGGGGCCGCCATCGTGTCGGGATCGGGCACCCGGCCGTCGAGCGCTACCACCTGGCTGGGATTGGTGCCCCAGGTGACATGGGGCGCCAACGAGGCGGCGGGTAGCGACACCTCCTTGTCGAAGGTCGCTCCGACGTCGGTGGGCAGCGCCCGCCAGGCATCGAGCGCCGCCTCCCAGGCCGCGGCCTTCGGTGCGTGGGGCCGACCCTCGAGGTAGGCGAAGGTGGTGTCGTCGGGGGCGATCATCCCCGCTCGGGCGCCGCCCTCGATCGACATGTTGCACACCGTCATGCGACCTTCCATCGACAGCGCCTCGATGGCCGAACCCCGGTACTCGATGACGTGGCCCATCCCGCCGCCGGTCCCGATGGTCCCGATGATGGCGAGGATGATGTCCTTGGCGGTGACCCCGACCGGCAGTTCGCCGTCGACGGTGACCGCCATGGTGCGCGGCGGCTGCTGGGGGAGGGTCTGGGTGGCCAGGACGTGCTCGACCTCGCTCGTGCCGATGCCGAACGCCAGGGCGCCGAATGCCCCGTGGGTGGAGGTGTGGCTGTCGCCGCAGACGATCGTCATGCCCGGCTGGGTCAGCCCCTGCTCGGGCCCGATGATGTGGACGATGCCCTGGCGGCGGTCGCCCATGGGGAACAAGGTGATGCCGAACTCGGCGCAGTTGGCCGCCAGGACCTCGATCTGGCGGGCCGACACCGGGTCCTCGATGGGCCGGTCGACGCCAATGGTGGGCACGTTGTGGTCCATGGTGGCCAAGGTGAGGTCGGGCCGGCGCACACCGCGGCCGGCCAGGCGCAGCCCGTCGAAGGCCTGCGGTGAGGTGACTTCGTGGACCAGGTGCAGGTCGACGTACAGCAGGTCGGGCTGCCCATCGGCCCGGTGGACCAGGTGGTCCCGCCAGATCTTCTCGGACATGGTGTCGGGCACGGGCTTCTCACAATCTGGGATACGATCTTGAATCGTGAGAGACAGTGTAAGTGATGTCGGGGTCCTCAACAAGGCAGTTGCCATCTTGGATGCCGTCAGCGCCGGGCCCCTGGCCCTGGCGGACCTCGGTGTGGCGACGGGCCTGCCTCGGGCGACGGTGCACCGCCTGGCGGTGGCCCTCGAGCGCCACCGGCTCGTCGGGCGCGACCCAGACGGTCGTTTCGAGCTGGGCCCCCATCTCCAGGAGCTGGCCCGCTCCGGCCCCGTCAGCCGGCGGGCGCTGGCGTCCGCCGCCGGGCCGGCGCTGGTGATGCTGCGGGACTCGACCGGCGAAAGCGCCCAGCTCTACGTCGCGGTGGGGGAGTCCCGCATCTGCGTGGCGGCGCTTGAGTCACCGCACAGCTTGCGGACGATCGTCCCCGTCGGGGCGTCGCTGCCCATGGACCGAGGTTCGGCGGGCAAGGTCCTGTCACGCGCTTCGGGCGCCCGTGCACCCGTGGGCCGAGAGCGTCGAGGAACGAGAGCCAGGTGTCGCCTCGGTCAGTGCCCCCGTCGTGGTGGACGGCGAGGTGATCGGGGCCGTGTCGGTATCCGGGCCGATCGAGCGCACCACCCGTCAACCGGGGCGCAAGTACGCCGCCGCCGTCATGGAGGCGGCGGCCGCCATCGGGCGGGCCATGTCGTAGGAGCTCTGTCGTAGGAGCTAGGTCGTAGGAGCTGTGTCGTAGGAGTTAGGTCGTAGGAGCGGTTGGCGTCGCCGGAGTCGCGGACCGCCGGGCGACCGATCGGCAGGCCCTGAGCAGGACCGGCACGAAATGGGCCGCGTCCGCCACGCACACCGCGTGGTCCCCGGCGACCCCGAACACCTTGGCGCCGGGAATGATCTCGGCCAGCGCCAGTTGGTTGGCCGGCAGCACGATGCGGTCGTCTTCGGTCACGACGACCGCGGTCGGCACATCGACGCTTGGCAACCAGCTGCGTGAGTCGAACCCCCCAAGGGCGGCGCCGGCGCGCAGCAGGGCGGCGGGATCGTTGCGGGCCAGCTCCTCACCCGCCCAGCCCGACAGCTGCGTGCCGTCGAGGCGGTTGTTGACGAAGCGCACCATGGCCCGGCGCCGCAGGGCCTCGGGGGAGAGGTTGGCCGCCAGCGAGAGTCCGAGCATCCCCTGGGCGAACATCCGGTCGGTTGGGCGGCGGCCGACGAAGCGGGCCGCCGTGGCACACAGCACCAGCCCGTCGACCAGGTCGCGGTGGCGGAGCCAGGTCAAGGCGGCGATCGGGCCTCCCATCGAGTAGCCGACTGCGATGAGTTTGGTGATGCCCAGTTGCTCGGCCAGCGCGGCCACGTCGTCGGCGCAGTCCTCGAGACGAAACGGCTGGCGGCTGCGGATTCCCTGCCCGTGGCCGCGGTGGTCCAGGGCGACGACGCGGAAATGGCGGCCAAGCGGGGCGAAGCTCGGAAACCAGTTGAGGGCCGCGGTCGCGGTCCAGCCGTGCAGGAGTACCACGACCGGGGCGCCCGGCGGCCCGGTGACTTCACGAACAAACGTCAGACCCCGACCCGGCAATTCCACGTGCCTGCCCTCGGGCAGGTTGGGCGGAGCGCCGGGATCATGGACCATGCCAGCCAGGTTAGGGACCGGCGCTGGTCAACCGGCGGTTGCCTCACCGCCCAGTGCGGTCCTCGGCGTCGGCGATCCGTCGACCAAAGGATCGACCGGCTCGCCATCAACCGGCGGACGCCAGCGCGGCTCGGTGGCGCTGCCACGCCCAGGCGGCGCCGTCGTGGGCCAACGCGGGGTGGTAGCGCATTTCGATGAGGCGGTGTTCCGCCCCTTCGAGGTCGTCGCCCAACTCGATCATGCTGAGGGCGAGCAGGCGGCCCCGGCGGCGCAGCAGGTCGCCGCTGGGCACATGCAGTTGCTCCTCCTGCCAGCGCGTGTGGGCTACCTGCAGGTTCGACGGGAGGCGCTCCAACTGGCGCTGGGTGAGGGGCGGGACCTTGCGGCGCACGGCCAGCAGCTCGGGTCCCTCGGCCTGGGCCAGCTCGAATCTGATCGTCCGTGAGACTGCCCGGACGAAGGGCGATGACCGCCCGCCTCGCTCGCTCAGGCCCAGCGACCGGGCCGTCTCCGATAGCGAGATGCTGTAACCGTCGGGTTGGGTGTCGAGACCGGCGACCAGTCGCCGCAGCAGCCAAGTCGTCGAAGGACCCAAAATCGAGAGCCAGTAGGTCTCGACGTAGGTCGAGCGAGGGTCGAAGCCCAGCCCGTCGATCACGTCGTCGGGCCAGGGGCGGACCTTCAAGGTGTCGGGAGCGTCGAAGTCGGTGGTACAGCGCAGGGCAGGGCGGGGAGCGGGGCGAGTGGCTGGGCGGGTGGCTGGGTGCACGGCGGGCCTCCAAGAGCTGGGGTGGCAGCAACGAGGGGGAAGCGCTCACCGCTTCCTATGCCGCGGCCGCTCCCGGGGTGGCTCTATCGTTTTCGGGCGATGACCACCCTGAAAGGGTCACTCGTGACGCTCAGGCCGGCGACGAAGGCCGACATCGGTGCCCTGGTGCCGATTCGCCAGACCCCGGAGGTCTATGCCCGCTGGCGGGGCGGCGACGACATGGCCGCGGCGATCGAGGAAGACTTCGCCGAGACCGATTCGAACCCGTTCGTGATCGAGTTCGACGGCCACGTCGTGGGGTGGATCCAATGGGCGGCCGAAGAGGAGCCCGACTACCGCCACGCCAGCATCGACATCTACGTCGACCCGGCGGTGCACGGCCAGGGCGTGGGCACCGATGCGGTCCGGACCCTGGCGCGGCATCTGATCGTCGACCACGGCCATCACCGCCTGGAAATCGACCCCGCGGCCGACAACGAAGCCGCCATCCGTTGCTACACCAAGGTGGGGTTCCGCCCCGTCGGCATTCAGCGACAGAGTGAGCGTGGCAGCGACGGCGTGTGGCACGACAGCCTGCTCATGGACCTACTGGCCGAGGAGCTCGTCGACTAGCGGCCCCCGGGCGGCCGCAACCGGGATCACAGCCAGTCGCGGCGGCGGAACAACGTGTACAGGGCCACGCAGGTCATGATGATGATCGCCACCGACGCCACGGCACCCCAGTGCTTGCCGAAGCCGGGGAACGGGACGTTCATCCCGTAGAACCCGGTGATCAGCGCGGGCACGGCGATGATGGCGGCCCAGCTGGACACCTTCTTGACGATGAGGTTCTGGCGGTAGTCCCGGAGGCTGATGTTGGTCTCGACGATGGTTCCGACCAGGTCGCGGAGGGAGTCGGTCGACTCGCTGACCCGGAGGATGTGGTCGTAGACGTCCTGAAAGTAGGGATAGAAGTCCTCGGGCACGACCGAATGCTCCCGGCGCATGAGGCTGCTGACGGCTTCGCGCATGGGGACCACGAGCCGGTGGAAGCGAACCATGGCCCGGCGCATGTCGAACCAGTGCCGCTGCTCGGCCGGGTTGAGGAGTTGGTCGTTGAACAGTCCCTCGCTGACGTCCTCGTAGTACTCGTCGAATGCCTCGACCGCCTCGAAATATCCGTCCACCACGACGTCGAGCAGCCCGTAGACCAAGAAGCTGACGCCATGGGACACCAGGGCGGCGGAACGGTCCCAACGCTGGAGGACCGGCTTGATCGGAAACCCCTCGTTCTTGCGGACCGTGATCAGCCAGCGCGGGTTGATGAAGGCGTCGATCTCGGTTTCGTGCAGCATGCCCGTTTCGACGTCCACCCGCACCGAGTGGCACGAGAGAAACAGGTGGGTGGCGTAGCGGTCGAGCTTGGGCCGCTGATGCTCGCCCAAGGCGTCCTCGACCGCCAGCTCGTGCAAGCCGAGTTCGGCCGCCAGCTCATGGAGCTGATCGACCGAGGGCCCGCAGAGGTCGACCCACACCAATGTGCCCGGCTCGGCCAGACACTCGGAGATCTCCGAGATCGGGAAGTTCTCCGATTCGAGCACCCCTTTGACGTACTTCCTCGTCAGTGCCTCAGTCATGAGCGTCCTCCTTGCGCTGTCCTTCGGCTTCCGCGTCGACGCGCTTGCGGACATCGGGCTCGATATAGATCACCCGGGCTTCGGGGACGGCCGACCGGACATTCGCCTCCACGTCGTCGATGGCCTGGGCCAAGGCGGGCACGTCCAGGCTGGTGTCGAAGGCCACCTTGGCCCCGACCAGGAGCTCGTCGGGCCCCAGATGTTCGGTGCGGAGGTGGATGACGCTCTGCACCAAGTCGGAGGACTCGACGGCGGCGCAGATGCGGGCCACGACCGCAGGCGAGGCGGACTCGCCGATGAGCAAGCTCTTCATCTCCACCACCAGTGTGATGGCAATCGCGGCCAAGAGGATGGCGATGGCCACGCTGCCCAGGGCGTCGAAGCGGGCGTTGCCGGTGAGCTCGGCCAGGCCGATGCCCACCAGGGCCAAGGTCAGGCCGATCAAGGCGCCGAAGTCCTCCAGCAGGACGACGGGCAACTCCGGTGTCTTGGAGCGGCGAATGAACCGCCACCACGACTCGTCGCCCTTGGTTCGCTTCGACTCGTGCACCGCGGTGCGAAACGAGAACCCTTCCATGGCCATCGACACGACGAGGATCCCGACCGCCCATCCGACCGATTCCAACTTGTGGGGGTGGCGCAGCTTGTCCACGCCCTCGAAGAGGGCGAACATCGATCCGGCGCTGAAGATGACCAGCGCCACGACGAACGCCCAGAAGAACCGCTCGCGGCCGTAGCCGAAGGGGTGCTCCGGCGTTGCCGCCTTGCGAGCGCGCGCTCCCCCAAGAACAACAGGCCCTGGTTGGTCGTGTCGGCCATCGAGTGCACCGCCTCGGCCAACATCGACGCGGCGCCCGTGAAGGCAAAGCCGACCACTTTGGCCACGGCGATGGCCAAGTTGGCCAGCAGCGCCGCCAGGATGGCCCGCCGACTGCTGTGTTCCATGGCTGGTGATGCTAAGCGGACCCGCCTCGGGACACGCTCGCGCTACCAGCGGCCCCGGTGAACGACCGACTCGGCCCGACGGTGGCCCCGGGCGAGCGAGGGCGACGGCCGGTCCTCGCCGTCGGGCCATCCCATCACCACCGCACCGATGGGTCGGAACCCGGCGGGCACGCCGAGCGCCGCCATCAGTTCGTCGTCGTGGTGGTTGAGGCCCGTAAACAGCGCTCCCAGTCCCGCGTCGACCGCCGACAGGAGGATGAGCATGGCGGCGAAGGACGTGTCCACCAGCCAGTAGGGGACAGGCCACTCGGACTCGGCGATTCCATGCGCCGCCTTGTCGGCTTCGGCGTAACGGGCCCGGTAGGCGCCCTCGTCGGTCAGCGGGACGATCACCACCGGCGCCCGCAGGAGCCCGGGCCGGTAGGGGTCGGCCCGCCATTCGGGATCGCTGATTGCGTCCCAGAACAGCGCCGTCTCCTCGGGACCCTCGAGTACGACGAACGCCCACCCCTGGCTGAACCCGGCGGAGGGGGCGCGCTGGGCGTTGCCCAGGATCTGCTCCAGCATCTCGGGAGGCACCGGCTCGCCGGAAAACGATCGAACCATCTTGCGTCGCCGCACCACCGTCTGGAACTCCATGGCCCGAGGCTAGAGGCGCGGAATGCCGACCCACTCAGTAAGGTTTAGTGGTATATGCCATCGTTCCGAGATCTGCTGAAGTCGACCAAAGCCCACATCCGCGAGGTGGACACCGCCGGTGCGGCTGAGGCGATCGCCAAGCCGGGGACGGTCGTTCTCGACGTGCGCGAAGCCGACGAGTACGAGCAGGGCGCCCTCCCGGGGGCGGTGCACATCCCGAGGGGGTTCCTCGAGAGTCAGGTCGAGGGCAAGATCACCGACCACGGCGCACCGGTGGTCGTCTACTGCGCCGGGGGGGTGCGCTCCGCCTTCGCGGCCGAGACCCTCCAGCAGCTGGGCTACACCGACGTCGTCTCGATGGACGGCGGCTTCAACCGCTGGAAGGACGAGGGCCGCGACTGGCGCACCCCGGCCGCGCTGAGTGCCGACCAGCGCAACCGCTACCAGCGCCATCTGCTGCTGCCCGAGGTCGACGTCAAGGGCCAGCAGAAGCTGCTCGACTCGAAGGTGCTGCTGATCGGCGCGGGCGGCCTCGGCAGCCCCGCCGCGTTGTATCTGGCGGCGGCGGGCGTGGGCACGCTCGGGATCATCGACATGGACGTCGTGGACGCGTCCAACCTGCAGCGCCAGATCCTGCACAACATGGACCGCATCGGCGAGCGCAAGGTCGACTCCGCCAAGAAGACCCTGACGGCACTCAACCCCGACGTCAACGTGGTCACCTACGACGTCCGCCTCGGCGCCGACAACGTGTTGCAGATCTTCCAGGGCTACGACGTGATCATCGACGGGACCGACAACTTCCCGACCCGTTACCTGGTCAACGACGCCTCCCTCAAGCTGGACATCCCGGTCGTCCACGGTTCCATCTTCCGCTTCGAGGGCCAGGCCAGCGTGTACCTGCCCCACCAGGGCCCCTGCTACCGCTGCCAGGTGCCCGAGCCGCCCCCGGCCGAGCTGGCCCCTTCCTGCGCCGAGGCCGGCGTGCTTGGCGTCCTGCCCGGGATCATCGGCAGCATCCAGGCCATGGAGGCCATCAAACTGCTCCTCGGCTTGGGCGAGCCGCTGGCTGGCCGGCTGCTGGCCTACGACGCCCTGGAGGAGAGCTTCCGCACCTTCAAGGTCCCCCGCGACCCGGAGTGCGCCGCCTGCAGCATCCCCAAGGAGGACCTCGTCATCGCCGAATACGACCAGCTGTGCATGCCGCACCCGATTGCCGCCCCAGCCAACGCTTGAGACCGATCGGCTGATCCTCCGGCCGCTCGGCTGGCACGACCTGGCGGCGCTGAGCGCCCTCCACGCCGAGGCGTCGTTCTGGTGGTACCCCCTGAAGCGGGGCATGACCGCGGACGAGACCCGGCGGTTCATCGAACGGACCCTCGAGCGCTACGACGTCGACGGTGTGGGGCTGAGCGCGGCCGTCGTCAAGGAAACGGGCGAACTGGCAGGCTGGTTGGGCCTGGCGGTGCCGCATTTCCTCCCCGAGATCCTCCCTGCGGTCGAGGTGGGGTGGCGCCTCGGCGAACGCTACCGGGGCCAGGGCTACGCCACCGAGGGTGCCGCCGAGGCGGTCCGCTACGGCTTCGAGGAGCTCGGCCTCGATCGCCTGGTCAGCATCTTCGAACCCGCCAACGTGGCCTCGGGCCGGGTCATGGAGAAGCTGGGATTCACCTTCGAGCGCCAGGCCACGGTGCCCCGCAGCGGCGAGTTGGTCCACGTCTTGGCCCTCACCAAGCGTGAGTGGGCTGCCGCCCCGTAACGCCGAAACCGGCATTCGATCACCACAGGACGGGGAAAATGCCTCCCGCCGCCCTGAACCAGCGCCGCGGGAGGCATTTTCCCAGATTGCCGTGCCGAACCCGGGCCGGGGTGGTCCTGGCCGCTCGCGCCCCGGGACGGTCGTAACCTGAGCAGGGTGCACGCCGAGGAGCGCCGGACCGACGACGGGATTGCGATCCGGACCGTCTACACCGCCGACGACCTCGCCTCGTGGGACCCGGCGCAGCGGTTGGGCCAGCCGGGGGAGGCGCCCTACACCCGTGGGATCCACCCGACCATGTACCGGGGCCGGCCGTGGACCATGCGCCAGTACGCCGGGTTCGGCAGCGCCGAGACGACCAACCAGCGGTGGAAGATGTTGCTGGCCACGGGGTCGACGGGGCTGTCGTGCGCCTTCGATCTGCCCACGCAGATGGGCTACGACTCCGACCATCCCCGGGCCGAGGGCGAAGTCGGGCGCGTCGGCGTGGCCATCGACTCGGTCGAGGACATGCAGCGGCTGCTGGCCGACCTGCCGCTCGACGCCATCACCACGTCGATGACGATCAATGCCACCGCCGCCATCCTGTTGCTCCTGTACCAGCTGGTGGCCGAGGAGGCGGGCGTGGCCGGCTCGCGGCTGGGCGGGACCATCCAGAACGACATCTTGAAGGAGTACATCGCCCGGGGCACGTACATCTACCCGCCCCGGCCGTCGATGCGCCTCGTCACCGACACCTTCGCCTACTGCCGGGAGCACCTGCCGGAGTGGAACACCATCTCGATCTCGGGCTACCACATCCGCGAGGCGGGTTCGACGGCGGTTCAGGAGCTGGCGTTCACCCTGGCCGACGGCATCGCGTACGTGGAGGCGGCGATCGCAGCCGGGTTGGCGGTCGACGAGTTCGCATCCCGCCTGAGCTTCTTCTGGAACGCCCACAACAACCTCTTCGAGGAGGCGGCCAAGTTCCGCGCCGCCCGGCGGATGTGGGCCCAGATCATGAGCTCACGCTTCGGGGCCCGGGACGAGCGCAGCCTGAAACTGCGCTTCCACGCCCAGACGGGCGGCTCGACGTTGACGGCGCAGCAGCCGGACAACAACGTGGTGCGGGTCTCGTTGCAGGCCCTGGCCGCGGTGCTCGGAGGGACGCAGAGCCTGCACACCAACGGCTTCGACGAAGCGCTCGGGCTGCCGACGGAGCGGGCGGCGCGCCTGGCGTTGCGGACCCAGCAGATCATTGCCTGCGAGTCGGGGGTGACCGACACCGTCGACCCGCTGGCCGGCTCGTACTACGTGGAGTCGCTCACCGAGGCGATCGAGGCCGCGGCCTGGCAGTACCTGGACAAGATCGACGGCATGGGCGGGGCGGTGGCGGCCATCGAGGCCGGTTTCATGGCCGACGAGATCGAGCAGTCGGCGTTCGAATACGCCAAGGCGGTCGACGAGGGGCGCAAGGTGGTCGTCGGCGTCAACCGGTACGTGTCCGAAGACGTCACGGTGACCGAGGTGCTCTCGCCTGACCCGTCACTCCAGGCGGCGCAGGTGGAGCGGGTCCGGGGGCTGCGGGCCCGCCGGAACCAGGGCGCGGTGGACGCGGCGCTCGCCGATGTGGGTGCCGCCGCCCGGGGCACCCAGAACCTGTTGATCCCCATGAAGTCGGCCCTGGCCGCCCGGGCGACGTTGGGCGAAGTGAGCGACGTCCTGCGGGCCGCCTTCGGCACCTATACGGCGGGGGGCTGAGGATGCCCAGCCATCGCTTCGTCGTCATCGGTGGGGGGCCGGCCGGCAATACCGCCGCCAGTTACGCCGCCCGGCTGGGCGCCGAGGTCACCCTGGTCGAATCCGACATTATCGGCGGCACCGCCCACCTCCGGGACTGCATTCCCTCGAAGACCATGATCGCCACGGGCGGCGCGCTGAGCTTCGCCCATCGCATCGCCGGCATGGGCCTGCACCATTTGGAGGCCGAGGTCGACCTCGAGGCCCTCCGGCTCCGGGTCGAGGCGATCCAGCGCCACCTGCACGACTCGGTTTCGCAGCTGCTGCGCAGTCAGGGTGTGCGCATGGTCCGGGGCAAGGGCCGTCTGAAGGGTCCCCATGACGTGCTGGTCGAGACCGACGACGGGATCGAGGAGCTGGAGGCGGACGCCATCTTGCTGTGCACGGGTAGCCGGGCCCGGATTCCCGACTGGGCCGAGCCCGACGGGGAGCGGGTGCTCACGACACAGCAGGCCTACCCGCCGCCGTCGCTGCCCTCGCACCTGGTGGTGATCGGGTCGGGCGTGACCGGCGTGGAGTTCGTCCACATGTTCACGTCGTTCGGCTCCAAGGTCACCTTGATCGTCAGCCGCCAGCAGGTGCTGCCCAACAAGGACGCCGAGGTGGCGGCGGAACTGGAGAAGGAACTGCTCCGCCGGGGCGTGAGGCTCTTCAAGGGCGCCCGGGCCGAGGCGGTCGAACGCAGCGACGACGGGGTGTCGGTGATGTGTGACGACGGGCGGGTGGCGCGCGGCAGCCACGCCCTGTTGGCCATTGGTTCCATGCCCAACTCCGAAGGGCTCGGGCTCGAACATGCCGGCGTGGAGGCGGACCGCGGTGGGTACGTGCCCATCAATCACCACTGCCAGTCGAACGTCGCGCACATCTACGCCGCCGGCGACCTGTCCGGGAAGCTGCCGCTGTCATCGGTCGCGTCGATGCAGGGGCGCAAGGTCGCCGAGCACGTGATGGGGGGCCACACCCGCGAACACCGGCATCTGGACTACGAGAAGGCGGCGTCGGCCATCTTCACCGAGCCCGAGATTGCCGATGTCGGGCTGGCCGAGGCGGAGGCGTTTGCCATCGGGCGCAAGATCCGGGTGACCAAGGTGCCGTTTTCGGGCAACGCCAAGGCGTTGATCAACGACCAGCCGCGAGGCTTCGTGAAGATCCTGTCCGATCCCGTGACCGGCGTGGTCCTCGGCGGTTCGATCGTGGGGCGCCACGCGGCCGAGCTGATCTCGGTGATTGCCCTGGCGGTGACCTGCCATCTCAAGGTCAGCGACATCGTCGAAAGTGTCCTGGTGCACCCGTCGCTGTCGGAGTCGCTGGCCGATGCGGCCGAGTAAGAGGAGGGCTTTGGGATGACTGCGCTCAAAGAGGCGACGAGGGTGTCGATCGACGCCGGACGGGACCGGCTGGTCAAGCTGTCGCACCGGATCCATGCCAACCCCGAGCTGGCCTTCGAGGAGGAGCGGGCCGCCGCGTGGGTGGCCGGCGCGCTCGACAGTGGCGGAATGTCGGTGGAGACCGGGATCTGCGATCTGCCGACGGCGTTTGTCGCCACGGCCGGAAGCGGGCCGCTGCACATCGGGATCTGCGCCGAGTACGACGCCCTGCCCGACATCGGCCACGCCTGCGGGCACAACGTCATCGCGGCCGCCGCGGTCGGCGCCGGATTGGCGCTGGCCCAGGTGGCCGACGATCTGGGGATCACGGTGAAGGTGTTCGGCACCCCGGCCGAGGAGGGCGGGGGCGGCAAGATCCTCATGCTGGAGCGAGGTGCCTTCGACGGCATCCACGCCGCCATGATGGTCCACCCCTATCCGGTCGAGCTGCCGGTCATGACCTGCCTGGCGGTGTCCCACGTCGACGTGCACTACCGGGGCAAGTCGGCGCACGCCTCCTCCTATCCCGACCGGGGCATCAACGCGGCCGATGCGCTCACCGTCGCCCAGACGGCCATCGGGCTGCTGCGCCAGCACATCCGGCCGTCCGACCGGATCCACGGGATCGTGACACGGGGTGGGGATGCGCCCAACATCGTGCCCGCCCACACGGTCGGCAAGTGGTACATGCGGGCCCGTACCACCGGCGAGCTCTCGGAGTTGGAGCCCCGTGTCGGGCGGTGCTTCGAGGCGGGGGCGGTGGCCACAGGGTGCAGCTTCGAGGTCATCTCGCAGAGCCCGGTGTACTCCGAGATGCGGGCGGACAAGGAGCTGAGCGCCCTGTACCGGGCCAATGCCGAGGCGTTGGGGCGGGTGTTTCCCAAGTTCTCCAAGGAGGAGCGGGAGCGGATCGCGGCGTCCACCGACATGGCCAACTTGTCCTTGGCCATGCCGACGATCCACCCCATGCTGGGCATCGACAGCCTGCCCGCCGTGAACCACCAGCCCGAGTTCGCGGCCCACTGCGTCCGCCCGGTGGCCGACCAGGCGCTGATCGACGGGGCGTTGGGCATGGCGTGGACCGTGATCGACGCATCGACCAAGTCCGCCGTCCGGGACCGCCTCCTGGCCGGCCGCCGCAGCACCTGAACCGGTCCAGTCTGGTAGGGGTTTACGGCTCTTGTATGACTTTGTTACCGCTAGACGGTGACAAAGTCATACAAGAGCCTCAGATCCCTACCAGAGCCGGTTACTCGATGACGGCGACGACGTCTCCCGCGCCCACGGAGTCACCCGGGGCCACGTTGACCTGGGTCACGGTGCCGGACCGCTCGGCATTGATGTGGTTTTCCATCTTCATGGCCTCGAGGACGCATACCGCCTGACCGGCTTCGACGGTGTCACCGACGCTGACCAGCACCTGGACAATCGTGCCCTGCATCGGAACCGTGACCGAGCCACCGCCGCTCGGCGCCACCGCCCGCGACGCAGACGCAGAAGCCGCCGGCCGCGGGCGGGCGGTCCCGCGACCGCCCCCGGCCGCGACGCCCGGGGCGCCGGTCGCCACGGCGGTCGTTACGTCGGGCACCCACAGCTTCACCCGGTAGCGGCGGCCGTTGACCTCGGCGTCGACCTCGCGCTCCACCAGGGGTGACTGTTCGGTGTCGCCCGGTCGTGGCGCCGGGGGACCCGATGGCACGAGGGCGGACAGGTCGAGTCGCTGCTCGACCCAGGCGGTGGCGTGGCGCACCGCCACGAAGTCAGGGTGCTCGAGGATCGCGATGTCGGCCGGGATGGTGGTGGGGATCCCCTCAATCTCGGTCTCCCGCAGCGCCCGCAGCATGCGCCTTCGGGCCTCCTCACGGTCGGCGCCCCAGACGATCAACTTGGCGACCAGGTTGTCGTAGAACTGGCTCACCGTGTCGCCTTCGTCGTAGCCGGCGTCGGTGCGCACCCCGATGCCGTCGGCCCGGCGGAAGCGCGTGATGGTCCCCGGTGACGGCACGAACCGCCCGCCCGCCGGGTCCTCGGCATTGATCCGGACCTCGATCGAATGGCCTCGTCGCTCGACGTCGCTCTGGGCAAAGGGCAGTCGCTCGCCCGACGCCACCTTCAGTTGCAGTGCCACCAGGTCGAGACCGGTGACCGCCTCGGTAACCGGGTGTTCGACCTGCAGGCGCGTGTTCATCTCGAGGAAGTAGAACTCCCCGTCTTGGTACAGGAACTCCACCGTCCCGGCGTTGACGTACCCGCAGGCGAGGGCCACCTTCACGGCCGCTTCGCCCATGGCGGTTTCGATCTCGGCGGGAATCTCGGGCGCCGGTGCTTCCTCGATCAGCTTCTGGTGGCGCCGCTGGGCCGAGCAATCCCGGGTCCCCAGGTAGACGCAGTGCCCGCGTGCGTCGGCGAACACCTGGACCTCGATATGTCGAGGCCAGGGCAGGTAGCGCTCGAGGTAGCTCTCGGAACGGCCGAAGGACTTGAGCGATTCTCGCTCGGCCGACTCCAACGCGGCCGGTGCGTCGGCGGCCGACGCCACGACTCGCATCCCGCGGCCCCCGCCCCCGTACGCCGCCTTGATCACGACCGGCCACCCGTGCTGGTCGCCGAAGGCGATGACCTCCTCGGGCGTGGCGGTGACGGTGCTCGTGCCGGGAACCCCGGCCACCTCGGCGCGCTCCGCCGCCCGCCGGGAGCTGATCTTGTCGCCCATGATCTCGATGGCTTCGGGTGGGGGTCCGATCCACGCCACGCCTTCGGCCATGACGGCGCGAGCGAAGTCGGCGTTCTCGGAGAAGAACCCATACCCGGGGTGGACGGCGTCCGCGCCCGACCGGCGAATGGCGTCGAGGATCTTGGGAATGTTCAGGTAGCTGTCGGCGGCCGAGTCGCCGCCCAGGGCGTAGGCCTCGTCGGCCAGGCGCACGTGCAAGGCGCTGCGGTCCACGTCGGAGTACACCGCCACCGTTGCGATCGAGAGCTCGCGGCAGGTGCGAATGACCCGTACCGCGATCTCGCCTCGGTTGGCTATCAACACCTTCGTCAGCACAGCCAGGCAGTCTGGCAGGCGTGATCGTCGACCGGCCAACATCGGAGCTCCTGGCGGCGTCGACCCGCTTCTCCGACATCCGGGAGTTGGCGGCGGTCGATTCGACCAACCGGTTCCTGCTCGATATGGCCCGCACGGGCGCGCCCGAAGGGGTGGTGGTGGTGGCGGACTTTCAGTCGGCCGGTCGGGGGCGCCTCGGGCGCACGTGGGAGGCGCCGCCCGGAGCAGCGCTGCTGGCGTCCATCCTCCTGCGCCCCGATCCGGTCCAGGTGCCGCCCGACCGGCGGTGGCTGGCGGCGGCGGCGGTCGCGCTGGCGGCAGCGGACGCGTGCGCGGCGCTGCGGCCTGGTGCCATCGCCATCAAGTGGCCCAACGATCTGCTGATCGGCGACCGAAAGCTGGCCGGGATCCTGGCCGAAGCCGACGGCGGCGCGGTTGTCGTCGGCATCGGCGTCAACGTCGGGTGGGCGCCTCCCGGAGCGGTCTGCCTCGGGCTCACGTCTGACGACGGCCGTGGCCAGCTGTTGGCGGCTCTGCTCACGAACCTCGAGCGCTGGTGTGACCACTGGGACGACGTCGCTTCGGCATACCAGGACCGCTGCGCGACCGTCGGGCGCCGGGTCCGGCTCGAGCTTCCCGACGGGACCTCCGTTGTCGGGCGCGCAACCGCGGTCGAAGCCGACGGAGGCCTTTGCGTCGCGACGGAGGACGGGTCCTTCACGTTCCACGCCGCCGACGTCATTCACGTTACCGGTCCGTAAACTTGGCCTCGTGGACTTCGACCTCTCTGACGAGCAGGAGTCGTTTCGCAAGGTTGTCCGGGACTTCGCCGAGGCCGAGATCGCGCCCTTCGCCGAGCAGTGGGACCGCGATCACACCTTTCCCCTCGAGACAGTCCTGGCCATGGGGGAACTCGGCCTGTTCGGCCTGCCCTTCCCCGAGGAGTACGGCGGTTCGGGCGCCGACTTCACCACCATGTGCGTGGCGATCGAAGAACTGGCTCGAGTCGACAGCTCCATGGCGGTCACCGTCGAGGCCGGCGTCGGCCTGGGTGCGAATCCGATCTTCCAGTTCGGCACCGAGGAGCAGCGCCAGAGGTGGCTGCCTGATCTGTGCGCCGGACGAGCCCTGGGCGCGTTCGGGCTCACCGAACCCGACGCCGGCAGTGATGCGGGCGGGCTCCGAACCCGCGCCACGCTCGACCCCGCCACCGGCGAATGGGTGATCGACGGCAGCAAGGCCTTCATCACCAACTCCGGAACCTCGATCACGACGGTCGTCACCGTCACCGCCCGGACCGAAGCGGGGATCTCGGCGTTCATCGTCCCGGCCGGAACCGAGGGGCTCGTCGTGGAACCGCCGTACCGCAAGATGGGGTGGCATGCGTCGGACACCCACGGGCTGCGACTTGAGGCGTGCCGGGTCCCGGGGACCAACCTGCTCGGTGAACCGGGCCGGGGACTGGCCCAGTTCCTCGCCATCTTGGACGACGGCCGGGTGGCGATCGGCGCCCTCGCGGTCGGCGTCGCACAGGCGTGCCTGGAGCACAGCGTCGCCTACGCCAAGGATCGCCAGGCCTTCGGAGGCCCGATCGGGCGCAACCAGGCGGTGGCGTTCAAATGCGCCGATATGGCCGTCGCGGTGGAAGCAGCCCGCGCCCTGGTCTATCGGGCGGCATGGTTGAAGGACCACGGCCGCCCGTTCAAGCAGGCCGCCGCCATGGCCAAGCTGTTCGCCACCGAGGCGGCGGTCACGGCCACCCGCCAGGCCACCCAGATCTTCGGGGGGTACGGCTTCATGGACGAGACCCCCGTCAGCCGGTTCTACCGTGACGCCAAGATCCTCGAGATAGGGGAGGGGACGAGCGAGGTGCAGCGCCTCGTCCTGGCGAGGGGTCTGGGCCTGCCTCTTTGACCAGGCCCGGCCCCGACGGGCGGGTGAAGTAGCGTCAACACCGCGTGAAAGCCCTGATTCTGGCCGGCGGGGCCGGCACCCGCTTGCGGCCCATCACCCACACCAGGGCGAAGCAGTTGGTGCCGGTGGCCAACAAGCCCATCTTGTTCTACGGCCTCGAAGCCATGGCCGAGGCGGGTATCAAAGAGATCGGCATGATCGTGGGTGACACCGCGGTCGAAGTGCAGGCTGCGGTCGGCGACGGGTCGAAGTGGGGCCTCGTCGTCACCTACATCCCGCAGGCGGCACCGCTCGGACTGGCCCATTGCGTGCTCATCGCCCGGGACTTCCTCGGCGAGGACGACTTCGTGATGTACCTCGGTGACAACCTCATCCGCCAGGGCGTCAAGGACTTCGTCGACCGTTTCGAGGTCGAGCGGCGTCAGTTCGACCCCGCGGCGGCGCACATCCTCCTCGCCCGGGTGCCTGATCCCCACCGCTTCGGCGTGGCCGAGCTCGACGGCGACGGCCAAGTCGTGCGCCTGGTGGAGAAGCCGGCCGACCCCAAGTCCGACCTGGCCCTGGTCGGGGTGTACCTCTTCGGCCCGGCCATCCACGCCGCCGTGGCCGCGATCTCACCGTCGGAGCGCAACGAGCTGGAAATCACCGATGCGATCCAGTGGTTGGTCGACCACGGTCACCGGGTCCGCACCGACATCTTGCAGGGGTGGTGGATCGACACCGGGAAGCTGACCCCGCTGCTCGAAGCCAACCGCCTCATTCTGGAGACGCTGGAGCGCCGCATCGACGGAACCGTCGACGCCGACAGTCGCGTCGAGGGCCGGGTGGTGATCGAGGCGGGCGCGGTCGTGGAGCACTCACAGATCCGAGGACCGGCCATCATCGGCGCCGGCACCCGAATCGTCAACAGTTTCGTGGGGCCGTTCACCGCCATCGACGAGGATTGCCACATCCTCTTCTCCGAAGTGGAACATTCCGTGATCCTGGCCCGGACCCGGGTCGACCACGCCGGCCGCCTCGAGGACTCCCTGCTCGGCCGGGACGTAGAAGTGACGCGCTCGGCGCTGCTGCCCCGGGCGACGCGGCTGATGGTGGGCGACGATTGCCAGGTCGACCTCGCTTGACCGCTTTGAGAACCCGGTACCCTCGCAGATCGTGCATTTGCTCGTCACTGGCGGCGCCGGGTTTATCGGTTCCAACTTCGTGCGCTTCTGGATCGACGCCCACCCCGGCGACACCGTCGTCGTCTACGACGCCCTGACCTACGCCGGCAACTTGGCCAACCTCGCCGGTCTCGAGGACCGGGTACCGGTCGTCCACGGCGACATCTGCGATCTCAACCTGGCGACCACCACGATCGGCGACCATGGAATCGACACGGTGGTGAACTTCGCGGCTGAATCGCACAACAGCCTGGCGGTGCTCGACCCGGGACTCTTCTTCCGGACCAACGTGTTGGGCACCCAGGCGATGCTGGAGGCGAGCCGCACCGCCGGTATCGCCCGCTTCCACCACATCTCGACGTGCGAGGTCTACGGCGACCTCGACCTTGATTCCGACCAGGCGTTCACCGAGACCTCGCCCTACCGGCCCCGGACGCCGTACAACGCCTCCAAGGCGGGCGCCGATCACGCGGTGCGGGCGTACTACGAGACCTACGGCCTGCCGGTCACGATCACCAACTGCGCCAACAACTACGGGCCCTACCAGTTCCCCGAGAAGGTCGTTCCCCTGTTCGCCACCCGGGCCCTCGACGGGCTGAACCTCCCGCTGTACGCCTCGACCTCCAACCGCCGAGAGTGGATCCACGTCCTCGATCACTGCCGGGCGATCGAGGCGGTACTCCTCAGGGGGCAGGTCGGCGAGACCTACCACGTGGGCACCGGGTTGGAAGCGAGCATCGACGAGGTGGCCGACCGGGTGCTCGACATCTTGGGCCGGCCCGACTCGCTCAAGTCGATCGTTCCGGACCGCCCGGGACACGACCGCCGCTACCTCCTCGACGCCAGCCGCATTCGACGCGAACTCGGGTGGAAGCCCACGATCGACTGGGGCACCGGCCTCGCGGACACGGTCCACTGGTACGCCGACCACCGGTCCTGGTGGGAGCCGCTCCGCGACCGGGCGCCGGTCGTCGAGTCCGCCTGGCAGCCCGCTCCCACCGCCAAGGCCGCCACGCCCAGGGTCGCCCAGCCCGCTCCTACCGCCAAGGCCGCCACGACCTGACATGCGGGTCCTCATCACCGGCGCCGGCGGCCAGCTCGGCCGCGACCTCACTTCGGTCTTCTCCGAGAGCCCCTCGCGCCCTGAGATCGTGGCCGCCGACCGCGCTCGCCTCGACGTGGCCGATCGCGACGCCGTACTCCAGGCCATCACCGGCACCCGCCCGAACGTGGTCATCCACGCCGCCGCCTGGACGGCGGTCGACGCCTGCGAGGGCGACGCCGACCGGGCCTACCGGGTCAACGCCCTCGGCGCCCGCCACGTCGCCGAAGGGGCGGCGCTGGTGGATGCGCACCTCGTCTACATCTCCACCGACTACGTGTTCGACGGCCGAGCCGAGGACCCGTACCGGGAGTGGGACCAGCCCAACCCGGTTTCGGTCTACGGCCGATCGAAGCTCGGAGGCGAACTCGAGGTGCGAGCCCTTCGGCCCACCGCCGCCATCGTCCGGACCTCGTGGCTCAACGGTGCCCACGGCGCCAACATGGTGAAGACGGTGCTGCGCCTGGCGCAGGACCAGGTCGAACTTGGCTTCGTCGACGACCAGCACGGCTGCCCGACATTCACCGAGGACCTGGCGGGCATGATCGTGCGGTTGGCGACGGCCCGCCTGCCCGGCGTGTTCCACGTCACCAACCAGGGCGTCACGACCTGGTACCACTTTGCCCGTGACGTTCTGCGCGCCGCCGGCCTCGATCCCGCCAGGGTGATGCCCATCACGACCGCCGAGCTCCAACCGCCGCGCCCGGCGCCGCGCCCGGCCAACTCGGTCCTGGACAACGCCGTTCTGCGTTACCAAGGCATCCCTTTGCTCGACGACCATCGCGTCCCCCTCGAGCGCCTCGTCAAGCAGCTGGGCACGCAGCGGTGAGCCGCGTCGCGGTCATCGGCACCGGCTACGTCGGCCTCACCACCGGTGCATGCCTGGCTCACCTGGGCCACGCCGTCGTTTGCGCCGACATCGACCAGGCCAAGATCGAAATGTTGCAGTCCGGCCGGATCCCGATCTACGAGCAGGGCCTCGAAAGCCTCGTGGCCGACGGCCTGTCGACCCGGCGGTTGCGGTTCGTCGTCGGCGCCGCCCGAGCGGTCGAAGTCGCCCAAGCGGAGTTCGTTTTCCTCTGCGTGCAGACGCCGCAAGGCGCCGACGGCTCGGCCGACCTGCGCTATGTCGAGCAGGCGTCGTCCGAGATCGGCCCGGTACTGGCCACCGGGGCGGTGGTCATCACCAAGTCGACGGTGCCGGTCGGCTCCGCGAGGGTCGTCGAACGGGCCCTGGGCCGCACCGACGTGGCGGTGGTGTCCAACCCCGAGTTCCTCCGGGAGGGCCAGGCGGTACACGACTGCCTCCATCCCGACCGGATCGTGATCGGCTCCGACGATCAGGCGGCGGCGGCCAAGGTGGCGGAGCTGTACCAGGGCCTCAACGCCCCGGCCATGGTCACCGACCCGGCCACCGCCGAGACGATCAAGTACGCGTGCAATGCCTTCTTGGCGACCAAGGTGTCGTTCATCAACGCGATCGCCAACCTGTGCCAGGCGGTCGGCGCCGACGTGCGCGACGTCGTGTTGGGCATGGGCTACGACAAGCGCATCGGTTTCGAGTTCCTGAAGCCGGGACCCGGGTGGGGCGGTTCGTGTTTCCCGAAGGACTCCCGGGCCCTGGTGCGCATCGCCGAGGACGCGGGCTACGACTTCGAGCTGCTGAAGGGCGTCATCGCCGTCAACGACCTGCAGTTCCGTCTGCTCGCCGACCGGATCGCGCAGCTGGCGGATGCCGCCCTCGACGAGGCGGTGATCGCGGTCTGGGGCCTCACCTTCAAGGCGGGCACCGACGACCTGCGGGACTCGCCGGCCATCTCGGTGGTCGAACGCCTCCTGGCCCAGGGCGCCACGGTCAAGGCCTACGATCCGACGGTGACCGGAGCCCTCCCGGCGCACTTCAGCCACCTCGACATCGAGATCTGCCACGACGCCTACGCCGCCTGCAATGGTGCGTCGGTACTGACCGTCCTCACCGAATGGGACGAGTTCCGCTGGCTCGACTTCGACAAGGTGGCGGGCGTGATGGCGGCGCCGGTCATCCTCGACGCCCGCAACCTGCTCGATCCCGTCAGCCTCCGACGCCGGGGCTTCGTCTACCAGGGCATGGGCCGCAAGTGAGCCGCACGCGGGCCGCACGTGAGCCGCACGTGAGCCGCACGTGAGCCGCATCTGGGCCGAACGTGAGCCGCGCGTGAGCCCCACGTGAGCCGGATTGTCGTCGCCGGGGGCGCCGGCTTCCTCGGCACCCACCTGTGCCAGGCCCTCCTGGCCCGCGGCGACGAGGTCGTGGCGGTCGACAACCTCGTTACCGGGTCCAAGCGCAACATCGACCTCCTCGCGGACCGGCCCGGCTTCAGCTTCGAGCTGGTCGACGTGATCGACGGCGTGGCGATCGACGGCCCAGTCGACGCCGTGATGAACCTGGCCAGCCCGGCGTCGCCCGCCGACTTCGCCGTCATGCCCATCCAAATCCTGCAAGTGGGCAGCACCGGGACCAAGAACCTGCTCGACCTGGCCCTGGCCAAGAACGCCCGCTTCTTCCAGGCCTCCACCAGCGAGGTCTACGGCGATCCCGAGGAGCACCCCCAGACGGAGAGCTACTGGGGCCACGTCAACCCCATCGGGCCCCGGTCGGTGTACGACGAGGCCAAGCGCTTCGGCGAGGCCCTCACCATGGCCTACCACCGGACCCATGGCGTCGACGTGCGCATCGTCCGCATCTTCAACACCTACGGGCCGTACATGCGGCCCGACGACGGCCGGGTGGTGTCCAACTTCATCAATCAGGCGCTGCTCGGCAAACCCCTGACGGTCTACGGCGACGGGTCCCAGACGAGGAGCTTCTGCTACGCCACCGACGAGGTGGCGGGGTTCCTGGCCGTCCTCGGCTCCGACCACGTCGGGCCGATCAACGTCGGCAACCCGACCGAGTTCACCGTCCTCGAACTGGCCCGGACGGTCCTCGAGATCACCGGCTCCCGCTCGGAGATCGCCTTCGTCGACCTTCCGACCGACGACCCGACGCAACGCTGCCCCGACATCACGCTGGCCCGGACGCTGGGCTGGGAACCCAAGGTCGACCTCCGTTGGGGCGTCGAGCAGACCACGGCCTGGTTCCAGAGCCAACTGGACGGAAGCGGGTGAGCCAGTACCGCCTCCTGTCGGTGATCGTGCCCGTCTACAACGAGCGCAACACGGTGGGCGAGATCATCCGCCGGATGCGACTGGTCGAATTGCCGATCGACCGGGAGATCATCGTGGTCGACGACGGCTCGTCCGACGGCACCGACAAGATCCTGGCGGCGCTGGAGGACTCCACCATCCGGGTTGTCTCCCATGAAACCAATCGGGGAAAAGGCGCCGCCGTACGCACCGGAATCTCCCTGGCGCGTGGTGACGTGGTGCTGATCCAAGATGCCGATCTCGAATACGACCCGCAACAATGGCCACGGTTGTTGGCGCCGCTGCTCGATGGCCGGGCCAAGGTGGTGTACGGGAGCCGGTACCTGGGCGAGCGCGAGGCGACGTCGCTGGTGCGTTGGGCCGGTGACCGGTCGCTGTCGGTGCTGACGGCCCTGCTGTTCAATGTCACCCTTTCGGACATCGAGACGGGGTACAAGCTGGTGGACCGCAAGGTCCTCGACAGCTTGAACCTGACGTCGGAGCGCTTCGACTTCGAGCCCGAAATCACGGCCAAGTTGCTCCGCCGCCACTACCGGATCGTCGAGGTACCGGTGACGTACACGGGACGGGCCGGCGACGACGGCCGCAAGTTCACGTGGCGCGACGGTTTGGCCGCAGCTGGCACGCTCGTCCGTCTTCGCCTCCAGCGCCAGGGCCGTGACCGCCAGCAGTGACCGAAGTCGCCACCGCTCGCCCTATCCGGGCGATCGTCGTCAACTTTCAATCGGCCTCGGTGCTCCCGGGCTGCGTGGCCAGCCTGCTCGCTGACGGGGTGGAACAGGTCGTGGTGGTGGACAACGGCCACAGGCGAGGCCCGAATGACGAGGCAGCCGAAACCGCCCTGCGTGACGCCGGCCTGCGGTACACGTGGGTGCCTGCGGGCGGCAACCTCGGATACGGGCAGGCGGTCAACCTGGGCGCACGCGGGCTCGCCGACGGGGACCTGCTGGTGTGCAACCCCGACATCGTGGTGCGCCCCGGGACGGTCGGCCACCTGGCCCGGGTGCTGGCGGAGGACCCCACGACCGCCATCGTGGGACCGCAGCTCCAGAACCTCGACGCAACGGTGTACCCCTCGGCCCGAACGTTTCCCTCGCTCGGCGACGCCGCGGGCCACGGACTGCTCGGCATGGTCTGGGCCGACAACCCGTTCTCCCGCCGGTACCGCCTGCTCGACTGGGACCACAGCCAGCGCCGCACGGTCGACTGGGTGTCGGGCGCCTGCTTCCTCATCCGGCGCCACGCCTGGGCGAGCCTCGATGGATTCGATCCCCGGTACTTCATGTACATGGAAGATGTCGACCTCTGCTGGCGAGCCGGCCGCCAAGGCTGGCGGGTCGTGTACGAGCCGAAAGGCCAAGTCGTGCATGCCCAGGGGGTTTCGGCCGAGACCCGGCCCTACCGCATGATCATCGCCCACCACCGCTCGATGCTGAAGTTCGCCTGGCGAAGCGACGGGGGCGCCAGCCGCGCCCTGTTCCCGCTCGTCGCCGCCGGCGTCGCGGGCAGGACCGCCGCGGCCTGCGCGGCCAAGTGGCGGAGCCGGGCCCAAAGGGGCGTCGGCTAGCCTGACCCCCCGCAATGGGAAAGGCCTCTTCAAACAAAAAAGTAGCGCGCGCCGCCAGCACCAGCGGTGGCCGGACTGCCGGGGGCCGGACCCCTTGGATCTACTACGTCTCGATCATCACCATCGTGGTGATCGGCACCGCCTTGGTGTACTTCAGCCGCTCGCATCGGCTGTCGAAGGTCAACACCGCAGGCGCTTCGCCGCCCGTGGTCGGTCAGGACCATTGGCATGAGGCGTACGCGTTCTATGTCTGCACCGCGGCCGACAAGGGCGAGTTCATCCCGGTGTTCCCGTACCAAACCGATCCCGAGGGCATCCACACCCACGGCGACGGCGTGATCGACATCCACCCCAACGAGAAGTCGGCGGCGGGCAAGAACGCGGTGCTCGGCGTGTTCACCAAGGTCACCGGGGTCACGCTCAATGCCGGCGAACTCAAGATCCCGAGCTTCACCGGCTACTCCGGCCACGACTACCACGACAGCGACAACTGCGGCGGGACGCCGGGAAGGGTGCAGGTCACGCTGTTCCCAACCTCGACGTCGACCGACGGCACCTTGTGGACCAAGGACCCCCGAGACGCCCCCCTCACCGACCAGAGCATGCTCGTGGTGTCGTTCATGCCCAAGGGGGCCAAGATCCCCGCGCCGCCGAAGGCCAACATCGACGCCATGCTCCATCCGCTGGATGTCCCGGCGACCGCGACGCCAACGGAGTCGACCACGACGGTTCCGGGAGCCCCCACGACGACCGTTGCCGGGGCGACAACCACCACCGCTCCCGGCGCCGCGACGACAACGGTCGCCCCGGCTACCACCTCCACGAGCGTCAAATGAAGGCGGTGGTCCTGGTCGGCGGCCAGGGCACCCGCCTTCGCCCGCTGACCCTGACCACGCCCAAGCAGATGCTGCCCGTCGCGGGCCGCCCGATGATCGAGCGGGTGCTGGCCCACCTGGCCGCGCACGGGGTCGACGAGGTCATCTTGTCCCTCGGCTACCGGCCCGATGCCTTCCGGGTGGCGTATCCCGACGGCCGCTGCGCCGGGGTACGGCTGCAGTACGCCGTGGAGCCCGAGCCCCGAGACACTGCGGGCGGTATCGCCTTCGCGGCACGCTTCGCCGGGTTGGACGAGACGTTCCTGGTTCAAAATGGCGACGTCCTGACCGATCTCGACATCACGGCCCTCGTGGCGTTCCACCAACGGGGCGGGGGCGTCGCGAGCATCAGTCTCACGCCGGTCGACGACCCGTCGCGTTACGGAGTCGTGGCCACCGACGAGCGGGGCCGGGTGACGGCGTTCGTGGAGAAACCGGAGCCGGGCACGGCGCCCAGCAACCTCATCAATGCCGGCACCTATGTGCTCGAACCTGAGGTGCTGGACCACATCGCCCGCGACGGGCCGGTGTCGATCGAACGCGAGACGTTTCCCGCCTTGGTGTCGCAGGGCTCGCTCTACGCCCTGGCATCTGACGCCGACTGGGTGGACGCGGGAACGGCCGTCACCTACTTGCAGGCCAATCTCTCGCTCGCTCGCCGTGAGGAACATTGGGTCGACGCCCGAGCCGACATCGACCCGGCGGCCGTCGTGAGTGGCAGCGTCATCGGTGCCGGCGCGGTGGTCTCCAAAGGGGCGTGCGTCGAGCGGGCGCTCGTCATGAGCGGCGCCCGGGTCGGGCGCTCGGCGATTATCCGCGACTCCATCATCGGGGCGGGAGCCGTCGTTGGCGACGGCGCGGTCATCGAGGCCCTCTCCATCTTGGGCGACGGTGTCGCCGTGGATGCGGGTATGGCGGCATCGGGGAGGCTTTTCCCCGCCCCTGTTTCATGAGGACCCTGGTCACCGGAGGGGCCGGGTTCATCGGGTCCAACCTGGTCGACCGGCTGCTGGCCGAGGGCCACAGCGTCGACGTGATCGACAACCTGTCGACGGGGTCGCTGGCCAACCTGGCCGGGGCCCGCAACCATCCCGACCACCAACTCACGATCCATCAGCTCGACGTGCGTTCGCCCGACGTGGTGGAGCTGATGGCCCGCCGCCATCCCGAGGTGGTCTTCCACCTGGCCGCCCAGGCCGACGTGCGGGTGTCGGTCGCCCGGCCGGTCTTCGACGCCGAGGTCAACATCCTGGGCAGCCTCCAGGTGATCGAGGGGGCCCGGGCGGCCGGTGCCGCCAAGGTGGTCTTCGCCTCCAGCGGGGGCACGATTTACGGCGATCCGGATCCGAGGTTCCTGCCCGTCAAGGAGTCGCACCCCCAGCAGCCCCTGTCGCCGTACGGAGTCGCCAAAAAGGTCGTGGGCGACTACCTGTTCGCCTACCGGGAGCTGCACAACCTGGAGTACACGGCCTTGGCGCTGGCCAACGTGTACGGGCCGCGCCAGGACCCCCACGGTGAGGCGGGCGTGGTCGCCATCTTCGCCGGTCGGATGCTGGCCGGCGAACCGTGCACCGTCTTCGGCGACGGCGGCCAGACCCGGGACTTCGTGTACGTCGACGACGTGGTCGACGCCTTCGCCCGGGCTGCGGTGCGGGGAAGCGGGCTGATCATCAATATCGGCACGGGCCGGGAGACGTCGGTCAACGAGCTGTACGACACGATGGCCAAAGAGGCGGGCGTCAAGGAGCCGGCTGGGTACGCCCCGGCGCGACCAGGCGAGTTGCGCCGCAGCAGCCTCGACCCCGGTCGGGCGGCCATCCATCTGGGCTGGAAGCCGTGGACCAGCCTCGCCGAAGGCACCGGCGCGGTGCTGGACTACTTCCGCCACCGTTCCTAGCCGGTTCAGTGGCGGCCTAACAGCTGGCGCGGCGCCAAGGCGGCTCGGAGGGCTTCGAGGCGATCGGGGACGATGCGGTACCAGACCCACTTGCCGCGCCGGTCGCCCACGACGAGGTGGGCGTCGCTCAGGACCTTGAGGTGGTGGCTGACGGTGGGCTGGCTCTTGCGGAGCGGCTCGACGAACTCGCACACGCAGACCTCGCCCGTGGCGGCGCCGGCCAGAATCGAGAGGATCTGGAGCCGGGCCGGGTCGGCCAGGGCCGCGAATCCCCGGGCCAGCTCGGCGGCCTGGGTGTCGGCAAGGGGTGCGGTGAGCACCGAGGCGCAGCACTCGTCGTCGACGCCTACCGGGATGGATGCCCTCACCTTGGCCACATCGCGCCTCCCATTGACAAGTGTCGATACATCTACGATACTCAATGCATCAACGATTGTCGATGCTAGCCCGGAGGTTACGCCATGTCTCGCGTCCAGCTCGCTCTGAATGTTTCGAACCTTGAGGCCGCCATCGGGTTCTACTCGGAGTTGTTCGGCACCGAACCGGCCAAGGTGCGCCCCGGGTACGCCAACTTCGCCATCGCGGACCCGCCCCTCAAGCTGGTGCTCATCGAAGGCCAATCGGTCGGCGGCACGCTGAACCACCTGGGCATCGAGGTGTCCTCGACGCCAGAGGTGGCGGCCGCACAGCTACGCCTGACCGCAGCGG
This sequence comes from uncultured Actinomycetota bacterium, assembly GCA_963733505.1. Taxonomy (GTDB): domain Bacteria; phylum Actinomycetota; class Acidimicrobiia; order Acidimicrobiales; family Palsa-688; genus JALYXV01. The sequence continues at coordinate 83,491 of CAVTDW010000018.1, read as the reverse complement.
GCTTGGCAACGGCGGTCGAGGACGAGGTGGCCTGTTGCTACGCCGTCCAGGACAAGGTGTGGGTGGACGGCCCCGACGCCGAGCCATGGGAGATCTACACCGTCGTGGCCGACGTCGAGATGCCGGCCGGCCAGCTCCGCAACGCCGAGCCTGGTACCTGCGGGCCGGGCGCCTGCTGCAGCGCCAGCCCGGCGGCGTCGGCGTCGGCGTGCTGCGACGACGCTGTCGCGGTCTGACGCCAGGTGCGCACGGTCCCGCTCGGGCGGCGCATGCTGGCCGAGTTCCTCGGCAGCGGGCTCCTGGTCGCGGCCGTCGTCGGCTCGGGGATCGCCGCCGCCCGGCTGTCGCCGGGCGACGTGGGCCTCGAACTGCTGGAGAACACCGCCGCCACCGTGGGCGCGCTCGTCGCCTTGATCCTCGCCTTTGGCCCCGTGTCGGGGGCCCACTTCAACCCGGTCGTCACCCTGGCCGACCGGCTGTTCGGGGGCATCTCGACGGGCGACGCCACGGGGTACGTGGCCGCCCAGGTGTCGGGTGCGTTGGGTGGCGCGCTGCTGGCCAACGCCATGTTCGCCCTGCCGGTCTTCGAAGCGTCGACCAAGGCTCGCTCGTCGGGGCCGCTGTGGCTGGCCGAGGTGGTTGCCACCTTCGGCCTGGTCGTCGTCATCTTCGGCGTGGTCCGTTCCGGGCGGGCGTCGGCGGCGCCGTTCGCAGTCGGTGCCTACATCGGCGGTGCCTACTTCTTTACGTCGTCGACCAGTTTCGCCAACCCGGCGGTGACGATCGGGCGCACGATCTCGAACTCGTTCGCGGGCATCCGCCCCTCGTCGGCCCCGATGTTCGTCGTGATGCAAGTGGTGGGCGGCGCATTGGCGGTGCTGGCCATCGGGGTCCTTTACCCACACATGGCCGATTCCGCCGCCGATGTCGTGGTGCCCCATGAGTGATCGGCCCGTAGTGCTGTTCCTCTGCGTGCACAATTCTGGCCGCAGTGCCGCGGCACGGGTGCTGCTCGACCACTACGGAGGCGGCCGGATCGAGGTCCTGTCGGCGGGCTCGGAGCCCGGGCAGCAGATCAACCCCGCCGTGGCCCAGATCCTCGCCGAGCGAGGGCTCGATCCGACCAGGGAATTCCCGAAGCCGCTCACCGACGAGGTCGCCCGGGCCGCCGACGTGATCGTGACCATGGGTTGCGGCGACGCCTGCCCCGTCTACCCCGGCAAGCGCTATCTCGACTGGGAGCTCACCGATCCCGCCGGCCTCCCCGTCGAACAGGTCCGGCCCATCGTCGCCGACATCGACCGACGGGTACAGGTGTTGGTGGCACAACTGATCAACTCGGATGGCGCCCACTGACGCTCGACCGCTTAGCGGAACAGGTCGTCGCGGTGGTTCCTGACGATCTCGGCGCGGACCGACGACTCGCGCAGCCACGTGGGGTCCACCCCCCGGACGATCGCAACCGGGATCGACGAGGATTTTCCCATCACGAGATCGGCTGCGCCTGCGATCTCGTCGGCGATGCAGATCTCGGTGGCGTGGAGTTCCCGGCCGTTGGTGTCGACGCCCCCGCGCAGGTCGAGGATCGCCGCGATGCCGGCGCAGCCGATAGCGACGTCGGTGAGCCCGTGGCGCCACGGGCGCCCGAAGGTGTCGGACACGATCACCGCCACGTCGACCCCGGCGCGGCCCCGGAGGCCGTCACGGATGCGGCGGGCCGACCGGTCGGGGTCGAGTGGGAGCAGTGCGGCCCAACCACGCTCGACGTTGGACAGGTCGACGCCGGAGTTGGCGCACACGAAGCCATGGCGGGTCTCGGTGATGAACAGCTGTTCGCGCTGGCGAAGCACTCGCACCGACTCGTCGAGCACGGCCTGAACGGCGCCGCTGGGATCCTCGGGGTCGATCGGGACCAGGCGGCCCTCGGCCTTGGAGACGATCTTCTGGGTGACCACGACCACGTCGCCGTCGGTGAGATCGCAATGGCGGGCGATCACCTCGGCCAGCACGTCGCCGGGGTGGATCTCGGGGACTCCGAGGACCGGAATGAGCGAGATCATGGGGCGGCGCGCTCTCGACGGGCGCCGAGCACCGTGCGGGCGAGGGCGGCCGCCTCTGGTCGGCCGGTCATCACCGTGGCGGTCACGACGGCGCCCATTCCTTCAGCCTCGACCGCGCCGGCCAGATGCTCGTCGGCCTCGTCGATCACAAGGGTGGCGGCGAGGGGCGCGTAGAGGCGGGCGACGCCGACGACCGAGACTTCGTGGCCCAGTTCGCGAAGCATGTGGTCGGCCGGGCCTTTGAGCGCCCGGCCGCCGACGATCGGGGAGACCGCGACGGCGTCCGCCCGGCGGGCCTGGACGGCTTGGCGGACGCCCGGGACGGCCAGGATCGGGCCGATCGAGACGATGGGATTCGACGGGCAGATCAGCAGGCGTTCGGCGCGTTCGATGGCCGCGAGCACGCCGGGCGCGGGGGCGGCCTCGCTGGCGCCTCGGAATGCGACCGCCTCGACTGCGACGTCGTGGTGCAGGCCCACGAAGTATTCCTGGAAACCGATTTCGTGGCCCGCGACGGTGACCCGGGTCTCGACACCGTCGTCGGACATCGGCAGCACGGTGATCTCGACACCCCAGCGGCGGGCGATGTCGGCGGTGACGTGGCTGAGGGTGGCGCCCGCCGCCAGACGGTTGGTCCGGTAGAGGTGGGTGCCGAGGTCCCGGTCGCCGAGGCGGAACCACGCCGCGCCGCCGTCGCCGTAGGCGGCCAGTGCGTCCATGGCGGCCCAGGATTCACCGGAGAGGCCCCAGCCGGTGTCGGGGTTGATGGCGCCCGCCAGCGTGTAGGTAACGGTGTCCAGGTCGGGGCTGATGTGCAGGCCGTGCAGCACGACGTCGTCGCCGGTGTTGACGACCGCGACGATCTCGGCGGGATCCATGACGTCGACCAGCCCTCGCAGCATCCGAGCGGCCCCGACGCCGCCGGCCAGTGCGACGAGCATGGGCCGAGGCTAGACATCCCACGACCCTTGTTGGGCCTTCGGCACCCGACAGACACCGGTGGGCGGGGCGGGCGGCGTTCCCGTAGGCTCACCGGCCCGTGCTGCGGGTCGCTGTGGATGCCACCCCGCTGCTGGGGCAGCGAACGGGCGTCGGGGTGGTCACCGCCGGTTTGCTCCAGGGTCTGGCCGGGCGCGTGGACCTGGAACTCCGGGCGTTCGCCCTGTCGTGGCGGGGGCGCCACGACCTGAGCGCGGCCCTGCCCGCGGGGGTCGGCCTCGTGCGCGCGCCGATGGCCGCGGCGCCGCTCCAGCGGGCCTGGGCGCATGTCGATGGTCCGGTCATCGAGTGGTGGACCGGGCCGCTCGACGTGGTGCACGGGACCAACTTCGTCGTGCCACCGGCTGCCCGGGCGGCCGAAGTGGTGACGGTGCACGACCTGACGTCGATGCGTTTCCCCGAGATGTGCCAGCCGGCCACACTGCGGTACCCGGCGCTCATTCGCCGGGCGCTGCGCCGCGACGCTTGGGTGCACACCGTGTCGCAGGCGGTGGCCGACGAGGTCGTCGAGTTGCTCGGCGCCCCAGCGGAACGGGTTCGGGTGGTCGCACCGGGTGTGGGCCGGCCGGCCGGGGTGGTTCACGCCGGCGTGGCGCGCCCCTGGAACGGGCGGCCGTACGTACTGTTTCTCGGGCGGGCCGAGCCCCGAAAGGACCTCCCCCTGCTCGTGCGGGCCTTTGACGAGGTGGCCGCCGCGGTTCCCGATGTCGCCCTCGTCGTGGCCGGTCCGCCCGGCTGGGCGGACGACGCCCTCACCATGTCGGTCGATGCGGCTCACCATCGGGACCGGATCTTCCGGTTGGGCTGGATCAGTGAAACCGAGAAGGCGGCGCTCCTCGCTGGCGCGACGGTGTTCGCCTATCCGTCGGTCTACGAGGGGTTCGGGATCCCACCACTTGAAGCCATGGCGGCCGGGGTTGCGGTGGTCGCGACCGCCGCCGGCGGGGTCCCCGAGGCGGTCGGAATGGCGGCCGAGGTGGTGGCGGTCGGCGACTGCGCCGCCCTGGCGGCGGCCTTGGCGCGCCTACTCGATGACTCCGACGCCCGCGCTCGCCTGATCGCCGCGGGGCATCAGCGGGTCGAGGGGTTCACCTGGGATCGTTGCGCGGACGGCCTCCACGCCCTCTACTGCGACGCGGCCGCCGCCAGGCGTTGAGGACCGAGTCGAACACCGCCGGAAGGTCTCCGGGGGGTGTGGCCGCTTCGAGCACTGGGCGCTGGCGCCGCAGCGACGTACTCGACGGCCCGAGCGGCAGCAGCTCGCTGACGGCAGCCGCCAACCCGACGGGATCGCCGGGAGGGACCAACCGGCCCGCGGCCCCGGGTGCTGAGCCCAGGATCTCGAGGGGCCCACCGGCGGCCGACGCCACGACCGGCACCCCCGAGGCCAGCGCCTCGATCACCGCCAGGCCGAATGGTTCCGGCTCCGTCGACGGCAGCACCAGGACGTCGAGATCGGCGATCAGTTCCGCGATGTCGTTACGCGACCCCAACCAGTGCACGCCCGCCATCGCGGCCGCCCGACCGGCCAGTCGCGAGGCGTACTCCTCCTTCCCCTCGACCGCTGCGCCGGCCACGACCACCTGCAGGCCCGGCCGCCGCCGCTGCATCTCGGGGACTGCGTCGAGAAGGACCTCGAGCCCCTTCCAGGTGTCGATGCGGCCCGCGACGCCCACCATTGCGGCGTCGTCGGGTACACCGATCCGGGCGCGAAAGGTGCCGGCCAAGGCGGGATTGAACTCGTCGGGGTCGACCTGGTCGTAGCACACGACGACGTTGGCCCCGTCGAGCTGGGCCGCCACCGCCTCCGACACCGCCACCACGGTGGTGGCGAACGACCGGCACAGCCGACGTTCGAGCCGCAGGGCGGCGCGGGACTGCACCACGATCTCCCGGGCGTGCCACACGTGCGGCCGGCGCACGAGCCCCGCCGCCGCCCAGCCGTACCACGAGTGCAGCGAGTTGCTGTGCACCACGTCGACCTGCAGCCGCCGGGCCAGGACTACCAGGCGGACCACGGCGACGGGCCATCCCACCAGGTATGCCAACCAGTAGCGCCGCGAGCCGCTGGTCGTGATCCGCCGCATGGCGACGACGTGCAGCGTGGCCCCCGCCGCCTCGAACTCAGCCGCCATGGGCGACGGCGCGGGCAGGGCGATGTGACAGTCCCAACCTTCTTGGGCGAGGCTGCGGACCAGACGGGCCAGTGCCCGGTCGGAGCCCCCTCGCTCCGCGACCGGCTGGACTGAGAGGATGCGTTTGGTGCGGGTGGCGGTCAACGTCGAGCAGCTCCTGTACCAGCCGCCGGGCGGCATCGGCCGGTACACGGCGAAGCTGGTGACACTACTGCCGCAGTTGTTCCCCGACGACGATGTCGTCGCCTTCACCGCCCGCCACCCCCGCGCCCAGATCGACCACGCCTGGAACGCGGCAACCGGCGGGCAGGCCGGCAGCGCCGGCAGTGCGCCGATCCGGCTGCCCATCCCCCGCCCCGTGCTGTACGAGGCCTGGAACACCCTTGGCGTTGTCCGCCTCGACTGGCTGGCCCGAGGACTGTCGGGCATGGACCTGGTCCACGCGCCATCGGTCGCCGTGCCGCCCCGCAGCCGGGCTGCTTTGGTCGTCACGGTGCATGACGTGGCCCCGGCCCTTTTTCCCCAGTCCTTCCCGATCCACGGACGATGGTTTCACGCTCGGGGACTGGCCGCCACGGCCCGCCGGGCCGATCTGGTCATCACCGTCAGCCACGCCGCGGCGGCTGAAATCACCGCCCACAGCGGTATCTCGCCGGATCGAGTGCGCGTCGTCCCCAATGGCGTCGATCACGTCGAGCCGACGGCCGACGAGATCGCCGCGGCCACCGCTCGCCACGGCCTCACCGGCACGCCCTACATCCTTTGGGTCGGCACGCTCGAGCCCCGAAAGAATCTGGCCACGCTGGTGCGGGCCTTTGCCGCCCTCGTTGAGTCCGGACGGGCCCACGACCACCGGCTCGTCGCAGTCGGCCCGACGGGATGGCTGTCCCGCGACCTGATCCCGGCGTCACTCCTGGCGCGCCACGGCGGACCCGGTGGCAGCATCCGCCTCGTCGGCCAGGTCGGCGAATCGGACCTTCGGGCGCTGTACGCCGGGGCGACCATGTTCGCCCTGCCCAGCCGGCACGAGGGATTCGGCTTGCCGGTCCTCGAGGCCATGGCCCAGGGCACGCCCGTGGTGTGCGCCGCCATCGCGGCCCTGAACGAGCTGGTCGGGGAGGCGGCCCGGCTGGTGCCGCCCGACGACGTCGACGCCTGGGCCGACGCCATCGCCGCCCTCCTCGACGACGAAGCCGCCCGGCGGCGCCTGGGCCAAGCGGGACGGGAGCGAGCCGCGGCGTTCAGCTGGGAACGCACCGTCCGCGAGACCCGCGCCGTCTACGCCGAAGCGGTCGGTGGGGCCGGGTAGGGTCCGACAGCAGTGCGAGCGTTCATCACCGGTGGCCGGGGCTTCGTCGGACCCTGGCTGCTGCGGCACCTCGAATCCAGCGGCGACGAGGTGGTGCTGGCCGACGAGTCGGTTGACGTCACCGACGGCCCGGCGGTGCGCGAGGCCATCGCGGCGGCCCGGCCCGACGTGGTGTACCACCTGGCCGCCCAATCGAGCGTCAGCTCGTCATGGGAGGACCCGGCGGCGACGTTCGCCGTCAACGCGCTGGGTTCGCTCCAGGTGTTGGCCGCCGTGCGCGCCGTAGCTCCTCCGGCGCGGGTCCTTCTGATCAGCTCGGTCGAAATCTACGGTTTGGTGCAGCCCGCCGACCTGCCGGTCACCGAAGGGGCGCCCTTTCGGCCCGCTACCCCGTACGCGGCCAGCAAAGCGGCGGCCGAGATGGCCGCGATCCAGGCCCATGTGGGGTGGGGACTCGATGTGGTGCGGGTCCGGCCGTTCACCCACACCGGACCGGGGCAGACGCCCCGCTTCTTCGTTCCCAACATGGCCCGCCAGATCGTCGAGGCGTCGCGGACGGGTGCCACCGAGCTGCGGACCGGCAACCTGACGGTGGCGCGCGACATCCTCGACGTGCGCGACGTGGTTCGGGCCTACCGCCTGCTCGCCGAGCGAGGGGAGCCGGGCGAGGTGTACAACATCTGCTCGGGCCGCTCGGTGACGCTGGACGAGGTGGTTCGGGTCCTGCTGGCGCTGGCCGGCTCGGACCTGCGGATCACCACTGATCCGGCCCGGATGCGTCCCGTGGACCTCCCCGACTTGCGGGGCGACGCGTCTCGGCTGCACGCCGCCACCGGCTGGGAGCCTCAGTTCGCGCTGGAAGACACCCTCCTCGACGTGTTGGCGTACTGGCGCGATCAGGACGCCGAGGCCGCGGCGAGCTAGGTCGCCTGGCTCACCGATGACATGTTGAAGTCGGGGATGCGCAGTGGCGGCATGGCGGTGCGGGTGAAGTAATCGGCCCACTCCCGGGACAATGTGAGCTCCGTGGCCCCCACCTCGGTCGTGCGCCGCAGCAGGTCGACGGGGCTCTCGTTGAAGCGGAAGTTGTTGACCGCCCCCACCACCTCGCCCCCTTCGACCAGGTACACCCCGTCGCGCGTCAGGCCGGTCAAGAGCAGCGTTTGCGGGTCGACCTCCCGGATGTACCACAGCGTCGTGAGCAGCAATCCCCGTCCGGTGGCGGCCGCCATCTCGCTCAACGACGGCAGCGGCGTCCCTGACGGCGAGGGCGGCCCCTCCAGGATCAGATTGTCGATGGCCGGCGTCGCCGGCAGCCCCGTCAACATGGCGGAGTACCGGGTCTGCATCAGCGCCGACAGCTGGCCGCCCGCGATCCACGACGTCGGCGCCAGCGCCAACCCGTTGTCGAACACCGACTGCATCGAGCTCGACGCGTACGCCACCACGAACGGGGCGCACGCCAAGCCCGGCGCGTGGGGATCGCTGCGCAGCGTGACCGGCAGTTCGGCCAGCGAATCGCCGACGCGTGTGCCGCCCCCGGGCTTGCTGAAAACGGTCTGGCCCTCGTGGGCGTCGCGTGCCCCCGCCGACCAGTAGAGGTCGATCATGAGGTCGGCGACCGCGGTCGGCGGGAGCAGCGTCTCGTAGCGCCCCGCGGGCAGCTCCACCCGGCGCCGGGCCCACTCCAGGCGCTGCCCGAGCTGGGCGTCGAGGGCGGGCAGGTCGATGTCTCCGAACAGGGCGGCCGGCTGCCCCAGCCAGGCCGAGCGGGCGAAGTCAGGCGACTTGGCATTCAGCTCCAGGCGCCCGGTGGGCTGGTCGTGGCGCAGCCGCAGACCCGTCGATGACCCGAGGTAGGTCGAGCGGTATTGGTGCTCGGCAAAGCCGAACAGCAGCCGGTCGGCACCCCTGGCCTGGTCGAAGCCGTGGCTGAGCGAGGGGATGAAGGTGGAAAAGGCCTCGATCGATGTCTCGATGGGCGGGTCGTGCCAGGCGGCGCCCGCGTCGGCGGCTCCCGCCGACGCTGGTTCGACAAGCGGCTGGGCATCCTCGGCGGCCATGCTGGCGCGCGCCGCGGCCTCCGCCGCCCGCACCAGGTCCTCGATGCGGTCGGGGGTGACGCTGGTGCGAGACACGGCCCCGGCGGCCACGCCCGTCGCGGTGCCGACCGTGGCAATCACGGTGAGCTGGCGGCCCCGGGTGACGCCGTTGGTGGTGACGGTGTTGTTGGCCCAGCGCAAGTTGGCTTCGCTCGACTCGTCGGCGATGACGATGCACCCGTCGGCGGTCGACAGGGCGAGCGCCGCCTCCACCGTGTCCTGGGGGGTTTGCGGGGTCATCGGCCGGCCTCGGCGTTGGTGTTGAGGATGCGCACCTGCCGGAACAAGGCGCTCGGGCATCCATGGCTGACCGCCGCCACCTGACCGGGCTGGCCCTTGCCGCAGTTGAACGCGCCACCGAGGACGTACGTCGACGGGCCCCCCACCGCTTCCATGGAGCCCCAGAAATCGGTCGTGGTCGCCTGATAGGCGACGTCTCGGAGTTGGCCCGCCAGGCGCCCGCCGCGGATCCGGTAGAAGCGCTGGCCGGTGAACTGGAAGTTGTAGCGCTGCATGTCGATGGACCAGCTCTTGTCGCCGATGACGTACACCCCGTCGTCGACCGCCTCGATCAGGCCGTCGGTCGTCGGGCCGTCGGGCGCCGGCTGCAACGAGACGTTGGCCATGCGCTGGATCGGTACATGGTGGGAGGAGTCGGCGAAGGCGCAGCCGTTGGAACGCCCGAGTCCCTTCATCTGGGCCATGCGCCGATCGATCTGGTAACCCACCAGGATCCCGTCTCGCACCAGGTCCCACGATTGGGACGCCACGCCCTCGTCGTCGTAGCCCACCGATGCCAGTCCATGGGCGGCGGTGCGGTCGGCCGTGACGTGCATGACCGGCGAGCCGTACTTGAGGTTCCCGAGCTTGTCGAAGGTGGCGAACGACGTCCCGGCGTAGGCCGCCTCGTACCCGAGGGCCCGGTCGAGTTCGGTCGCGTGGCCGATCGATTCGTGAATCGTGAGCCACAGGTTGGACGGATCGATGACCAGGTCGTAGGTCCCGGCATCGACCGTCGGCGCGGCCATCTTCTCGGCCAGCAGTTGGGGCAGGGTGGCCAGCTCCGCATCCCAGTCCCACCCGGTGCCGGTGAGGTACTCCCATCCGCGACCCACGGGCGGGGCGATGCTCCGCATGCTCTCGAATGCCCCGGAGGTGGGGTCGACGCCGACCACCTCGACTACGGCGTGGGTGCGCACCCGTTGCTGGGTCGTGACCGTGCCCGCCAGGTCGGCGTAGAACTTGTTCTCCAGGGCATGGTGCACGCTGGCGTCGGCGTGGTCGACCGATTCCGCGGCCAGCAACCGGGCGCTCCACCCGACCAACAAGGCGATGCGCTCGTTGTCGGGGACGTCGAAGGGATTGATGTCGTAGTCCGACTGCCAGGTGACGCCGGGATACACGGGTTCGTCGGCCAGCTCGACGCGCTCCGCGGTGATGGCATGCGACGCCCGGGCCACGTCGACGGCCAGCTCCGTGATCCGCACTGCCGATTCGGGCGTCAGGTCGACGCCGGCGGCGAAGCCCCAGGTGCCGTCGAGCACCACGCGCACCGCCATCCCCGATCCCTCGGAGTCCAACGCACCGTCGACCTCGGCGTCGTGCACCCGCAGCGAGGCATCCCGGATGCGCTCCAGGCGGAAGTCAGCGTGGGTGACGCCGAGTTCCCGAGCCCGGCCGAGGGCGGCATCGGCCAGCCGGGTGCGCTCGATGGCGAGGAACGTGGGATCGATCTCGTGGCTCACCGGGCCATTCTGCCGTTCGGCGCACCGGTTGTGCTCCGACGCGAAAACACCGCAGCCCAGCCGACGTCGTCATTGACGTCGACCGTGCTGCGGTGGCGGGGCTGCAGGGGCCGGGGGAGGGCAGCGGTGGCGGGGGGAGGGCCGCTGCCGAGAGCGGGGCTTACAGCGCCCCGACGGCCTGGCGAACCTGGTGCTCGGTGTCGCGGGCAACCTTGCGGGCCGACGACACGATCTCCTTGACTTGCTCGGGCAGCCGTTCGCTGAACTTGTCCAGCTGGGCCTCGATGTCATGGCGGACCGGCTCGATGCGGGAGTCGAGGTGGCGGATGGCGGTGGCCAGTTGCTCCTTGGCCCCGTCGAGCTGCGTCTCGACCTGGTGGCGCTGGGAGTTGAGATCCTTCATCAGCTCGCGGCGGCGGACCTGGGCCTTGTTCCAACCGATCACGCCGAAGCCGATCGCGGCGTGGGCCGCGTCCTTCAGGGCCTTGGTGATCTCGTCGCCCGCGCTCTTCGAGGCGACGACGGCGGCATGGGCGCTGGCTTCGGGCGAGCCCGTCGACGCGGGGGCGCTGGCCTTGGCCGGTGCCGTGCTCTTGGCCCTCGTGCTCTTGGCGGTGCCGGTGCTCTTGGATGCTCCTGTGTCGTTGGTTGTCATGTGTGGTGCTCCTTGCTTGCTTGTCTCACTCGGTATGCTAACCATGATAGCGCTTTTGCATAACAGTTGCAAGCACTCGAGCCAACAAATTGGCTGAGTTCGACGGAAACGCACCCCATCTCGGTGGTCACGGGTCGCTCGCGACCGCCGGGGGGCGCCCAGCCGGCGACGTCACCCGTTTCCCAGTCTGTGCGGCAGTGGAAGGGCCTATCGGTCCGTGGAACGCGCTAACCATGCGAGGTGACGGCCTACCGGGACGGCGTCATGCGCTTCGGGGGCGAGGGATCTGAGGGGCTGAAGGTCGCGCCGACACATACGAAAACATCGTCTCGGGAGGGCTCGACTACCGGTGGGTGAACGCGGTACAAGCCCGCAATGAGCGGGCGGCGATGGCGGCGCTGGCGGTTGACCGGGGTTGGGTCCGGGGGGCCCCGGTGCTGGTGGCGGTCCCCGACGACGAGGCCGCGGTGGGAGCACAACCCGGCGGCTGGGAGACGTACATCGGTTCCCCGCCACCGCCAGCTACCCCGAACCACCGCCCACGCGATCTGCGCTCAACTTCAGGTACCACCGGTATGACCCGGGCCCCATCGTGGAGGTTTGGATCAGCCGACTCGCAGGTCCAGGGTTTCGCGCCGGGCTCCGGGAGCATCCGGAGGTGCTTCGCCGGCAAAGGAGGCGAGATACTCGACTAGGGCGTCGACGAGCATCTCCCGAGCCTCCTCAGAAGTGGGAGCGGCTGTGATGACGCCGGGAAGCTGCTCGATACGCGCTTGGACCCACCCGTCCTCCACGGGTTCGTAGATGGCGGTCAACTCAAGGTGGGCCATGGGTCACACGGTAGCGGGAGGCTGGCGGGAACGTTGTGGTGACGGGCGGGCAAATGACGCCGTCAGGGGTGCGGACGGCCGGCGGGCCTTACTTAAGGCGACTGCTACAACGTCCGCACCACCTCAGAATCGTCGAAACTCCTCAGAAGCCAAACCCGGCCCTCCTGACCGGCACGCGGCCATGCGGCTCATGGGGCAACACGCCCATCTGCAGCCTTCTAAGCCGGTGGGCCGCGCAACGCCCGTCGATGCACGTGCGGTCGGGGCATGCCACGCCCGCTGCTACTCGGTTGTCTACGATCGGTGCCTCTGATGGACCCCCAACCTTCGGCACCGCCAGTCGTGGCGGTTGTCGTCACCTGTGACCCCGGCCCGTGGCTGGAGGAAGCACTGGCAGCGTTGGCAGCGCAGGATTACCCCAACCTGTCGGTGCTAGTGATCGATGCCGGGAGCTTCGACGACCCAACGCCTCGAGTCGCCTCGGTACTGCCGAGCGCCTACGTCCGGCGCTTGCCCGACCGGGTGGGATTTTCCCAGGCCGCCAACGAAGTGCTGGCCATCGTCGAAGGAGCCTCGCACTTCCTGTTCTGCCACGACGACGTGGCGCCCGAGCCCGACACCATCCGGGTCCTGGTCGAGGAGGCGTTCCGCTCCAACGCCGGGATCGTGAGCCCCAAGCTGGTCGACTGGGAGCAGCCCGACCGACTGCTGGCGGTCGGCCAGTCGGTCGACAAGACCGGCGTGGTGGCCGACCTGGTCGACATCGGCGAACTCGACCAGGAGCAACACGACTCGGTCCGCGACGTGTTCTGCGCCCCGGGGGGCTGCGTACTGGTCCGGGCCGATCTGTTTGCCAGCATGCGGGGTTTCGACCCGGGCATCGAGCTGTACGGAGAAACGCTCAACCTCTCCTGGCGGGCCCAGGTCGCGGGGGCACGGGTGGTGGTGGCGCCGGGCGTGCGGGTGCGCCACATCGAGGCCATGAGCCAAGGGCGCCGTCAGGGCTGGGACGACGCCGGCGCTCCGGCGCGCGCCTTCGCCCTCGAGGAGGAGCACCGGATCCGGACGATCCTCACCTGTTATGGGATCTTCCACCTGATCCGGGTGCTGCCCCAAGCCCTGGCGCTGACGCTCGCCCAGTCCGCGGTGCAGCTGGTCACCGGCCGCCCGGCCATGGCCAAGGCGTCGTTCCTGGCCTGGCCCCGGGCGTTGCGGCGATTCGGGTCGCTGATCGCGGCTCGCCGGGACGTGCAACGCCACCGAAGCGTCGGTGACGGCGAGGTCCGGCGGCTGCAGGCGTCGGGGAGCGCCAATCTCCGGGCGTTCGTCCGCTCCTCTCTGGCCGGCCAGAGCCCCCTGGACGCGTTGGCCGCAAACAAGGTGATCAGCACCCGCCTGGCGTCGCGGACGTGGCGCGTGCCCGTCGCGGCCTGGGCGACCACCGCCATCGTTCTGCTGATCGGCACGCGTTCCCTGCTCAGCCACGGTCTGCCGGGCGTCGGAAGCCTCCCGGTCTTCACCACCGGACCGTCGGGCTGGTGGCACCTCTGGTGGTCCGGGTGGCGCCCGAATGGGTTGGGAAGCGCGGGGACGGCGCCGCCCGCGCTCGCCTTGTTGGGCCTGGCGGGCACGCTGCTCCTCGGGGGCGCCGGAGTCCTGCAGAAGGTGCTGATCCTGGGTCCCCTCGTCATCGGACCGATCGGCGCGTACCGCTCCGCCAAGCCGCTCGGGTCCCCACTCGCCCGCGCCGCCGTGCTGGTGGCCTACGTCGCGGTGCCGCTTCCGTTCAACGCCCTCGCCGGGGGTCGCTGGTCCGGTTTGGTCGCCTACGCCGCCGCCCCCTGGCTCTTGGCGTCGCTGTGCCGGCTGGGAGGCGACACCCCATTTGTCGCCAAGCCCCGCCGCCCCGCCCGGGTCATCGGCCTCGGGCTGTTGGTCGCACTGGCGGCGGCGTTCGTTCCAGCCCTGCTGGTCGTCGTTCCCCTGATCGGCGTCGGCCTGGCCGCCGGATCGGTGTTGGCGGGGCGCCCGGTGGCGGGGTTGCGGGCACTGGCGGCGTCGATTGGCGCAACCGTCGTCGCGGCCGTGCTGTTGTTTCCGTGGTCGCTCGACGTCCTGCGTTCGCGCACGTCGCTGTTCGGGGTGCCCCTGGCGTCGAGCGCCGCCCCTCCGCTGGCGGACATCCTGCGCTTCGACACCGGCCCGGTGGGCCACGGTGTCCTCAGCTGGGGCCTCTTGGTGGCCGCCGCCCTTCCCCTGCTCTTCGGGCGGTCGTGGCGCCTGGCCTGGGCCAGCCGGATGTGGGGAGTGGCGCTGTGCTGCTGGCTGACGGCGTGGGCCGCGGGCCGGGGCTTCCTCCCGATTCCCATGCCCGCCCCCGAGGTGTTCCTCGCCCCCGCGGCCGCGGCCCTCGCACTGTCGGTCGGCCTGGGCGCCCTCGCCTTCCGCCTCGACCTGCCCGGGTACCGGCTGGGCTGGCGCCAGCTGGCGTCGATGGCCGCCGCCGTCGGACTGGCCGCAGGATCGTTGCCGATGCTGGCGGCGGCCGGCGGGGGCCGGTGGCACCTGCCCCGCCAGGATTTCGGGAGCACCCTTTCGGTCGCCCCCGGCACGGCCTTTCGGGTCCTGTGGGTCGGCGATCCCCGTGCCCTGCCGCTCGGCTCGTGGCAGTACGAGAAGGGTGTCGGTTACGCCACTTCCCGCGACGGAGGACCCGATGCCACCGACCTGTGGCCACCTACCAGCGCCGGGGCCACACCACTGCTGGCAACCGACCTGCACCTGGCCGCCGACCGGCTGACCACCCGGCTGGGCCATCTGCTGGCTCCCATGGCGGTGCGCTACATCGTGCTTCCGGCCCGCACGGCACCCGTCGATGCGGGTGGCGTCGCGGTGCCGGTCCCCGCCGAGGTGTTGGCCGGCCTCGACCAGCAGACCGACCTCAAGGCTCGGCCCGCGGACACTGCGGTTCGGGTCTACGAGAACGCCGCCTGGGCGCCGGGCCGGGCGGTGCTCAGCCCGAATGCGGCGACCGCGGCGCACGACGCCACCGCGGCCGCCGCCAGCCAGTCGGTCGAACTGTCCGACGCCACCCCGGCCTTGGGTTCGGGCGGCCCCGATGCATTCACCGGGCAGCTCCCCGGGGGCGCCCAGGCATTGGTGTCGGAGACCGATCAGCAGGGATGGCACCTCTCGGTGGCCGGGCACGGAGCCACACGTCAGCGGGCCTTCGGGTGGGCGATGCTGTTCACCGCACCGCAGCCAGGGGGAAAGGCCTCGCTCCATTTCGTCACGCCGATCGCGGGACGGGGGCTGTTGGTGTTGGAGGTGGCGCTGTGGTTGGCCGCGATAGGCGCATTGGTGGCCGACCGGCGCGGGCGTCGCGCTGCGCCCGCCCCGCCACCCGAGGCGCCGGTGGCGGCGGCGCTGAGCGAACCCGGGCTGCCCCTGTTCGTGGGCGTGGGGTCCCACCGCCGGCCGCGGCGGGTCACCGTGCCTGACACCGGCGACGACGACGAGCTGTGGACATGAGCGACGACGAAGCCGCCACCGGCAGCGATGCCCAGGACCAGTCTGGCCCGTCCCCCCGTTCCGCCTCGCCCCGAGCGGCCCCGTCTTCATCTGGGTCTTCGTCGGAGTCGTCGGAGTCGCCGTCTGGGTCTGCGTCTCGGCCGCCGCGGCCGGCGGCCGGTGTCGTCGTCTCAGGACCTCGGGTCACGCGCCTGGCCGTCATCGCGGTCGTCGTGGCGGTGCTCGCCCTCTCCGCCTTCGCGGACCGGGGCTCGAAGGGTCACCCCGTGGCGGTGGCCGGGACCGCCCAGCCCGTGGCTGCGCCGGTGGGTGCCCTGTCCTCGTCGTGGTTCTGTGCCGGTCCCGTTGCCAACCCGGCCCATCTGGCCGAAGGCCGACTGGTGATCGCCAACGCGGCCACGCGGCCTCTGCGGGGCACGGTGACGCTCATCGGCAGCACCGGTTCCCCCGTGACGCAGGACGTGCAGGTGGGAGCGGCGGATCGGGTGGTCATCTCCGAGAAGACCGCCGCCGCGGCGCCGTACCTGGCAGCGGTGGTCGAGCTCGACGGCGGCCAGGCCGCGGTCGAGCAGGTCGTCACCGGCACCGCGGGAACGAGCAGCACCGCGTGCGCCACGAGCGGCTCGACCCGTTGGCATTTTCCGGCCGGGACGACGCAAGAGACCTCGACCCTGTCGATCGCACTGCTCAACCCGTTCCCTGACGACGCCATCGCTGATCTGTCGTTCACGACCGAGCAGGGGCAGGAGAATCCCCAGGACTTCCAGGGCATCGTGATTCCGGCCGGCACCGTGGTCGGCTTCGACCTCGGTAGCCACCTGCGCCGCCGGGCCTCGGTCGCGACCACCGTTACCCTTCGGGTCGGCCGGGTGGCGGCGTTCGAAACCCAGACGGTGCAGGCCATGAGCGCCGCCGCCGCGGCCACCATCGCGCCGGGAACGGTGCCGTGGCCTCCGGGAGTCAGCGTCGTGCGGGGGACGCCGTCGGCCGGCACGACATGGTGGTGGCCGAGCGGTGGTGCTTCGGACGGCACGACCGAGCAGTACGTCGTGTACAACCCGGGCGACGCCGAAGCCCAGCTCTCGCTGGCGGTCGACCTCGACCAGGGAAGTTCCGACCCGTTCCAGATCACGGTCGACCCTCACGCCGTGGCGGTGGTGGCCACCAACGCCGAATCCCGGATCCCCAAAGGCGTCGGGCACGGGGCCATCCTGCGCAGCACCAACGGCGTGGCCGTGGTGGCGGCCCGCCTCGTGCTGTCGATGGCGCCCGCAGGCCAGACCGGGGTGGCCCAGGTGCTCGGGAGCCGCCTGCAGTCAGGGCGCTGGCTGGTGCCCGGCGACGGCGCCACCGATTCGGTCAACCCGGCCCTGGTCGTCTACAACCCGGGCTCGGCCACGGTGACCGTGTCGATCTCCTCACTGGGCGGATCGATCACCGCGCTCGACGGTCAGTCGGCCGTGACGGTGGCCGGACACCATCGCTACGTTCTCGCACCGAGCGAAGCCGGCGCCGGGGTGCCGGCGGCCAGCCCCCTTCTCGTCGTTGCCCAGGGCCATGGGCAGGTGGTCGTCGAGAGCGATACCACGCCGGCCAAGGGGATCGGGATCGATTCCGCCATCGGGGTCCCGCTCCCATAGGCCGACCCTTCGGGGTGGCGCCCGGCGCGACCGCCAAATTCCGTCCAGCCCGCGCCAGGAACCTCGCGTCTTGGGCGATGATGGCGGTGCATGTCTCGTTTCATCGTCGCCATGGCGCTCGTGGTCGGGGCCGGGATCATTGCCGCGGCACTGCGGCGGCGCCGGCCTGAGCCCCCGACCCAATCCGCCTGGGCGGTGCCCTCGCAGCTGGACCGGGCTGACTTCGACCAGCCCGAGACCCCGTGGCTGGTGGTGGTGTTCTCGTCGACCACCTGCACGTCGTGCCAGCAGGCGATCGCCAAGGCAGCAGTCCTGGCCAGCCCCGAGGTCGCGGTGCAGGACGTGGCCTTCCAGACGCGCCCGGATCTGCACGAGCGATACGCGATCGAAGCGGCGCCCACCATCGTGATCGCCGATCCCGAGGGCGTGGTGCGGGCCAGCTTCGTCAGCACCCCGACCGCGACCGATCTATGGGCCGCGGTGGCCGAGGCCCGCTATCCCGGCAGCACGCCGGAATGCGACCACCACACCGGCACCTAGCTCACCTGCGTGGCGGGCTTCTCCGGGTGTCGCTAGCGGGGTTGCCAGGAGGAGGAGGGCAGGGACGGTGCCGGAGCCTGCGACGGCGCCTGCGACGGGGTGGCCTCGGAGTCGTGGCCGTTCTCGATGGCGATCTCGGCGAAATGGGGGACCTCGGTGTACTCCTCGTGCACCGGGCGCCCGTAGGCGGCGTCCACCAGCCGCCCCACCTCGGCCCCGTCGATCGTCTCCTTCTCGAGCAGCGCATGGGCGACCGATCCCAACCCGTCGCGATGCTCCTTGAGCAGGCGGAGGGCCCGGCTCTCCTGATCCCGCAGGATGCGCTCGACCTCCTCGTCGATAACTCGGGAGGTGACGTCGCTGTAGTCGCGAGTATGCATGAGGTCCTCGCCGAGGAACACCGCCCCCTCCGAACCCCACGCCATGGGCCCGACGCGCTCGCTCATGCCCCACTCGCGCACCATCTTGCGGGCCAGTTCGGTCGCCCGCTGCAGGTCGTTGCTGGCACCGGTCGACAAACTCCCGAGCATCTCCTGCTCGGCGCAGCGGCCGCCCATCATGACGCAGAGCGTGTCTTCGACGTACTCCCGCGACAGGGCGTGGCGTTCCTCCACCGGTAGCTGCTGGGTGACGCCCAGGGCCATCCCCGTCGGCAGGATCGTCACCTTGTGCACCGGGTCGGCATCGGGCAGCACATACGCCAGTACGGCGTGGCCCCCCTCGTGGTAGGCGGTGGCGTTCTTCTCCTTGTCCGACAGGACCGTCGACTCGCGCCGCTGGCCCATGAGCACACGGTCGCGGGCCGCCTCGAAGTCGATCATCTCGACCGCGTCGGCGTTGCGGCGTACGGCGTGGAGCGCGGCCTCGTTGACCAGGTTGGACAGGTCGGCGCCGCTCATGCCGGGCGTCCCCCGGGCCACGAGCTGCAGGTCGACGTCGCCCGACATCCGCTTGTCCTTGGAGTGAACCTGCAGGATCGGGAGGCGTTCCTCGAGGTCGGGGAGCGGCACCACGATCTGGCGGTCGAAGCGGCCGGGCCGCAGCAACGCCGGATCGAGGATGTCGGGCCGGTTGGTGGCGGCCATCATGACGATCCCCTCGGTCGTCTCGAAGCCGTCCATCTCGGCCAGCATCTGGTTGAGCGTCTGCTCCCGCTCGTCGTGGCCGCCGCCGAGACCGGCGCCGCGCTTGCGGCCGATGGAGTCGATCTCGTCCACGAAGATGATCGCCGGTGCCTGCTTGCGGGCGGTCTGGAACAGGTCCCGGACCCGCGATGCCCCGACACCCACGAACATCTCCATGAAGTCCGACCCGGTGACCGACAGGAACGGGACGCCCGCCTCGCCGGCCACGGCCCGGGCCAGCAGCGTCTTGCCGGTACCAGGTGGGCCGACCAGCAGGACACCCTTGGGGATACGGGCGCCGATCTCCTTGAAGCGGTTGGCCGAGCGGAGGAAGTCGACGACCTCACGGATCTCGAGCTTGACCCCGTTGTATCCCGCCACGTCGGCAAATGTCGTCCGCGGTCGCTCGGTCGTGTACACCTTCGCCTTGGAACGCCCGATGGACATGATGCCGGTCATCTGGCCCTGGGCCCGGCGGCTCATCCAGACGAAAAAGCCGATGATGATCGCCCCGTACAGCAAGAACGGCAGGAGCGACGCCACCCAGCTACTGGTGTTGTTGGCGAAGTTGAGGTTGTTCTTGACGTTGGCCCGCAGCTCCTGGGCGATGCTGTCGGGCAGCGGATGGGGCCCCGACACGGTGAACTTGGTCCCCTGGCTGTCGGTGTAGCTGATCTTGCCGGTGTCGTTGTTGACCGTCGCCGAGGCGACGCGGTGCTGGTCGAGGGCGGTGGAGAAGTCGCTGAAGGTCTGCGGCTTGGCGCTGCTCGCCGAGAAGGGATTGGACACGAGGAAGGCAATCACGATCAGAGCGCCCAGCACGATGGCCACCAATCGCCAGTTGCGATCGGGGGTTAGGGGGTTCGGCGGGCGATCAGGACGATCGGAACGACCAGGGCGCAAATCGCCCGGCTGACGACTCATGCAGACATCGTACGCGGGCCAAGGTGGGTAACAGGCTCATCGATCGGTTCGGGCCATCCACGTTTTGGCCGGGTGGTCGGGGATACGGTGAATGCATGGCGGGAACCCAGAGGTGCGCTCGTCCTGGTTGCGGCGCGCCGGCGTCGGCGTGGCTCAGTTACGACTACGCCGGACAGCACGTCTGGCTGGATGATTCCGATGCCGACACCGGCGGACACCACAGCGCCCTGTGCGCCGCTCACGCCGGGAGGCTGCGCCCCCCGAAGGGTTGGTCCTTCCACGACCGGCGCACCGCCCGGTCGACCGCTACGCCCCCTCCGACTCCGACCGCGGCCCACGAAGCCCCACCGGCGATCGCCGTCTGAGCGTCGGGCGCTGAGAATCCCTCGAGACTGAGGCGGTGCCGCGCCCTCCTACCCCGAAGCATTCGGGGTTGAGCGAGGCCGTGGGCGCGTTCCTCGTCGGGACGCTGCTCAGCGGCATCGGCATCCAGATCGCCGCCGGCGCGGTCGGGTACCACCAAGGCTCGAGCCAACCGGTGCCCCTGCCCGTCACCATCTTGGGTCTCACGGGGCTCTGGATCGGCCTCATCGGTGGCGTGGTGCTCTACAGCCGGTTCCGCGGGTCGGGCGACCTGCGGGCCGACTACGGCCTGTTTTTCCGATGGCCGTTCGACGCCGGGGTCGGGATCGTCGTCGGGGTCGGGACCCAACTGGCGCTCATCCCGCTGCTCTACTGGCCCTTCGAGCGGGCGGACCCAACCCTGCGCCACCGCCTCGAGGCACCGGCCAAGACCGACACCGCAGCCATCCATGGGGCGCTGCAGGTCTCGGTGCTGGTGCTGTTCCTCGCCATCGGCGCCCCCATCGTGGAGGAGCTGTTCTTCCGGGGGTTGTTGCTGCGCTCGCTGTCGCGGTGGCTCGGCCCCATCCCGGGCGTGGTGGGATCGGCGCTGGTGTTCGGCCTGGCCCACTTCGAGCCCCTGCAGCTGGCTGCCCTGGTGCTGTTCGGGCTCATCCTGGGGTTCCTGGCCCACAAGACGGGCCGGTTGGGGCCGGGGATCGTGGCCCACGCCGCGTTCAACGCCGTCACGGTGCTCACCTTGACGCTGCGGCGCTAAGCCGACGCGACCCAAAGCCGCGACCCCAAAGCCGCGACCCCAAAGCGGCGAGGACGCCGGATGGTGCCATCCATCAAGGCCGCCCAGGATCGTGCCGATGTAGTGGGGCAAGCTCATGTCCCGACCAGGAGGCCCCACCGTTGCAGTGTCCCCAGTGCGAAGCCCATCAGATGGTCGAGATCACCTTGTCCGTCGCCGGTGAGCGCGTCATATTGAAGAGTTGCTCCGCCTGCGACCTTCGCTGGTGGGAGGGCTATCAGGGCAAGCTGCCCCTGGCGCGGCTGTTGGATTTGGCGGCCGGCGAGCGCTGACCTGGCGGTCGTCTCCGACCTCGACGGGCATGATCGCCCAACGGGTCCGAATCAGGGCAACATGGTGGCGCCATGACCGCTGTCGATGTCACCGACCGTCCACCCAGTCCGGCTGCCGGCGACGACGTGGTGGAGGAGGGGAATTCGCCTTCGGGCTCGACGAACGCGGGCCTGACGAACCGCGCCGGCGGTGGCACCTGCCCGAGTCGATCAACTGGCCCGAGGCGATCATCACCCTCGTCATCGTGTCGTTCCTGTGCGGCTTCGTCTTCAAATACCTCCAGCCGTCCAAGCTATTTCTGAACACGACGGCGTCGGGTGGCGACATGGGGGCTCACGTCTGGCAGCCCGCATTTCTCCGCGATCACCTGCTGCCCCATTTCCGGCTGACCGGCTGGGCTCCGGACTGGTACGCCGGATTCCCCTCACTCGTGTTCTACTTCCCGCTGCCGAGTCTGCTCATCGTCATCGCCAGCGTCGTCATGCCGTACAACGTGGCGTTCAAGCTGATCTCGGTTCTCGGGCTGGTGTCCCTGCCGCTGGCCGCCTACATCTTCGGCCGCCTGGCCCGCTTCCGCTTCCCCGGCCCGGTGTGCCTGGCCGCCGCCACCTTGCCGTTCCTCTTCTCGCGTAACTTCACGATCTACGGAGGCAACATCGCCTCCACGCTGGCGGGCGAGTTCGGATTCTCGATCAGCCTGTCCGCCGCCCTCGTCTTCCTGGGTCTGGTCGCGAGAGGCTTGGAGACGGGAAAATACCGGGCGCTGGCTGCGGTCGTGCTGGTCGTGACGGGATTGTCCCACCTGCTGCCTGCGATATTCGCCATCGTCGGCGCACTCGTCCTCACCCTCATGCGCTGGGACCGCCGGAGTTGGCGCTGGATCACCCCGGTGTTCGCGGTGGCTGCGGGACTGGCGGCGTTCTGGTGGCTGCCGTTCCTGCTGCGCCTGCCCTACGCCACCGACATGGGCTACGAAAAGGTGCGGCAGTACTACCACAACCTGTTTCCGGCCCACATGCTGTGGCTCTACGTGCTGGCCCTGGTCGGCTTCGCCGTGTCCATCCTGCGCCGCCAGAAATTCGGGATCTTCATCAGCGTCATGGCGACGCTGTCGGTCCTGGTCTTCCGCTTCGCGCCCCAGGCCCGGCTGTGGAACGCACGGGTCCTGCCGTTCTGGTTCCTGTGTCTCTACCTGCTGGCGGGTGTGGCCGTCGCCGAGGGGGGCGCGGCCCTCATCGAGCCCTTGAAGGACGGCCCGGTGCCGTACTGGTCGCGGCTGTCGACGCTGGCCCTGCCCGTGGTCGCGGCGCTGGCGGTGTGGATCTGGGTGGGCTTCCCGCTGCACGGCCTGCCCGGCGGCTCGATCGACAGCCGAACCGGCAAGTACAAATGGCTCGGGATCAGCAACTCCGACACCTCGTTCATCCCCGGTTGGGCCAACTGGAACTACAGCGGGTACGAGTCGAGTACCAAATCCCGGCGGGCGGAGTATTTCGGCCTGATCGACACCATGAAGAAGGTCGGCAAGGACAACGGGTGTGGCCGCGCCATGTGGGAGTACGAGCCGGGACTGGACCAGATGGGAACCCCCGACGCCCTGATGCTCCTGCCCTATTGGACCAAGAGCTGCATCGGTTCGATGGAAGGCCTCTACTACGAATCGTCGGCCACCACGCCGTATCACTTCATCAACGCCGCCGAGTTGTCGCTGCAACCGTCCGACCCGGTGCGAGGTCTCACCTACCCGTCGGCCCCCAACGTCGCCGACGGAGTCCGGCACCTGCAGCTGATGGGGGTCCGCTACTACATGGCGCTCACCCCCGAGACCCAGGCGCAGGCCGATGTCGATCCTGACCTGCAACTGGTGCGCGACCTCGGGGCCGTGGCCGGTCACCTATTCCGGTGGCACCCAGAACGGGGTCAAGGAGCGCACCTGGAAGGTCTACGAGGTCGCGGACTCGCAGATCGTGGCCCCCCTGATCAATCAGCCGGTCGTGATGAATGGCATCGCCAAGGGCGGCAAACCGTGGCTCGATGCCTCGCAGTCGTGGTACCTCGATCAGAACCGGGCGGACGTGCTGTACGCCGCGTCGGGACCCAAGGCGTGGAGCCGGGTGGCACCCATGAGCACCGACCCGCCTCGGACGGCGCTCCAGCCGGTGCAGGTCGACCAGATCAAGTCGAGTGACCATTCGGTGTCGTTCAACGTGGACACGGTCGGCGTGCCGGTCCTGGTGAAAGTCTCGTACTTCCCCAACTGGCAAGCCTCCGGGGCCAAGGGTCCGTATCGCGTCGCCCCCAACCTGATGGTCGTCATCCCGACGTCGCACCACGTGACGGTGCACTACGGCTACACGCCGGTGGACTGGTTCGGCTACCTGTTCGGGATCATGGGACTGGCCGCGTTGGTTTGGCTGGTCCGGGCCAAGCCGGTGGCCTTCGCCAATGCCGGCCGGGCGCTCGCCAGTACCCCGGACGTGGTCGCGGTTGCCGGCCTCGACGAGGCGTATGTCCGGATGCAACGGGAGCTGGCGGCGGGGATGGGCGCCGGCGCGCCGGGCCAGGCCGGCGCCTCGGGCACCGACGAGATCGACGCGTGGCTGGGGTTCCCGGGCGGACTCGGCCCCGCGCCCGGTGCCGTCCGTGGCTCCGGTGCCCCTGACGGCGCGGGACGCGCAACAGCCCCCGAGGGGCGAGCGGTACGACGGCCGCGACCGAGGAGTCCTTCGGAGCTGGCGGAGCCGGCCCGGACCGAACGGCTGCGGCGCCCGATGTGGGCGACGACGCCGACGGCGAGACGGCGTGGCTGGGTGGGCCGCGCGGGCCGGGCGGCCCGACCCGCGATGAGACCGATGGGCCTGCGACGCAGGTCGAGCCGCAGCGCCACGGGAGCGATGTTGACGGCTCGGGCGGGTCCGGGCCGGCTCCAGCCGGTCGGGACGTGAGCGGGGAGACCGGCGAATCTGCACCGTGACTGACCCCTTTCCCAGCCCCAACTAAGGTCGAGCCCGCCATGCTCGACACCCTCTTCAAGGCCTACGACATCCGGGGTGTGGTGCCCGACCAGCTCAACGCTGGCCTGGTGCGGCGCATCGGCACCGCCTTCGCGGGCTTCGTCGACGCTCCCCGAATCCTGGTGGGGCGGGACATGCGGGAGTCCGGTGTCGAGCTGACGCAGGCGTTTATCGACGGGGTCACGGCGACGGGCACCGACGTCGTCGACCTCGGATTGATGTCGACCGACGAGCTGTATTTCGCCTCGGGGCGCCTGGACGCACCGGGGGCGATGTTCACGGCGTCGCACAATCCGGCCCGGTACAACGGGATCAAGCTGTGCCTGTCGGGTGCCCGACCGGTGGGCGAGGACACCGGGCTGGCCGAGATCAAGGCGGCCGTGGCCGCGTCCGCCGACGCGCCGTCGGCAGCGGCCGCCGCCGGGGAGCGGGGGGCGGTCAGCACCGGCGACATGCTCGACGACTTCGCCACCCATGTGCGGTCGTTCGTCGATCGGGACGTCCTGCGGCCCCTGCGGGTGGTTGCCGACACGGCCAACGGGATGGGCGGCATGGTCGTGCCCCGGCTGTTCTCGGAGCTGCCCTTCGACCTCGAGGTCATGTACGGCGAGCTCGACGGCAACTTCCCCAACCACCCCGCCGACCCCATCCAGCTGGCCAACCTGCGCGATCTTCAGGCTCGCGTGCTGGCGGTCGGGGCGGACGTGGGCCTGGCCTTCGACGGCGACGCCGACCGGTGCTTCCTGGTGGACGACAAGGCCCAGCCGTTGTCGGGTTCGACGACGACCGCTCTGGTGGCGGCGGCCATGCTCGAGAAGTACCCCGGTTCGTCGGTCCTGTACAACCTGATCTGCTCCAAGTCGGTGCCCGAGATCATCACCGAGCGCGGGGGCACGCCGATTCGGACCCGGGTGGGTCACTCGTTCATCAAGTCCGTGATGGCCGAGACCGGCGCCATCTTCGGGGGCGAGCACTCCGGGCACTACTACTTCCGGGACAACTACCGGGCCGACTCCGGTTCCGTCGCCGCCCTCGTGGTCCTCGAAGTGCTCTCGAAGTCCGACCAGCCGCTGTCGGAGCTGCGCAAGCCGTTCGAGCGCTACGCCGATTCGGGTGAGATCAACACCGAGGTGGACGACCCCAACGCCGTCATCGGCCGGATTGCCGCGGCCTTCGACCCGGCGGCGCGACCGGGCGTGACCCAGGAGTGGGTCGACGGCTTGACCGTCGACGTGGGCGACTGGTGGTTCAACCTGCGGCCGTCCAACACCGAGCCGTTGTTGCGGCTCAACCTGGAAGCGGCGACGCCGGCGGCGTGCGAGGAACACACCGCCGAGGTTGTCGCCCTGATCAAGGAGTCGTAGAAGCCATGGCACTCGATCCCAAGCTGCTGGAGATACTGGCCTGCCCGGAGGACAAGGGGCCGCTGCTGTACTTCGCCGACGAGGACACGCTGTACAACCCCCGCCTGAAGCGCCGCTACGCCGTCGCCGACGACATCCCGATCATGCTGATCGACGAAGCCGTGACCGTCGACGACGCCGAAGACACCCGGCTCGTGGCCAAGGCGGCAGCCGACGGGATCAAGCCCACCTTCGACCCCGCCGAATCCTCGGCCGGGTGAGCGGGGGTTTGGTGCAGCTCACGTGGTGACGTCGGCAGTGGTCGATACCGAGGGGATCTTCGAGGCCACGGCCGGCCTGCCCGAACAGATCGAGGCGGCGGTGGCCGCGGCCTCGGCGGACGTCGGTGAGCGCAGCCGTCAGGGCCCTGGCCGACGGCGAGTCGGTCGAACACATCGTCGTGTTCGGCATGGGCGGCAGCGGCATCGCGGGCGACATCCTGCTGGCGACCGCGGGTGCGCTCCTGCCCGTGCCCGCGGTGGTCGTGAAGTCCTATGAGTGCCCGGCGTTCGTCGGGGAGGCAACGCTGGTGTTCGCCATCTCCGCCTCGGGCGATACCGAGGAGACGATCGAGGCAACCACCACGGCCGCCCTCAACGGCGCCCGGGTGGTCGCCGTGACCGGCGGCGGGGAACTGGCCCGTTTGGCGACGGGATGGCGTGCGCCGGTGATTCCGGTACCGGCCGACCTGCCCCAGCCCCGGACCGCGGTGGCGGCGATGGCGATCCCGCCGTTGGTGGTGCTCGAGGACCTCGGGTTGTTCCGGGGGGCGCGGTCGTGGATCGGCCAGACGGTGGAGTTCCTCAAGCCCCGGCGCGACCAGTTGGTGGGGGCGGGGGAGGGCGGCGAGGCCGCCGCGCTGGCCCGGCGCATCGGTCGGACCTGGCCGTTGGTGCATGGCGGCGGGTTGGTGGGCGCCGCCGCGGCGCAGCGGTGGAAGACCCAGATCAACGAGAACGCCAAGGCGCCGGCGTTTTGGAGCACCCAGCCGGAGCTGTGCCACAACGAGGTGTGCGGGTGGGGGCAGCACGGCGACGTCAGCCGCCAGTTGCTCACCTTGGTGCAACTCCGCCACGACGGCGAGCATCCGCAGGTGAGCCGCCGTTTCGACCTGATCGCGGACGTGATGCGAGAGGTGGTGGCGTCGATCGTCGAGGTACGGGCCCAAGGCGACGGGGATCTGGCGCAACTGTTCGACCTGATCCTGATGGGGGACCTGGTGTCGTTCTGGCTGGCCGCCGAGGAGGGGATCGATCCTGGTCCCGTGCCCATCCTGGCCGAGCTGAAGGACCAACTCCGAGCCGGCTGAGTCCGAGCTGGCTGCCGTCCGGGGTCGGCCGGCTGAGTCGGGGCCGGCTGCCCATCCCCACCGGAGCGGACCCGATGTCCCTACACTGCCGTATGGGCCTCGTGCGGGTCTGTGGTTGCAAGTCGATGCCAGTCGCAGGCGAAACGACCCACGTAAGGCAACCCGTGGTTGCTGAGCATGGTGCGACTTAGGAGTAAGCCCTGCCCGTTCACAGGCCGGCTGTCGGCCTGGGGCGGAGACGGCGCCAAGCGGGTTTCATGGGTGACGTTGGGTGACGAGACCGGGCGACCAGTCCGGTGTCTGTTGCCGCCGCCGCCTTCCCGCAACTGCCGCTGCAGGCGAGTGTGGGGTCAAAGACCAGGTCAGCCGCACGGGCCCATGCAATCCCTACCCGAATCGAACCACTCGCGGGAGGACCGGCATGGAGATCGCGTTCCGGGTTCGCAACGTGGAGGTTCCGGAGAAGCTCCGGAGCGTCACCCTCGAAAAGGTCGCGAGGTTGGCGGGTCAGTGCGGAATCGATCGTGTGGAGGTGTGTTTCTCCGAGGAGCGCAACCCCCGCATCGCCGAGCGGGAGGTGTGCGAGATCACCCTGTTCGCCCAGGGCCGCATCGTCCGGGCGCACGCCGCGGCAACCGACGTCTCCGTCGCGGTGGAGCGGGTCGTGGGCAAGCTGGAACAGCAGGCCGACCGGTTCCGTGGCCGTCGATTGCGGGGCCGGCGACACCCGCCGGATTGCGTGCGGGTGACCAGCGCGACCGGGGTCGGCGACGGGTCAGTACACTTCCCGACAAATTGGTCCACGGCGCGGGGCGATCTTGCTGCCACGGATCATTTCGTGGATCTGTCGTGGAGCGTGTGGTGGATCGGATCGTGCGTGACGCCGGAGAGGCGGCGGATAGGGGCATCAATGACTCAAGGGTCGAGCCAATGACGCCGGAGGAGGCCGCTTTGGAGATGGGCGAGCAGGGCAGTGAGATCTACTTTTTCGTGAACGCCGAAACCGGTCGGCCCGCGGCCGTGTACCACCGCAACAACGGCGACATCGCCCTGTTTGACGCGGCCAGCGCGGCCCTGAGGCGCGACTTGACCGAAGCGTCCCGCCCGTCGAACCCAATGGCGTCCCGGTCGGCCGTGCACGGCTCGGCGCCGACCTCCGGGCCCGGCTCCGCGGCGGGTGCGGCGGGTGCGGCGCCCCGCTCGAGCCACAGTGCGGCCGCCCACGATGCCAACGCCGACACCGTTCGGGTGTTGATCGCCGACGATCAGGCGGTGTTCCGCCGGGGCCTGTTCGTCGTGCTCTCGACCGAGGAAAACATCGAAGTCGTCGCCGAAGCGGAGAACGGCGAGGAGGCGATCGCCAAGACCGAGGAGCTGGCCCCCGACGTGGTGCTCATGGATGTGCGCATGCCGAGGGTGAACGGCATCGAGGCCGCCCGGGCCATCCGAGAGATCAGCCCCAGCACCAAGATCTTGATGCTCACCGTGAGCGACGAGGAAGACGACCTTTACCAGGCGATCAAGGCGGGGGCGAACGGCTACCTGCTGAAGGAGATCTCCGTCGAGGAGGTGGCCAATGCGATCCGGGCCGTGGCCCAGGGGCAAAGCCTGATCTCGCCTTCCATGGCCTCCAAGCTGCTCAACGAGTTCAACTCCCTGGCCAAGAGGGCCGAGGAACGGGACCAGTATCTCGCCCCCCGCCTCACCAGCCGCGAACTCGACGTGCTGCGCCAAGTGGCCCGGGGAATGAGCAACCGCGAGATCGCGGACACCCTGTTCATCTCCGAGAACACGGTGAAGAACCATGTCCGCAACATCTTGGAGAAGCTCCACCTGCACTCACGCATGGAGGCGGTCATGTACGCCATGCGGGAACGACTGTTCGACATCCGGGCGAACGACGAGTCGCGCCCCGCCGGTCGCGGCCCCGCGGCCTGAAACCTGGCCGTTGGCGAGCTTGAGGCCGCCGGTACACTCGGTAGCGCCATGAGCATCTTCACCAAAGTTCTCCGGGCGGGCGAGGGCAAGAAGGTCCGGGCGCTGCAGAGCCTCGTCCCCGACATCAACACCCTCGAACCCGAAGTCGAGGCGCTGAGCGACGAGGAGCTCGCCCGTCGCACCGTCGCCTTCCGCGAGCGGCTGGACAACGGCGAGGAGTTGAACGACCTCCTGGTCGAAGCGTTCGCCACCGTCCGCGAGGCGGCCCGGCGCACGATCGGCCAGCGTCACTTCGACGTCCAGCTGATGGGTGGCGCCGCCCTGCATTTCGGCTGGATCGCCGAGATGAAGACCGGCGAAGGCAAGACGCTGGTCTCGACGCTGCCGGTGTACCTCAACGGGCTCACCAGCCAGGGCCTCCACGTGGTGACGACGAACGACTACCTCGCCCGCCGCGACGCCGAGTGGATGGGCCAGATCCACCGGTTCCTCGGCCTGACCGTCGGTCGGGTGACGCCGGACATCGACGACTGGGGCCAGAAGAAGGCGGCCTACGGCTGCGACGTGACCTACGGCACCAACACCGAGTTCGGGTTCGACTACCTGCGGGACAACATGGCCCGCTCCGTCGACCACATGGTGCAGCGGGGCCACATTTACGCCATCGTGGACGAGGTCGACTCGATCCTCATCGACGAGGCCCGAACCCCGCTGATCATCTCCGGTCCCGCCACCGACTCGGTGCGGCTGTACTACCAGTTCGCGGGCATTGCCCGGACGCTGGTCCGTGACGTCGACTACGAGGTGGACGAGGAGAAGCGCCAGGTTTCCCCGACGGAGGATGGCATCGACAAGGTCGAGCGCCAACTCGGCCTCGACAACCTGTACGACCTGGTCTCCTCCAACCTGGTGCATCAGCTGACCCAGGCGCTGCGGGCCAAGGAGCTGTACCGCCGGGACAAGGACTACATCGTCGCCGACAGCGAGGTCAAGATCGTCGACGAGTTCACCGGCCGGGTCCTCGAGGGCCGGCGCTGGTCCGACGGCCTGCACCAGGCGGTCGAGGCCAAGGAGCGGGTGAAGATCAAGGAGGAGAACCACACCTGGGCCACGGTGACCCTCCAGAACTACTTCCGCCTGTACAAGAAGCTCGCAGGCATGACCGGAACCGCCGAGACCGAGGCCTCCGAGTTCGCCAACACCTACAACCTGCCGGTCGTGCCCATTCCGACCAACCGGGCCATGGTCCGCCAGGACCAGCCCGACCTGATCTACAAGACCGAGCTGGCCAAGTTCGAGGCCGTCATCGAGGATCTGGTCGAGCGCTACGACGAGGGCCAGCCGGTGCTGGTCGGCACGGCGTCGGTGGAGAAGTCCGAGGTCCTGTCCCGGATGCTCGACAAGCGGGGTATCCCGCACAACGTGCTCAACGCCAAGCAGCACGCTCGGGAGGCGGGCATCGTCGCCCAGGCCGGGCGGCTCCACGCCATCACTGTGGCGACCAACATGGCCGGCCGCGGCGTCGACATCCTCCTCGGCGGCAACCCCGAGGCCCTGGCGGAATCGGAGGTGACGGCGAGCGGGTTGGCGCTCGACGCCGAGGAAGGCCAGGGTCGCTACAAGGAGCTGCTGACCAAGTACGAGGAGGCGTGCGCCGCCGAGGGCGAGAAGGTCCGGGAGCTGGGCGGCCTGTACGTGCTCGGGTCCGAACGCCACGAGTCCCGCCGCATCGACAACCAGCTGCGGGGCCGGGCCGGCCGCCAGGGCGACGACGGTGAGAGCCGCTTCTACCTGTCACTCGAGGACGAGCTGATGCGGTTGTTCGCCACCGGGGCCATGAACTGGGTCATGGGCAAGGCCCTGCCCGACGACGTGCCCATCGAGGCCAAGATGGTCACCAAGGCCATCGAGCGGGCCCAGAACACCGTCGAGGCCCGCAACGGCGAAGTGCGCAAGGACGTCCTCAAGTACGACGAGGTCATGAACTCCCAGCGCAAGGTGATCTACAAGCGCCGCCGCCAGATTCTCGACGGCGAGGACCTGCGGGCCCGCACCCTCGAGGTGCTGGCGAGTGCGCTGGAGTCGATCGTGCGGGCCAACTGCCCGACGGATTTCAACGAGGACTGGGACCTCGAAGGACTGCTGCGCGAGACGCGCGTCTACTACCCGACGGCGTTCACCGTCGAGGACCTCACCGAGGCCAAGCGGTCCGACGAACTCTACGAGAGCCTGCTCGCCGAGGCGCTCGGCTACTACGAGAAGCGCGAGCAGTCCATGCCGGGCGGCGAGGACACCATGCGCGCCCTCGAGCGCGAGGTGATGCTGCAGATCATCGACCAGAAGTGGCGGGAGCACCTCTCGGAGATGGACTACCTCCGCGAGGGCATCAACCTGCGGGCCATGGGCCAGCAGGACCCACTGGTCGAATGGCAGCGCGAGGGCTATGAGATGTTCGGCCAGCTCATGTCGGGTATCGACGACGACTACGTGAAGATCGTCATGCACGCCCAGGTGCAGGTGCTCGAACAGGGATCGCCCGACGACGAGGCGGACTTGGCCCGGGCCCAGTACCTGGCGGCCGAGGATCCGGTCCAGGGCAACTCCGGGGTCCAGCGGGCCCTGGCCGCCGGTCCGGCACCGGGCGAAGAAGTGGTGTTCGCCGCAGACCCCAGCGCGGTTGGCGCCGGCGGTACCGCCTCAGCGCCGGCAGGCGGCGGCGCCGCAGCCGCCGCCGCGAGAGGCGGTCAGGCCCCGGCCGGTAACGGGATCGGTGCCGACGCCCCGATGGTCCCGATCGTCAAGGACTCGATGTTCGACAAGGTGGGTCGCAACGACGCCTGCCCCTGCGGCAGCGGGAAGAAGTTCAAGTTCTGCCACGGCCGCTAGGCCGGAGGTAGAGATTCTCGATGGGAGTCCAGCGACTTCAGCGACGATCTGCGCGCCCTGCGACGCCGCCTCACCGAGGCGGCCGGCTACTTGGACCTCGACGGCAGCCAGCGACGGCTGGCCGAGCTGGAGATTGAGGTAGCCCGCCCCGACCTGTGGGACGACACCGATGCCGGCCAGCGGGTCACGCGGGAGTACGGCCACGTGAAGGCCGACGTCGAGGAGATGTCGGGGCTTGACGACCGGCTGAGCGACGCCGAAACGCTGTACGAGCTGGCAGTCGAAGAGGACGACGCCTCGCAGGAGGCGGAGCTGTCGGCGGCCGTCGATGGCCTGGGCCGGGAACTCGACCGCCTGGAGTTGCGCTCCCTGTTCAGCGGCGAGCACGACGCCCGCGACGCGGTGTGCGAGATCCACGCCGGCGAAGGCGGCACCGACGCCCAGGACTGGGCCGAGATGCTGCTGCGCATGTACCAGCGCTGGGCCGAGCGGCGTGGCCTCGAGCTGGAGATGGAGGAAGTCACGCTGGGCCAGGAGGCGGGGATCCTCTCAGCCACCTTCATCATCAAGGGCCGTTACGCCTACGGCCTGCTGTCGGCCGAGCGTGGGGTGCACCGGCTGTACCGGATCTCGCCGTTCGATTCGCAGGCTCGGCGCCAGACGTCGTACGCGGCGCTCGAAGTGACGCCCTTCCTCGAGGATGCCACCGCCGAGGTAGAGGTGGACGAAAAGGACCTGCGAATCGACACCTACCGTTCGTCGGGCGCCGGGGGCCAGCACGTCAATGTCACCGACTCGGCGGTGCGCATCACCCACCTGCCGAGCGGGATCGTCGTGTCGGTTCAGAACGAGCGCAGCCAGTACCAGAACAAGGTCAAGGCCATGCAGATCCTGGCGGCCAAGCTCGCCGAGCGCCAGCGGGAGGAACGCCGGGCGGAACTGCAGGCGCTCAGCGGCCCCCAGGGCCAGGTCAGCCGGGGCGGGACCTTTATCCGGGCGTACGTCCTGGCGCCGTACCAGAAGGTGAAGGACGAGCGGACCAGCCACGAGACGGGCAACGTCGAAGCGGTCCTCGACGGTGACCTCGACCCGTTCATGGAAGCGTGGCTGCGCTGGCGCCGCACCACCCAGGGCGCCCCTGCCCCTTCGTAACGTTCGGGCTCGCTGCTTCTGTTCGCCGCGTGAGCGGCGTGGTGCGGCGTGCGTCTGGTAGGGGTCTGGGGCTCTATGAGGAGAATCAACCGTGAGTGTCGGAGGAACGGGCAAGCTCAGCCGATCCCAGCCACCATCTCATCGTTCGTGGCGACCCCCGCCCCGGGGGGCATGGGGGTCTGGTAGGGGTTTGTGGCTCTTGTACAGGGTTGTTACCGCTGAGGGGTGATAACCCCGCCCAGAGACTCAAACCCCTACCAGACCCGCGAGCGGACCTACTTGGGCGGGGCGCGGGGTCCTCGGAGCCGTCGAAACCGTGGGGGTCGGTGCGAGTCGTGGGCTCAGAAGCGGCGCTCGGCGTCGCGGGCGGTCGAACCTGAGGTGAATCAACCTTGAGTGTCGGAGGAAAGAGCGAGCTCAGCCGATCCAGCCACCCTCAGAGGGTGACAAAGCCACACAAGAGCCTCAAACCCGTACCAAACCCCGACAGAACCGCCGCCCACCCGGCCCCGGCGTCGCCCCGGCGTCGCGGCTGCTGCCCCCACCTGCCAGCGCCCGCCGTCACGGAGCGCTTGCCACCAACTTGGTGACCCCGCTGGCTACAATCCTCCCCGTTGCGCTGGGCGGGCGTGCGCGAGGCCCCCAACCCCAACCAACCCTCACACCATGATTCGTCTCGACAACGTCACCAAGGCCTACAAGGGCACGACTGTCGCACTGCGCCAGGTCTCGGTGGACATCCAGAAGGGGGAGTTCGTCTTCCTCGTCGGGCCGTCCGGCTCGGGCAAGTCCACCTTCGTCCGCCTGGTCACCAAGGAAGAGGAACCGGACGAGGGCCACATCTGGGTAGCGGGTAAGGACATCGCCAACCTCACCCAGTGGAAGGTTCCCTACCTGCGCCGCAACATCGGCTGCGTGTTCCAGGACTTCCGCCTGCTGCCGACCAAGACGGTGCACGAGAACGTGGCCTTCGCCCTCGAGGTGATCGGCCGCCCCCGGCACGTCATCAAGTCCCAGGTGCCCCAGATCCTCGACCTGGTCGGCCTGGGCAAGAAGATCGACAACCTCCCCCACGAACTCTCCGGCGGTGAACAGCAACGAGTCGCCATTGCCCGGGCGTTCGTCAACCGGCCCCTGATCCTGCTGGCCGACGAACCGACGGGCAACCTCGACCCGAGCACCAGCGCCGGCATCATGCGGCTGCTGGACCGGATCAACCGCACCGGGACCACGGTCATCATGGCCACCCACGACCAGAGCATCGTCGACTCGATGCGCCGCCGGGTCATCGAGCTCGACCGGGGCAGCGTCATCCGCGACCAGGCCCGCGGCGTCTACGGCATGGGGACCGGATAGGTGGCGTTCTTCGGCGGCTACTTCTTCCGCGAGGTCTGGGTCAACCTCCGGCGCAACCTGCTCATGACCATCGCGGCCGTCATCACCATGGCGGTCTCGCTCACGCTCGTCGCCTCGGCCCTGATGATGAAGCAGGCCATCAAGAAGGCATCGGTGCAGTGGCGCGGTGGCGTCGAACTCTCGATCTTCCTCCAACCCGGGGTCACGCCCAATCAGCAGCAGGCCCTCGGCCACGAGCTCAACGGCATGACCGAGGTCAAGAAGGTCCGTTTCGTCGACAAGCCCGCGGCCTACGACGAGTTCCGACAGATGTTCGCCAACACCCCGGAGCTCGTCAACAGCCTGAGCGTCAACGACATGCCGCCGTCGTACCGGGTCGTGCCGACCAAGGCCGAGGACGTCAACGCCATCGGCCAGCGCTTCCAGACCCAGCCCGGCGTCAAAGAGGTCGTCTACGCCAAGGAAGTCATCAGCAACATCCTGAAGCAGTTCGACACCCGCCGGAAGGTGGCGATCGTCCTGGCCGCGGGCGCCTTCGCGGGCGCCTTCGCCCTGATCGTCAACACCATCCAACTGGCGATCTTCGCCCGTCGCCGTGAGATCGCGGTCATGAAGCTCGTCGGGGCGACCAACTGGTTCATCCAGATCCCCTTCATGCTGGAGGGCGCCATCCAAGGCATCCTTGGGGCGTTGCTGGCCTTCACCATCAGCTTCGTGTTCCGGGGCACCATCGCGTCCCTGGCGTCGAGTGGGACCCTGGTCGGCGGCCCGCCGCTGTACGTCACGTCGCACGAGGCGATCCTCACCGGCATCGCCATCATGATCGTCGGCGGCCTCATCGGGATCGTCGGCTCGGCCTTCTCGGTGCGCCGCTTCCTGGCGGTCTAAAAGCAATCTGGGGAAAAGCCTCCCCGAGTTCGAGCGGGCGGGGCTGGGGGCTGAGCCCCCCACTGCTGCGGCCCGGTGGCTCAGTGGGGCGTGAGGTCGCGGATGGCGGCTGCCACTGCGCCGGGATGCTGATGGGGGAGGAGGTGGCCGGCTCCGGCGAGCTCGATCAGGCGGGCGCCGGCGATGCCCCTCGCCAGGTGGCGACCGGTTGCGGGCGGGACGGTGCGATCGGCGCCGCCCACCATCACCACCGTTGGGACCCTGATCGTGGACAATCCTGGCGCCAGCAACGGCAACTCGTCGACCAGGCAACGCTGCTCGGTGACGAAGCTCTGCCACACCCGGTTGCTGCGCCACAAGCTGACCACGTCATCGGGCGCCGGCGGACCGTCGGCCTGGTCGCCGATCCCCGCCGCCGCGGGGACCGCTCGCCCGTGAAGGCGCCGAATGGCCCGGCGCAGCGGCGGGATCGAAAGTGCCCCGCTGGCGAGGAACAATCCGGCCGCCGTCACCGACATCCCGATCGGGGGCACCGCCAGCAACCGGTCCAGGCGACTCAGCGGCTCACCGGGGCCGACCGACGACACCAAGACCAGGCCGTTCAGTCGTTCCGGCGCCGTCTCCGCCAAGGCGATGGCAACGCCGCCCGCCCAGCTGTAGCCGACCACCGTGGCCCGGTCGGCGCCGAGATGATCGAGCAGGCTCACGACTGCCGCGGCGTTCCCCCGGAACCCCCGGGCACGGCCGCCGGTATCGCCATAACCCGGGCGATCGGGGGCTACCACCATGAAGTCCGGCTCCAGCAGACGGGCCACGGGCTTCCAGTCGGCGCGACCACCCGGCTGGCCGTGGAGCAGGACCACCGTAGGGCCGGAGCCCGAGGTGTCGGCGAACAACTCGCTCATGGTCGGGTCACCACGACCGTGTGGCGCCGTCCCTGCTCCGTCACTAGGCGAAGCCGAACCACGGCAAGATCGACTGCACCACGACGATCGCCGACATCAAGCTGACCGCGCCCACACACACCGTTGCTACCACTCGAAAGATCGGCCCATTGACCGCGTCGCCGAGGACGCTGCGCCGGTTGGCCAGGATCAACACGAAGATCAAGATGACCGGTGTGATCAGACCGTTCAGGATCTGGGTGCGGATCAGCAGGTCGATCAGGTTGCCGCCGAGTAGGGCGACGCCGGCGCCGACGACGACCTGGAAGGTGAACAACGACAGGAACAGGGGGGCTTCGGCGAACCGGCGCGACACCGACCGCTCGACCCCGATCGCCTCCGAAAGGGCGTAGGCGGTCGACAACGGGACGACCGCGGCGGCCAAGGCCGAAGCGCCGAAGAGCCCGAACGCGAACAGCTGGACCGCGAAGCGTCCTGCGACGGGCTTCAGGGCGGCCGCGGCATCCTTGGCCGACGCCAACGCCTGACCCTGGCGGCCGATCGTGGCGCCGGTCGCGATGATGATGAACATGCTGATGACATCGCCGAAGATGGCGCCGCCGATGGAGTCCAGCTTCTCGTAGCGGTATTCGTCGGGCCCGATTCCCTTGTCGGCGACCGCGGCCGCGACATACAGCTGCATATACGGGGTGATGGTGGTCCCGATGAGCGCCACTCCGAGAAGGATGAAGTTCTTGCTGGTCAGCAGGTGGGGAACGAGTGTCGACCCGAGGGCCTCACCCCAGTTGGGGTGCCCGAGGATCGCGGCCAGCGGGTAGGCGAAGAAGATCAACGACAGCACGAGGAAGATCCGCTCGGCGTAACGGTAGGAGCCGAACAGCACCAAGGCCCAGATCGCCATGGCCGCGATCGGGATCGAGATGAAGCGGGTGACGCCGAGCAGCTCGAGGGCGGCGCCGATTCCCGCGAACTCCGAGACGACCAGGCCCACGTTGGCCACGATGAGGCAAAACAGGGCAAAGGCCGAGATGCGCAGCGTGAACTCCTCGCGGATGAGCGCCGCCAGCCCCTTGCCGGTGAACGCCCCCAGCCGGGCGGCCATCTCCTGGACGACGACCAGGCCGACGGTGACCAGCACCATGAAGAACAGGGTCCGGTAGCGGTACTGCGCGCCCGCCGAGGCATAGGTGATGATGCCGCCTGCGTCATTGCCGGCATTGGCCGCGATGATCCCGGGCCCCGCCCAGGCCAGGTACGTGAGGAACCGCCGCCGCCGCGACGGCGGGCGTAGGGGGAGGTGGGAGCCCCCCTCGCCGGCCTCGGCGCCGGCTTCGTCTTCGGTGGCCGCGGTCGTCAGGACAGCAACCTTGGGAAGTGGAACCGGCCCCGCTCGGGCAGCAGGGCGTCGATGACGTCGTCGGCGAGGATGCGCCCGATGGGATGCCCGTCGTCGTCGACCACCACGACCGACGAACGCCGGGCTTCGGTGAGCTGTGACGCCACCTCGCGAAGTTCGGCGTCGGCCGACACGGTCACCGGCTCGGTGTCGCCGAGGAGCTCGCTGATCGGCTGGTCGTCACCGGCGATGGCCAGGTGGTACAGGCTCACGTCGTCGACGTAGCGCTCGTTGTCGTCGACCACGGCCACTGCGTCGATATCACCCCGGTGCTCCACTTCGGCCCGCAGGCGGTCGCGCACCGTCGCCACCAGCTCGTCTGGCGTGGCCAGGACCAGGCTGGTGGTCATGAAGCCACCGGCGGTGTTCTCCCGGTACTCGAGCAGTTCGGTCAACTCCTCGCGCTGCTCGTCGTCCATGTGTTCCAGCAGCTCCTCCCGCTCGTCCTCGTCGAGATCCCGCAGAGCGTCGACCGCTTCGTCGGGCTCCATGTTGGCGACAAGTTCCGCCGCTTGTTCGGCCGGGGTTTCCCGCAGGAGGGCACCCAGTTCCTCGGGATCCATCTCTTCGAGGGCGTCGGCGGCCATCTCCGGCTCGAGGCTGGCCAGCAGCTCCTGACGGCCCGATCGCCCGAGGTCCTCCAACAGGTCGGCCAGCTCACCAGGGCGCAGCCGGTGCAGGCCTTCGTTGGACGAGCGAAGCTTTACCTGGCGCACCTCGCCCGCGAACGGCTGGATGTTCGACCAGTCGATGACGCGCTCGGGCGTGGGCCGGCCCCGCCAGCGTTTCGGGCCCAGACGGCGCAGGAGGGTCTGGACACTGACATCGGCACCGACGAGGCGCAGGACCCGCTCTGGTCCCGCCCCGCCGGTGGACACCGTGGCAGCCGGCACCCAGGCGATGTAGAGGTCGGCCGCGCGGATGACCTGGACGCCGTCGATGTCCACCAGTTGGTGGTCCACCACGTCCTTGCCCAGCATGACCTCGCCGGGACGGCGGGCGAACTCGCGCAGGTCCAGCCGCGACGAACGCAGCTGCACTCGGTCGTGGCTCACATCGGCGACGTCGTCCATGGCGACGAAGGCCACCCGGCGCCCGACTCGAACGACCAGGCCCGTGACCGGGGGGTAGGGCTCCTCGCCGTCCCACCGGGCGACGACGTCGACCAGCGTCCCGACCTCCTCGCCGGCCTGGTTGAGCACCGGGCCGTGGGTGACCCCGGCGAGCGAGATGAGGTGGTCGCGAAGCGAGCGCGTGGCCAGGAGCCGCTGTTGGCGTTGGCGCCGGGCGCTGCGTAGGGGATTGGGCGGAAGGGGAGGACGGATGGCCATTGCTACCCTCGCATGGTTGGCGGGATCAGGAGGGACGAACCGGCCAAGCCGTCGACTGTCGTGGTGGACGCGAGCTACACGGCGGTCCCGGCTCGGGAGGCGCAGGGTTGGCAGCGACTACTCGGGGGTTCGCCGTTGTGCATGCGTCCTCACCTCCTCTGGTCGGCCGTGGGGCAACACTATCGCTCTCGTGCGGGCCTCAACTGCGCCAGCTGCGCCAGTCGTCGCGTGTGTCGTCGGCCATGCGCTCGGCTGCCGACAGCAGCCATCCGGGAGGGCGCCGGGCCAGATCCTCGAGTATCGAGGATCGGATATCCGCCGTTCCCAGGTGGATATTGGCCAGCTCGAAGCCCATCCAGCCGAGGAGCGCCGCCTCGTCCCGCTCGGCCGGTAGATCGGCCAGCTCAACTCGCACGCAGTCGGGAGCCAGGCGCCGGACCAGCCAGCGGTTGCGAACTGCGGTGTGGGGATCGCGGCAGCGAACCGCCCGGTCCAGCACGTCGGCGTAGTGGATCGTGGGCGCTGGATCATTCGTGGCCCAGCACCACGCGGAGGGCAGAATGGCCTTGACCTCTCGCGCCACCGCGCCTCCCTGCCAGGGTGCCAGTGCCACCAGCCGGGGCCGGCCCAGGCTGCCCAACCCGGCCCGGCGACTCCTGATGCTGGCGCCGCCGTCGGCCCCGTGCTCGGGGAGGGCGGTCACGGCGGCGTCGACCGCCTCGGGCGGATATACCGCCAGGGGCGCTTCTGGGAGGGCTTGCATCTTGGTCCAGAACCGCACCGGATCGCGGAGTTCGCCGGTCACGAGCCGGCGTAGACGGGTGTGTCGTTCCGCCAGCACGAACGGGCCGCCGCCACCCATGATCCCGTCGTGGTACCCCGCGATGATGGCGTCGGCCGATTCCCTCGGGTGCAGCGCCAGCTTCTGCTCGCCCGTGGCCAGGGCGGCACTGGTGGCCAGGCGCACCAGGTCGCCTGCGTAGGAAAGGGGTGTCGATTCGTCGAAGTCGTTGATTCCCCAGACCAGGCGGCCGTCGGCGTCGCGCCACGTCCCGTAGTTCTCGACGTGGATGTCGCCGACCCCGAGCACGACCGGCGCCGAATCGAGCTCGGGGAGCAGCTGTGTCATACGCTGCGCCCATCGGTAGAAGGTGGCACGAAAGAAGGGGAAAACGGCGGCCGCCATCTGCTGATGCTTGTACTCGAGGTCGGCTTCGATCACCGCCGGAAGGTTCGATCGCAGCCACGCCTCGTATCGTTGGGTCGCCTTGTGGATGTCCATCGGCGAGCCCGTCGTCGACCTACAACCCGTGGACCGACGGGGTGAACCGGGCCAGGTAGGACGTGAGGTGCCGGTAGGTATCGGTCGCCAGGAGCACGCCTAAGACGACGAGCAGCACTCCGGCGACCCGTTCGATGGTGCGGCCCGCCCGGCGCAGGGCAACGGTCAATCGGGGCCATGACGCCAATCCCAGCGACGCCACCAGGAACGGCACCCCGATGCCGAAGGCGTACGCCAAGAGGAGCAGCGCCCCACGGCCGGCCTGGCCGCCCTGGGCGGCCACGGTCAACGCGGCGGCCAGGAGCGGTCCCACGCACGGGGTCCACGCGGCACCGAACGCGATGCCGATCACATACGGGCGCAGGGGGCCCGCGACCTTGGGCAGGCTGTGGAACAACCGAGCCTCACGCAGGAACGGTCCCCGCACCAGGCCGAGCAGCGCCAGTCCCATGAGGGCCACGACGACGCCACCGACGCGCTGCACGACCTGCTGAAGGTGATGGAGGGACGAGCCCACCAGCCCCGCGGCGGCGCCCAAGCCGGCGAAGACGGTGGCGAAACCCAACACGAAGACGGCGGTGGCGGGGACGGCGCGGCTGGCGTCGCCGCCGCCCGCGGCCTCGCCGGTGATGATCCCCAGATAGGCCGGAAGCAGCGGGACCAGGCACGGCGCCAGGAACGACGCCACCCCGGCGCCGAACAGGGCGACGAGGTCACGCACCACGGCGTCGGTACTCCATGCTCAGGTCCCGAAGGTGAAGGCGTAGGCGAGCAGACCGGGGGCGTTGGCCGTGATCCGCAGGGTGTGGCCCTCGACGCGCTGGGCCGAGGACCAGGCGGTACAGGTCGGCGTCGGCCACCACGTACCGAGGTCCGGCCCGCAGCGTCGACGACGGTCTGGCTGGTTCGATAGGCGGGTGGGAGCGGTTTGCCGTCGAGTTCGAGGAAGACCGAGACCGGCCCTGCGGCGGGCGGCGCCAAGACCAGGTTCACCTCGCGGGCCTGGTAGTGCAGGACGACGGCGCTGGCGGCGCCATCGGCTTGCACGTAATCCCCGGTGCCGGTCCATGCGCCCGACAGCCGGGCGGTGTCGACGGGCACCGTTGTCGGGTCGGGGTAGGTGGCGGGGCCCTGCTTGGCCGAGTTGCCCCGTAGCACCCCGAGATAGGTTTCGGGCGTGATGTCACCCGCCGCGGACGGCGCGGCGCCGGCGGGGGCTGCGCTCGCCGAAGGATCGGCGGCGCGCGGGGCGCTGGCGTCGACCCGGAGCAGCGTTCTGACAACGTCCTCGGTTTGGCCGTAATCGCCCTCGCCGACATGGGTGTAGCGGAGGTGGCCAGCACCGTCGGCGATGTAGTCGGCTGGCCAGGAGTTGTTCTGGAAGGCGTCCCAAACCACCATCTTGTCGTCGAGCGCGACCGGCCACGTCACCCCGAGGTCCTTGACGGCCCGGGTCACGTTGTTGTGGTTCTTCTCGAAGTCGAACTCCGGGGAGTGGATTCCGACGACGACGAGGCCCTCGTTGCGGTAGCGGTCGTACAGGGCCCGGACGTAGGGGATGGTCCGCACGCAGTTGACGCAGGAGTAGGTCCAGAAGTCGTACAGCACGACCTTGCCGCTCAAGCTCGCCGGTGTGAGCGGCGCCGAGTTGAGCCAGCCGACGGCGTTGACCGCGGGAACGACGGGACCGACGGCGAGGTTGTTGGTGTCTACCTTGGGCTGGAGCTTTGACGGGCTGGTGTTGGCGGCAAAGACCACGGCCGCGCCCGCCAGCAGCGCCAGGACGAGGGCGACCGTAAGGTAAAGGCGCCGGCGATCGGGGGGCCGGTCGGGTAGGGCGGAGGTCACGGGCCAATCTTGGCCCAGGGCCAACGCCTGGGCGCGTCAGGACGGGCGGATCAGAGGTTGAAGGCGACGCGCAGGCTCGGCGCCGCTCCCGCAGCACCGAGCCGGCCGGGAAGGGCCGACAATTCCTCGGTCGTGCGCAGCAGGCCGTAGTGATCGAATGTCTGGGTTACGACGAGGCCGGGAGGAACGGCGGGCCCGATCACGATGTTCGGCATCGGAGTGTTCTCGTCCCAGACGACAAAGACCGCCGTTCGACCCGCTCGATAGACCGTGCTGCCCAGGATCTTCGGCAGCTCCTGGGCCAACCAAGCATCACCGGTCGCTACCGCGCAGTCGTGGGTGTCGTGGCACAGGTTCGGGGTGATGAACGCGAAGCTCGGAAGGTGGCCTTCGAGATCCCGGGCCCAGGTGTCGAACGACACGTCGTCGGCCCGGCACGCCGCCCGGTCGCTGCCTGCGGGGCCGACGTAGTAGGCCGCCGGGTTGTGCTTGACGGCGTACTGGCCGCCCGGCACCAGCTGGCATGGCTGGACCATGCCCTCTTGGTAGCTCCGTTCGGTTCCCCCGGCCGTTCGCACCTGGCGGAACAGGTTGTCGACGGTCAGGGGATGGCTGGCCGGCGATCCGTCGTCGGTGATGCCCTGGGTGGCGCCCGAAGTCGCACCGAGGTAGTTGGGCAGCGAGGGACTGCCGACGTCGTGATAGGCCGTTGCCGTGGCGCACTGCGCCGCCAGGCCCGCCTCGTAGGGGGCGGCCGCTCGGTTGCCGAGGACTTGCGGCCAGGTGTGGTTTTCCATCCAGATCCAGATGACGTGGTCGTAGGTCTCGGGCGGCGCGCTCGCCCATCCGCATGGGCCCGCCGGGGCG
The DNA here is from genome assembly GCA_963733505.1 of uncultured Actinomycetota bacterium. Taxonomy (GTDB): domain Bacteria; phylum Actinomycetota; class Acidimicrobiia; order Acidimicrobiales; family Palsa-688; genus JALYXV01. The sequence continues at coordinate 40,890 of CAVTDW010000018.1, read as the reverse complement.
GTTCTCGTCGTGGTCGTCGCGTCCGCGGGTGCAACCGTGGCGCGGGACCGGCTCGACGACGAGCTGCATGCCGCCAACGCGACGAGCAATACCGTGAAAACGCAGGGTTGGCCGGCCGATCGCTTGATCGGCCTGCCAACCCCGCAACCCCCGCCCCTCGCGGTGGAACCTGTCGGCGCTGGCGGCACTGCCTGGGCACCACATGCGAGGGTTCGGTGGTATCCCCCTGTCCAGAGGAACGCACGACGGGTCGAAGACTTGCGGTGTTCTTCTTACCGATTTTTCAGGATCCACTCCTCGACCACTTCCCTGAGCACCGGTAGGGCGACCGAGCCCGACCCGAGCACCGAATCGTGGAAGCCCTTGATGTCGAAGCCGGCGCCGAGCGCCGAGCGGGCGGCGTCACGGAGGCGGAAGATCTCCCGCTGGCCGACCTTGTAGGCCAAGGCCTGGCCGGGCATGGCGACGTAGCGGTCCACCTCGACCATGATCTCGTCGCGAGACATCGGTGTATGGACCGACATGAACTCGATGGCCCGCTCGCGGGACCAGCCCATGGCGTGCAGACCAGAGTCGACCACCAAGCGGCACGACCGCAGCGAGTCGGCGCTCAGCATCCCCAGCCGGTCCAGGTCGCCGGGGTAGAGCCCCATCTCGTCGGCCAGTCGTTCGGAGTACAAACCCCAGCCCTCGCAGTATGCGGCGTTGACGAGCGAGAATCGCCGGAACCGGGGGAGGCTGGTGAGTTCGGAGGCAATCGTCAGCTGCAAATGGTGTCCGGGTATGGCTTCGTGGAAGCCGATCGATGCCGCTTCGTAGCGGGCCTTCTCCTCAGGACTATGGGTGTTCACGAAGTACGTTCCGGTTCGCGAACCGTCGGGCGCGGGCGGCACGTAGTAGGCGCCGGGCGAGTCCGGGGCGAGAAAGTCGGGAACCGCTTCGATGGCGCAGGCCGATTGCGGAAGCCGGCCGAACCAGTCCACCATGGTGGACGAAGCCGCCGCCAGGCTCGCCCGGGCCGCGGCCATGATCTCCTCCGGCGACTGGTAGCGCAGGGTCTTGTCGTCCCGCAGGCGGGCGAACACTTCAGCCGGTTCGGTGATCCCGAACAGCCGGCCCGCGACCGTGGCGTACTCGGCCGGCAGCTTGTCGGTCACTTCGGAGAGGCCAAAGCGGTGCACTTCGGCCGGGGTGATGTCGAGGGACGTGTGGTGGCGAACCCAGGTGGCGTACATCGCCTCGCCATCATCGAGCCATCCAAGACCGCAGTGTTCGTCGTCGCGGGCGACGGGCAGGAGGTGGTCGCGAAGGACCCCTGCCAGGGCCTGGAATGCCGGTCGCACCGCGTCACGGACCGCCTCGTCCAATGCCGAGCGCCAGCGGGCCTCACCGTCCCAGTCGGGTGGGCCCTTCAGCTGGGCGAAGACGTCGGCGGTGAGCGGCGACGCCAGATAACCCTCGATCACGTTCAGCGAACGGTCGATGCAAACCCTCGCCGGGGTGCGACCTGCGGCGACGCCGTCGAGGAATCGTTGTCCCGCCTGCTCGAAGGCCCGGGGGATTTGGCGCAGGCGATCGACCAGCTTCCAGGCAGATTCCGGGTCGGGCGCCGACACGAGTGACGCCGAAATCAGGAGCCCCACGTGATACCCGGTCATCTGGTCGGACTGCAGTTCCACCAAGCGCTCGTCGATCGGCGGCAACGGCGTCGCCCAGCTCCTGGGCGAGTTGGCTGCACGTCGCCCGGTCCTCGACGTCGAGGCCCGAGCGGTCGATCGCCGCCAGCCGCTGCGACAGTGCCGCCCACTTCGTTCGCAGCTGCTGTTCCCCCTCGGCCGAGAGATCTTCGAGCCGGTCGTCGTAGCGATGGTCGCCGAGCATGGTCGCCGTGATCGGATTGGCCTCGAGGAGGGTTTCCCAATAGTCCTCGGCGAGTGCATGTACGTGCTTGTCGGGCATCGGTTCGACGGTAGCCGTCTCTGACGGGACCAGCCCCAGCGATTTTGGTCCTGGGCACCGCTCAACGCCCGGTGCTGGGGCAGGATCGTGCCGTGTTGCTCGCGGAGGTCGTTGCCACCTGCTCGTTGGTCGCGTCGACTTCATCGCGGTCGGCGAAGATCGTGGCGTTGGCTGACCTCCTTCGCCGGGTACCTGCTGGTGAGATCGAGACCGTTGTTGCTGTTCTGGCGGGGGAGCCTCGACAGGGGAAGGTCGGCGTCGGGTGGGCCACACTCATGGCGGTCTCGGAGTTGGCGCCTGGGGCGGCGGTGTCGACATTGACCGTCAGTGACCTGGACTCGGCCGTGAGTGGGTTGCAGGCTGTCGCCGGTAGCGGCTCCGGGGCGACGCGCCATCGGCTTCTTTCCGACCTGCTCGGGCGAGCCACCACCGAGGAGGCATTTTTCATCCGCCGCCTTTTGATGGGTGAACTGCGCCACGGCGCCCTCGAGGGTGTGGTGACCGATGCCGTCGCCCGGGCCGCTTCGGTGCCGGTGCCCGCGGTGCGGCGGGCGGTCATGCTGGCGGGCAACCTGGGCCGGGTCGCGGGGGTGGCGTTGTCGGAGGGCGAGGCGGGGCTGGCGGCCATCGGCCTCGAGGTGCTGCGGCCCGTCCAGCCCATGCTGGCGTCGACCGCAGCAAGCGTGACCGAGGCGGTCACGGGGCTGTGCTCGGTCGAATGGAAGCTGGACGGGGCTCGCATTCAGGCGCATCGGGCGGGCGAGGAGGTGCGGTTGTTCACCCGCAACCTGAACGACGTGACCGCCCGGCTGGCCGGCGTCGTCGCAATGGTGCGGGAAATGGCGGCGTCGCGCTTCGTGCTCGACGGCGAGGTGATCGGGCCCGAGATGTTCCAGGACACGATGAGCCGTTTCAGCGGGGGTGGCCCCGACCTGGCCGTGTGGTGGTTCGACTGCCTGCATCTGGACGGGGAGGATCTGATGGACCGGCCGCTCTTGGAGCGGCGCCGGGCGCTCGAGGCGCTGGCGGGCAGGCGGTGCGTGCCCGTGGTCGTGACCGACGACGCTGCGGTGGCGGGGCGCTTCCTCGAGGGCGCGGTCGCCGCCGGCCATGAGGGGGTCATGGTCAAGGTGGCGAACTCTCGGTACGAGGCGGGACGGCGGGGATCGGCATGGAAGAAGGTCAAGCCGGTACGGACACTGGATCTCGTCGTGCTGGCCGCGGAATGGGGCCACGGCCGCCGCCGGGGATGGTTGTCGAACCTGCACCTCGGGGCGCGTGACCCCCGAGGCGGGTTCGTCATGCTGGGCAAGACGTTCAAGGGCCTTACCGACGAGATGCTGCGCTGGCAGACCGCTCGGCTCCTCGAACTGGAGACGGCGCGTGAGGGGATCGTGGTTCGGGTGCGCCCCGAGTTGGTGGTCGAGGTCGCACTCGACGGGGTCCAAGTGTCCACCCGTTATCCGGGGGGTGTGGCGCTGCGCTTCGCGCGGGTACGTGGTTACCGGGATGACAAATCGGCGGCCGATATTGACACCATCGATGGTGTTCGCGCGATGCTGCCAGACGATGGCGGGTAGTCAGGCACGTCGACGGGGACGAATAATCGCCGTTGGCGCCTTGACGATGTCGCTGATGGGCGCCGCCCTGGTCGCCGCCACGTCAGCGGGCGCAGACCCGCCCCCGCCGCTTCCCTCCCCCCATTTCATGGTTCCGCCAGACGACGTGAACCCGCATGTGCTGACCGGCCCGATGTCGTATCACGGTGGCCCGGTCGAGGACGCCCCGGTGGTGGTCGTCGACTTCTGGGGTTGGGGGTCGGATCCGAGCGGCGAGATCCCCTACCTGGTCAACTTCCTGTCTTCTGTCGGCGGGTCGTCATGGCTCTCGACGGTGACGCAGTACGGAGGGGGCAATCCCGCCTCGCTCTACGGGGGTTCGTGGGTCGACCCGGCTCCGATACCGGTCCAGCCAAGCGACGCCCAGTTGCAAGCGGAGGCGGCCAACGCCGCCAACCATTTCGGTCTCGGCACCTCGCAGAACGTCCATGTCATGGTGGCCACGCCGAGTGGCCACTCGCCGGCGGGATTCGGCTCCACCTTCTGCGCCTATCACGGCGCCGTGGCGGCGCGGCCGAACATGGCGTATTCGGTCCTTCCCTATATGACCGATGCCAGCGCCAGCTGCAGCGGACACAAGGTCAACGGGGCGAATGGGGCCCTCGACGGCGTCAGCATCATCGCCGGCCACGAGCTGGCCGAGGTGATCACCGACCCACTTCTCAACGCCTGGTATGACGCCTCGGGTTTCGAGCTCTCCGACAAATGCGCCAGTACCGGCTTGGCGAATATCACCACCGGGAAGGGAACCTTCGCCGTTCAACCCTTGTGGAGCAACGCCGCCAATGGCTGTGTCTTGGCCTTCCAGCGACCGTCGGTTTGGTCGGGCTGGCAGAACGAGACCAGCGCACCGCCATTTGGGATCGCCGCCGGTTCGGATCCGGCCGCGGCGTCGTGGTCGGCCAACCGCCTCGACGTGTTCGTCCGGGGACGTGACAACGCGATCTGGCAAGCCTCGTGGGACGGCGCCCAATGGGTCTACTGGGCCAACCTCGGGCCGACGATCGTCTCCAGCCCCGCCGCCGTGTCGTGGGCTCCGAACCGCATCGACCTCTTCGGAGTCGGCACCAACGGCTGGATATACCACAAGTTCTTCGCCGGTTCGTGGTCCGGCTGGCAGAGCGAGACCCATGCCCCACCGCCGGGGTTGGCACCCGGTTCGGCTCCCGCGGTGGCGTCGTGGGCCGCCAACCGCCTGGACCTGTTCGTCCGCGGCGCCGACAACGCCATCTGGCACGCCTGGTGGGAGGGCACCCGTTGGTTGGGATGGGAGAGCCTCGGACCGGTGATCGTTTCCAACCCGGCCGCCGTGTCCTGGGCGCTTGGTCGGATCGATTTGTTCGGTACGGGTAATGACGGCCGGGTGTACCACAAGTTCTTCGCCCGTTCCTGGTCCGGCTGGCAGAGCGAGACCGGCGCCCCGCCGTCGGGTTTGGCCGCGGGATCGGGGCCGGCGGTGGCGTCGTGGGCCGCCAACCGCCTCGACCTGTTTGCGCGCGGGGGCGACAACGCCATCTGGCATAACTGGTGGAACGGGAGCGGGTGGGCGTTCTGGGAGAACCGCGACCCCACGATCGTTTCGAATCCGGCGGCGGTGTCTTGGGCGACGGATCGAATCGACGTCTTCGGTGTCGGGAGCGACGGCCTGCTGTATCACAAGTTCTTCGGCTGACCGCGCCCGGCGGCCCCGCCGCTCGCTCGCTGGCCGCTCCCCGCCCGCTCCCCGCCCGTTCCTCGCCGGCGCCGGTGCGTGCGATGCTGCCAGCACCATGTTGCGTCCTCACTCGCTCCCACTCCGCCTTCCGACGATCGTGCTGTTGTCGCTCGCCCTCGCCGTCTCGGTGGCGCTCGCGGGATGCAAGGGCGGTTCTGGCTCCGGCTCGGTCGCGCCGACGACCGCCGCCGCGACCGTGCCCGCGAGCACCACGACCACCTCGACGGTGCCACCCACGACGGTGTATCGGCCGAGCGCGCCGCAGCCGTCGCAGGACCAGGCGGGGAGCCACCTGGTGGCTGCCTGGAAGGCGGGCGACCGGGCGGCCGCCCTGACCGATGCCACCCCAGCGGCAGTCGCGGCGGTCTTCGCCCAGCCGTTCCCCGCGGGCGGGGTCCAGGCCCGGGGGTGCTCCAGCGCGGTGGCCGGACCGTCCTCGTGCGTCTACCGGATCTTCGCCACGGGAGGCCTGCTCGAACTCTCGGCGGTGGCCGGAGCGGGCGGCTGGCTGATCAGCGACGCCCGCTTCGAGGGCTGACCTGGTGACCGCGGGGGTCTGATCGAATCAGCACAGAAAGGTGGGTGTGGCCCCATTGCGATGGGGCCACACCCAACCTATTTCGTTGCTGGTTGATCGAGCGGGCTAGGCGATGGTGTCGCTCAAGGGACGGGCCCCGTCGGTCTTGGCGAACGAATCGGGCACCGGATAGTCGCCGAGGACGAAGTGCAGCACCGCGCTGTGCTGCATCTCGACGGGCTGGATACTGGCCGCGATCTTGATGGCGCCCTTGTCCGACAGGGCGTTCTGGATCGCATTCAGATACGTGGCCGCGGCCGCGTCCTCCAGGACCAAGGCGAACTTGGCCAGACCAGGAACGTCCTTCACGGCCGCGAATCCCGGCGTGACGACGGCGTCCTTGACGGTCTTGTCGACGCCCGTGATGCCCGTCTTGCCGGCGTTGGTCAAGATGGAGTTCCAGGCACCAGCGTGATCCTTGTGCTGGCTCTGGGCGGTCTGGGCGAAGGTGACGATGGCCGGGGGAACCGTGCCCAACTTGCCCGCCGTGGCGGCATCGATCCCGGCCTGGTACGTCCCGACGGCCAGGTTCTCCAGGCTGGCGGCCAATGCCGCCACTGCCAGGTCTCCGGTGTAGGGGTTGCCCTTGCCGACGCCACTTCCGCCGGCCACGGTGGTGCCGGTACCGGCCGTCGTGCCCGTCGTGGTGCTGGTCTTGCTCTTGGAACACGCCGCGATCAGCAGGCCACCGACCGTTGCGCCGGCGCCGATGAGGAAGCCTCGGCGGCTCGCGCTCCGGCGAACGCCACTGGCGGCCCGGATCGCCTGCGCGGCCTCAACGGCCTCGGCCGCTTCTGGATCGGCCCGCAGTTCGTGCTGCATCTCGGTCCATTCGGCAACCGCTTCGTGCATCGCCGGCAGGGTGGCGTGGTGGATCTCGTCGAGATCCTTGGTCATGGCGATGAGCTCGCGCTCACTGATCTGCATTTCGTACTCTCCGCGATTGGTCATGCTACGGCTCCCTCAGCTGCGGGCCGAGCTTGGTCGGTCATGAGGAAGGAATTCGGGAAGCCGACCTTGCCGGCGGCTGCGGGCAGCTTGTCGGCGGGCGGTGGGATCGTGATCAGCTGAGGCGCTCCGCCCTGGAGCAGGGCTGCCACCGCGTACAACACTGCGGCGTGCTGGGCTTCGACACCCATGATCGACGAGAACGCGTTGCGCAGCATCTTGTCGCTGACCGCAGCAGTCTCGGCGCTGTAGGTCTCGGCCGCCACATTTTCCAGCTTGGCCGCGAAGTTCACGACGTCAAGCGGGGACTTCAGCGTGGGCAGCGCAGGAACGACGACGCCGTTGTAGACCGTCATGTCGAGACCGGTCTGCTCTTTGCCGCCGAGTGCCTTGACCGCGGCATTGAATGCTGCCGCGTGTTGCGTGTGCTGCTGGATCGTCTGGGTGACGAACACGATGACGGTGGGGCCGGCCGGCGCCGGAATATTCTTCATGAACGGGAGGCCGGCTGCCTTGTTGTATACCGCCACTGCGAGGTTTTCGATGGAAGCCGCGGTTTGGCCGGCTTGCACATCCATGCTCGTGTCGGCCGACGCCGCCGGAGCGGTGAACATCTGGAACAGTCCGGCGCCGACCGCGGTGCCGGCGAATGCCCCCAGGCCCTTGACGCTGTTGGCCAGCAAACGGCGGCGCTCAAGGTGGTAGGCCCGTGTCTCGTCGGGGTCGAACCCGCCGGTGGCCCGGCGCTCCAGGCCCTGTTCGACGACGTCGGCCAGGCCACTCTTCGTGGTCTTCATGGCGTCGGATTGAATGTCTGCGGACTCTACGATCAATGATCGAAGCGCCCGGTCGTCTATTGACACAGGGTTTCCTCCTCTTTGCCGCCCGCGTGGGCGACCGTTTGGTCAGGCGGGTATACGGATTGCCTGGAGTTGTGATCCGTGTACCCAGAAAAGGGTCGGATTTCGTCTGGCTCCGGTAACTCTTCGGGCCTGGTGACGGTTCTGGATGACCGAGGGTCCTGCCAGGGGCCGCGCGCCGCGGCCGCCCGGCTCCGCGTCGACTTACAGCGCCAGCGGGCGAACTGGCGCCAGGACCGATTCGGGATGATTGACCCAGTCGACGCCGGCCACGTCCACGTACAGCTCGATCTCGTTTCCGTCGGGGTCGAAAAGGTACAGGCTGTGCGAGACGGTGTGGTCGGCCGCCCCCGCGATCGGTACGCCCGCGGCCTGCAGTACCGCCAGGGCGGTCCTCAGGTCCTCGTCGGAATCGCCGATCTTGAGGCCGAAGTGGTAGAGCCCGACGTGGCGGCCCGCGGGGAGCGGGGCGGCGTCGACGCCCCACCTCGATAAGCAGGAGCTCGTGATGCGTGCGCCCACTCGAGAACGCTGCGACCGGCAGCCCCTCGGGGCTGATCTGATGCCAACCGAGCACGTCGCGATAAAACGCCGAGGACCGCGCGACGTCGTGGACGTAGAGCACCAGATGACCGAGTTCCTTGATCTCCATGCATCTGGAAACGGCGGGGCAGGGGCACGCATTCCAACGCAGCGCAGGGCGATTTTCCTACCGGCCGCGGTCCGCTGGCTATTTGTTAGCACTACATGACCTGTGGCGGTCATGTAGTGCTATCTCACGATCGGCCGCCGACACCCCCGGCGTCGACCCTGCGACGCACGCTCCTCGTGCGGTACGATCGGATTGTTATCGGAGGGGAGTATCCCCCAGCGGCGCTGTCGTCAACACGGTCGGTCCAGCACGATTGACCCGGCAGCATCGGCTCACCCGAAAGGGAGAGCGGGAGAGACCTCCGGCTGCAAAGCATGCACAGCCGGAGGAGGAACGATGTCGTGGTGGGCTTGGGCGGTACTGAGCGTCGGACTGGGCGCGCTCTTCGTCCTCGACTTTTCGTTTTTCGGGCGGGCCGGAAAGCCCATTTCCACCGCCAAGGCGGCCCGATGGAGCATCGCCTGGCTCGTCGTCGGTACCGCATTCGCCCTGTTCGTCTGGGCCGTAGACGGTCCGGACCTGTCGGGCCAGTACCTGGGCGGCTACCTGCTGGAGCGGATCCTGTCGGTGGACAACCTGGCGGTGCTGTTCATCGTGCTCGGCGGCGCCAACGTTCCCGCGGAGGCCGAGATCCGGGCGTTGAGCTGGGGCCTGGTCGGGGCGCTCGGCCTCCGGGCCATCCTGATCGTCGCCGGTGTGGCACTACTGACCGTGATCCCAGGGCTGGCGGCGGTCCTCGGCGCCATCCTCATCGTCACCGGCTTCCGTCTGTTCCGCCAGGAGCGTCTCGTGACCCATCACGGCCCGGGACGGCTGCAGCGGTGGACGGCGGCGGTCCTTCCGAGCGTCGCGGATTACGAGGGCCGGGCCTTGTGGGTCCGCCGGGACGGACACCGGAAGGTCACCCCGTTGATCCCGGTGATCGCGGCGGTCATGGCCGCCGACGTGGTCTTCGCCCTCGACTCGGTGCCCGCGGTGCTGTCGTTCACCCGGGTCACCTGGGTGGTGCTGGCCGCCAACGCCTTCGCCCTCCTTGGGCTGCGCCCGCTCTATTTCCTGGTGTCAGGACTCATCGAACGGCTGCGATATCTCAAGCACGGCCTCGGCGTGATCCTCGCGGTCGCGGGGATCAGCCTGATCCTCGACGAGTTCCACCCGATGCCGACATGGGTCGAACTGGTCTCGGTAATGGTCATCCTGGCGATCGCGGTGGGCGCGTCGCTGCTCCCAGTGCACCCGCTCGCCAGCCCAGCCGGTAAAGGGCCGGAGTAGCCGGCCAAGAGGGAGCCGTGCCAGCGGGAGCCGGGCCGCGTTAGCCGGGCGGGGGCGCCGACGCCGGCGCCGTGGGGTCCCGGTTGTCCCGCGACTCCACATACCGGACGATTTCCGCCACGGCCTCGTCGTGGGGGACGAAGTTACGCTGCGACCCGTCCCGGTACCGGAACGACACCGTGCCCCGGGCCTGGTCCTCGTCGCCGGCCAGCACCATGAAGGGAACCTTCGACTTCTGCGCCGTGCGGATCTTCTTCTGCATCCGCTCGTCCGAGCGGTCCACCTCGACGCGCACCCGCGATGCGCGCAGCGCCGCCGCGACCGAATCGAGATAGTCGACCTGGCGATCGGTGATCGGGATCCCGATGACCTGCACCGGCGCCAGCCAGGCGGGAAACGCCCCGGCGTAGTGCTCGACCAGAATCCCGAAGAAGCGCTCGACCGAGCCGAACAGGGCCCGGTGGATCATGACCGGCCGTTGCCGGGTCCCGTCCGGCGCGTCGTACTCCAACTCGAAGCGGGCCGGGAGCTGGGTATCGACCTGGATGGTGGACATCTGCCACGTCCGCCCGATGGCGTCGCGGGCCTGGACGGAGATCTTGGGGCCGTAGAACGCCGCCCCACCCTCGTCCATCACCAGCTCCAGCCCCTCCGCCAACGCGGTCTCGCGCAGGGCGCCCGTGGCCGACTCCCAGTCCTCGTCGGACCCCGCGAACTTCTCCTTCTCGGCGCCTCGGGTCGACAATTCCAAGTAGAAGTCGGTCAGGCCGAATTCGGCCAGCAGGTCCAACACGAAGCGCAGCAGACTCTTCAGCTCGTCGGTCAGTTGCTCGCGGGTGCAGAAGATATGGGCGTCGTCCATGGTCAGGCCCCGCACCCGGGTGAGGCCGTGGACCACGCCTGATTGTTCGTAGCGGTAGACGGTGCCGAACTCGAACATGCGCAGCGGCAGCTCCCGGTAGGAGTGCCCTCGATCCCGGTAGATCAAGATGTGGAACGGGCAGTTCATCGGCTTCAGGTAGTACCGGGCGCCCTCCAGCTCCATGGGCGGGTACATGTGCTCGGCGTACCAGCCCAGGTGGCCCGACGTCTGGAACAACGCCTCTTTGGTGATGTGGGGCGTGTTGACGAACTGGTAACCAGCGTCGGCGTGGCGGCGTCGGGAATGGTCCTCCATCACCTGGCGCACCATGCCGCCTTTGGGGTGGAAGACCGCCAACCCACTGCCGATCTCGGGCGGGAACGAGAACAGGTCGAGTTCCGCGCCCAGCCGGCGGTGGTCGCGCCGCTCGGCCTCGGCCATCTGGGCCAGGTACTGGTCCTGCGCCTCACCCGACGGCCAGGCGGTGCCGTAGATGCGCTGGAGTTGGGGGTTTTTCTCGCTGCCTCGCCAGTACGCCCCGGCGCTGCGCAACACCTTGAAGGCGGCGATGCTGCGCGTCGTGGGCACATGCGGGCCCCGGCACAGATCCTTCCAACACAGCTCGCCCGTCCGGGCGTGCAGGTTGTCGTAAATCGTCAGTTCGCCCGGTCCCACCTCGACCATCTCGGTCCCGTCGCCCGAAACCGCAGGCCCCCCGGCCGCCCCGCCTTTCAGGCCGATCAGCTCCAGCTTGTAGGGCTGGTCGGCGAACTCGGACCGGGCGCTGTCGTCGTCGGACACCCGCCGGGAGAAGCGCTGGCCGGCCTTGACGATCTCCCGCATGCGCTTCTCGATCGCCTTGAGATCCTCGGCGCTGAAGGGGACCTCGACGTCGAAGTCGTAGTAGAAGCCGTTCTCGATGGGCGGCCCGATACCGAGCTTGGCCCCCGGGAACAGCTGCTGGACGGCCTGGGCCAGCACGTGGGCGGTCGAGTGGCGCAAGATCTTCAGGCCGTCGGCGCTGTCGATGGTGACCGGCTCCACCTCGTCGCCCGCCTGCAGCGCCGCCGCCAAGTCCCGGAGCTCTCCGTTCACCCGGGCCGCGATGACATCGCGGTCGGGGAAAAGGGTGGCCGCGGTTGCTCCGGCGTCGATGTCCCGCTCGGCCGCCGTTCCAGAACGTTCTCGCACCACGATCCGCAAGCTCTCCATAACAGGAGCGTCAGCTTACGGCTCCGGTTCGGCCCGCCCGGCTCCCTTTTCCCCAACCCTGCGTGCGCATCAAGGCAGGTGCCCCGGTCCGACTTGGAACGGTTCCCGTGGGCCTCGTCGTACACTGGGAGGCCAGGATGCGGCCGCGGATCGGGATTTCGAGTACGCCGACCGTCCACGATGAGCGGCGCGTCGATCGAGTGAGCCGGTGGTACGTGGACGGTGTCTGGCGCGCCGGTGGCCTGCCGTTGATCCTGCCCACGCTGGCCCCCGCCGACGCCGCCGAGGTGGTGGCGGGCCTCGACGGGCTGGTCCTGACGGGCGGCGGTGACGTGGCGTCGTGGCAGTACGGCGAGGATCCGGCCCCCGAGGCGTACGACGTCGACCCGGCGCGCGACGCCTGGGAACAGGCGCTGGCGGAAGCCGCAGCCACCGCCCGCCCGCCCGGCAACCGACGCCGGGATCACCAGACGATGCCGCTTCTGGGCGTGTGCCGAGGCGCCCAGCTGCTCAACGTGGCCGCGGGCGGGAGCCTCATCCAGCACCTCCCGAACATCACCGAGGAAGCCCACCGTCAGCGGGAGCACTACTCGGAGCCCGTGCACAGTGTCGACATCGACCCCGCCAGCCGCCTGGCGGCCATCCTCGGGCCCGGTCCGCTCGGGGTCAATTCCATCCATCACCAGGCCATCGCCCGGGTGGGGGAGGGGTTTCGGCCCGTTGCCTGGGCCGCCGACGGCGTCATCGAGGCGATCGAAGCGACCGATGGAGCGCCGATCGTGGCGGTCCAATGGCACCCCGAGTTCCTGATCAACCTGCCACCGCACGGACAGCTGTTCTTGTGGTTGACGAAAGCGGCGGCGGCCGAGCGGCCCGAGCTTCAGATGCCCGAATCGTTCCGAGAAGCGCCGCCGGTCGACGCCGGCCGAGGCCACCTCGTCGACGACGTGGCGTAAGGCGCTTCAGGACACAGAGGCGAAACACCGGCCGTCTACCCTTTAGCCTGAGCGGTGACGGGGAAGAGATGAATCGGCTACGGGTGAAACGGGAGGTACGTCGTGGCCCAGGCATCAGATTCACTGACCAAGGCCCCCACTGAGGCCCCCACCGAGGCGGCCTCCACCGAGGCGGGCGCGGACCACGCTGGCGCCGATGGCCACAGCGACACCCGCCCGCCGGTGACGACCGTCACTGCCGAAACGGCCCCGGGAAGCCCCGCTCCGACCGCGGCCATGGCGCCGCTGCCGCCGCACGTCATCGTCCTGTTCGGCGCGGCCGGCGATCTGGCGCGCCGCAAGTTGCTGCCCGGCCTCTTGCACCTTTCCCAGGCGAACCTGCTCCCGGAGTGCCGGGTCGTGGCGACCGCCTTGGAGGAACTCGACAGCGAGGGCTTCCGGCGCCTGGCCCGCCAAGCATGCGACGAGTTCGGGCGCACCGAGATCCAGACCCACGAGTGGGAGGCCTTCGAGCAGCGGATCAGCTACGTCCCGCAGAGCCGGGGTCCGGCGGGCCTGGCTGAGGCGGTCGCCACGGCCGAACGTGCCCTCGTGGGCGCCGACCGGGCCAAGGAGGTCCGGCGGCTGCACTACCTGAGCATCCCGCCCAGCGCCGCCCGCTCGGTGGTCCAGACACTCGGCCAGGCCGGGCTGGTCGAGCGGTCGCGCATCGTCATGGAGAAGCCGTTCGGAACCGACCTCCCCTCCGCCCAGGCCCTCAACGCCGCCGTCCATGAGGTGTTCGCCGAGGGTCAGGTGTACCGGATCGACCATTTCCTGGGCAAGGAAGCGGCGCAGAACATCCTGGCGTTTCGCTTCGCCAACGGCCTGTTCGAGCCGATCTGGAACCGGGACCACATCGACCACGTCCAGATCGACGTGCCCGAGACCCTCTCGGTCGGCAACCGGGCCCAGTTCTACGAGTCGACCGGGGCGTTTCGCGACATGGTGGTCACCCACCTGTTCCAGATCCTGGCGTTCATGGCCATGGAACCGCCCACGGCGCTCGAACCGAAGGCCATCAGCGAGGAGAAGAACAAGGTCTTTCGGTCTCTTTGTCCCATCAATCCCGAGCAGGTCGTGCGCGGCCAGTACGAGGGCTACCGGTCGACGCCGGGTGTGGACCCCCACTCGGACACCGAGACGTTCATCGCCCTGCGCTGCGCCATCGACAACTGGCGGTGGGCCGGCGTTCCCTTCTTCCTGCGCACCGGCAAGCGCATGGCCGAAGGGGCCCGCATCATTTCGATCGCCTTCCGCGAGCCCCCCCGCTCCATGTTCCCGACCGGCTCAGGCGTGGGGGCGCTCGGACCGGACCACCTGACGTTCGACTTGGCCGACTCCTCGAAGCTGTCGCTGTCGTTCTACGGGAAGCGCCCTGGTCCGGGGATGAAGCTGGACAAGTTGAGCTTGCAGTTCGCCCTCCAAGAAACGAGCTATGAAGGCGACGTGCTCGAGGCGTACGAACGGCTGATCCATGACGCCATGATGGGCGACCACACCTTGTTCACCACCGCCGAGGGCATCGAACGGCTCTGGGAGGTGGCGACGCCGCTGCTCGAGTCGCCCCCGCCGGTCCACAGCTACCCCCAGGGCTCGTGGGGTCCCGACGCGGTGCACCGGCTGATCGCACCGAACCACTGGCGGCTGCCGTTCCAACGAGGCTGGCGCAGCGCCGCCAGGTGAGCCGCTCCGCCGACCCGGTACCCCCGGCAGCCCCCGCAATTTCCGGACAGCTCGCAGTCCTCGCAGTCCTCGCAGTCCTCGCAGTCCCGACCCTCGAACCCGAACCGCACGCCCGGACGTCGAGGGGCGGGACAAGCGCCCGATGACAACGACCGTCCCGGCCGACGTGGTGGCGGCCTACCGCCCACCGGCGGGCGCCTTCGACGAGATGATCGACCGTGACGGCCGGGTTCGTGACCACTGGGCCGAGGTCGGCCGGGTGTTCGACAGCCTGGGCCTGGCGGAGCTGCACCGGCGCCGGGCGGAGGCCGCTCGCCTCCTCGACGACGACGGCGTCACCTACAACGTGTACGGGCAGCACCGTGGTATCGCACCGCGATGGGCCCTCGACCCCCTTCCGGTGCTGGTCACCAGCGAGGACTGGGCGCGCATCGAGAGCGCGGTCATCCAGCGAGCCGAACTGTTGAACTGGATCCTGGCCGACCTCTACGGCCCGAGAGAGCTGCTCCATCGCGGATGGCTCCCGCCCGAACTGATATTCGACCACCCCGGCTTCCTGCGCCCCTGCGACGGGATCGCCCTTCCCGGGGCCCACCAGCTGTTCAACCTGGCCGTCGATCTGGCACGCGACGCCCACGGGCACACCTGGGTGCTGGCCGACCGCACCCAGGCACCGTCGGGCGCCGGGTACGCCATCGAGAACCGCGTCGTCATGTCCCGAGTGTTCCCGAGCCTCTACCGCGACGCCCAGGTGCACCGGTTGGCGCCGTTCGTGCGGGCGTTGCGCAGCGGCCTGCAGGGGGTGGCGCCACCGGCCGCGCCCAACCCCCGCATCGTGGTGCTGACGCCGGGATCGCAGAGTGAGACCGCCTTCGAGCACGCGTTTCTGGCCGCCCACCTCGGGTACTCCCTCGTCGAAGGGGCCGATCTGGTCGTGCAGGAAGGGAAGGTCTGGATGCGCTCGCTCGCCCGGCTCGAGCGCGTCGACGTGATCCTGCGACGGGTGGACAGCTGGTTCTGCGATTCCTTGGAACTGCGGGCCCGCTCCTACCTCGGTGTCCCCGGGCTGGTGGAGGCGTGCCGGCGGGGCAACGTGTCGGTGGTCAACACCCTGGGCAGCGGGGTGCTGGAGAACGCCGGGCTGGTGGCGTTTCTCCCCCGCCTGGCCGAACGTATCCTGGGCGAGCCGCTGGAGCTTGACTCGGTGCCCACGTGGTGGTGCGGGGAACCGGCCGGGTTGAGCCACGTCATGGCCCATCTGGACCGCCTGGTGATCAAGCCGACCGCCCGGGCGTTCGGCTGGGGGATGCCGGCGACGCCCGCGCCGTCCAGGGAAACGGCGGCGGGCCGGGCGTGGTGTTCGGTTGGCAGCTCAGCTCGGCGGAGCGAGACGAGCTGCGCCGGCGCATCGAAACCCAGCCCCACCGATGGGTCGGCCAAGAGCAACTGTCGCTGTCGTCGGTCCCGACGCTGGGCGACGACGGGCTGCTGGCCGAGCGCTGCCTGCTGCGGACGTTCGCCGTGGCTGGGGGCGGTTCGTACCTCGTGATGGCCGGCGGCCTCACCCGGGTGGCGGGCCACGACGGAGATACCATCTCCAACCAGGCCGGAGCGGTCAGCAAGGACACGTGGGTCCTGGCGTCGGAGCCCGAACAGATGGCCGGCGTGTGGCTCGCCACCGGCCCCCCGGCGACCGCGGTCGCACCCGACGCGTCGATCTCGGCCCGCTCGGCCGAGAACCTGGCCTGGTTGGGCCGATACGCCGAACGGGCCGAGGGTGTGGTGCGGGTGCTCCGGGTGACCCACGATCGCCGCAACGACTTCGCCGACGGCACCAACCCGGCGGGCACGGCGTGCGTCCGGGTCCTGCTGGCGGCGCTCACCGAGGTGACAGGCACGGACTCGGGCTTCACCGGGGAGGGCGCCGAGGCCCGCATGGCCGACCCCGGTGACGAGTTGCAGTCCCTCGCCATCGCCGCCGAGCGGCCGGGCACGCTCGCCTTCGCCGTGCGGCGCCTGGTCGACGCGGCCCACGCCGCCCGGGACCAGCTGTCGATGGACACCTGGCTGGTGATCAGCTCGATGCAACGCGACCTGCTCGAGGTGCCCTCGCTCGAACGGGCCACACTCCAGCGGGTCCTGGTCAGCCTCCTGGCGCTGGCCGGGCTCGGATCCGAGAGCCTGGTTCGAGACGCGGGATGGCGCTTCATGGACGCCGGGCGGCGCATCGAGCGGGGGGCGCAACTGGCGGCGCTGCTGCGGGCGACGGTGACCGTCGAACGCGACGCCGCCACCGACAGCCTCATCCTCGAATCGCTGCTGATCGCGGCCGAGAGCATCATCACCTACCGGCGCCGCTATCGCTCCCGCGCCCAGCTGGAAACCGTCCTCGATCTCATGCTGCTCGACCCCGACAATCCTCGCTCGATGCGCTACCAGCTCGACCGGCTGCTCGAGGACCTGCGGGCCCTGCCGGGCCATCCCGGGGTCGGTCGGGCGTCGGAAGCCGAGAAGGTCGTCCTCGAGGCGTGGACGGCATTGCAGGTCGCCGACACGGCGCGCCTGGCCGAGACGACCGAGTCGTCGGTGCGAGCCGCGCTGGCTGGTTTCCTGCTCGACATCGAGCGGCGGTTGTACGACGCTGCGGACGCGCTGGCGACCGCCCATTTCGCCCCGGTGCTGCCGCAGCAGGCGTTGGCCACGCCCGCCGACTCGAGGGCGGCGCGAGCGTCGCACCGGTTCCTGCCGTGAAATATCGGGTGGCGCACACGACCAGGTACCACTACGAGGAGGACGTGACCTGCAGCTACGGTCAGATCCACCTCGTGCCGCACGAACTGCCCGGCCAGACGTGCGCGCGGTCGGAGGTGACGATCGAACCGGTCCCCGTCGATTACCAGGAGCGATCCGATTTCTTCGGCAATAGGTTTGCCTATTTCGAGATCAGTTCGGTGCATCGCGAGTTGTCGGTCACAACGACCAGTTGGGTAGAAATAGCGGTGCCCGTGCGCCGGGAAATGGTCGGCGCGATCGAAGCGGCGGCCACGCCATGGGAATCCGCCCGTTCCATCCCCGCCAGTGACCCAGAGGGCCGGCAGTTCCTGCTCGATTCACCCCTGGTCGAGGCCAGCGCCGAACTGGCGGCCTACGGGCGCCTGTCGTTCACCGACGGTCGCCCGATCGTAGACGCGCTCAATGATCTTGCCCATCGCGTTTATGGCGACTTCGCGTTCAAGCCGGGCGCGACCGGCGTGTCCACCACCGCAGGTGAGGTGCTGGAAAAGAAGGCAGGCGTCTGCCAGGATTTCGCCCATTTGGTTATCGGTTGCATGCGCTCCCTCGGGTTGGCGGCGCGCTATGTGAGCGGTTATCTGGAAACCAACCCTCCGCCCGGCCGCCCCCGCCAGCAAGGCGCCGACGTCTCCCATGCCTGGGCCTCGGTGCTGGTGCCCGGCATGGGTTGGATCGACGTCGACCCGACCAACCGGCAGCTGGTCAACGAACGGTATGTCGTCACGGCATGGGGCCGGGACTACAGCGACGTGCCGCCCCTAAAAGGCGTCATATTCACGCACGGGACCACCCACGACCTCGAGGTGATGGTCGACGTTCTCCGAGAAGGCGAATGACCAACCGGCAATAGCGGGAATGCCTCCCGCCATGCCCGCGTCATATTAGGGTCCATTGTTTCCGACACTTATGATCAACCACGGCCCGCTCGGTGAGACACGATCCAACTCCACAAAGAGCCTGCGCCCAACGCGATCCCCGGTGTGATCCGTGAAGGTTTCATCGATCGTGACACCAATGGTGACTGACTGCATATAACCATTCGGACCCGAAGGGCCAATGGGACCATCAGCGCGCACGTCCCGAATGCTGGAGACGCTGCGCACGGTGGTGAAGTCGCTACCAATGGCGGTCGTGAATTGATATCGAACCTCCGGAGCCAGTAGGGCCGAGGCTCGACCGTAATCGTGCGCGCCGATGGCCTCGTAGTATTGGATAACCTGGCTCTCCGGTGACCCAGCAGGAGCGGACGGCTGAGACGTCATACCGCGTTCTGACCCGGTCACTCGGAGCGCTGCAAAGCTGAGGCCCCCGAGCACGAATACCATGGCCGCGAGAAGCGCAAGACGCTGACCTCCGCTTCGCTGATATTGGAGCTGGTCGACGGAAAAGGTGGTTGAACCAGATTGGTTAGCTCGCCAGGTCTGAGCATATTCCCTCAATCGGAGATCAAGATCATCGGTCATTGGGCCTCCAAGGACTCGCGGAGCTTCGTCCGAGCATCAGATAGTGTTGATTTCACAGTTCCAGGCGAACACTCCATTATCAGGGCAGTTTCATCGACACTGAGGTCGACAAAGTAGAACAGGTCGATTGCCAGACGTTGTCTGCCAGATAGCCTGCTCATCGCCCGTTCCAACTCCAGGTCATCGTCCGGTTTCGCTTGTGAAGGATTCGCGAGACTTTGGCGGAGTACACCGTGACGTAGGCGCCACCGTCGCGCTTGATCGACGACAATTGCGAGCAGCCACGCACGCACCGGTCCCTTGTTCGGATCGTATGTCGACCAGCGTTTCCAAGCTCTCAAATGATTCGGCCGCGGAGCGGTGTGGACCGGTCTCTCGGCCGCTGAATAGTGTCACGAACTGTTCCACTGCCTCTTATACACCGTCAAGACCCCAGTCCGGTTGGGTTGTCGGGGAAAGTATCCGGATTAGGATTGTGTGGTGCGGGCGTGAGCGCCTCAGGCTCGTTCGACGTCGGCCAGGTAGGGGTGTTCGCCACTGATGCTCAGGGCTAGTTCGTGCGTCGCTCGGGTCATCCCGACATAGATCAGCGCCCGGGTCACCCGGGACTGTTCGGGCGGACGGTCGTCGAGCCAGCCGCAGAGGATCACGTGGCGGAACTCCAGGCCCTTGGCCGCCCAGATCGTGCACAACTGCACCTTCGTCCGGTCGTCGCCGACATGGTCCCGGTTGGTGTCGTGCATGGGGTCGGTCGCCCAGAACAGCGGGATGGCCTCCTGGGCGAAATGGGCGCGCACCGCTTCGGGCCAGTTGAACCCCGCCGTTCGCGTGACGCCATACAGGATCGCCACATCGCCGGGCACCACGCCCCGGTCGAGCAGTCCTTGGCAGTAGCGGGCGATGCCGACCACCTCGCCCGAGCGGCTCGGAGCCTCGAGTAACACCGGCAACGGCCCTGACCGGGCGCTGAACGTGGGGGCGGCGATCATCGCCTCGTTCTCGGGATCCGGATCGGCGCTGATGTCGAACCCACCGCCGGCCATGACGAAGTTGTGCGCCAGTTCCTGGATCTCGCGCGTGTTGCGGTAGCTCTGATCGAGCCAACGGGTCCGCCCCACGGCATTGATCCCCGCCGCCTTCCACGTAAAGCGAGTCCGGTAGATGTTCTGCACGGGGTCGGCGACCGCCAGCAGCGAGTCGGACCCCTCGATCAGCAGGCGGACCGCGAACTGCAACGCCGGCGTCGGGAAGTCTTGGGCCTCGTCGATCAGGACATGGTGGTAGTACGACACGCTGTCGGGGCGTACGTCGAGGGCCTGGAGCGCCCGCTCGGCCAGGTCCTCCCGGGTGAACGGGTCGTAGTCCGCCGGGTCGAGATCAGCCGCCCGCCGGGCCTGGGCCATCAACGTGTCGAGCGTCTTCACCGCGATGGTGGGCCACGGCGCCAGTTGCTGGCGGAGCCGTCCTGCCAGCGACCTTGTGAAGCAGGTCACCAGAACCGCCTGGCGGGGGTACGTTTCGGCCAGCAGCCGGGCCCGGTAGGTGAGCACGAGGGTCTTCCCGCTCCCCGCCACGCCCCGGATGACCCGGTGGCCCACCCCGAGGCTCTTGGCCAGGGCCTCCTGCTTGCGGTCGAGCACCATCAGTTCGTCGTGGTCGCGCTCGGCGGCGGTCGTCGGGAACGGAAGCTGCCGGGTCCCGATGACGGTGTCGGGGTGGATGATCGCCCGGTGGACCTTCTCGACCTCCTCGGAGATCGGGTCGCGGATAGGGCCGCCGACCAGCTGCACGATCCGGCGCCGGAAGGCGGAGCCGCCCTGGATTCCCGCCTCGAGGTCGTCGCGGAACAGGCAGCGCTCGAGGGGCAGCGCCTCCTCGAGATGTCGGGCGGCTGCGGCGTCGCGAGAGAGGTAGGGGAAAACCGCCGCGGCACGTACCGCCAGCCGGTCGGACGGTTGCAAGCGTCGTTCGGCCTCGATGTGGCGGGTCAGCTGGGCCCCGAAAGCCGAGGCACGGTTGAGTGGTCCATCGATCTCACGCGGCTCCCACCCGTCGGCGACGAGCAGCCGCCCTCCTCGAACACCCCTGATTGCCGTCGCTCGCGATTCGAGCACCTCCATGACGAGGATTCCGGCGTACGGGATGAGAACGACGAGGTCAGGCCGTTGCCCGTCGAGGTCGAACATGGGCTCGTACCAGACGACGACGTCGTCATCGAGGCCGTCCCGCAAGGCCGCGGCAAACCGGGCCACGCCCGGTGAGACGTCGCGTCGGGACCGCAGGTTTTCGGGAATGAGATACCCCATCGCTCAGTCCTGGCCCCCGCCCGCGGCGATCAGCCGCAACGTCTGGGCGATCCCGACTCGATCGACGTGGTACTGGCGGGCCTCGGCCAGTAGAACCGACGGGGCAACGAGTTCGGGGTGGCGGACGACCAGCCTGGCCGACTGGCGCCGCGCTTCGGCGGCGAACACCGCGTCGAGGTCCGGGAGCAGCCGGCTTGCCCGCCGGGCGACGCCGCCGATGGCGCCGTCGAGGTGGCAACTGGGTCCGTCGACCATCCCGTCGATGGCCAGCGCCGCCAGGACGGCTCGGTGCACCGCGGCGCCGGCAAAGGCATCGACGACGGTGTGACGACCCTCCGCCCGCACCGGTGTCGCGAGCCTCGGGCGCCACGTGTCACGAAGGTGCTCGAGCCAGCGCTCAGCGCGGACGTCCATGGCCACGCCGGGAATGTCTGTGGCGGTCAGGATCTCTCTCGCCGTCTCCCACGTCGAGCGTCCCACCTCAAGCGATGGCCCACGCCACGACGGCACCCGGCCCCCCTCGGTCGCTCCGGGAGCCGGGGCGACGGTGACCGTGCCGCTCGGACGATCCACCGACACGAGCAGCCATCGCGTCCCCGCCAGCACCACCGGCCCAGGGCGGGTTCGCCCCGCGGTGTCGCTCACCTCGTCCCAGTCGAGGCTGCCGACGGGGCGCCCGTCGGCGGTCACGACCGACGCCTCCTTGGTGGTGGCGAATGTCGCCAGCAGGTCGAAGAAACCCTTGCCGCCGAAGCGGGCGGTCGCTTTGGGACCGACGATCAGGAGGTCCTCGTCGCGGCCGACGGTTGCCAGCCAGCCTTCCGCCACCAGGTGGGAGATGGTGGCGTCGATCTCGTCGGTCAAGGGTCGGAAGAGCGGGCTGAAACGAAGGTATTCATGCAGGTCCGTGGCGCGGTAGGCGAGTCGCTCGAACGCCAGGCTGAGCGCCTGCTGGCCGAGGACCAGGCGGGCCCCTCGCCGGGGCGGGACCGGATCGAGGGCCCCCCGCCTGCTCCGGGCCACCGCCGCCAGCGCCAGCAGTAGTGAGTCGGCGTCGCCGACGGTGATGAGCATGCGGCGGTTGCCGTCGCGCCGGCCCGAGCGCCCGAGGCGCTGGAGATAGGCGCTGGGATCGGTGGGTGCGCCGTCGTTGACGACGAGGTCGATGTCGCCGATATCGAGGCCCAACTCCAGGCCGGACGTGGCGACAAGGCACCCGGAACGACCTTCGACCAGGCGATTGATGGAGGCAGTGCGACCCTCACCGGCGACCGAGGAGTGGTGCACCGGGGCACCGAGGGCGGTGGCGAGTTGCTCTGCCCGGCGGCGCGAGGGAGCGAAGACCAGCGCCCGCCGTCCTGCCACCGCGGCGCCGATGAGGGCGACCGACTCGGCGGAACTTTCGTAGGTCGAGATCGCCAGTTCCTCGCCCTTCAGTCGCTGCCCCGGTTGTGCGACCGATCCCTCGCGGAGCGATCCGCCCGCCAGCCATCGCAACACCTGGGCGGGGTTGCCGACCGTCGCCGACAGTCCGACCCGCTGGAGATCGGCGTCGGCCAGCTGGTCGAGGCGCTCGATCTGGGCGGCCAGCTGGGCGCCCCGGGGAGTTCCGACGAACGCGTGGACCTCGTCGACGACGATGGCCCGGACGTTGCGCAGATGTCGCCGGGCGTCGTGCGCCGGCTGGCTCAGCAGCTTTTCCAGACTCTCCGGTGTCGTGAGGAGAATGTCACTGGGATGGTCCGTAAACAGATCCTTCTCGGCCCGCTCGACGTCGCCGTGCAGGGCGACGACGGTGGCGCCCGTGAGGGCCGCAGCGGCGCGATAACGGGACAGTTGATCGTCGAGCAGTGCCTTGAGTGGGCTGATCATGAGGATCGACGGCCGTGCCCAGCGGCTTGTCTTTTGATTCTCGAGCAGGGGAAGGAGTGCCGCTTCGGTCTTGCCACTGGCGGTCGGGGCGATGACCAGGACGTTCTCGCCCGCCAAGACTGGCGGGATCGCCAGCACCTGGACCGCCGTGGGCTCGTCCCACCCCCAAGCCGACTTGACGGCCGCCACGAGCCCGGGATCGAGCCCGGCCCACCGAGGGTCGACGTCGGCCGCCGCGGCGCCCGGGGTGGCCGGTGCGGCCGCAGCCGGTTCAGCCGGGGGGGATGTGGGGGCGGACGGAGCCGGGGCGGGTGTCGCCGCGGGCGGGGCGGCGTCGTGGACCTCGGACAAATGTGGGGGCGCGGCCGCAGTCGCGGTCGGGGTAGAGGGAATGACCGGGAGCAGGGGCCGGCCGGGCACGTGAAAGGCGCGGACACGGGTGCGGGCCCGGTAGCTGGAACGGGCCACGCGGACGACCGCGTCGACCGACAGCTCCGGCGTGGTCTCGGCCGCCGTTCGCAGGTCGATGAGCATCTTGCCCTTCAGGAACGGCCCGCGGCCCTTGTCGCCGAGCCGCTCGAATCGACGGCGGGGACCGAGAAGCAGCTCCCACGGACCGAGCACGTGCCAGCGCTTCATTGGGCAGTCATTGATCAGCAGGTACCCCATCCCGTCGGGCCAGACCAGCGTCCGAAACGCCGTTTCGTCGAGCACGAAGAGCGCCTCGGCCGGTACTTCAGGCCAGAGCCCTGCCACCTCGGCCGAGGAACGGTGCTCCTTGCGCTTGACGTCGACGCGCACCAGCCGGCCGTCGAGGCGGAACTCAAAGTCCAAATCGTCGGTCTTCATGGTGAGGTCGGAGAGGTCGGTGACCCCGGGATGGGCCTGCAGGGCGGCACGGACCTGGCGCTCCACCGGGCGAGCCCCGTCGAGGTCGCGCTGCCAGTCGGCAGGTTCGCGCCTTCTCGCCACGTCGACCGAGGTTACGGCCCGATACCCCCGCTAGCTCGTGAACCCCACAACCTGGAAGACCCAGGTGCCGTTGACCAGGGTCAGCAGTGTGCCGTACAGGAGCCGGTCGTGGGGGAGGGCCGGGACGCTGAAACTGGACTGGGTCGGGACCAGCACGCCCGCGAACATCACGCGTTGAGGGTGACTGCCGTTGTCCGGCTTGCTCGCACGGCGGCCGTGGGGCGACTGGCGCCGGACTTTCACTTCGGGGCGTCCTGGCGCCGGGCGTGGCTCCCTTTTCCCATCCTGGTTTCCGTGGCGTGGATCGGGCTCGCCGGGTTGCTCAGCGGTGCGCCGTCAATCCATCGTCATCTGGCCGCCGCCGTACTGGTCCTCCATGCCGCCGCCTTCGGAGGGGTCGCCGTAGCTGGGGTCCTCGGGGTTGTCGGCCACGATGACCTCGGTGGTGAGGAACAGGCCGCCGATCGATACCGCGTTCTGCAACGCCGAGCGGGTGACCTTGGCGGCGTCGATGACGCCCGCCGCGATCATGTCCTCGTACTCACCGGTGGCGGCGTTGAAGCCCATGGCGCCTTCCATCTCGCGGACCCTCTCGACCACGATGCCCGCCTCCACCCCTGCGTTGGTCGCGATCTGGCGCAACGGCTCTTCGAGGGCACGGGCGACGATCCTCGCCCCGGTGGCGATATCGGAGTCCCACGCCGGTGTCGGCGGGAGGGCGGGGAGCGGTCGGCGGGGTCCCGGGGTCCCGTGCAGCCATTCGAGTAGCCCCTTCTGGGCCCGCAGCAGGGCAACTCCGCCGCCCGGCACGACGCCTTCGGAGACTGCCGCCTTGGTGGTGGACACGGCATCGGCCACCCGGTGCTTGCGTTCCTCGAGCTCGAGATCGGTAGCGGCCCCGACCTTGATGACGGCCACGCCGCCCGCCAGTCGCGCCAGGCGCTCCTGCAGGGCCTCGCGTTCGTACTCCGATTCCGCCAGTTCCATCTCCGTCTTGAGCTTGGAGACGTAGTTGGTCACGTAGTCCTCGATGCCCTTGCCGTCCACGATCGTCGTGTCGTCACGGGTCACGACGACCTTGCGGGCCCGGCCCAGCTGGCGGAGGGTGACGTTCTCGGGACGCTGGCCTGTTTCCTCGCTGATGACCTGGGCGCCGACGAGGATCGCGATGTCGTTGAGCATGCCGAACAGCCGTTCACCGCTGGCGGGTGCCTTCACGGCGACGGACTTGATCAGGCCCCGGGCCTGGTTGACGATCAGCATGGCGAGGGCCTCGCCGTCGATGCGCTCGGCGATGATGACCAGCGGGTGGGCGGTGCGGATGGCGATCTCGAGGGCGGGCACCAGATCCTTGACCGCCGAGATCTTGGCGCCTGCGACCAGGATGTAGGGCTCGTCGAGCACGACCTCGTTGCGGTCGGGCTCGTTGACGAACTGCGGCGAGAGGTAGCCGCTGCGGAACTTGATGCCCTCCACGTACTCGAGCTCAATGCCGAAGGACTGCGACTGGTCGACGGTGATGATGCCGTCGCGGCCGACCTTGGCCATGGCCTCGCCGATGATCGCCCCGACCTCCTCGTCACCCGCCGAGATGGTGGCGACCTGGGAAATCTGATCCTGGGTCGTGAGTTCCTTGGTGACGTCCTTGAGGCCGGCGATGACGATCCTCGCGGCGTCCTGCATGCCCTGCTTGAGCGCCATCGGGTTGGCCCCCGCGGCGACGTTGCGAAAGCCGTGGTGCACCATCGACCAGCCGAGGACCGTGGCGGTCGTGGTGCCGTCGCCGGCCACCTGGTCGGTCTTCCTGGCGATCTCCTTGACGAGCTCGGCGCCGAGGCGCTCGTGCGGATCCTCGAGGTCGATCTCCAATGCGATGGAAACGCCGTCGTTGGTGATCAGCGGCGCCGTGTAGCCCCGGTCCATCACGACGTTGCGGCCGCGGGGACCGAGGGTGACGCGCACCGCGTCGGCCAGCTGGTTCATCCCCCGTTCCAGCGCCTGACGGGCGGCGTCATCAAATGCAATCAGCTTTGCCATGGCCTTCTCTCTTCGAACCGCGGTACTCGATAGGGGCAGCGTCGGGACGGATCCAGGACCTGGGTCACGTCATGCCTGCCCGCGTTGCTCTAACGAGCCCTCGTGCAAACCACTCGATCGTACACCCGTGGCCTCGACCGGCCACCCTCGCCGTCCGGCCGAGTTACAGATAGGGCCCCGCTGGTGCCGGGGTGTCGTGATGGGCGAGTTGGCCGAGGTCGCCCCGGATGGCCAGCAGCTCGGCCAGCGTCGCGCCTTCTGGTCCGATTCCGGCTCCGGACCCCAACCACGCCGTCGCCTCCGGGCGGGGGAGGCGCCCGACGTGGATTTGGGCGATGCAGCGGCCGGGCCGGACGACGGCGGGATGCAGGCGGGACAGGGCTTCGTTGGTCGTGATGCACACCAGCACCTCGAGGCCTTGGCCGAGCAGCCCGTCGGTCAGGTTGAGCAGGCGGGCCAGCGACTGGCCGGCGCCCTGTTTGGCCTCGGCACGGATCAGCTCGTCGCAATCCTCGAGGACAAGGAGGCGCCACCGTTTGTCGTCATCGTCGTCGTTGTCGTCCAGGGCGACCGTCATCAGATACCCGGGCAGGTTGAGGAGTCGTTCCGGATCGAGGATGTATTCGAACCGGCACCATCCTTTCCAGGCGTGGGCCAAGGCGCGCAGTGCGGTCGTCTTGCCGGTGCCGGGCGGACCGTGAAGCAGGAGCAGCCGGCCGTTGAGCGTGGCCCGGTCCAGGCCCATGAGGCGGTCGAACGTCTCGGCGACCGACGACGAATAGTTGTGCCGGATCGTGGTCCACGGGGCGATGGCGATCGAACGGCTGGCGCGCTGGGGATAGGGGCGCTGGCCGAGATGCCAGAAACCGATTGCGAGGGCATCGTCTTCGGGCGGCTCGGGTTCGACGGCGTTTTCGGACGCCTGGTCGAGGATGCTCCGGCCGAGGTTGGCGTCGGTCGCCGTCACCGTGAGCGTGGCCGTCTGATCGCTCCAGCGGGTGCTTCGAAGGGTCCAGCCTGGCCCTTTGACGAGCTGGACCTGGCAGCCGGGCGACGAGGCAACCCGGGCCGGTGCCTCGCCTAGGGGGATCAGCGGGGCGTCGGGCCGGACCCGCTCCAGGCGGATGGTACGGGCCCACGGCTGGACACCGGAGACGAACGCGTCCAGGGCCAGGGCGTCAATGACGTCGCCCGGGCCGTCGGAGTCGTCGACATGGACGACAAACGGAAGTGAGGAGGAGGGTTCCATTGGATGGTCGGCACGGATGCCACGGCGTCCATGGTGGCGGCGCCGCGGCCTGGTCGCACACGAATATCCAGTCGATCGCGCGGCCCACGGCGAGGACGTCGAGACACCGGCGTCCACGGCCCGGTCCAGGTCCGGATTCAGGTCCGGGTTCAACGGATGGTGTACGGGCCGGTCGACACCTCGTGGTACCCCTTGGCGCCGACCACGCGTGCCAGTTCACTGCGCGGATCCTCGCCCGCCCTGAGCATTTCGAGCACGTGGCCGAAGTCGAACTTCGGTGTCCAGCCGAGCTCGGATGCGGGCCTGGGCATTCACATACACACGATCGATGGCGGGGAACATCTTCCAGCCCCGCTTCTGGTATTCCGCATTCTGGTCGGGAAACAGGCGACCGACGACCCTCGGCGCATCCCGGGTCAGATCGGCCACGTCGTCGGGTCCGAAGGGCGTGGTGGCGCTCACGATGTATTTGGCGAAACCGATGGCGGGCGCCCGGGCCACGGCCAGCAGATGGGCACTGACGACGTCCTCAAGGTCGACGCGGCGGTAGAGGTATTCGTTGGCCTTGACGTTGGCGTCGGGGTAGGCAGCTCGAACATCATCTCGGTCGTCGGCCTCGGGGAAGAAGCGAGCTGTTCGGAGAACGATGACGGGGAGTCCTTGATCCCGGGCCACAAGTTCGCAGAGATCCTCCGCCGCCGACTTGGTCACGCCGTAGATGTTCCTGGGTACGGGCACGACGTCCTCGGTGATCCAGGCCGCGGGAGCGCCGGGCAGGGGAGTGAGCGCTCGCCCGAAGACGCTGGTCGTGCTGGTGTACACGAAGCTCTCTACGCCAGCCGCGGCGGCCTCTTCCAACAGGACCAGCGTCCCGGAGATGTTCGTGTCGACGAACGCCTGGCGGTCATGCGAGCCGACGTGGGGCTTGTGGAGGGTTGCCGTGTGGATGACACTTTGGACGCCGGCCAGCGCGGCACGTACGGCGCCACGGTCGGCTCGGTCGGCGATCGAGCCGACGATCGTGGTGAACGGCGAGGGCACGATGTCGAGCCCGACGACGGCGTGGCCCTCGGCGCGCAGAACGCGGACGAGTGCCTCACCAAGATGGCCCGACGAGCCCGTAACCAGGATCTTCTGCGCGGTCATATTGAGGCGCTGCGGTAGTGGAGGTAAACCACACCGTTGGCGAAACGGCGTTCGTCGAGGAGTTCGAGTTTCAATCGGACATTGTCAGGGATGGCTTGCGTGCCGCCTCCTACCACGATCGGCGTGAGGAACAGCTGCCACTCGTCGACCAGCCCGGCCTTGATGGCCTGGGCCGCGAGGTCGGGGCCGCCGATGGTCATGTCGGACCCCGCTGACGCTTTCAGCTGCCGGATCGCTTCGGGGTCGAAGTCGCGCTCGATCCGTGTCCTGGCGCTCGATGCCGTCGCCATCGTCCTGGAGTAGACGACCTTGTCGGCCGCCTGCCATATCTGGGCGTAGTCGTGCTCGACCGGCGGCCGACCGGCGAGGGTGTGCGCCGTCTCCCAGTAGACCATCGTCTCGTACATCCGGCGCCCGTAAAGGTAGGTGCCGATTGGCCGCTCGAGGTCGTTGACGAAGGCGTGCACTTCCTCGTCCGGCGCCGCCCAGTCGAAGTCGCCGTCCTTGTCGGCCACATAGCCGTCGAGCGACGTGATGACCGAGTAGATCAACTTTGCCATGGTGCGCCTCCCGTCGATGACTGCGCCTCCGGCTTCAGCGCCTCCGCCTTCACTGCCTCGGCCTTCACCGCCTCCGCCTCCGCCGCCTCGGCGGTGCGTTGGATGGTGTGGCGCACTGGCGTCTGTGAGGTGCGCACGTCTCGTCCCTCCCCTTCGGTGCCTGGTTGGAACACCGGACTAGCACAATGCATGTGCAAGCCTGCGCCGTGCTCATTGGAGGGATGCGATGTTGAAAAAGCTCCGTGGCCGCCAGGAGTGGCGCTTCTTCGGGGTCCTCCCCAAGGCCGATCGGGCAATGGCGACCGCCTGGTGGACGGTCCTGGTCCTGCGCGGCCTGCTGCCGGCCGGCTTCGCCATCGCCATCGGCGGCCTGGTCGGGGCGGTGCAGAAGGGACACGACCTGGCGGGGCCGCTGAGCTTGGTCGGCGTCGTATTCGTCTTGCTACAGGTGCTGAGTCCGATCCACACCGCCATCAGCGCCAGCCTCGGTGACCGCACCGCGGCCTGGCTCTACGACCGGTTGACCGATGCGTGCGTCGATCCTCCGGGAATGGGTCACCTGGAGGATCCGAAGCTCACCTCTGACCTTACGGCCGCCCGCGAGTTCGACTTCGGCATGAGTGGCCCCCCGCTGTCGATGAGCATGGACTTCATCGCCGGGGGGTTGGTCGAGATGTTGGGTGGCCTGGCGTCGTCCGCGGTGCTGTTCGCTTACGCGTGGTGGGCGCCACTCGTTCTCGGGGGAGGGTGGCTCTCGACCCATTGGCTACTCAAGGAGAGCGCTATCTGGCGTGATCGCAACACCGACGAGGTTCGCTCGGCCCAACGCGACGCCCAGTATGCCTACCGCCTGGCCGTGGATCCACCAGCCGCCAAGGAGCTGCGGTTGTTCGGCTTGGCCGGGTGGACCCTTGACCGGTTCATTGCCCGGCGCACCCTGCTCCACCAGTTGCAGTACCAGGCGACACGTCTGCGGGAACGCTCGGTGGTGACCAGCCTGGTCATCGTCAGTGCCGCCAACGTCGTGGTCTTCTGGTCGCTGGCCGATGCCGCTGGGGCGGGTCGGCTGGATCTCGGCTCGATCGTCGTTTACGCCCAAGCCGCCATCGGGGCGTCGATGATCGCTTTCGGCGGCCTCAACTGGGCCCTGGACGGATCGGCCGCCCCGGTGGCCGCGGTGCTGCGGCTGGAGGGCGAGATGGGACGGGCCGGTGA
The DNA here is from genome assembly GCA_963733505.1 of uncultured Actinomycetota bacterium. Taxonomy (GTDB): domain Bacteria; phylum Actinomycetota; class Acidimicrobiia; order Acidimicrobiales; family Palsa-688; genus JALYXV01. Next base: position 10,921 of record CAVTDW010000018.1, on the reverse strand, counting down.
TCTTCCCGCGGGGACGCGAGCCGCCGACGGCCTGCCCGCGCACGAACTGCGCTTCCGCGACCTGACCTTCGCCTACCCCTCGTCCGCCGAGCCGGTCCTGCGTGACTTCGACCTCGCCATCCCGGCGGGGTCATCGCTGGCCATCGTTGGCCAGAACGGGGCCGGGAAGACCACCTTGGCCAAGCTGCTCTGCCGCCTGTACGACCCGCAGTCAGGCGCCATCGAAGTGGACGGGGTCGACCTGCGAGACCTCGATCTCGCTTCGTGGCGGTCTCGGGTCACGGCGGTGTTCCAGGACTTCATCCGGTTCGAACTTCCCCTCCGCGACAACGTGGCCCCCCAGGGCGCCCCTGACGACGCGGTGGCGGCCGCATTGGCCAGTGCCGGCGGCTCCGACCTGGCCGCCCTCGACACCATCTTGGCCAAGGGGTATGCGGGCGGTACCGACCTTTCGGGCGGGCAGTGGCAACGGGTCGCCTTGGCCCGCGCCCTGTGTGCGGTGCAGCTCGGGGCGGGGGTCGTGATCCTTGACGAGCCAACGGCGCAGCTCGACGTGCGGGGCGAAGCGGAGATCTTCGAGCGGATCCTCGCCGCCACCCGTCAATGCACGACCATCTTGATCTCCCACCGGTTCTCGACCGTTCGTCAGGCTGACCGCATCTGCGTGCTCGAACAGGGCCGGGTCATCGAGCTTGGCACCCACGACGAGCTGATGGCGCAGGGCGGGCGCTACCACACCATGTTCGAGCTACAGGCACAACGATTCGTCCTCGGCGGCGTGGAAGAAGGAGAGGAGGAAACGACCTATGACGTCCTCACCTGAGAAGACTGCCAGCGGCGAAGCCGGCGACGCCGGCGAGGCCGGCGAGGCGGCCGGTGAGGCCGCTGAGGCGGGCCCCTGACGGCGCCGCTGCTGCCACTACCGACGGCGCCGCCAAGCTGAAGGACGAGGATCTGCCGCCTGCCCTGTCGTCGATGTGGCGGCTGTGCAAGCTCGGGTACCAGCACGAACCGGGCCTGATCCTGGCGGCCTTCCTCCTGTCGCTCCTGGCGGCGGTGCCCGACGCCCTGATCGCAGTGTGGCTCAAGTTGCTCGGCGAAGGAGTGTTGCAACACCACAGATCGCTGATCATGGTGGCGGCCATTGGCATGGCGCTGTCGGGGGTCGCCACCTGGTTCCTGCGGATCATCTCCACCCGGGTCCAGCGCCGGTTCCGGGACAAGGTCACGATCGCCCTGGAATCCCATGTGGCCCGGCTACAGGCAACGGTCGCCACGATCGCTCACCAGGAGCGCCCCGACTATCTCGATCGCCTCTCGGTCCTGCGCGACCAGATATTCGTGCTCGACCACATGTACATGTCCCTGTTTTCGACCTGCGGGTGGATACTGCGCCTGGGCATCACGGTGGCGCTGTTGATGTCGGTGCACCCGGCGCTGGCACTGCTGGCGCTCTTCGCCGTTCCGACGGTGCTGAGCTCGACCTGGCGCCCGGCGGTGGAGCGCGCTGCCTACGAGCGCGCCGCCCCCTTCGAGCGGCTGTCCCGTCACCTATTCACCACCGCCACCACCGCTCCTCCGGGCAAGGAGGTGCGCGTCACGGGCATAGGTCCCCGCCTGGCAGCCGACCGGCGCAGCTCGTGGGAACGCTGGTACGCCGTCGTGTCGGCGGCCCGCTGGCGTTCGGCGGTGTGGCACACCTTGGCGTGGGCGCTGTTCGGTGGTGCCTTTGTCGGCGCCGTGGCGTTCGTAGCCGATGGATTGAACGCGCCGCCCCAGGATGTACTTCTGGTCCTGGCCGCAGGCGCCCGCCTCTCGTCCTACATCGGAGCGACCGTGGGCGAGATCGGCTTTCTGCGCGGCATCTGGATGGATGGCTCCCGCCGCCTGGCCTGGCTCGAGGACTACGCCGCGTCGCTGGTCGTCGGCGCCGACCTCCCGGTGCCCGACCGGATCCACTCGGGGATCACCTTCGACGACGTGTCCTTCGCCTATCCAGGTACCACCCGCCTGGTCCTGGAGAAGGTGAGCTTTACGCTCCCGCCCGGCATCGTGGTCGCCATCGTCGGTGAGAACGGTGCCGGCAAGAGCACGCTGGTAAAACTGCTTTCGAAGTTCTACGAGCCCACCTCGGGACGCATCCTTGTCGACGGGCAGGAGCTGGCGAGGATGCCGGCCGACGAATGGCGCGCCCGACTGGCCGGGGCGTACCAGGATTTTTTCCGTTTCGAGTTCCTGGCGCGCCAGACGGTCGGCCTGGGCGACGTGCCCAGGCTGGAGGACGCGCCCGCGGTCGATGCCGCCATCGACCGGGCGGGAGCGCACGATGTCGTCGAGCACCTCACCTCGGGCCTCGAGACCCAACTTGGTCCCAGCTGGCCCGAGGGTGTCGAGGTGAGCTTCGGCCAGTGGCAGAAGCTGGCCCTGGCCAGAGGTTTCATGCGTGACGGCCCGCTGGTCCTGGTGCTCGACGAGCCGACCGCGGCGCTCGACGCCGAGACCGAGCACGCGTTGTTCGAGCGCTACGCCGCCGGCGCCCGCCGCGACGCCGACGACGGCCGGATCACCGTCTTGGTGTCGCACCGCTTCAGCACGGTCCGGATGGCCGATCTCATCGTCGTGCTCGACGGGGCACGAGTCGTCGAGGTCGGGACGCACGAAGCCCTCATGGCCACAGGTGGCCAGTATGCCGAGTTGTACGGCATCCAAGCCGCGGCGTATCGGTAGGACGCGGCCTTTCATCGGTCCGCGGGCCGGGTGGAGCCGGTATTCTGGCCGCCGCAAACGATCCCTCTAGGCGGAGAAATCGATGAAGCGACTCATGATGACCCTTGTGGCGGCCTGTGTTTCGGTAGTTGTGTTCGCAGGTGGATTGGGTGGATGCGGAGCCAGCAAGGTGGCCAGTGGATCCGCGACCACGACATCGAGGCCCGCGCAAACGTCCTCGACTGCCCTGATCGAGCCGACCACGGCGTCGTCGGCCACAACTACGCCGCCCGCGACGTCTACGGTGCCGGATGGGAAGCGCCATATCTGTGACCTGGTGACGAAGGACGAGTTGAGCGGAATCCTCGGTCAGAAGATCACCGAGACCAATGCCCCGACCGACCTCGACGGCTGCTCCTATTACTCGGCGGCGGGAGTCCAGGCCCTCAAGGGCTCTTTTGGGATCGATCTGGTCAAGGGCACGGGCGGTAAGGCGGAAGCCGCGGCGAGGGACTCGTCCGCTCAGCTGGTCGCCGGTATCGGCGACCTGGCGTACTACGACGGCCCCGGTTTCCTGCCCGCGACGCTCTATGTCTTAAAGGGCGACACCCTGATCAGCATGAACGGCGGCGTCGGCCTCGAGTTGTCCGGCATGTCGAAGGACCTGACGGTCGACACGCTTGCGAAGATCGGCAAGATCGCGGCATCGCGCCTCTGATCCGAGGTTGTGTCGTTCAGGTATCCCGATGACAACGGCTGGCTGGTGCAGGAAGCGCGACCTACCTCGGCCTGAGCGAGCAGTCCACCGGGGTCCGGGCCGCCGCGCCGGGGGTGCCGACGGGTCGGTCTGGCCCTACTCTCGCGCCACCATCAGGGCCATCGAGTCGGCCAGATAGGCGTCGGACAGCTCGCAGACAACGCTTGTCGACCGGTCGGCGAGCGCCGCATTCACTTTGTAGGTGTATGCCTCGTGCAGTACACGGAGGGCGTCTGATGTTGTCTCGGCCGGCTGTCCTACCGCCGGACGTTCCTCACGAGGGGACACGGCCGGCTCCTCGGCAGATGATTGTGAAGGTTTTCACAAGACCCAGCCTACCCGCATCGGACAAAGTCACGGGACCGTCGGTCGCCGCCGCTCGCCGCCGCGGGCCTTGGCCAGGACGACACCGGGTCGATCAGCAGCGGCCCGAGGAGGCCCGACGACGAAATCGGCAGCCGAGGGTGGGAAACGTCGGCGTCGAGGCATCGTCCCGATCCATGTTGCGCGCGGCCCCACCAAAGTCGCCGAAGTCCCGGTGCGTCACCGCAGCGCGAGATCCGGCGCCGGTCGCCACTTCGCCGCCGCGCGAGATCAGTTGCAATGCGCCAGGGACAAAAACTCGGCGCGGCAGCGGGCGTCGTCGCGGACCAGGCCATGCAGAGAGGACGTCACGGTATGGCTTCCAGAGGCCATCACGCCGCGCACCGTCATGCACAGATGCTCGGCTTCGAGGACCACCCCGACTCCCTTCGGTTCCAACTGGCTGCTCAGCCAATCGCCGATCTGGACGGTGAGACGCTCCTGGACCTGAAGTCGAGCGGCGAAGTGCTCGACCACCCGGGCCAGCTTGGATAGCCCGACGATTCGGGCCCCGGGCAGGTAACCGACGTGGGCGATACCACGAAAGGGAAGGAGGTGATGCTGGCACAGCGATCGGAACGGGATATCGCGTGCCACGATCAACTGGTCGTAGCCTTCGTCGTTGGCGAAAGTGGTGGGCTGGAACGGCGCGGCGGAGAGCAGTTCCTCAAAGGCGGCCACCACTCGGGCCGGGGTTCCCGCCAGGTGCGGGGACGACGGGTCCTGTCCCAGGGCGACCAGCAAGTCCGAGACGGCGGCCTCGGCCGCGTTTCGATCGACGGTCGCCTCACCACGCACCACGTGCAGCGCCGGGCCACCGTCGTGTAGTTCAGCCACCATGGTCATTCGCATCCTCCTCCAACGCCGGACTTGCCCATCCACTCTAAAACATGACGGGCGGTTCTTTACAAGGTAGGCTGGTAGGAGGACGATGAGCGACGACATCGACAACTCCGTGTCCGGGATCGCAGCCCTGAACGACCCTCTGCGGCGGGCGCTGTACCGTTTTGTGGCCGCCCAAGATCAGGCCGTGAGTCGGGATGACGCGGCGGCGGCGGTCGGCGTGGCCCGGCCTGTGGCGGCGACCCACCTTGATCGACTGGCCGACTGCGGCCTGCTTGACGTCGAGTTCCGCCGTCTCGGGGGGCGCCAAGGGCCTGGGGCGGGCCGGCCCTCCAAGCTGTACCGACGCGCCGCCCATGACATCGCTCTGAGCTTGCCGCCTCGGCATTACGACCAGGCGGCCGACCTGTTGGCCACCGCGGTCCGCCAAGCGACCGACACTGCCACTCCGGTGGGCCCGGCGCTCGCACGCGTCGCCCGCGATCGTGGAGCCGAACTCGGCCGCGCCGCCCGGCGTCGAACCGGGAGCCGACCCCGTCGGGGCGCTCTGGTGGGCGCAGCCGTCCAGGTCCTGACCGAAGAAGGCTACGAGCCGCGAATCTCAGACGGCGATGTCGTGCTGGCCAACTGCCCCTTCCATCGCCTGGCGGCCGATCACACCGAACTGATATGTGGCATGAACCTGGCCCTCCTGGCCGGCATGGCGGCCTCGCTGACCGATGCGGGCATGGTCGCCCGGCTGCAACCCACGCCGGGATGGTGCTGTGTGCGTCTCGGCGTCGACCCATCCGCGGAGAACACGCCGCGGGCGAGATCGTAACGGTGGGAAACCGAACCTTTCGAAAGTGCCTTCGCCGACGACTAAACAGGAGAGCGTGACTCGAATGAGTGAACCGCGGTTCCGCTAACCGCTTTTGGGCTCCGAACCTTCGGTACGTCGGCGGACGTCGGTGGGCGGTCCTCCCTCACGGCCAAACGTCGTTAGGGGCACTGCTCGAAGCCGTGTCGCGCGGCCTTCAAGAAGTCGACGCTGAGGCGGACCGGGCCGTCGATGGTGAGGGCGTGAGGGATTCCCGGCGGGATGGGCTGACGGTCGCCGGCGCCGAGGCGCACGACGGTGGGCGGGTCGGTGTACATGGAGAATGTCACGGTTCCCTCGACCACATGAAGGCAGCCCCACCTGCCTTCCGCCACGACATGGTTGGCAAGTAGGCCCGCGGGCACGCCGGCTGCGTCGAATGGCCCGGCGGTGCGGGCCACGACCAGGTCGTTTGGGAGCTCAGCGCGGGCGCACAGCGGGCAGTCGATGCCGGTACCGAGGTGCGCCTCTCTTCCTTCGGCTGACAGCACCCACGGGCGCATTTGGAAGGGCGGCCGGTGCCTTTGGTGCTGGCTGTGCAGGCACGACAGCTCCGCGACCCAGTCACCGAGAGGGTCTTGACGAAACCCCACGATGGTGCGCCTGATCGGGCGAACGCGGGGGCAGGCGTGGCCCCGCGTGTCGACCAGGGCGCCGCAGGACTCGCAGACGTTCTCGGCCCAGCACGGCGCGTCGCCACCCTCGTCGACCACGAACTCATCCCTCCAGTTGCGCGTCGAGAAGCGACAAGGAGCCCTGCCATGGTCTCGGGTCGGGCCAAGATACCGTGTCGGCGACGACGACGGCATTGCCGACCAAGCCCTCAAACGTGGCCCAGATCGCAATCACTTCCTCGTCAGCCAAGGGAGACCTTTGAAGATCACACGACTGTGGACGATGGCAGCGAGCGTGGCACTCGCGGTCTGCCTGGCGGCATGCCACGCAACCCCGACAAAGGCAGGCGCGAGCAACGACGCCACCACCTCGCCCGCCACGACCGCGCCCGCCACCACCTCGCCCGCAACGACCTCGTCACCGCCGACCACCAGCGCTGCGCCAGTGGCAGCAGCCACGACGACGCCCGTGTCGGGCCATTGCACCACCGCCCAGCTTGCGATCACGACGACGGAACTCTCCAGCGGAGCCGGACATGGGGGGACCGTCGTCGTCTTCCGGGACCTCGGCCCGCCCTGCGTTATGCATGGATACCCCGGCGCCGACGGGCTGACTGCCGGCGGCACTCACGTCGTGAGCGCTCGGCGGACCACCAACGGCTACCTGGCCGGCGTCGGACTGCTCGGGCCCGAGCCGATCGTGTCGCTGGCCACCGGGGCGACGGCCTCGGCGTCCATCGAAGGGCTCCTCGCGCCGACGCCCAGCCAGTCCGCTTGCCCGATCTACACGACGTTGCTGGTCACCCCGCCCAATGAAACCCATTCGGTCCGACTTCCCGCCAAAAGCCTCTGCGACCTGGAAGTCCATCCTGTGGTGCCCGGTTCCACCGGTCGGGGGCGCAACACCTGACCCGGTCGCCTGGCGCCGGTGGCGGACCACCAACCGTGGGCCCAACCGATGTTTTGGGTGCACTTCATCGCTTTGGGCCCACTTATTGCGGTCCTACGACAACAACCGGGCCCAAAGCGCTGAACTCACCCCAGAGACGCGCCAGAGCCGAAACCGAATGCCCACCGCACCCTTACCACAACCATCCAGAGAGTTCGGCCGCTGGCGACCACGCCTTCGCCACCACAGACCTAGGCCGCCGCGGGACCGGTTGGTCCCGCCGCGACATCCCAGGAGATCCGGCTGAGTTGTTGGTCTCGTTGCCCACGCTCACGGGCGGATCGCCATCAGACAGCTGCCACTCGACGAGGAAGCACGATCCCTTCGGCGACTCAGCCCTGTCACTCGCATCGCTCACCGGCGGCTCAGTCCGTTGGTTCGACGCCCTGTGCGTCGACGATGCGATTGTGGCGCCATCGCTCATCCTCCTGGGTGGCTCAACGCTGAACACTTGTCGGGCCCGATTCTGCTGGGTGGCGCCGTCGCCGTCCATGACTCGAATTGACTATCCGGAGTAGTCACAACGAACTAGGCACCCGCCTGGGACTCAGGACCCGGGACGTGCCCACATGGCACCGTCGCCAACTCCCAAACGGCCTAAAGGCCGATGCACTGGCCCTTCACGCCGCCGGTGAAGGTGTTCTTTCGACCATCGTTCACGGGAGCGGGATTGTTGGTCGCGCAGGTCGTCAATCCGGTGACCACATTGGCCTCAATCTCGGTCGCGCTGTCCTCTTTCGGGATGCCGAGATTGGGGGCGACGTTCCCGCTGACGGTCAGCCCGCCGACGATCGAGTTGCCACCCAGCTCTACGCCGCCGCTGTTGCTGGCCAACGTCACAGCGCCGTCGATGTGGTTGGCGCCGCACGGTGTTGCCCCCATGCCGTCGCCGCCGTTGCCGATGAGGATGAATCCGGTGCCTCTCGAGGATTTGATGGCACCCTGCTTCGTGGAACTGGCGCAGAACGTAAATGCCTTGGCCGCGACCAGCGTGATCGCTCCGTTGATGATCGAGCCGCCCGTCACGGAGAGCCCGGCGCCCGGTGCGACATTGACCGCGCCGATCTGGTTGAGATTCACCAGGCAATAGGTGCGGGGAGCGGGGACATTGATTACGGCATGGTTGCGTCCCGTCATGGTTCGGTCGCAGTGCCCTGTCGCCGGCTGGTCACCGGAAGTGGCCACAGAACTGGCAAGCGCTGACGGCATGGTCATTGCGAGCAAGGCTGCGACGACGAATGTGCCCGTCATCGTGACGGCAATGCCCTTGGATGCACCGAAATAACGTTTCATTAGTCCCTCTGTCCTGCGAGTCCGTCGAAGTTGCCCGGGGACTGGGAGCAACCGCTCGACGCCGATCACGGACGCGACCGCCTTCGCCACTTTACTGCCAATCCTGTTCGCACCAAACGGTGGCCAAATCGAAGGAGGGGGAAAATTCCTCCCGAAACGGTCAACAAGTGGCGCGGGAGGCATTTTCCCCCGTCTGCTCTTTGACCGGCGATGGCGGAGCACGCCAGGAAACCCGCTACAGCCTCGCGCGCTGTCGGCCACCCGCAGCGCGGCGGTTGCCGTTCCCTCGGAGAGGGAAATGTCGGTCACTGTGGCCCCATGGCGAGCCGCCGCCGGGAGATCGCGTTCGCTGGCGGTGACGGCCCACTGGCGATCGTGGGCGCCGGCATCAGCTCGGGCTGTCATTCGAGATAGGGCGAAGGGCGGGAGAAAGGTGGTCCACCAGCCGTCCTGGTGGGATCTGGTGGCGGGCGCGACGCCCCCGTCACGGTCAAATTCGTGCGGTCGCGCCGGTCGATCCACGCACGCGTGTTCCGGTGGCAGGATGGGGCGCATCGTCGCCGGTGAAAGGGGGCCGAACATGTCCGAGGACGCACTGAAGCTGAGCCCGGCGAATCACTTCCGTTCCGACTACCTGGTCCAGGCTGCAGCCTTACTCGACCCAGACCTGAGGCCCGTGGCCGGCATGAGCCTGCGTGGTCAGCAGTGACAGCTGCCGTTCCGGCTTGGTCCAGGCTGCATACCGGCTGCGATGCCGGCGTCGTTGTGGCTGAGGCTGGTTCGATCGTGGTCGAGGTGCTCGTGAGATGACCCTCGATGAGGCGATTTCGTTGGCTCGAACGGCCCATGCGGGCGCGACCGATAAGGCTGGGCGGCCATACATCGAACATCCCCTTCGAGTCATGGAGAGGTTGCGGGCCGATAGTGAGCGATTTGCGGCCCGTATCGGCGACCCCCAATGGGTGAACCGACCCGACGAGCAAGCGGCCCTCGTCGCCGCGGTCCTTCATGACGTCCTGGAAGACACACCGCTGCTCGCCAAGGACCTGATCTCTCGCGGGTGCCCCGACAACGTCGTCGAGGTCGTGGTGCTGCTCTCCCGGTTGCCAGAGGAGTCATACGAAGCGTTCATACGGAGGTTGGCCCCGAACCCGATTGCCCGTCGGGTCAAGCGCGCCGATATTGATGACAACGCCGACGAATCCCGTCTTGCCGTGCTGTCGGAGGCGCAAGCGGCCCGGCTCCGCGAGAAGTACGGCGCGGCCCGCCGGCTTCTTGATGACTTGTCGGCATACGAGAGGGTGTCGGAGACCGTCGCCAGCCATCCCGACGGTCACTACCGGTATTTCCTGAACGACAAATCTACGATCGGTCTCATGCGCCAGTGGCGCTGGGACGAGGACGGCCGGGAGGGAGGTGGTTGGTCCTGGCCGGAATATCTCCATCCCGAGACCACAACCGGTCGGTGGAAGGTAGGGAATGCGTACATGCTCGATGCCATCACGGGGATGGGCGAGGATCCCTATTCATGTGGCGAGTGGTGCAAAACTTTGACCGCTGACGAGGCCCTCCGGGTGGCGCGGAAGATGGGGGTAGCTCTCGACGCCGCGAGAATCGCGCCGTAGGATCAGATTTCGCGGTGCGTGAACGTCGGCCCCGGTCGTGCCGATCGACCGGGCCCCCCGCCCGACGATTCCGTGGCGCGATCAGCCGGCTGCCGGAGCCGTTGTCGCCGGGGTAGTCGTATTTGGTGTCGCGGCCGGCGCGTTCTCCTCGGCCTCACGAGCGGCGCTCTCCGACTTCTCGTGGGTTGGGTCCTCGTTGGAGCCGCCGCCGGGATGGCCACCGTGGGCGTGGGCTTGGCCTGAGTTCTCGGCGGCTTCTTGCGCTGCCGACTCGCCCGCTTCGTGGGCCGCGTCCTCGTTCGACTTGGGCGTGGCGGGCGTCTGTCCGGGCGCCGTCGTGGCGCTTGTCGTCGGCGTGGTAGGCGATGTCTGAGCGCCCGCGGTGCCGGCGATGCCCAGATACAAACCGGCGGCGCCACCCCCCACCAGACCGACAGCGAGCCCGATGGCTGCGAGGCGATTCTTCATGCGGTTGTCCCTTCTTGCAACGAGCAACTCTCGTTCCCGTTGGCACCTTGACATCGCAACCTCAGATTTTGCTCAGAGCCCCTTGTGAGCCCGCTGCCAAACAACCCGATCCGGTGATGGCTAGCCCGCCGGTTGGTCAGAGACGTCGGCTGCCTCGTCCTTCTTGGCAGCGGGATCGGGCGCGCTACCAGCGGGCGTGGGGCCTGCGCCGCGGGGGCGGTAGGTCCGGGCTGAATCAATGCCGGACGTCGCCCCATCTCGACCGACTGTGCACCGAAATAGAACGCAGAGATCGATACGACAAGCGTGCTTACGGTCGTAATCACTTGTTTTCCGATATCGACGCTGTCAGCTGACCTCGCAGCCGGATACTTCCCAACGGTGTACAACCCAGATTGCGGGTCAAGACTGGAACTCTCTATCTGGTCGAATGGGATCTTGGCG
>CAVTDW010000017.1:0-198435 GCA_963733505.1 uncultured Actinomycetota bacterium | reverse complement strand
GGCTTCCACGCCGCCGGTGTTGTTCTGCAAGGTGAGCGTGCCGCCGATGGTGTTGGGGACGCAGGCGGCGTCGCCGGGATCGCCGATCACCACCAGCCCCGTGGCCCCCGTCACGGTGACCGACCCGCCGACAGTGGTCGCGCACACCCGCAGCCCTTGAGGGCTGTTGGCCGTGATGGCCCCGGTGACGGTGCTGTTCTCCACGTCGAGGGCGGCGCCCGCTTGCACGGTCACCGACCCGGTGAAGGTGGCGTTTACGATGCACGCCGCCCCGGCGGTGATCACCACCGACCCCGAATAGTTCCCGGTGATGGTCTGGGTGCACGACACGGTGAGCCGGGCCAGGTGCCTGGTCGAGGCCAGGAAGTCGCCGTCGCCGCTGTAGACGGCGGTGATTTGGTGGTTGCCCGCCCCCAGAGCGGCGGTGGTGAGCGTCGCCTTGCCGTTCACGACCGCCACCACGGCCACGGGGCTGGCGGCGCCGTCGACGGTGAACGCCACGCGTGCCCGTCGGCGAGGCCACGTTGGTGGCCGGGTTCGGGGTCACCGTGGCGGTGATGGTCACCGGCGACCCGAACGCCGGTGACTTCGGGATGGCGGTCACGGTGGTCACCGTCGGGGCCTTCGTCACCGTCAACGTGGCGTTGGTGAACTTCGTCAACGTGTAGTTCCCATTGGTGGCCAACGACCCGGCCGTGATCGTGATCGGGATAGCTGCCCGGTGGCGACGACAGCACGGCGGTAGTCGTGACCGTCGGGGCGCCGGTCAACACCGCCGCCTGGGTGTCGCCGTTGACCAGGCCGTGCACCGTGAAGGTCAACGCCGGGTTGGGTTGCCCGAAGAACCGGGTCTTGTTGTCCGCGCTGACCGTCAACGGCGCCGGCTTCACCGTCAACGTCCCCTTCACATAACTGAACGTGTAGTTCGCCGCCGCCGCCCCCGAACACGACGTCCGGTTCGGGTAAGTCCCCGCGTTGGGCGACGGACTGGCATTAGCGGTGCACACCGGCTGGGCGGTCAACACTCGCCGGGCCCTCACCATTCACGAACCCCGTGATCGCCGCCGTGACCGTCGGCGGGGTCCCCCCGTAGGTCATCGTGGCGTTCGACGCCGTGACCGTCAGGGCGGCTTTGTTCACCGTCAACGTGCCCTTCACGAACGAGAAGCTGTAGTTGGCGGCCGCCGCCCCCGAACACGAAGTGGTGTTCGGGTACGTCCCGGCCGGGGTCGTCGCAGAGCCGCTCGACACGCACACCGGCTGGGCGGTCAACACCGCCGGACCCTCACCATTCACGAACCCCGTGATGGTCGCCGTGACCGTCGGCGGCGTCGCCCCGTAGGTCATCGTGGCGTTCGACGCCGTCACCGTCAACACCGCCTGGCTCACCGTAAGGGTGCCCTTCACATAACTGAACGTGTAGTTGGCAGCGGCCGCCCCCGAACACGACGTCCGGTTCGGATAAGTCCCCGCGTTGGGCGACGGACTGGCGTTGGCGGTGCACACCGGCTGGGCGGTCAACACCGCCGGGCCCTCACCATTCACGAACCCCGTGATCGTCGCCGTGACCGCCGGCGGCGTCGCCCCGTAGGTCATCGTGGCGTTCGACGCCGTCACCGTCAACACCGCCTGGCCCACCGTAAGGGTGCCCTTCACATAACTGAACGTGTAGTTGGCAGCGGCCGCCCCCGAACACGACGTCCGGTTCGGATAAGTCCCCGCGTTGGGCGACGGACTGGCGTTGGCGGTGCACACCGGCTGGGCGGTCAACACCGCCGGGCCCTCACCATTCACGAACCCCGTGATCGTCGCCGTGACCGTCGGCGGCGTCCCCCCGTAGGTCATCGACCCGTTGGACGCGGTGACTGTCAATACCGCCTTGTTCACGATTTGGCCGGTCAGGGTGTTCTCACTGGCCGCCGAGGCCGGGTCGCCGATGTACTTGGCGGTGACCGTATGGGGCCCGGCGCCCAGCGTCGAAATGGCACACGACGCCTGGTTGCCGTTCGGGCCACCCAGGGAGACCGTGCCGCACCCGCCGATCGGGGAGTTGTCAGCCAAGAACCCGACGGTGCCGCCGTGATCGCCGCCCGAGACCGTGGCCGTGAAGGTCACCGACTGGCCGTAGGTGGACGGGTTCATCGACGACGTCACCACCGTGGTGGTACCCGCCGCCGTCACCGTCACCTTCACCCCGGTCGTAGCCGACAGGTTCGGGGTCCCATTGTCGGACACCTGCACCGTGAACGACGTCGACCCGATCTGGGCCGCCGTCGGCGTCCACGTGACCACCCCGGTGGCCGGATCGATGGCCGCCCCCGTCGGGGCGCCGACCAACGAATAGGTCAGCGTCTGGGGTGGGCTGTCGCTGTCCGAGCCGTGCGCCGTGAACGACAACTGGCTGCCCACCTGGGCGGTCTGATCCGGTATCGGCGCCAGGGTCGGGGCGGTGTTGGCGGCCGCGGTCACGGTGATGGTGACGGTGGCCGAGTTGGACACCGCCCCGGTCTGGTCGACCGCGGTGTAGGAGAACGAGGCGGTGCCGCTGAACCCCGTAGTCGGGGTGAAGGCGACGTCGCCGTCGTCGGCCACGTTCGCCGAGCCCCCCGTCTGGGCGCTCACCGTGTTTACCGTCAGGTCACCGTCGGGGCTGTCGACGTCGGTGTCGTTGGCCAAAATGTTGAAGTTGACCGCCGTGTTCTCCTGGGTGGTGGCAGTGTCGTTCACCGCCACCGGCGGCGACGCGCTGAACTCCGATGTCTCACCGGCGGCGTCGGTGGCGGTGGCGGTGAAGAACTCGCCTGCGGTGCTCGCCCCCAGCCCGGTGGCGGTGAAGTTGGCCACCCCCGAGCCATTGGTCGTCACCGACGTCGACCCCAGCCACCTCTGGCCCTCGGCGATGCCGGACCCGTCCAGGTCTTGGTTGGCGTAGAAGTCGAGGGTGAACGTGGCGTTGGCCGTGCTGGCCAACGTCCCCGCGAGCGTGGTCGAGGCGCCCGTGGTCACCGACGTCAACGTCGGGAAGTTTTGCAACGAGTTGGGGCCGGTGTCGCCGTCGCCGGGCCCGTCGTTGGCTGTGAGACCGTCATTGGCCAGGTCGATACCGAGAAAGCCGTTGTCGAATATCGAGTTCTGCTCCACCGTCGCCGTGGCCGTGTCGGTCGGCGAGTTGCCCACCCCCACGCCTTCGGCGGGCGAGTTGGCGATCGTGTTGCCCGTCACCGTCGCGCTGCCGCCACTGTCGACGAACACGCCGACGCTGAAGTTCGGCAGCGCCACGGTGTTCGTGGCGTCGACGCCGATGTGGTTGCCCGTGATCGTGGCCTGGACCGCGCCGTCGACGTCGATTCCATTGAACGAGCTGGCGATGACGTTTCCCCCTCCGGCTGGGGAGGTGCCGATGATGGCGTCGCTGTCACCCACGAGGAGAACGCCTTTGTCGAGGCTGCCGAGAGCGGCGGTCCCGGCGGGGTTGGTGCCGATCAGGTTGCCCGACACGACCGTTCCGCCCGACCCGCTCGACCAGACCCCCCATGCATTTTCGGTGTCGTCACCGGTCAGGACGTTGCCGACGATCAGGGTCGCGCCGGCACCGGGCAGTTCGACGCCAATGCCTACGCCCAGGCCCACCGTTCCCGCGGCGTTCAGGCCGATCCAGTTGCCTTCCACGGTGGTGAAGGTTGCCCGGCCCCAGACGCCGGCGTTGCCGAAGTTAGCGCCGGTATCGATCACGTTGCGCGCCGCCGGCGTCGTGCCGCCCACCACATCACCGTTGCCGAGGCTCTGGATCCCGTTCGTATTCGCCCCTTCCGTCGAACCATCGGGCGCCAATCCCACATAGTTGCCTTCCGCGACCTGGCCGTCACCGTTCAGGCAGATGCCGCAATCGGTGAAGTTGGTCACCGACAACCCCTTGACTGTGGTCGTCCCACTCGAATCTGACACCTGGATGCCCTCGGGGATGGTCCCGGCGCCGTCGATCTGGATCTCGATGTGGGCGGGCAAGCTGGCCGTGGCCGGAGACGAACCTGGCTCGCTGTACCCGTCGACGACCACGGGCACGACGATGGCATCGAGATCCGTGCTCGGCGAGATCTTGAAGGGCCCCGTTCCCGGGATGGCGAACGCGATGACAGCATTGGTGGAGCCGTTGTTGGCGTCGATTATGGCCTGACGCAACGAACCGGTGCCCGAGTCGTTGACGTTGGTCACCGTGAACGTCGTCGCCGCCCGGGCCACCGACGCGCCGACGATGGGCAGCCCCACGCCGGCCACCAGGGCGATCAGGAGAACCACGCCGCGGTGACGAAGCCCCCCACCCCGGGTCTCCCGGCGTCCCCTGGCCTCCTGCACGGTTCCGCCCACCAGGCTGTCAGCGCCCTTCGTCATCTTTTCGCTCCTGCCTTCTGTCGCGAGCCAGCTACTCGCCCTCGGCGTCACTGTGCACCGATCGGCGCCCAGAAACATCGCCCACATGGCCAATAAATAGCACGACAAGTCGACCACTGGCCATGACGGGACGCGTTCTTGGAGCCACCTGCCGGGGACACGGCCGGGGCGACGAACCGATACCCCGGGCTCCGACGAGGAGACCCCGATGGTCTGGCCACCCGTTTCGACGACGCAGAAAGGGAGAACTGCCGCGGTCGAAGCCAAACTTATCCGAGGCGACCTCAGCGTTTCCATCTCGCAACACGAGTCGGTCGGCCACCTGATCGCGGGACGCCTGCCCGGGACGCTTCTCCTGCTCGGTCGGGGCTCCTTTTTCCACCCTCTTCAGCTTCTTCGCCGGCTTGGCCGCGGGCTGGCCCCACAGCAGTCGCGGCGAAAAGCTCCTGCTTGCGGCGAGCACGGGCGTTTCGGCAATCCCGACCTACGGCTCTGCGAGTTGGTCACGCTGGCCCGGTGCTCGGCGCCCGGGGCGCTGCGCCAGATGCTCCCCGAGCGGCGTCACCCCTCTCCTGCTTGCCGCGCAGGTCGCGGCCCGAGATGGCCGAGACTGCGGGGTGAGCTACGAGGCGAGTCGGGACCGCGCTCGATGGCCGACGTGCTGGCCGCAGCGGCCGACCGCCAACGCGAGCGAAGTGGGGCGATGGCCAGATCCGTCCGCGCGTCCGCACCCGTGAGCCCGGCCCTACGCCCCCAGCTACCTCAGCACGTCGCCGCCAACTGACGTGAATCGTCCTTTCCTAGCAGTTCATGCCCTGTGGCGGTCATCTATTGCAATGAAGCCTCGGCCCTAAGGCCCGGTCCACGATGCACCCCACTCCCAGCCGACCGACAACGCCACACTCAGTCCAGGATCATCCAGACAGTAGGCCGGTGACTTCGGCTGTCGATTCTTCACCTTTGTATCGGTGCTGGGCCCGCGCCACGCCGGTCCTGACACCCGCATGATTTCGACCCTTTCGCGCTGTGGTAGACCTCACAGTGAGCCAGGGACCACTCAGACAAGGATGCGTCTCGAGCGAACCTAGGCCAGCGCATGGTGCCGTTGCTCGCAGCTCGGACTGGGAGACCGTCATGCGCAGGGTGCTGGTTGGGCTCATTTGCATGCTCGTCGTTGCCGGAGGGACGGCACCTGTCGCCGCGGCCCCGGCTCCCGCTCCGGTTCCGGCTCGGGTCGTGCCAAACACCCCGGTCGGTCTGCAGGTGACGTGGCTGATCGATGCCACCCATCACCTCCCGATCAGCGGCGCCGATGCAGCGCACCATTTCGACGCCGGCTTCCTGACATCGGTCGGGATCGATCAGCTCAATCCGATCCTGGCCCAGATCGCGGGGCCCGGTGGACTCAGCCTCGCGTCATACACCGGTTCGGCTGCCAACGCCACCGTTGGTGTCACCGGCGCCAACCACCTCCTGTGGTTGTTGGACCTATCGGTCGATCCGTCGGGGCTCATTGCCGGGCTGGCCTTGCGGCGTCCGCCACCGAAGTCGTGGCGGGAGATTCATGACCGCCTGCGGGCGCTGGGGCCCGATGTCTCGTTCCTGACCGCACGACTCGACCACGATCACTGCAGCGCCGTGGACGGGCTGGCCGCGTCGACGTCCCGGCCACTTGGTTCTGCTTTCAAGCTCTACGTGCTTGGGGCGCTCGCGCAAGCCGTCGAGCAAGGCGACGCCGCCTGGGACCAAACCCTTGCCATCCGTGACGACTGGAAGAGCCTCCCGTCGGGCGTCCTCCAGGATCTTCCGTCCGGCACCGAACTGCCACTCAGCACTTACGCAGACGAGATGATCTCGATCAGCGACAACACGGCCGCCGATCATCTGCTGCACTTCCTGGGGCCGGTCGCGCTTCGGCGCCAGCAGCAGCGGTTCGGGATGGCAAAGCCGAGTGCCAATCAGCCGTTCCTGACCACCCGGGAACTGTTCCAGTTGAAGGGCAAAGGGTATCCGTCGCTGGCCAACCAGTACCTCGCTCTGCGCCGCGGGGAACGGAGCGACTACCTGACGAACACGATTGACCCACTCGCGCGGTCCGCGCCCGTCCCATGGGTCGAGCCTCGCGCCATCGATACCCTTGAGTGGTTCGCATCTCCCACCGACATCTGCCGCCTATGCCGGCCTCGACCGACAGTCCCAGGACCCAGCGCTGAGCGGGGTCGACCATGCGCTGTCGATCAACGACGCCGGTATCCGGCTTGATCCGCACCATTGGTCGACGGTCTGGTACAAGGGTGGGTCTGAGCCAGGCGTGCTCACACTGAACTACCTGGCGACAACCGTCGAAGGGCGCACATACGTCGTATCGGCCATGATCAGCAACCCCACTGTGGCATTCGACGAAAACTACGCCTCCATCGAGATTGTCGCGCTGATCGGCGGTGCGTTCACCCTCGCCGACCGACAGCGCCGGGTCGATCCCGTCGCGAACTGACGCACCCTGGCCATCGCGGCGACGGTGGTACGTGCGCGTGGCCGGGAGTCATCGGTAGGTCCCACCTCGGCCTGATCGCTGCGACGAAGAAGGGGTGTTCATGCGACG
The DNA here is from genome assembly GCA_963733505.1 of uncultured Actinomycetota bacterium. Lineage (GTDB taxonomy): Bacteria > Actinomycetota > Acidimicrobiia > Acidimicrobiales > Palsa-688 > JALYXV01. The sequence goes on along the minus strand of CAVTDW010000017.1, from coordinate 191,444 downwards.
CGAGATGGGGCATGGGGGGTACTCAAGGGACGTCCCACCAGTCGCCATCGGGATCAAGTGCGAAGCGGCTGCTTCGGAACAGCTGATCGTCGCACGCGAACCAGTCGACGAGGTGGATCTGGTACGAGCGGGCAATCGCGCGAGCCGATGCAAACCGGACGCCTAGATCGGGCGGCGGCGGACCTTCGATGACCACCTCGTCACAGAATGCGATTGCGGCGGCGGCACCACGACCGGAATGCTGGATGCAGGCGCCCAACGATGCCTCGGGAGGCTCGATACGCCGGGTGTGAGCGAGGCTCAGGAAACGGCCGCGCCGGTTGGCGAAAGCAACGACCAGGCGCCGCGGACCGAAGGCGCGCTGGTCCAGCGCGAACGACCATGCCTCCTTTCTCAGGTTCGTCTTGTCCTTTTCGGTGGCTCGGTACCCGTCAACCACGATGAGCCTGTCAGCCATGGCCGATCTCCCTCTGCCGTGGCGCCTCGCGCCTGCGTGTCGGTCGACGAACTGCTCGTCTATGCCGCATACGATGGGGTGATGGAACGACCCAGCGTTCGTGTTTCCATCGCCAACTTCCGCAACTACGACGCGCCGTTCGCCACCAAGGTGAAACTGGTACTGGCGAACAACCTCACCAAAATGCGCAACCACTCGGGGTGCTGCGGCAATCACGGCCAACCCGGCTGTTGACAAGCGTCCGACGGGCCCCGTGAGGGTCCACACGACCACGATCACCACGACCACTAAGTCGCGGGACTAGCCCGCGAGCCTGGGCTCGTCGCACCTCTCCAGATAGCCAGCGGCGACTGCCCGTGCGCGGTTATGTTTGGCCGCGATCACGGGGGCAGGATGCTGAATCGACTGGCCGCTTTCGTCGTGCGCCGGGGCCGGATCGTGCTCGTGGCCGCCCTGGTCGCCACCATTGCAGCCGGTGCGATCGGCGGGGGGGTGGCATCGCACCTGTCCTCCGGGGGCTTCTTCGATCCGAATGCCCCGTCATCCAAGGCTCACGATCTGCTGGCCCGCCAGTTCCACACCGGCGACCCCAACGTGGTGCTTCTCGTAACCGCCAAGGCCGCGCCGGGCGCCACTGCCGGTACACCAGCGGTCGACGACCCCGCGGTAGGCCGGGCGGCGCGGGCCGTCACCGAGCAGCTGGGCCGTGAACCGAGCATCGGCGCCGATCAGGTCACCTCGTACTGGTCGCTCGGCAACGCCCCGCCGCTGCGCAGCAAGGACGGGACGCAGGCCCTCATCCTGGCTCGCGTGACCGGCAGCGACGACCAAGTAACGAAGAACATCAAAGCAATCGCACCCCGCTACCAACTGGACAACTCGCAGCTCGCGGTCGAAGTCGGCGGCCAGGCCCAGGTGTTTCATCAGGTCGGTACCCAGGTCCAAGAAGACCTCAAGCGAGCCGAGATGCTGTCGCTGCTCCCGACCTTGCTGCTCCTGCTGTTGATCTTCCGCAGCGCCGTGGCGTCGCTCCTGCCGGTTGCGATCGGCGCCCTCTCAGTAGTCGGCACCCTGCTCGTGTTGCGGGTGATCACGCTGTTCACCCACGTGAGCATCTTCTCGCTCAACCTGACCACGGCGCTCGGGCTCGGTCTCGCGATCGACTACAGCCTGTTCATCGTCTCCCGCTTTCGGGAGGAGGTGCATGCCGGACTCGACCCGTCGCAGGCTGTGGTCCGGACCATACAGACCGCGGGCCGCACCGTCGTCTTCAGCGCCACCACCGTCGCTGTCTCGTTGGCGGCGCTGCTGGTGTTTCCCCTGTACTTCCTGAAGTCGTTCGCCTATGCCGGAATCGCGGTCACGATCCTGGCCGCGGTCGGTGCCGTCGTCGTCCTCCCAGCCATTCTGGCGGTACTCGGCCCCCGCGTCGACCTTGGCACGCTCGGGGGCCGCCTGAAGGCCCGCACCATTCCCGACACCGAGCACGGTTTCTGGCACCGACTGGCCACGACGGTTATGCGCCGTCCCGTGGTCATGGGCGGGGCGGTAATCATCCTGCTCGTGGTGTTGGGATCCCCATTCCGCCACATCAGCTTTGGGCTTCCCGACGACCGGGTGCTGCCCAGCACGGCCACCAGCCATCTGGTCCACCAGTCGATCCGCACCAATTTCACCGGAAACGAGGCCAGCGCGGCCCAGATCGTGGCCCCGACCGCCGACCCCAGGGGCGTGGCCGTCATCGGCGCCTACGCCGCCCGGCTCTCGCTGATCGCCAACGTGGGTCGCGTCGACGCCGCCACGGGCTCCTACGCGGGAGGCAATCTGGTGGCCCCACCCAACGCCGCCAGCGCCCGGTTCACCGCGCCCGGCCCAGCTGGCGGTACCTGGCTTTCGGCGGTGCCGACGGTCGACCCACAGTCAGCCCAGGCCGAAACGCTGGTACACGCCATCCGCGGCACCGCTGCGCCTTTTCCCATCATCGTCGGCGGACAGTCGGCCCAACTGGTCGACTCGAAGGCGTCGCTCGGGAGCAAGCTGCCGTTGGCCGGCGCCCTCATCGCCCTGGTCACCTTCAGCGTGTTGTTCCTGATGACCGGCAGTGTGGTGGTGCCGGTCAAAGCACTGGTCCTGAACCTGCTCAGTCTCACCGCCACCTTCGGCGCCATGGTGTGGATCTTCCAACAGGGCCACTGGGCGCACTTCTTCAACTTCACGGCCACCGGCCGGCTGGAGACGACCACCCCCATCTTGATGTTCTGCATCGCGTTCGGGCTGTCCATGGACTATGAGGTCTTCCTCCTGTCGCGGATCAAGGAGGAGCACGACCGCACCGGCGACAACGTCAGTTCGGTCGCGCTCGGCCTTGAACGCACCGGCCGGATCGTGACCGCGGCAGCGTTGCTGCTCGCCGTGATCTTCACCGCCACCGCCACCTCGGAAGTGACCTTCCTCAAGATGTTCGGCGTCGGGCTGACCATGGCCGTCCTGGTCGACGCCACCTTGGTGCGAGGGGTGTTGGTTCCGGCATTCATGCGGCTGGCGGGCGAAGCGAACTGGTGGGCGCCCGAGCCGCTGCAGCGGCTCTACCGTCGCATCGGCTTGTCAGAGGGCGGCTGAAGGTCGTTCAGGCCTGCTGGGCGAGTCCGACAATGTGGCCCTGGGGATCGGCGATCAGCGCGAACGACACGCCGGGGACATCGACGCGCTCCTGGACCACCCGGCCGCCGAGTTCGGCGGCCTGCGCCAAGGTGGCGTCGATGTCTTCGACGCCTACGAAGAAGGTCACGAGATCGCCGTCGCCCTGGAGCGGGCTGATCGCGGTATAGAGCGAATCGGGAACGCCGGTATCGACGAAGGTGTAACCGGGGAACGCCCCCTCCTGCGGGTAGGTCCATCCGAACAGACCTCCGAAAAAGGCGCGAGTGGCGTCTGGATCGGTCGAGCGAATCTCGGCGTGAACGATCGGATGCGGCATGGTCACTCCCTGGTCTCCGGGTGCCCCTTGGCACCTTCCACCCTGAACGACGATCGGAACCGCCCAGATCGACACGTCGCCAACGGAAATCCTCCGGGGCGGACCACCCGCCCCGGAGGTGCACCTACACAACGTTCGGTGTTGCTGGTCACGGCTGCCTGAGTACCGCCTTCACCATCGCGGCACCGAGTTCGGCGGTAACGACGGGCTGTTGACCGGTCAAGTGGTAACCGCCCAGAACGTCGGCGATCAGCTCCTGGACAGGTCGCGATTGCAGGAACCGCACCCCGTCGAGCAATGCGTGTGCTGCGTGCCCGGTGGCGACCTCGGCCTGCAGCGTTGCAATCTCGCCTTGAACCATGTCGGTCTGCATCAGCGCGGTAACCGCGGAGTTGTCCTCGTCGGCGACGCTGCTGCTCGCGGCCGGAGGAAGGAGGAAGCAATTCCAGGTGAACGCGTCGTTGGCGTCGAGCGGTGCCGCGTACAGGGCCACGTTCGGGTATTGGTGCACGCAGGCATCGAGGAGGCTCGGTGCGGAGCCGGTATCGCTCATCGGAACGACCTTCCCGCTGTCCTGCACGCACGCCCAGTTCTGGTAGGCGAAGTTCGGCCCAGTCACGGCGCCGCGGCGCAAGATGGCGGGCCCGGCCGAAGTCGTTCCGTGATCTCCCAGGTTCTGGCAATATCCGGCGAGGTCCAGACCTCCGACATTGCCCGGCGTGGTGTTCGCCGTGCTCGCCGTGGCCGTGGCCGTGGCCGTGGTCGTGGCCGTGGTCGTGGCCATGGCGTGCGCAGCCTGAGCCGGTACGAGTGTGACCACGATGGCCACGGCTGCGGCAGCGCCCCACCGGCGCCCCAACAGGATCGTTCTCGTTGCGATGGTTCGTTGACGGGTCATGTTGTCTCCTTTGATCGTGGGCGGCTGTCACCGGAAGCGGATCCGGGGCCGGGGCCGAGGGCGCACAGGAGCGCAATCAGGTCCTGTGCGTCATTGACCGGCTTCCGGTCGCCGGTGTCGACGACTTCGGCGTGCCCGACGACGCGACCCTCCGCCAGAGCCTCTGGAAGTAGCCGAAGGATCACTGCGACGTGCACGCAATGACCATCGCGGCCGCCCGTCACACGAGCGGCACACCGATCACGCAAGGTCAGCGGTGCGTCGCCGCCTCCATCTCGGCCAGGGCCGAGGTCGGGGGAAGACCCATTTCGTCCAAGGCGGCGCGCGCTCGCTCGAGCATCCTGCGGGCGGAGCCTCGTCGGCCCTGAGCGAGCAAGTGCTCGACCATACGGAGGTGGCGATCTTCCTCATACGGCGCAAGCTCGATTGCCCGTTCCAAGAAACGGCACGCCCCGTCGAGGTCGTGATGCGCCGCGGCGTCGCTCGCGCAGAGGTCCAGGAGCGCCAGCGCCCGGCGGCGGAGCCGTTCTCTCGGCCCTGCCGCCCACGGTTCGTACGGGTCGTCTGGAAGGAGGTCGCCTCGATAGCGAACGATCGCGGCTCGTGCCAGGGCGACCCCGGCTCGGCTCTCCGTCGCGCCGATCGCCAGCGCGTGGCGGCCCTCGGTCTCGAAGCGGGCCATATCGGAGTCAACCAACGTGCCGAGAATCAGCGACTCATCTTCTCGCGTGACCAGGTCGCCCCCAGCGTCGCGGAGACGGCCCAGGATGGTTCGCAGCCGGTTCCGGCCCACTTCGGGATCGACTTCGGGCCAGAGCACTTCGATGGCTTCGTCGCTCTGGACGCGCCCGCCCGAGACGGCAACAAACTTGACCAGTTGGCGCACTTGGCCGGCCGGGATCGCGACGACCCTTCCCCCGCGAGTGACCTCGAAGCGGCCGAGGAGTGTGATCCCGACGGGCAGGCTGGCCGAGTCGAGTGCCAGCGCCGCCGGTTGGCCGGTCTCGGCCGCCAAGGCGGCCAAACGCTCGGCCACCTCGCGCTCACGGATCAGCGGGAGGTTCGGATAGCCCAAACGGGCCGCTTCCTCGAACGCTTGGGCCGCCAAACCGCCGGCGCGCGGATCGCCCGACCGCAGCGCCGCCGCGGCCCGCAGCAACGTAATCCGCCACATTTCCCGAGGGCCGACGCGCGAGCGGGCAGTCAGCGCCAGGAGTCCTTCTTCGGCTCGGTGTGGATCGCCGTGGCGCGCCAGCAGGGCGACGGCGGCCAGTTCGATTGCGTAGTCGTCGTGCACGGCCGGAGAGGCGCGGGCCCGCTGGAGGTACTCCCAGGCCAGGGCGACCTCGCCGACCCGGTCGAGCAGGTCGGCTGCATCGGCCAGGAAATCAGCTCCGCTGTGCTCCCACCAGTCGCCCCGGTGCGTCTCGACCCGGCGAACATGCTCGAGCGTGGCCTGGGCGTCACCGCGCTGCGATGCATGGCGAGCCGAATCCCACTCCGCATACGCATGGACGCGATCGTCGCCGAGCAAGTCGGCAAGTTGGTGGGCCTCGGCGATGTCGCCTGCGGCCTCATCGAAGCGGCCACAGTCGATCAGCACCTCGGCACGGAAACTGAGCACCACGGCCCGCTGGCGTGACGGCCCGGGGAGAGCCTCGAGGGCATCGCTTAGGCGTTGCGCCGCCAGCTCGTACTCGCCCCGCTCGTAGTGAACCAAGGTCCCCAGCGCGAGCATGACCAGCGCGAACCACCCCAGCTCCCCAAGTTGGCGATACATGCGCGCCGCCTCCGTCAGGTGCTGCTCGGCCACCTGGAACCCCCGCTCCTCCCGGCTGAATGCTGCCGCCCGGCCCAAGGTGTCGTTGAGACGGGCACGGGTGGCCGTCTCCGCTGGTCCCGTGGCAGAGAGAAGCCGAGCTGCCACAGCGATGGCGAGCTCCGGTCGGTTGTCGCGTGCGAGGTCCCGGGCGAACTCAGCGTCGATCTCCCGGGCCAGTTCGGGGTCGGCGACTGCGTCGACGAGGCGGGCGGCCTTCGCCAGTGCCGCAGACCGGCGCCTGGTCTGGGCGGCTGGCTCGCACGCCCGAGCCAGGTGAACGAGCAGGCGGGGGTGAGCGGCGAGAGCGGTCTCCGGAAGGGCCTCGACGATGGCGTCCAAGTCTTGGACGTCCAGGGTGCCGGCTTGCTGGGGCGACAGCCCAGAAACGAGCGCGGCGGTTGCCTCTGACTCCCCCGCGGCCATGAGTACCCGCACCGCCGGACCGAGCTCATGGCGCGCCACATACGCCCTCGATGCCCGTCGTACCACCTCGGCTTCGGGAGCCGCAGACCGCCGGAGGAGGTCGCGCACCGGGCCAGGGAGATCCCACCAACCGTCACCGGAGGCCGTGAAGGGCAGTCCTGCGGCGGCCGCGGCGGCGAACAAACCCGGTACCCCGGTGACGTCACTGGCCAGTACGGGATCGATCAGGGGGAGATGGGCCAGTTGAATCAGGCCGACACGCGCTAATGGGTCGAGGGTGTCCAGGATGTCGTCCACAAGGGCGGCCAGGACAGTCCCGCGACCCGCGGCGCTGAGCGCCTGGATCCATTGCGGGTCGCCACCTGAGCGGCTGGCGCGGGACGCGGCGAGCACGACTGCCGCCGCCCAACCTCCCGTAGCCCGCTGCACCGCGGTCGCCTGGACCGGATCGAGTGCCAGCCCGAACCCCTTTCCGCACAGCTCGGTCACCTCGGAGGCGTCTAGCGCGAGTTGTCCGGGGCCGACGTGCACCACCTGCAATGTGCGCAGAAGCCTCTGTACTCCAGGCGGCAGGAACCGACCGAGCAGCAACAGCCGTTGCCCGGGCCCCAGGCCATCCGCGAGCCGGGCCAAAAAGGCGACCAGATGTTCGTCCGCGTGGTGCACGTCGTCGATGACGACCAGGGCCGCCTCCCCCGCCAGCGATTCAAGAAGTGCGTCGAGTGCGCCAACTGCGTCCCAGCCGGCTTCGGCCATGCGGGCGTCGGTGTCTGATAGGCCGACTCGACGGGCTCCCGCCCGCAACCGGTTGGCGAGCAGGCCAGGCGACATCGGACCTGGTTCGAGGCGGGCCACCACGGTGACGACGCCCAGGTGTGCGGCAAACTCCGCGGCCAGGACCGTTTTGCCATAGCCGGCACCTGCCTCGACGAGGCCCACGGCGCCCGATTGGAGGAGCGTGGTCAGGCGGGGCCGGCTCAGATGGTGCGGAGGTAGAACAACCATCAGTTCGGACCGGCGACCGTCGAAGGTTGGCGAACTCGGGTCGTGCTTGCTCCACGGCGTCGAATCGCGGGCAGAGGACCCACCCTAGAACAGAGCGATGGCCGCCGCGATGAGGGGGGACAGGATCATCGTTGGTGGCGCTGGGTCATCGCCGCGTGGTCATCGCCGCGTGGTCATCGCCGCGTGGTCACGCCGATGTACCGGCCGGTGCTCGGGTAACGACTGCCATTCGGAGTCGGACCAGCGCCGCGGTGCCGACGACGGCGGGCAAGAGTGTTCCGAGGGCGCGGTAGGCGAGGACGCCGGCCAGGGCGGTGGGGAGCGGGACGCCGGCGTGGTGCAGCAGTGCGGGGACGACCGTCTCGACGACACCGAGGCCGGCGGGCACGAAGGGAACCAATGCGGTGATCATTGCCACCGCGTAGGCGAACAAGAACATCCCTGGTTTCAGGTGCACGCCGACCGCGACCAGGGCGCAGCGAAAGCAGGTGGCGTCGGCGAGGCACGTGGTGAGGGCGACGCCAGCGAGCGCGGCCTGGTTGCGCTTCGATCCGAGCGCCTCGAGGATCTCGGCGTGCCAGAGGGCGCCTTGGGCCCGGCGCTCGCTGGCCGGCAGGGAAGGACGCCAGAACCGGATCCTTCCGCCCACCAGCGCCACCAGCTCCATCGTCTGGCGCCGGCTGGCCAACCAGGCCGTCACGGCCAGCGCCCCGAGAACCGTGAGCGCAATGGCGGCCAGGACGAAACGGCCCGGCGCCGCCCGCGGATATCGAACCTGAGCCACCGCCGCCACGCCCAGCGCATCGAGGGCGGCCACACCGAACAGTGTTCGGACCGACAGCCATTGCATGAGCCCGAGGGCAATGAGTGTCCGCCGGCTGTCGACCCCGCGGCGGCGTAGCTCGGCGCCGGCCATGACGAGCCCTTCGGCCGGCGCGGCTGGGAGGACATTGCCCAATCCCGCCACGACCAGGCCGAGGCGAACCCCATTGCGACGGCTCACGCGGTCGCCGACCAGGCGGCGCAACAACAGGCCCAACGCGGCGTAGCTGCCCGCCTCGGCCAACGCGCCGGCGACGAGCCAGCCAGGGCGGGCCGAGGTGACCGCACCGGCGGCATCGGCGAATCCTCCTGACGAGGACACGACGAAGTAGATGGCGCCGGCGCCAATCAGAAGCCCTACGGCAAGGCGGAGCCGTCCGGGTCGCGCCGTCGGGTCGGGCACTACGCCATCAACAAGAGGAATCACCTCAGGGGGCGTCGCGGTCACGCCTGGAGATGGGCGGCGATAGGCGGGATGGGCGGACGAGGGGGCGGATGGCTCAGGCGTCGCGCCGTACCAAGGACGATCCGGCGATGACCAGCGCTGCGATTGCGTAAATGCAGAACACGCCGAAACCGACCCAGGGCGAGAGTTCGTTCGTGCCCCTCGTCCCTGCACCGACCAGAGCCTGGCCGGCGTTGCTCGGGAGGAACTTCTGGACCACGTCCATCGAGCTCGGTAGCAGCAGGGCCAAGGAGGGGAGCACAAAGATCAAGCCGAACACCGCGGCGATAGCACCCGCAGTCCTGCGGATGATGGTGCCCAAACCGAGCGCCAGGAGTCCGAGGACCGCCAGATAGAGGCCCGAGCCGATCACGACGCGCAGGGCATCGGGTGCGCCGAGGCTCACACCGATGTGTTTGGTCGACAGGATCGCCTGGCCGACGAAGAAGGCGACGAAACAAGCGACGGTCGAAACCACGAAGGTGACGCCGGCGAAGACCGCCGCTTTGGCGGCCAGGACGGTGAGGCGTTGGGGCACGGCGGCGAACGTGGCCCGGATCATGCCGCTGCTGTATTCGCTGGTGACGACGAGTACGCCGAGCACCGCAATGGCCAGCTGCGCCAGGAAGCCGCCCGCCAGACTGGAGGTGATCGGATCGAAGGTCGCCTTGTCCTTCACACTCAGGGTGGCGTATTGCGCCACGTACACCGCACACACGATCACGGACAACCCGATCATCGCCACCGCAGCCGCGAGCAGCGTCCAGTAGGTCGAGCGGACGGTGCGTAGCTTGGTCCACTCCGAGCCGAGCACGTCAGGGAAGATCGGCCCCGTCGGCTTCGTACCTGCCAAGGGACCACCCAACTGGGGCATCTGGGTCACCGCCATCGTCAGGCCACCTTCCCGGGCTCGGAGCGGTAGTCGACGCTGTCGTGGGTCAGTTCCATGTAGGCCTCTTCCAACGATGCTTCTTGGGGTGACAGCTCGTGCAACACGATGCCATTGGCGCCTGCCAGGTCGCCGATCGCCGGGGCGTCGAGTCCGGTCACGGCCAGCGCGCCGTCGCCCTCGGGGCGACTCGACCCGCCCTTGGCGCTGACCAGCGTGGCGAGCTTGGCGACCTGGGGAGAGCGAACCCGGACATAGTTCTGCGAGCTGCCCCGGATGAGATCGTCGACGCTGGCCTCGGCCAGCAGCTTCCCCCGGCCGATCACGATCACGTGGTCGGCGGTCAAGGCCATCTCCGCCATGAGGTGACTGGAAACGAACACCGTGCGGCCCTCGCCCGCCAGGGACCGCATCAGATTGCGGATCCACACGATCCCATCGGGATCGAGCCCGTTGACCGGCTCGTCGAAGATCAACACGCCCGGATCTCCGAGCAATGCCACACCAATCCCGAGTCGCTGGCCCATGCCGAGGGAGAACAGGCCGGCCCGTTTCTTGGCCACGCTCGTCAGCCCGACGATCTCGAGTACCTCGTCCACCCGGCGGCGTTTGATGCCGTTGCTTTTGGCCAGGCACAGAAGGTGGTTGAAGGCACTGCGTCCGTCGTGGATCGCCTTGGCTTCCAACATGGCGCCCACCTCGAACAACGGTCGGGAGATCTTGGCGTAGGGACGGCCGTCGATGGTCACCGCACCCCCGGTCGGCGAATCCAGGCCCATGACCATGCGCAGGGTCGTCGACTTGCCTGCCCCGTTCGGGCCGAGAAATCCCGTGACCTGGCCGGCGTTCACCTCAAAGGAGAGGTCGTCGACGGCCAGTTTGGACCCGTATCGTTTGGTCAGGCCGCGGGCTTCGATCAACACATTCCTCCTGGTGATAGGGAGGCGTCGAGCCCGTTAACGGGGCGACAACCATGCGGTCGTCCTGCCCGAACCAAGCGTCTCTCGTGATCTGGTGAGCATTTCGGTCACCAGGGTCCGGGGCGACAGTTCCCGGACTCTGCCCAAAGCTCGAAGCAGATCCGCCACGGCGAGGAACGACTCCGTGTAAACGCCCAGCGTACACCCGTTCTTTGCGAAGCCCACCCGCAGGTCAGTCGGGCACGTGCCTCAGTTCCGGGTCATTTCGGCCAGAGCGATCCTCGTCGCTTCCGGCGCGTCGATTCGAGCTACTTGGGGGTCACGACGAGCTGGACCGTTTCCACAGGTTGATGTCACCTTCGACGGCGTGCTCGTCGATCTCGGCCAGTTCGGTGTCGGAGAACGTGAGGTTGTCGAGAGCCGCCAGGTTCTCCTCCAGCTGAGCCACGCTGCTCACCCCGATGAGGGTGGAGGTGACACGGGCGTCGCGCAATGTCCACGCCAGGGCCATCTGGGCGAGTGTCTGGCCTCGGCGTTGGGCGATGGCGTTCAGGGCCCGGACGTGGGCCAGGTTGGTATCGCTCAACATGTCGGGGCGCAGCGACCCCCGGCGCTCGGCGCGCGATCCCTCGGGGATGCCTCCCAGGTAGCGGTCGGTCAGGAGACCCTGGGCGAGGGGCGAGAAGGTAATGCAGCCGGCGCCGATCTCGGACAGGACGTCGAGCAGGCCGCCTTCGATCCAGCGGTTGAGCATCGAGTACGACGGCTGGTGGATGAGCAGTGGCGTGCCCAGGCGTGCCCAAGATGTCGGCGGCTTCCTGGCTGCGGTCGTCGGAATACGACGAAATGCCGACATACAGCGCCTTGCCCTGGCGCACCGCGGCATCGAGGGCGCCCATCGTCTCCTCCAGAGGAGTGTCGGGGTCGAAGCGGTGGGAGTAGAAGATGTCGACGTACTCGACGCCCATCCGAGCCAAGCTCTGGTCGAGGCTGGCGAGGAGGTACTTGCGGGAGCCTCCCTCGCCATAGGGACCGGGCCACATGTCGTAGCCCGCCTTGGTCGAGATGACGAGTTCGTCTCGGTAGGGCGCCAGGTCGCGGCTCAGGATCCGACCGAAGTTCTCCTCGGCGGACCCATACGGTGGGCCGTAGTTGTTGGCCAGGTCGATGTGGGTGATGCCGAGATCGAAGGCGCGCAGCAGGATCTCGCGGCCCGTCTCGATGGGCCGGTCGCCGCCAAAGTTCTGCCAGAGCCCGAGCGAGACGAGCGGCAGCATGAGGCCGCGGCGGCCGCACCGCCGGTATTCCATGTCCGAATAGCGCCCCGCGGCTGCGTCATAAACCATCGGCGTCGTCTCCTCGTGCGCGGCGCTGTCGGTCGCGAACACGTCCTCTGACCCAACTATGGCGAGTATGGGTTGGCCCGACAACAGGTTCCCTCCACAGAACAGCCCGCTCTCGGCGCCCGGGCACCTCCTCGGGTTATTGGCCTGAGACGGTGGGTAGGGTCGCCGGGTGCGAATCTGGCCCGGACAGCCCTACCCCCTCGGGGCTTCATTCAGTGGAGTGGGAACCAACTTCTCGTTGTTCTCGTCAGTCGCCGAACGCGTCGAGCTGTGCCTGTTCGATGCGGCCGGCGTCGAGACTCGCCTCGACCTGCCCGAGTCCACCGCATTGTGCTGGCACGGCTACGTTCCCGACGTCCTGCCGGGCCAGCGCTACGGCTACCGCGTCCATGGCCCCTACGACCCCGACGACGGCCTGCGGTGCCGGCCCTCCAAGCTGCTCATCGACCCCTACGCCAAGGCCCTCGACGGCGGCGTGGACTGGGATGAGTCGCTCTTCGAATACCGCTTCGGCAGCCCTGACGACCTGAACAACGACGACGACAGTGCGCCGCATGTTCCCAAGGCGGTGGTCATCAATCCCTACTTCGAATGGGAAAACGACCGTCATCCCCGAACACCGTGGCACGAAACGGTCCTGTACGAGGTCCATGTCAAGGGCTTCACGCAGACGAACCCGCGCATCCCCGAGGCGTTTCGAGGGACCTACGCCGGACTCGCCCACCCGGCATCGATCGAGTACCTCCTGTCGCTCGGCGTCACCGCGGTCGAGCTCCTGCCGGTTCACCAGTTCGTGCACGACTCACATCTGATGGAACAAGGTCTGCGCAACTACTGGGGCTACAACTCGATCGCCTTCTTGGCACCGCATATCGACTACGGGAGCCGGCGGCGCAACGGCCAGCACGTCGCCGAGTTCAAGGACATGGTCAAGATGCTGCACGCGCACGGTATCGAGGTGATCCTCGATGTCGTCTACAACCACACCGCCGAGGGCAACCACATGGGTCCGATCCTCTCCATGAAGGGGATCGACAATCCGGCGTACTACCGGCTGGTACCCGACAATCGGCGCTTCTACTACGACACGACCGGCACCGGTAACAGCCTCAACGTCGGCCACCCCCACGTCCTGCAGCTGATCATGGACTCGCTTCGGTATTGGGTCCTCGACATGCACGTCGACGGGTTCCGTTTTGATCTCGCCGCCACCTTGGCCCGCCAGTTCCACGAGGTCGACCGGCTGTCGGCGTTCTTCGACCTCATCCAGCAGGATCCGGTGATCAGCCAGGTCAAGTTGATCGCGGAGCCCTGGGATATCGGCGAAGGCGGCTACCAGGTCGGCAACTTCCCGCCTCTGTGGTCGGAATGGAACGGCAAGTACCGCGATACCGTCCGCGACTTCTGGCGGGGCGAGAACCAAACCCTGGCGGAGCTGGCGTACCGATTCACGGGCAGCTCCGACCTCTACGAGCGCGAGGGCCGGCGGCCCTCGGCCAGCATCAACTTCCTCACCGCCCATGACGGCTTCACCCTCGCCGACCTCACGGCGTACAACGAGAAGCACAACGAGGCCAACGGGGAAGGCAACGCCGACGGCGAGAGCCACAACCGATCCTGGAACTGCGGCGTCGAGGGTCCGACCGATGACCCCGAGGTGCTCGAGTTGCGGGCCCGGCAGCGGCGCAACTTTCTCGCCACCCTCCTGCTGTCGCAGGGCATACCGATGCTCCTTGGCGGCGACGAGATGGCCCGGACCCAGGGCGGAAACAACAACGCCTACTGCCAGGACAACGAAACCTCCTGGTTCGACTGGGAGCATCAGGACGGAAGCCTGATCGCGTTTACTCAGCGGCTACTGGCGATCCGCCGGCATCACCCGGTATTCCGGCGCCGCGAATACTTCCAGGGCCGGGCGCTGCATGGCGGGGGCGTCGACGACGTCGCCTGGTTCGGGCCCGACGGCAGCGAAATGAGCGAGGACGACTGGCAGGAGGGATACGCCAAGTCCATGGCCGTCTTCTTGAACGGCGAGGCAATCCCGGGGCCCGACAGCCGGGGGGACCGGATCGTCGACGACACGTTCCTGGTGCTCTTCAACGCCCACCACGAACCGATCGATTTCACCCTGCCCGAAGAGCGTTTTGGCAAGCGTTGGATCCGGACCCTCGATACCGCCGACGCCCTGGCCGAGGGCGACCAGGTGGACGCCAACCAACAGACCCAGATCCAGGGCCGTTCGCTCATCCTTCTGCGACGCGTCGGCTGAGCAACGCCCAGGCCAGACCGGTCGCGATGGCGATGGCAATGGCGACGGTACGAATCACAAAGTGCGGCCCGGTAGATTCGCAATCACGGACGGGTTGCCGTCGTCGAAACACCAAGGAGGAGTCCCGTGGATCTAGGTGGCTTGGCGGACAAGGCGAAGGACTTGGCGGCGGAGCACGCCGACCAGGTTGACGACGCGGTCGACAAGGTAGGTGACCTGGTCAGCGACAAGTTCGGCCACGAGGACAAGGTCGACATGGTCGGAGACAAGATCAAGGACCTGATCCCGGACCAGAACTGACCGCGGACTAACCGCGGACTGACCGCGGACTAGCCGCGGACTGACTGCGGACTAGCCGCCGACGACGGTCCCGATGAGTCGCCCGAGGCCGTAGGTCGCTCCGGCCGCCAGGAGACCGAACACCAGCTGGCGGGTGCCTGAGAACAAGGCGCTGCGGCCGGTCAGCAATGTGATCAGGGCCCCGATCACGAACAGACCGGCGGCCGCGCAGACGATGGCGGCCGCGACCGCGGCTGTTCCGCCCACGAAGAGGTAGGGGATCAGCGGGATGAACGCGCCAATCGCGAACAGGGCGAACGACGAGGCCCCCGCCGAGTAGGGCGAGCCGCCGAGGGAGGCGGGGTCGAGCCCCAGCTCCTCTCGCACCATGGCGTCCAATGCCGCCCCAGGGTCGGCCATGAGCCGCTTGGCGACCTGGCGGGCCTCGTCCTCGGGAATTCCCTTGGCCTGGTAGATGAGGGCCAGCTCTTCTTCCTCCTCGTCAGGAACGGAGCGAATCTCGGCCGCCTCGGTGCGGACCTGGCGCTGATACAGCTCCCGGGCGCTTTGCACCGAGATCCACTCCCCGATGGCCATCGAAAAAGCCCCGGCCAGCAAGCCGGTAAGTCCGGTGATGAGGATGGCGGAGGACGTGAGCTGGGCCCCCGCCACACCCATGACCAACGCCAGGTTGGACGTCAGCCCGTCGTTGGCGCCGAGGACCGCGGCTCGCAGGGCGTTGCCGCCCAGCGCCGGGTGGCGGCCCTCGATCCGGCCCAGCGTCTCGCCCGCCACGCCGCGAGGTGACCCGCCCGCCACATAGCGCAGCACCCGGGCGTGGGACCGCTCCTGGTCACGCATCGGCGTGCCTTCGGTCTCGGGTTGGTCGTCGTAGCCGGTCTGGTCGATCTGTTCGAGGGTCGCCACTGTCCGCAAGACCAACTGGGGCCCGAACCGGCGCGCCAGAAATCCCATGGTGCGAGCCCGCCATGACGGGGTCCTCGGTCTTGGGTCCACCCCCTCGGCGCGGATCCGGTCCTCCCAGAACCCGAGGTGGCGTTCCTCCACCTCGGCCAAGCGGCGGTAGACCGAGGACAGTTGCTCGCTCGGCTCGGCCGCCGCCATGGCCCGGTAGACATAGGCCGAGTCGAACTCGGCTTGGCGGTTGGCCCGGTAGCGGCGGACATCAGCAGCGGCCATGCCCGGAGTTTCGTTCCAAATGACCAAGGAGTGCACGTGAATCGAATCGCCGTCGTTACCGGGGCCAACCGTGGCATCGGCTTCGAAGTGGTCCGCCAACTCGCCGACCGCGGCGACACGGTCGTGCTCGGGGCCCGCGACGTGGCCCAAGGCGAAGCGGTTGCCCGGCCGCTCATCGACGCCGGCGGCGACATCGTGGTCCGCCGCCTCGACGTAACCGATCAGTCGACCCTCGACGCGGTAGCCGCAGAGCTCGCCAGCAGCTACCGCCGCCTCGACATCCTGGTCAACAACGCCGCCATTCACTACGACCGCTGGCAGCAGGCGGCGGGCGCCGACCTGGCCATCGTCGCCGAGGCGCTCGACACCAACCTGGTCGGTGCCTGGCGGGCGGTCAACGCCTTCCTCCCACTCCTGCGCGCCAGCGAGCACGGTCGCATCGTCAACGTCTCCAGTGAAAGCGGGTCGCTGGCATCGATGGGGGGCGGCACCCCGGCCTACAGCGCCTCCAAGGCTGCCCTGAACGCGCTCACCCGCATGCTGGCGGCCGAGCTCCGACCAGAGGGGATCCTGGTGAACAGCGTCTGCCCGGGCTGGGTCGCGACGGACATGGGGGGCCCGGGCGGTCGGCCGGTTGCCGATGGCGCCGCCAGTGTCGTCTGGGCGGTCGACCTCCCTGATAGCGGCCCCACGGGCGGCTTCTACCGCGACGGCGCACCGGTCCCCTTCTGATTCTTTCGCCGCCCTCCACGCCGAAGCGGGTCGGGCGTTTCCCCGCTCGGCCGAGTCCAGGTCCGCCCCTGTTGGCCGGGAAATCAGCCTGAACAGTGGAATCGGCGCTCGGCGTCGCCCCCCGCCGCCAACGAGAGCAGGCGGCGCAGCCGATCCAGCTCCGCGCCCCGCCCGACCAGCGACGCTCGGGGTGTGGTCGTGGGCAACCCCGCCGGGGCTGCACCTGTGGAAGAAACGACCTCATTCACGTTGTCGCCACACTCCTCCGCCCGACCGCCCAGCGCGACAATGCCCCCAATTGGGCGGCCGGCGCAACGCAGGGGCCGGGCGCTCCGGCCGGTGGTTCCGGCCGGAGCGGATCGGGCGGGGCTTGGGTGTGGCTTAGGTGGGCGAGGTCACCGGGGTGTGTTGCCGGTGATGGTGGTGGGGTCGCCGGGGAAGGGGCCGGGGCCACTGTTGTTGCTGGCGACGACGGTACCGACATTGTTGTTGATGGCTTCGACGCCCCCGGTGTTGTTCTGCAAGGTGAGGGTGCCGCCGATGGTGTTGGGGGTGCAGGCGGCGTCGCCGGGGTCGCCGATGACGACCAGCCCGGTCGCCCCGGTCACGGTGACCGACCCGCCGGTACTGGTCCCGCACATCCGCAGGCCCAGGGGGCTGTTGGCGGTGACGGCGCCGGTGACGGTGCTGTTCTCCACGTCGAGGGTGGCCCCCGCTTGGACGGTCACCGACCCGGTGACGGTGGCGTTGAGGATGCAGGCCGCCCCGGTCGCGATCACGACCGACCCCGAATGGTTCCCCGTGATGGTCTGAGTGCAGGTCACGGTGAGCCCGGTCGGGGTGCTGGCGGAGGCGAGGAAGTCGCCGTCGCCGCTGTAGGTGGCGGTGACCTGGTGGCTGCCCGCGCCCAGGGCGGAGGTGGTCAGCGTCGCCTTCCCGTTCACCAGGGCGACGGTGGCCACGGGGCTGGTGGCACCGTCAACGGTGAACGTCACGGTCCCCGACGGGGACGCCACGTTGGTAGCCGGGTTCGGGGCCACCGTGGCGGTGATCGTGACCGGCGACCCGAAGCTCGATGACGTCGGGTTGACGGTCACGGTGGTCACGGTCGGGGCCTTGGTCACCGTCAGGGTGCCGTTGGTAAACGTCGTCAACGTGTAGTTCCCGTTGGTGGCCAATGTGCCGACACTGATCTTGATGGGGTAGCCGCCCGGTGGGGAGGCGGGTGTGGCGGTCGTCGTGACCTTGGCGGCGCCGGTCAGCACCGCCGCCTGGGTGTCACCGTTGACCAGGCCGTGCACCGTGAAGGTCAACGTCGGGTTGGGTTGCCCGAAGAACCGGGTTTGGTTGTCCGCGGTGACCGTCAGCGGGGCCGGGGTCACCGTCAACGTCCCCTTCACGAAACTGAACGTGTAGTTGGCCGCCGCTCCCCCCGAGCACGACGTCTTGTTGGGGTAGGTCCCCGCGTTGGGCGACGGGACCGCGTTGGCGGTGCACACCGGCTGGGCCGTCAACACCGCCGCCGTCTCACCGTTCACGAACCCCGTGATGGTCGCCGTGACCGCCGGCGGGGTGCCCCCGTAGGTCATCGTCGCGTTCGACGCGGTCACCGTCAGCGGAGCCTTGTTCACCGTCAACGTGCCCTTCACGAAACTGAACGTGTAGTTGGCGGCCGCCCCACCCGAACACGACGTGGTATTCGGGTACGTCCCGGCCGGGGTGGTCGCAGAACCACCCGACACGCACACCGGCTGGGCCGTCAACACCGCCGCCGTCTCACCGTTCACGAACCCCGTGATGGTCGCCGTGACCGTCGGCGGGGTCCCGCCGTAGGTCATCGTCGCGTTCGACGCGGTCACCGTCAGCGGAGCCTTGTTCACCGTCAACGTGCCCTTCACGAAACTGAACGTGTAGTTGGCGGCCGCCCCACCCGAACACGACGTGGTATTCGGGTACGTCCCGGCCGGGGTGGTCGCAGAACCACCCGACACGCACACCGGCTGGGCCGTCAACACCGCCGCCGTCTCACCGTTCACGAACCCCGTGATGGTCGCCGTGACCGCCGGCGGGGTCCCGCCGTAGGTCATCGTCGCGTTCGACGCGGTCACCGTCAGCGGAGCCTTGTTCACCGTCAACGTGCCCTTCACGAAACTGAACGTGTAGTTGGCGGCCGCCCCACCCGAACACGACGTGGTATTCGGGTACGTCCCGGCCGGGGTGGTCGCAGAACCACCCGACACGCACACCGGCTGGGCCGTCAACACCGCCGCCGTCTCACCGTTCACGAACCCCGTGATGGTCGCCGTGACCGCCGGCGGGGTCCCGCCGTAGGTCATCGTCGCGTTCGACGCGGTCACCGTCAGCGGAGCCTTGTTCACCGTCAACGTGCCCTTCACGAAACTGAACGTGTAGTGGGCGGCCGCCCCACCCGAGCACGAGGTGGTGTTCGGGTAGGTCCCGGCGGGGGTGGTCGAGGATGCGCCGGACACGCACACCGGCTGGGCGGTGAGCACCGATGCCGTCTCACCGTTCACGAACCCGGTAATCGTGGCCGTAATGGTCGGTGACGTCCCGCCGTAGGTCATCGACCCGTCTGACGCGGTCACCGTGAGGACCGCCTGGCCCACCGTAAGAGTGCCATTCACATAAGTGAAGGCGTAGTTCGCGGCCGCCGCCCCCGAACACGACGTCGTGTTCGGGTACGTCCCCGCCGGCGTGGTCGAAGAGGCTCCGGAGGTGCACACTGGCTGGGCGGTGAGCACCGAGGCGGTCTCACCGTTCACGAATCCCGTGATGGTCGCCGTGACCGCCGGCGGGGTGCCCCCGTAGGTCATCGTCGCGTTCGACGCTGTCACCGTCAGCGGCGCCTTGTTCACCGTCAACGTCCCCTTCACGAAACTGAATGTGTAATTGGCCGCCGCCCCACCCGAACACGACGTCGTGTTGACATGGACCCCAGCCGGGGTCGTCGAGGAACCGCCCGACACGCACACCGGCTGGGCCGTCAACACCGCCGCCGTCTCACCATTCACGAACCCCGTGATCATCGCCGTGACCGCCGGCGGAGTACCCCCCATACGTCATCGACCCGCTCGACGCGGTCACCGTCAACGGGGCCTTGTTCACGGTCTGGCCCGTCAGGGTGTCCTGGCTGGCCGCCGAGGCCGGGTCGCCACTGTACTTGCCCGTCACCGTGTGCATCCCCGCGGCGAGCGTCGAGGTGGCACACGACGCCTGGTTGCCGTTCGGGCCCCCCAGGGAGACCGTGGCGCACCCGCCGATCGGGGCGTTGTCGGCCAAGAACCCGACGGTGCCGCCGTGATCGCCCCCGCTAACCGTGGCGGTGAACGTCACCGACTGCCCGTAGGTGGACGTGGGCGACGACGACGTCACGACCGTGGTGGTACCCGCGGCGGTCACCGTCACGTTCACCCCGGTCGTGGCCGACAGGTTCGGGGTCCCGTTGTCGGTCACCTTCACCGTGAACGACGTCGACCCGATCTGGGCCGCCGTCGGCGTCCACGTCACCACCCCGCTGGCCGGGTCGATGGCCGCCCCGGTCGGGGCGCCGACCAACGAATAGGTCAGCGTCTGGGGTGGGCTGTCGCTGTCCGAGCCGTGCGCCGTGAACGACAACTGGCTGCCCACCTGCGCCGGTCTGGTCCGGGATCGGCGCCAACGTCGGGGCGGTGTTGGCGGCCGCGGTCACGGTGATGGTCACCGTGGCCGAGTTGGACACCGCCCCCGTCTGGTCAACCGCGGTGTAGGAGAACGAGGCGGTGCCGCTGAACCCCATCGTCGGGGTGAAGGCGACGTCGCCGTCGTCGGAAACGCTTGCCGAGCCTCCCGTCTGGGCGCTCACCGTGTTCACCGTCAGGTCACCGGCCGGGCTGTCGACGTCGGTGTCGTTGGCCAGGATGTTGAAGTTGACCGCCGTGTTCTCCTGGGTGGTGGCAGTGTCGTTCACCGCCACCGGCGGCGTCGCACTGAACTCCGACGTCTCACCGGCCGCGTTGGTGGCGGTGGCGGTGAAGAACTCCCCCGCGGTGCTGGCTCCCAACCCGGTGGCGGTGAAGTTCGCCACCCCCGAACCATCCGTTGTCACCGACGTCGATCCCAGCCACGTCTGGCCCTCCGCGATGCCGGAACCATCCACGTCCTGGTTGGCGTAGAAGTCGACCGTGAACGTGGCGTTGGCGGTACTGGCCAACGTCCCGGCAATCGTGGTCTTCGAGCCCGGGGTCACAGCCGTCAACGTCGGGAAGTTCTGCAACGAGTTGGGGCCTGTGTCAGCGTCACCGGGGCCGTCGTTGGCCGTGAGACCGTCATTGCCCAAGTCGATACCGAGAAGGCCGTTGTCGAAAATCGAGTTCTGCTCCACCGTCGCCGTGGCCGCGTCGGTCGACAAGTCGCCGATGCCCACACCCTCGGCGGCCGAGTGGGCGATCGTGTTGCCCGTCACCGACGCACTACCGCCACTGTCGACGAGGACGCCAATGTCGGGGCTGCCGAGACCGGCGGTCCCGGCGGGGTTCGTGCCGATCAGATTGCCCGACACGATCGTTCCGGTTGCGCCGTCGGCCCAGACCCCATATGCATTTTGCGTGTCGTCGCCGGTCAGCACGTTGCCAACGATCCGGCTATCGGCGGCGCCGAGCAGGTTGACGTCATTGCCGGCACCCAACCCGACCGTTCCCGCCGCGTTCAGGCCGATCCAGTTGCCCTCCACGATGCTCGCGAGTCCCTGGCTGAAGACGCCGTCATTGTCGACGCCGGCGCCGGTGTCGACCACGTTACGCGCCGCCGGCGTCGCGCCACCCACCACGTCCTCGTTGCCGAGGATCTGGATCCCGGTCGCATTCGCCCCTTCCGTCGAACCATCGGGCGCCAGTCCCACATAGTTGCCCTCGGCGACCTGGCCGTCACCGTTCAGGCAGATGCCGCAATCGGTGAAGTTGGTGACCGACAACCCCTCGACGGTGGTCGTCCCACTCGAATCTGACACCTGGATGCCCTCGGGGACTATCCCGCCGCCGTCGATCTGAATCTCGATGTGGGCGGGCAAGCTGGCCGTGGCCCGAGACGAACCTGGCTCGCTGTACCCGTCGACGACCACGGGCACGTCGATGGCATCGAGATCCGTGCTCGGTGAGATCTTGAACGGGCCCGTCCCCGGGATGGCGAATGTGATGAGGGCGTCGCCGGATCCGTTGTTGGCGTCGATGATGGCTTGGCGCAACGAACCAGTCCCCGAGTCGCTGACGTTGGTCACCGTGTAGGTCGTCGCCGCCGCGGCCACCGACGCCCCGACGATGGGCAGCCCCAGGCCGACCACCAGGGCGACCAGGAGAACCAGCCAACGACGACGAAGCCCCCCACCCCGGGCCTTCGTGCTTCCCCGGCTCTCCCGCTCGGTCCCGCCCACCAGGCCGTCAGTGCCCTCCGCCATCTTTTCGCTCCTGCCTTCCGTCGCGAGCGTGGTACTCGCCCTCGGCGTGACTGTGCACCGACCGGCGGTCAGAAACATTAGCCACATGGGTAGAAATGAAGGACGACAATTCGGGCAGATGTCGAGCGACCGGCGGACGCCTCCGATCCGAACCCTGTAAACGACGGACGCGCTACCCGGGGGGTCTTATTCATGCCAGGCGCCATATCGTCGAGACCGGCACCGGCACCCAACTGTTCACCTCGCGCAGGCACTCCTCCGGGGCCCTGTTGGCGACCGCCGGTCGCGACCGACTGGTGGCTGCGACGGGGGCGCCCCCGTAGCATCGGATGATGGAGCCCTCGAGGAAGGCCAAGCTGGTCGGGGCGTCGCCGCAGCCGTCGAGCGGACTCGACCTGGTCGTACGCCTGGTTCGGACCGACGTCAACCAGGGGCCGGACCGCGCGGTGGATCGATCCTCCGACCGAGCCGACTGGGTGCTGCCAGCGGGCGACCCGTCCACGCCGGGTGGTCAGGTCCCGGCAGTCGCGGCAGGTTCCTACGAGGTCCATGCGGTGGTCGTCGACGGTGAATCCCGTCTCTTCCTCGGCGACACGGGCGGCCTCGGCGAGCGCCCGCTCCAGGCGGGGCGAGGCGGCGACGTCGACGACCTGGCCGCACGATTCGCAGATGAGGTGGTGGTGGTGGCCGGCCAGGTCCTCGGCCAGTTCGAAGCGGCCGTGGTCGTCGCTACCGGCCACCCGGCGGAGGGCCTTGGCATCGATGAGGGCCGTGACGTTGCGATAGGCCGAACTCTGGGGGATGGCCGGCGTAGCGGCGAGTATCTCCGGGATGCTCAGGGGCCGGCCGGCCGCCGCGAGGGTCTCGACCAAAGCTCGCCGCGATGCCGTATAGCGCTGCTCCACCTTGGCCAGCCGCACCGCGACTTCGGGGTGCAGCCCGTCGATGGTAGCGGTGCGGTCAGCCACGTTGTCTGCTCATAGGTGTTCCTCCGGATCGCAGAGTCGACGTGTTCGGCGCTCACTCGACTCGCTCGTTACGTGTTCGAGGGTACGGGGTTCGGGGCGTTCGTCTGGTGGCCCTCCTCGATCGGCCGGGCGGCTCGAATGCTGGGCATCAGCCGCACCAGCAGGTACGCGACGAAGGCAAAGCTGGTGATCAGGAACCCGACCGGGAGGTTCGTGTAGTAGGTGATCGTGAGTCCGCTCCAGACAAACACGATCGAGGTGACGACGCAGAGCGCGATCCCCCGCCCCGCGGTGCGGCACAGACGTTCCGCGATGGCCCCCGGGATGACGAGGAGGCTGAAGATCAACAGGACACCGACCACTTGGACGGCCGCGGTGACGGCGACCGCGACGATGATCAGAAATGCGACCGACAGGGCGCGTACCGGCACGCCGCGTGCTTCGGCGACGTCCTCGTCGAGCGAGGCGAACAGCAGCGGCCGAAAGAGGACGCCCACCAGGCCGACGGTGACGACGCCGCAGATGGCGATGATCCACACGTCGCGCACGCTGATCCCGAGAATCTGGCCGAACAGCAGGCTGAACGCCCCCGACGCATTGCCTTTGTAGCGGGTCAAGAAGTAGGAGCCGAGCCCGAGGCAAAAGGCCAGCACGCTGCCGATGACGGCGTCACGGCCGCGGAGGCGCTTGCCCAGGGCGCCGATGAGGGCGGCGCCGATCAGGCTCATTCCGAGCAACCCGTAGACAGCGCTGAATCCGAACGCCACCCCCCCACTCGCCCCCGCAAAGCCGATCTCGGAGAGCGCGTGGGCGGCGAATGACGATTGGCGGAGCACCACGAAATAGCCGACGACACCGGCGAGGACCGCCACGATCGTGCCGGCCGCAAAGGCGTGGCGCATGAAGGGGTAATGAAAGAGCTGGTGGGCGTCGTGGATCACGTTCCAGGTCGGATGGGGGGCCGTGGCCGCGAGAATCATTCGCTGGGTCGCTGCGGTCGTCCGGGGCTGTGGTTCGGCGCCTCGGTGGCCTTGGCGTACGGCATCGTGGTCAGCCGCCGCCAGTAACCGTTGAGTTCAGGGCATTCTGCAGGTCGAGCAGCTCCGCGCCAAACCAGGCCTGGAAGGGGGTGGCCGGCGGCACCACTGTCTCGGTGACGCCAACGACGGGGATGCCACTACCGCGGGCCAGGTTCTGAAGGTTCGTGGTCACCTCCGTCGAGGTCTGCCGGTTGTAGACGAGGACTTTGGCCTCCTTGTTGGTGAGCAGGTCATGGAAGCGCGCCACCGACGGCGCGGGCGGATCATTGCCTTCGGCGATGGCGTTCATGAAGTCAGTCGGCGACACCAGTCGCAGCCCCAGGTAGTCGCTCAGATAGACGAAGATCGACTCGGTCGACGCAACCGGTGTGCCCGAGAAGTGGCCCTTGATTGCGTCGAGGCGAGCACGATCGGGAGCGAACGCGGCGTTCAACGCCGCCCGCTGGACGTCGAAGTAGGCGGCGTCGCCGGGGTCCATGTTCTTCAGGTCGGCGGTCACTCGATCGACGACCTGCGCCACATAGTCCGGCTGGTACCAGAAGTGCGGGTTGTCGCCTTCCTTTTTGCCCAAGAGGTCGGCAACGGTCAGCACTCGGCGCTTTGGATTGGGATTGGCGCCGAGCAGCTTGTTTCCCCACGCGTCGTATCCCGCCCCATTGAGCACGACGTAATCGGCGTCCGCGAAGGCTCGGGCGTTGGTGGCGCTGGACTCGAAGTTGTGCGGGTCTGCGCCCGGGTCGGTCAGGACGCTGGTGATCTCGCCCTTCTGGCCCACCAGCTGCGACACAATGCTGCCCCAAAAGTTCTCGCCCGCCACGATATGCAGGATCTTGCCGGGCGCCACGGCTGGGTGGGCGGAACTGGACGAACAGGCTCCCGCCAAGAGGACGACGCCGACGATTGCAGCCACCCGACGGCACGCGACGCGGGGGATGCGGCTCACCATGTGCGTCACAATAATCGAGAACGGTTCCCATTACAACCAGGTTATAATGGGAACCATCCTCATCTTTAACTTCGATCGTCCTCGATGATTTCGAGAACGATGGTTGCTCTACATGATTCCGGCAGCCTTATCCGGGTCCATCATGTCGCCTTCGACCTGGCCGGCGGGGCGGCCGGTGGGGCCTTGGGGGTGGGTTTCCTCGTCGCTGTCGTGGTCCTCGCCCCGCGCCTGACCCGGAACGTGCGTGCCCTCAGTGCCATCCGCCATGACTGATTCCTTTCGTCGGAGTTGCGACTTTCCCTACCCACCGAGCATGAGCCGAAACGCGGCGCCGACCGACGCACCTAGGCATGGTTGAGGACATTCTTGAGCGCCTCGCGCTTCGACAGATTCGAGAGGACGGCGCCCGGTCCGTCGACGAAACCAACGACGGCGGGCGCATCGACCCAAGCCAGGTCACGCAAGATCCAGCCGATCGCCTTGCGAATGAAGAAGTCCGTGTCCCCAGCGCGGGCCAGGCAGGCGGCGAATACCCAGTCTCGGTCGATCGCGTCCCGCCAACCACCCATGTGGATGATGGCGCTGCGGGTGAGCCACATGTTGTCGCCGGCCAGCCACCGATCCATCACCGAACGCAGCGCCGGGTGGCGCCGGACCACCACGCCGACGCAGCGGCGGGCGAGCGCATCGCAGGTATCCCACCACGGGTCGGCCGTTATCCAGGAGGCGGCGTGATCGGCGAAACCAGGTGACGCCTTGGAAGCGAAGCGGCCGGCTAGGTCGCAGCCGACGTGGCGGTACTCACGTTCCGGCCGGGCCCAGAGGAGGTCGATTGCGGTTCGCACCTCGTTCTCGTCGACGGGTCGTCCCGCTTCTACCAGGGCCGCCCGGATCGCGACTCGCTGCCCGGTCGCCCGCACTCCAAGGAACGGGAACTGGCCTCGCAGGTAGGCGCTCATCGCCTCGACCTCGCCCGGCACAGCCGCCACCGCGAGGGCATGCTCGACCTCTGCGACGAACCGCTCGGCCCAGGCTCCCATCAATGACAAATCCTGGCACCTCGTCGTCTGCCCTATGACGGCGTGACCGGCGGAGATACTCTCTGCCAAGGCTGATCGCGGCGGGGGCGGGCGTGACCGAACTGACCGGACAACCGATCCTGTCGTCCCCTGCCAGCGCCAGCACGCCGACTCGGACGCGAACGGCGATGCGCACCATCGCCAGCTGGGTAATCGTCACGCTGGTGGCCGTGGGCTTGGTCGGGGTGGCAGTGCGCTCCGCTCGAGCAGCCAGCACGAGTCTGCTCGACCGCCTTGTTCCCGACGCGCCAGGAACGACATGGGTGTATCAAGACGTCACCAACGGCACTCCAACCGGGACGGCAACCATTCGGGTGGCTACCACGGCGGTAGCCATCGGCGTCCGAGGGCCATTGCTCGATGTGCACGTCGACAACTACCTCGGACGAGGGAACCCCCACGACGAGATCCGCTTCCAGGCAAAGCAGAACAACCGGCTGGTCATGGTCGGGTACCGCCAGTCCGGGACGTTTTCCCGGTTCACGCCCCCGCAGGTCCAGCTCGAGCTTCCCGTGCAGCCAGGCCACACCTTTACGTGGCGTGGCAAGCGGGACTCGCCCGCCGCTGACCTCTCGGTGACCACGCGGGTCGTCGGCATCGAGAGCCTCACTGTCGCGGGCCAACGGCAGACTGGGTGCGCGCATCTGCACGACGACGCGCTGGAATCGTCCCCGAACCAACCGCCGTTTCCGACCATGGTGGATCGGTGGTTGTGCCCGGGACTGGGCGAAGTGCGGGATCATTTCGACGCCCCGACCGCCAGCGTGCATGTCGACGAGGAGCTCCAGAGCGTGCACGGGCCGGGCATCAATCTCGGCCCGCCAACGCCCGCCGCGACGGACACATCGACGGCGGCCACGCCCGCTGCGACCACGCCCGGCACGCCCGACACACGCCCGCCACGCCCGCCACGCCCGCCACTCCCGCCGACGCGCGACCGCGGAGATCGACCCCTCCCGGCTGGCCTGGAGCGACACCCGGGTGAGCCTGGTCCAGTTTCCCCCTGCGGGTCGCCAGGCCTTGGTGGTGGTCGAGGAGGAGAACGGACGGGTCGCGGCGTTCGACCCCGCCGGAGGCAAGCCCCGATGGGATGTCGAAATTGCCGTCCCGGCCGCGGCCGGCCCCGTCGTGGCGGCCGACACCGTCTTCGTCCCCGACGGAGCCAAACACCTGCTGGCGCTCGATCCCACCAATGGGGCCACCCGATGGGCCGCCAGCTTCGACGACGTCGTCTCGGTCGCACCGCTCGTGGTCGGCGATAGCGTCCTCGTGGCAACCGAGGACGGCCGGCTGCATTCCCTCGGCGTGGCGGATGGACGCGCCCGCTGGGACGCCGCGCTGTCCGCGCCCCCGTCGGGCCTGGCCCCCCTCGGTTCGGACGTCATCGTGACGACAACCGACGGCACGGTCAGGGCGGTTGCGGCCGCTTCGGGCTCCATCCGATGGACCGCCAGCCTCCAGGGCAAATGGTCGGCGGGCCCGGTTGCCGGTTCCAGTGTCGTCGTCGTCGCCGACGACCAAGGCGTGCTGTCCGCCTTCGACTCCACGACGGGACATATCCGCTGGACCGACTACCTCCGGACCACTCTGGACGTACCGCTGGCGCTGGCGGGCTCGACGCTCTCCGGCTCGACCGTGCTGGTACCCGACGGCAACCGGATCCGGGCGTTCGATCTGAGTACCGGACGGCAACGCTGGAGCGCGGCTGTCGGAGGAACGAGTTCCCCGGCGACGGCCGTAGGAGACGACGTGTTCGTCGCCACACGGGACAACCTGGTTCGCCTTGCCCTTGCCGACGGCTCCCGCCGTTCGGCTCAGGCACTACCACGCTTCGGCCCGGGCCTGCGGGCCCGCGCGGCGATGGTCCCCACGATGATCGCCGGTCAACTGTTGGTGACCCTCACCCTTGATGCCGCCTCAGGCTGGCCCCGCACGACCATCCTCGCCTTTCCCGACCGCCAGGATCCAGCGGCGGGAGGCGTCCGGTTCACCGGCGAGTTCCGGGTTGTGCCCTCCTCCCCAGCCCGAGCACCCGTTCTCCGGGGCAACGATCTACTTCTCACCACCGGCGACGCCGTCTATGACGCACCGCCGCGCGGACCGGTACAGACGGTGACGACCGCCAAGGCGAGGGCCGGCTTCTTGGTCGGCTCGGCCACGTTGGTCCTGGCGCGAGATGGCGACAACCTCGTTGCTACCGGGCCGTCGGGACGGTTGTGGACCTATCCGCTCGGCACCCCCAGCTTCGTCGACGTCCCCGCAATCGGCCCCGAACGGGTATTCGTTCCCATTACGGGTAAGGGCCTGGCCGCCTTGAGCCCCGAAACGGGCCAACTCCAATGGCTCTTCCCCACAACCGGTCCCGGTGGATCCACCCCCCTCGTCCTGGCGGGAGGCGACGTGGTGTACGGCGTCGGCGGACTGACCCGCCTGGGCGGGGCCACGGGCACCGTCCGCTGGCAGGTGCCCGGTTTCGAGGCGTTCGGACCGCTCACCGACGACGAGGGCACGATCTACGCGGCCGGGTTGCACAACGGCGAAGAGGCCCTCCTGGCCGTCGACGAAACGACGGGCGCCATCAAATGGCGGATCGCCGTTCCGGTGAAGTTCCTGTCCAGTCCCGCCGCCGCTCGAGGATCGGTGGCCGCCATCGGCGGCGACAACGTCGTGCGGGTCTTCGACGCCGGATCCGGACGGCTGCGGTGGGAGCTTCCGCTGGCCACGCCACCAGCGGGGCCTCCGGTCATCGTGGGCGACCGCCTCGTCGTCGCCGAGCAAGGCCGCCTGGAGGATGCGGCCCAGCTGGACCATCGCCTGAGCGTCTATGACCTGGCCACAGGGAGGTTCCTCGGCGCCTTCGAGCCAGGCGGTTCGGCCTTCAGTGTCGACTCATTCGCGGGCGCCGACGGGCGCCTCCTGTTTCCCACGCTGGCCGGCGGATTCATCGGCGTGTACATCCTCGCATTGGCGTCCCCGTGACCGAGGGCGCAGTGACGCCAGGGACCCCGCCCGCCAGCGAGGGCAGCGAGGGTGGCGAGAGTGCCGAGCGGCATGCGAGGACTGGACGCATCGCGGGAGTGGTCCAGCCGCCACTGGCGGTGTTGTTCGGGGACCGGTACCGGGTGGGCCGGCTCCGCCTGGACGGTACGTCGCCGGTGGCCCGATGGTTCGTCCGACTCGGCATCGTCTTTCTCGTCGGGGTCAACCTGTCCCTGCTCTACGCCAGCCGAGGCGGATGGCGACGGGAGCCACTCGTGAGTGTCCTGCCGGGCAACCACCCCCTGTTCGCCCCGCAAAGCCTGCTCCCCTTCACCTTGGTCGCCCTCGTCGTCGGGTGGGCGTTGGTGCTGTGGGGTGCCGCCCTGTCGTCGATTGTCGTGCGGCTGACGGTCGCGGCGGTCTTTCTGCTGGTCAACAGCGATCTGGGCGGGAAGCTCATCGTGCCTCATGGCCCCGCCCTCGGTCTGCGCTTCGGTCCCTCCGTCGTCCGCACCGGCTATCTGGCCGTCCCGGCACTGCTCATCGTGGCCTCAATCACCAGCATGTTTCCCCGCTGGTGGCGCCGGATGCGCCCGCTGTTGCTCGCTGGTGTGGTCATGGCCGCGGTCGCGATGTTCGGCGGATTGTTGTGGGTGAACTATGCCGCCCAACGCAACGGTGGCATCAACATCGTCCCTGCCGGGGTCGGGACATCCATCTCGACGACCAGAAGCCTGATCATCCCCGTGCTGATCGGCGCCGCCGTCGAGGTGCTCGAGTTGGGCTACTCGGCGGTGACGGCGACCGCGATGCCGCTTCGCCAGTTGAGCGCCACCGCGGTGAAGGTCATCCTCGTCATCTTGATCGCCGTGAAGTTGGAGATCGAACTGGTCGCCCACTACTCCGCGGTGGTGGCGATCGTCCGCCACCGGCAGCTGACCGCCCTCTGCTCGCTGCTTGCCATCGCGTTCTTCGCCGGGGCGGGGATGCTCCTTCGCGGCCCACTCGGAGCCGGCATCGGGGGCGCCGAGGAAGCCGAGGACGACGAAGGGCTCATCTACGGCGGTGCGATTGTCCTGGCGTTGCCCCTGATCGCGATCATGCTTCTGCTGTCTCTCGGAAGCCTGATCTTCGACCAGTTCAACCGAGTCGTCTCGTTCCTCACGCTCGACCTTCCGGTCGACGGAATCCAGCGCAACGGCGACATCGTCATGGCCGCCCTTCTCTTCCTTGCCGGTCTGTACCTGTTGCGCCGCGGCCGGCGGCCAGCGGTCGCGGCCGCAGTGGTCATCATCGGGGCGTGGGACCTCGTACTCGCGATTCCCAGGCGGTCGGGACTGACCTTGAACGTGGATGGCGTACTGGTCGACATCGCGGTCACGCTCGTCGTCGCCGTCGTGCTGATTGTCCGATGGCGTCGCCTCACGGCGACCGCTGCGTCGGCGCTGGTTGCGCTGGTGGCGTTCTCCTGGATCGTCGGCGCCCGGGGCGCCTACCTCAGCCGCATCCTCGGTGGCTTCCTCCCTGCGGCTGCGATCGTGACCGTCGTGACCGGCACGCTGTGGGCCCTGCTCACCGACTCCGCATTCGCCGCCGGATCGAGCCGGCTCTTCCCCGACGTCGGCCGTCCCTTGTTGTGGGTCGGTCTTCTGGTCACCGTCGCCACCATGACCAACTGGGTTGCGGTCACCCACGACTTCGACCTGACCCAGCCGATCGCCTCGGGGGGCTTTCTCCGCCTGGGCCTGCCGTTGGCGGCGTGGTGGGTGCTCCACCGACGCTTCCAAGTGTCACCCCAGTCGCCGCAGCAGTGCCGCGGCAGCGTTCACCGGTCGGAAATGCTCCCGATACGTGCTCGGCCTAGGTTGACGCAACCAACAGCGCAACCAACAAGCAACGCCGGAGGAGCACACGATGAGTGGAAGTAAGGCCCGACTCGAGGCGATCGATGCCGTCAAGGGGTTCGAGCCGCCCGCCGGTTTCTTCCCCCCGGCGGCAGAGGCACCAGGCGACATCTTCGGGCAGAACGTCTTCACCAAGGCGGTCATGCAGCAGCGCCTCCCGAAGCCCGTGTTCAAGTCGGTCATGGCGACGATCGAGCACTCGAAGCCCCTCGACCCGACCGTCGCGGACATCGTGGCCGCGGCCATGAAGGACTGGGCCATGGAGAAGGGCGCAACTCATTACGCCCACGTCTTCTACCCCCTGACCGGCCTGACGGCCGAGAAGCACGACAGCTTCCTCGAACCGGGCAGCGACGGCTCGGCCATCGCCGAATTCGCGGGCAAGACACTCACCCAGGGTGAGCCCGACGCCTCCAGCTTCCCGAGTGGCGGCCTCCGGGCGACCTTCGAGGCCCGGGGCTACACCGGCTGGGACGTCACCAGCCCCGCCTACATCCTCGAAAACCCCAACGGCAACACGCTGTGCATCCCCACCGTCTTCGTGTCGATGACCGGTGAGGCGCTCGACCACAAGACCCCCCTCCTGCGTTCGCAACAGGCCATGGCGGCCCAAGCCGAGCGGGTCCTGAAGCTCTTCGGCCACACCGATCCCGATGCCGTCGTGTCCTTCGCGGGCGCCGAACAGGAGTACTTCCTGATCGACCGGAGCTTCTTCCTCTCCCGTCCCGACCTGCTCAACTCCGGGCGCACGCTCTTCGGCGCCAAGGCGCCCAAGGGCCAGGAGTTCGACGACCACTACTTCGGGGCGATCCCCGAGCGGGTCCTGGCGTTCATGTTCGACGCCGAACGGGAGCTGTTCAAGCTCGGCATCCCCGCCAAGACCCGGCACAACGAGGTCGCCCCGGGCCAGTTCGAGCTGGCCCCCATGTTCGAGCGGTCCAACGTCGCCACCGACCACCAGCAACTCCTGATGGTGATGATGAAGCGGGTGGCGCAGAAACACGGCATGGAGTGCCTGTTCCACGAGAAGCCGTTCGCGGGCATCAACGGCTCGGGCAAGCACGTCAACTTCTCGCTCGGAAATGCCAGCGAGGGCAACCTGCTGCTTCCGGGCGACACCCCGCACGACAACGCCCAGTTCCTCGTGTTCTGCGGCGCCGTGATCCGAGCCGTCCACAAGTTCGGCGGCCTGCTCCGGGCGTCGGTCGCCTCGGCAACCAACGACCACCGCCTCGGGGCCAACGAGGCGCCGCCCGCCATCATCTCGATCTTCCTGGGCGACCAGCTCACCGACGTGTTCGACCAGATCGCCAAGGGCGGGGCCACCAACTCCAAGGAGCGGGGAACCCTGATGATCGGCGTCGACACGCTCCCCGTCTTGCCCACCGACCCCGGCGACCGCAACCGGACCAGCCCGTTCGCGTTCACGGGCAACCGTTTCGAGTTCCGTGCCCCCGGCTCGTTGCAGACGATCGCCGGTCCCATGGTGACGATCAACACCATCCTCGCCGAGGCGCTCGACCACATGGCTACCGAGATCGAGTCCCTGGTCGCCGAGGGCGCCGAGTTCAACGTGGCCGTCCAGAAAGTCCTGGAGGAAGTCATCACCGACCACGGCAGCGTGGTCTTCAACGGCGACGGCTACACCGACGAGTGGCAGACCGAGGCGGCCGCCCGCGGCCTGCTCAACCTGCGCACCACACTCGACGCCCTGCCCCAGCTCGTCACCGACGAGGCGATGGAGCTGTTCAGCCACTACGGCGTGTTCAGCCCCCGGGAGATGCACAGCCGCTACGACATCGCGGTCGAGCAGTACGCCCTCAGCATTGGCGTCGAGGCCCGTTTGACCCTCGAGATGGCCAACACCGTGATCCTGCCCGCGGCGCTGCGTTACCAGACCGAGCTGGCAACCAACATCGCCGCCCTCCAATCGGTCGGCGCCGAGGTCGACCGCTCCACCCTGGACGAGGTATCGGCCGCGATGAAGGCCCTGCGGGTCGGCATCGCCAAGCTCCGCGCCGAGCTGGCGCACGAGGGGTCCTCCGCGATGGAAGAAGCCGAGCACGCCGGCCACGGCCTCCTCCCGGCCATGAGCGCCGTTCGGATCGCAGCCGACGAGTTGGAAACCCTGGTCGCCGACGATCTCTGGCCGCTTCCGACGTACCAGGAGATGCTCTTCATCCTCTGACAGGCAGCTGGGAAAATGCCTCCCGCGGCGCGTACCGGCGTCGCGGGAGGCATTTTCCCCGCGATGCCTTACGCCGACCGGGTGGCGCACACGGCGGGAAATGACCTTTTGGTCCACGTTGTGTCGCCGTGTCGCGGCCCGGCAGCCCTCCGGCGTTTAGTAGGGCAAACGGCATAAGCGGCGCCCAGAGCCAACACCGGCTCGGCGGAGGCTGCCTTCATCAAGAGGAGAATCGATGCACAGACTGTTCGTCTTCGGCGCGTCCGTCGCCCTGGCAACCATGGTCGCCGCGGGTTCGGCGGGCGCCCAGAGCACCAGCAACCCGATCGGTCCCGGCCAGATCTTCAACGGGTTCGTCAACGGTCAACTGAAGGACGCCACGATCCAAATGGCGTGCGCCGGCCCCGTCCGCCCCGGTGATCTCGGTCATCCGGCGGCCGGCCAGACCGTCGAGGTGGAACGGGGCCTCGACGTCCAGCCGAGCGGCTTCACGGGCGACAGCCACCAGGTCAGCGCCGATCTGAAGCTTCGCTTCCCGATCCCCCACACGGTCCACCTGGCCGACTTCGGACACTACGGCACCAAGAACATCCCGACCAAGATCCTGATTCCCTGCGCCGGTGACGGCACGGTCGTCTTCCGGCCGGTGCACGGTGGCCCGAGCGCCCGGGCGCAGACGGTCCACGTGTTCCTGGTCGGCCAACCGTAACGACGCCATCGGCTGTTCCCCGGGACGACCCAGAGGGGCCCCGGGGAACAGCCGGTCGACGTGCGGCTAGCCGGCGCGACCCGAGGGCGGCAGGTTCACGACCACGGCCTCCTGGGAGCTGCGGGCGATGACGACGACGGCCTCGGTGTCGGGCGACGGGTTTTCCTCCCGGTGGGGCGCCCAGGGCGGGACGAAGACGTAGTCGCCCGGTTCGGTGTCGATCGTCACGTCACCGCCTTGGTCGAGGAACACGAATCGGGGGTGGCCCGAAAGCACGTAGATCGCCGTCTCGGTGGCGCCGTGGTGGTGGTCGGCGGACTGCGTCGCAGGCGCCATATGGGTCTGGCCCATCCAGAGGGCCATGGACCCGACCGTCTTGCCTGCGATGCCCTCGAGGCGACGCATGTTGGCGCTCTGGGCGGTGTCGCCTGACAACTGCCCGGCAGCCACGTGGTAGCGGCCCCGGGCGGGGCCCGCCGGACCGGAGCTCGCCGGGTCGTCAGCCATTGCGGCCATCCTGCCACGGGCGTCGTGACCCGAGCGGCCTAATGTCCACAGGGGATCCATACCGCCCGGCGGCTCCGAAGAACAGTTGAAACACGAGTCTCTTCTGGAAGGAAACAGCCCCGTGCCGCAGCTTGCATCACACGCCGCTGGGAGCGGCTCGCACGAGCGGGCCGTCCGAACGCGAGCCGCCTGATGGCCGACGAGGCGGCGATGCCGTCGAAGGTGCCCTTCAGCGTCATCGACCAGGCGATCCACCTTCTCGACGTCGCAACCGCGCCGTGGAGCATCCAACTCGAAGTACGAATCAAGGGCCATCTCGACGAGGCCCGGCTTCGAGCCGCCATCGGGGCGGGTATCTCGCACTACCCGATGGCGCGGGTGCGCAAGCTTCCTTCCCGCCTCCGCTCCCGGGGCGACAACTGGTGCGTCGAATCGGAACCGGCGCTCGACCCGCTCCGGGTCGTCGACTGCCCCGACGACGACGCGCTCACCGCCGCCCGGTCCCGGTTGCAGGGCATCTCGGTCCCGCTGACGGAATCGCCGCCGCTGCGGGTCCTGCTGGCCCGCCATCCCGGCGGCGACGTCGTGATGCTCAACGTCAACCACGCCGCCATGGACGGCTATGGCGCCCTGCGAGTACTTCGGTCGATCGCCCGGGCCTATTCCGGTGAGCCCGACCCGATCCCCACGTTGGACTTCTACGAGACCCGCCATGTGGCGGGCAACGTCCGGGCCCGCCCATGGATCCGGGTCCGCCGCCAGCTTGAGCTGATCACCCGGCTCCGGGATTTGATCGTTCCTCCGGCGCGCGTCGCCGGTGACGGCGCGGCCGACGAAGCGGGGTACGGATTCGTCCACTCGCGCCTGTCGCACTCGCAGACCGGGGCGCTGGTCGCCGGGGTCAAGGCCATGGGCGGTGAGGGGGAGGGCAAGGCGACGGTCAACGACGCGCTGCTCGCCGCCTTGCATCTGGCCATCGGCGATTGGAACGCCCAGCATCAAAAGCCCTGCCGCCGCATCGGCGTCCTCGTGCCCGCCAATCTGCGCCCCGCCGAGTGGCGTGAGGAAGTGGCGGGAAACTTCTCACTCCCGGCTCGGATCTCCACCAACCGCCGCGACCGACGGACCACCGCCACCGCCTTGAAGGCCGTCGCGGTCCAGACCCGGCGAAAGAAGCAGGTCGGGATGGGGACGGCGTTCATCGAGTTGCTGGGCCGGACGCGGCTCCTCCCGCTCTGGGCCAACCGGCTCGTCGTCCTGGCCTTGCCGCTTACAGGCAATCGCCTCGTGGACACGGCCATGCTTTCCAATCTGGGCCGAGTGGACATGCCGCCCTTCGGTGAGGCGGGCGCCGGGCAGGTGGACGAGTTGTGGTTTTCGCCCCCGGCGCGGATGCCACTCGGGCTGACCATCGGCGCCGCGACGGTGGGCGGCCGGCTGCACCTGGTGCTGCGCTACCGGAATCGGCAGTTCGACCACGCCGCCGCGGTCCGATTCGCCGACCTGTACGTCCGCACCCTCGCAGCGTTCGACGCCGGGGAGGCGGTCGAGATGCCCGGCGCCCAGAGTCGGAGCCGGAGTCGGAGTCGGAGTCGGAGGTCCCTCCGAGCGGCCTGACTGGCGGGTCGGGTTCGGACGGGCAACGGCGGGCGCCATGACCCGGCTGTCAGGGCCGCGGCTACCGGGCGCCGGCCAGCCGGGCGACCAGCTGGCGCTCCTCCGGGCCGAACCAGGGTGGTGATCCCGCCTCGGCGTTCTCGGCGACCCGCTCGGGGCGCGAAGTGGCCGGAATGGCCACGTGGCAGCGGGGATCGCTCAGGACCCACTTGAGCAGTGCCTGGGCCCACGTGCGGACCCCGAAGGGCCGCAGCGGCTCCAGATCGGCGTCGCTCGGCGACGCGGCCAACAAGGTGCCCTCGCCGAAGGGGCGCATGACCAGCACGCCGACGCCGAGCTCCTGAGCGCGGTCGAGCAGGCGCCGCTCGACGTGGCGTTCGTGGGGGTTGTACGGAAGTTGGGCTGTGTCGAAGCGTCCCGTCGCCAGGGCAATTTCGAGTTCGTCGAACGCCCGCGGCGAGTAGTGGGTCACGCCGATGAGGCCCACCTCACCGCGGTCACGGGCCGCCTCGAGCATCGGCAGGTGATCCCGCCAGGCCAGCAAGTTGTGGATCTGCATCAGGTCCACCCGGCCGCCGAACCAGCGCACCGCCCGATCCAGCTGCGCTCGCCCTTCTTGGCGGGAGTTGGTCCAGATCTTCGTTGCGACGATGGCGTCGCGGCGGCGGTCCCCGAGCTCCCCGAGCACCTCGGCCAGCAGCTGCTCGGCCTGGCCGTACATGGGCGACGAGTCGAAGACCCTGACGCCGTGGTCGAGGGCCGCGCCGACGAGGGCGACATGCCCGCCGCGACCGGCCGCCGCCTCGAGACGCTGCCAGGTGCCCAGTCCCACGACTGGCACCTCGGGTCCACCCAAGCCGAGCAGGCGTTGCTCCACCGCCCGATCCTGGCACGCCGCAACGCCACGCCGCCGTGCCGCCGCTGCGGGTCCTGCTACCCCACCAGGCGCTCGGCCAGCAAACGGGCAGGCGTGGTGCCAGACAAGTCGTGCACGTCCTTGGAGAGATGCGCCTGGTCGGCGTAACCCGCCATGGCGGCCCACCCGGCGAGACCGTTGGCCCCGGCAGCACCGTCGGCCAGGCGGAGGAAACGCTGCAGGCGGCCGATGCGCTGCAAGGTCTTCGGGCCGAGCCCGGTTTCGTGCTCGACCACGCGGCGCAGTTGGCGGCACGACAGACCCACCTGCAGGGCGACCGAGGCCACATCAGCCCCGGGCGACTCCCGAAGCCGGCCGACCGCAGCGGTGGCCCGGCGATCGAGCGTGGCGGCGGACAGCCACCGCACCAGCCAGGCGTCGGACACCGTCCGGGACTCCACCAGCGCGGCCGTCACCCGGCGCGCTCGCTCAGACCCGAGCACCTCGTCGAGCGCCAGGCTCTGGTCTCGCAGCAGGATCGCCGGGAGGCCGAAGACGGCTCTGATCGCCTCAGGCCGCACCCGCAGCCCCACCACGATCGACCCGGGGGCCAGGCGAGGCAGCGCCACCACGCTCGTCGGACCGACCACAACGCTCCGGTCGCCGTCGAGAACAACCACGTCGGCGCAGCCGTCGGGCAGGACCCGTTGGAGATAGCCATCGCCGCGACCGTCGACCCGCTGCTCCCAGCGGCATTCGATGACGCGGCCGGCCGCAGGTAGTGGCCACTCCCGGTAGACCGACGTCATGGCCGCCAGTCTTGACCCGGTGGCCGATTCGTACAAGACCTCGGGGCCGGTGGCGTGCCAGGGTGACGAACATGCAACCGCGAGTCGACATCATCACCCTCGGTGTTCCCGACCTCGACGCCGCCCGGCGGTTCTACCTCGAAGGGCTCGGCTGGACGGCCGTCTTCGACGTGCCCGGCGAGGTCGTGTTCATCCAGATCGGACACGGGCTGCTGCTCGGCCTTTTCGGGGCCGCCGACCTGGATGCCGACGTGGGCGACCCGAGACGGGAGGGTCCCCATACCGTTCCCCCGCCCATGTCCCTGGCGCACATCGTGCAGACCGAGGACGAGGTCGGCGACCTGCTCCACCAGGCCGAGGCCGCGGGAGGCACCATCTTGAAGGCGCCCCAACACGCCGACTTCGGTGGCTTCCACGGCTATTTCGCCGACCCGGCGGGATTCCGCTGGGAGGTGGCGACCAACTCCGGCTGGCGGGTCGAGCCGGACGGCACCGTGTTCCTCGGCCCGGTCGCCGACGAGCGACTGGGGACGGGCGACTAGCTCCCGGCCTCCAGCACCTGTCGGGCCAGGGTCTTCGGCGCAACCAACGTGTAGGAGGTCGTGACCCACTCCTCGACCTGTTGCCAGCGCTCGTCGCTGGCCGGGTCCTCCAGGGTCAATACCACCCAACCGTGGCGCCCCAATCCATAGGCGGTGGGCGTGACCCATGCTTCGGTGGCCACGGCGGCGGCGGCCTCGTCCTTGGAGAGCTTGACGCTCAAATGCGTGGCGCGGTCGTCGCAGAAGACGAAATTTTTCCCCCGTACCCTGAATGTCGGGTGGTCACCCCACGCCTCGATGTCGACCCGCTCCGCCTCGGGGAGGCCGCGGACCAGCGCCTCCAGACGGTCCATGTTGCTCATTGGTTCACCTCCACGGTGTTCGACGTCGGCGGGTGGGCACTCCAGGCCCCGCTGTGGCCCGACCAGCGCTGGCCGCCGAAGGTGACCGTCGCCACGCCGAACTGGCCGGCGTGGCCGATGAGCCAGCCCGCCACCTGCCAGCCCCGGGCGGCGTCGAGCGGCGCCCCGAGCGTCGGGGGACCGAGGTCGGCCGCCATTTCCGAAGCCAGGAACTGGTTGAGGGCCGGGGTGGCCTTGCCGGGCACATGGCAGGCGAACGCCGCGGGTAGCTCGCCGGTCAGGGCCTGGGCCAACACTCGCGCTTCGGCCTCCCACCGGGCGTAGGCGTCGGGCCCGGCGCTGCGCTGGACCGCTTGGGCCGCGACGGTGACGTCGAGGGCCTGCCAGTTGTCGACCTTGGCCAAGTGGGTGTAGAAGGCGGTGGCGGCGTAGCGGGGCGACTGGATCTGCTCCTTGGTGCCCCATCCCTGCGACGGGCGCTGCTGGAATAGCCCGAGCGAGTCGAGATCGCCGTAGGACAGGTTGTAGAGCTTGGACTCCTGCAGCGCCGTCGCCAGGGCAATGGTCACGGCGTGGTCGGGCATGCCGAGGCGTTTTCCGACGGCGGCGATGGTGGTGGCGTTGGCCGCCTGCTCGGCGTCGAGCGAGTAGCTCTCGGGGCCGGCGGCGGCGCGGCACGGCAGCGCCGCCGGCACCGAGGGGCGGTGGCTACAGGCCACCAACGACGACAAGGCCAGAAGGGGAAAAAGGGCGAGCGCCGTCCACCGCGAGCGCCGCTGTCGCCTGCACGCCCGCCGCTGATCGAGCGTTGCGATCAGCCGGTGCACGCCTGAAGCCTAAGGCGGGCCTGTCCGCCGGCGGTGTCGCGGCCCGGCGGGGGTGCCCCGTCAGTCGGTGATCGATCGCTGGAACTGGCGGATGGCGATGGGAGCGGCGACGGCGATGATCACCGCCGAGGCGATCACGGTGTACAGGACCGGGTGTTGCAGCGACCATGGCGCACCCACCGGCGCCTTGGCTCCCGGATTGCCGAACAGGGTGCGCAGCGAACCGGACAGGGACGACACCGGGTTCCATTCGGCGAAGGTCTTCAGCACCCCGGGCAGCGTCGAGGTGGGCACGAACGTGCTGGCCACGAACGTGAGCGGGAAGATGGCCACGAACGCCACACCTTGGACCGCCTGGGGCGTGGCCAGCGAGCTGCCCAGCAAGACGCCGATCCAGATCATGGCGAAGGCGAACAGAATCAGCAGCCCGTAGGCGGCCGCGGCGTGCCAGACGTCGGTGTGGATACGCCAGCCGACGATGAGCCCGCACACCGACATGAACGCCATGGGCAGCAGGGCTTTCAGCAGGTTGGCGAGGGCGTGGCCACCGAGCACGGCACTGCGGGCCATGGGCAACGAACGGAACCGGTCCATGGCACCGTTGTTCCGATCGGCGGCAATGGCCATGGCGACACCAAAGGTTCCTCCGAAGACGATCGTCTGGGCGAAGATGCCCCCGATGAGGAACTCCCGGTAGCTGCCGCCGCCGGGAACGCTGATGGCCCCGCCGAAGACGTAGGCGAACAGCAGCACGAACATGACCGGTTGGATGGTGGCGTCGGCCAGGACTTCGGGTTCGCGGCGCATGTGAAGCAGGCCGCGGCGGGCTACGACCCACATGTCGGCGAGTGCCGAGCTCCGGCGGTCGCCGGGCGGTCCCAGCTCGACCGGTGTGGACGGCGTAGGGGTCGTCGTTGCTTGGGTTGCTGCGGTGTTCGGGATCGTCCCGGTCGTCATTGCAGGACCTCCTCGGCGGGGGCGGCCTCGCTGGTGGGGGCGGTTGTGGCCCCGGTGGCGGTCGCGGCGGTTGTGGCCTCGGTGGCGGTGGCGGTTGTGGCGTCGGTAGCGGGGGCGGTTGTGGCGGAGGCCTTGGAGGCGTCGGTCGCCGCGGGGGTCCCGGTCAGCGTCAGGAAAACGTCGTCGAGCGTCGGCTGGTGCAGGCCCAGGTCTTCGACGTCGATGCCCGCCGTGACCAGCTCGGTGGCCACCGAGGCAATGGCCGCGGCGCCTGATGCTGCGGGCGCCATCACCCGCCGGGTCGGGCGGTCGATGGTGGCTCGCACGCCGACGACGCGCTCCACGATCGCCGCCACCGGGGCCAAGTCGTCGGGGTTGACCGGAACGATCAACAACTGGTCGCCGCCCACTTGGCGCTTGAGGTGGCGGGCGTCGCCCCGGGCGATTACCCGGCCGTGGTCGATGACCACGATCTCGTCGGCCAGGCGTTCCGCTTCCTCGAGGTACTGGGTCGTGAGCAGGACCGTCGTCCCCTCGTCGACCAGGGTGTCGAGCACCGCCCACAGCTCGTTGCGGCCTCGAGGGTCGAGGCCGGTGGTCGGCTCGTCGAGAAACAGCACCTCGGGGCCCGCCACCAGCGTCGCCGCCAGGTCGAGGCGTCGTCGCATCCCGCCTGAGTACTCCTTGGCCAGCTTGCGGCCCGCGTCGGCCAGGGCGAACTGCTCCAGCAACTCTTCGCCTCGCCGCCGGGCCACGGCTCGGCCGAGGTGGTGGAGCTCGCCGATCATCGTCAGGTTTTCCAGGCCGGTGAGCAGGCCGTCGACGGTGGCGTCCTGGGCGGCCAAGCCGATCCGGCGGCGGACCTCACGTGGGCTTTCGACCACGTCGAAGCCCGCCACTCGGGCGGTGCCGCCATTGGGCCTCGAAAGGGTGGTGAGAATTCGGACCGCGGTCGTCTTGCCGGCACCGTTGGGTCCGAGCAACCCACACACCGACCCGGTGGCGACGGACAGGTCGATGCCGTCCAGCGCCAGGCTGTCGCCGTAGCGCTTGCGAAGATCGTGGGCCTCGATGGCGAAGTTCGAAGTCATCGCCCGGCAGGCTACCGGCCGCCCTGGGGGCGGCCGCCAGCCATTTTCGCGGCGGTGCTGCTAGCCGCCGACCTTCTGCAGCACCGAGCGGACCGCGTCGTAGGCGCGGTCGACGATCGCGATCGCCGGTCCCACCAGCACGTTGCCGGGGAAGCTGCTCGGCGCGTGGGGGTGCGGATGGGTCGGTGCCACCGCCTTGGCGATGGTGTAGGCCTGTCCCAGAGTGTTGAGCCGCTCGGGCGAGACTCCCGCCTTGAGGGCCGGGAACACCTCGGCTTCCTCGTGGGATGCGTGCTCGAGCACCGCGCCCTTCAGCTGGAGCAACGACTGGCGGAACTCCGCCGAACCGATCTCCATGCGTTCCATCGCGGCCAGGACTTCTTCGGCCTGCTGCTGCTCGGCGACTCTGGCTTCGGCCAATGCATCGCCGCCTTCGACCCAGGATCGAAGCGCCGGGTAGACGATCTCTTCCTCCGCCACCTCGTGGGCGACCAAGTCCTTGACCAAACGGGGGAACAGCGCCGCCAGGTCGTCGCTGTCACCGCTGCCGTCGATCTGCTCCAGCAGGCTCTTGGCCTTGGCGTGATCCTCCAGCAACAGCTCGATCAGATCACGGCCCTCATTGCTCTCGTTGTCTGCCATCGGTACCTCCTCCGCCGTCCCGCTGTGTGCGGGGCTCCGAGAGTCATACCCAACCCCGGTTTTTCTTACGCGCCTGGGCCCCCTACCGGTGAAATGCCGCCAGGCGCTCGGCCTCCTGGGCGACGTCGCGCTCCGCCGCCGGCTCGAGGCGGGCGAATGGCTCGGGGCGCACCTCGCCGGCGTCGTACCGCCACGTCCCGGCCACCTTGCCGTCGACCAGAAAGGTGTTGAGCGAGTGGGGATTTTTGGACGTGAACAGGAGCGGGCGGTACTCCTCGGCCAACACCTGCTTGCGGCGGGCGTGGACCAGGAGCAGCGCCTCCCAGACAGGAAGGAAGCGAACCGGGGCTTCGGTGTGCGGTCCGGGGAGGGGGGCTCGAGGGAGGTCGAACAGCTGGTCGCCGTCCGGCGATTCGAACTGGCGCAGGTCGAGACGTTGCAGCGTGGGCAGGACACGGCCGACGGGCAGGCCGGCCCACTGGGCAACCTCGCCGGCCGTTGCCGGGCCGAACCCGCCCAGGTAGCGGCGCACGAGGTACTCGTCGGCGCTGCGTTCGCCGGCCCTGCGCTCGCCAGCGCTGCGTTCGTCGGTGCTGCGGTCGCCGGGCGGGGCGCCCGCAGGCAACCACCATGAGGCCAGGGCGTACAGGTCAGCCCGGCGGTGCTCCCACGTGCCCGATGGGGGAACCCGCACCAGGTCCAGCCAGAAACCGACACCGGACGCCAGCTCCCGCCCGATGGCCGCGTCGATCTCCTTGCGCCGCATC
This sequence comes from uncultured Actinomycetota bacterium, assembly GCA_963733505.1. GTDB lineage: Bacteria > Actinomycetota > Acidimicrobiia > Acidimicrobiales > Palsa-688 > JALYXV01. The sequence continues at coordinate 148,721 of CAVTDW010000017.1, read as the reverse complement.
GGACCCTGCGAAAGCGGTGCGTGTAGTTGTGCGGCCGCCGCGACCATCTCGTCGTCGGTCACGGTGCCCCGTCGGGATGCCAACCACCACGAACGGCGGGCATCGCCCACCGCCATTGCGAGGGGCCAGTAGTCCCTCGCCGAGACGAGGTGAATAGTTGCGCGCATCAGCGTCGCTTGGATCACCCGACGGTCTTCCAAGGCGGCCGTCAGCGCCGGGCGCTCGAACCCCTCGACCCTCGACCACAAAGCGATGTACATCGACGGTGCGTACTGGGCCTGCAACCCCGCAACCGATTCGAGCACGCGCGGCAACGGCAGGCGAACCCGCTGAAGCAGCAACTGGCGGGCCAGCAGGGCTCGATTCAGGTGAAGATCGGTGAGCACTCGGCGCTTCGCCGGGGCCATCGGGGCCTCCCCAGTTCCTCGTTAGGGAAGGATCACCGCGACGAGCGGACCCGGGCCGGACGACTTGAGCACCAGCCGACCACCTGCCGCCTCGGCGAGCGATTGGGCCAATCGCAGGCCGAGTCCGTGACTGTCGTCTCCATTGGCGCCGCCCCGTCCCCCCTCCATTGACTCGGCGCTCGATCCCGACGTCGTGCGCAGCTCCGCCGGAGCCAACGTGGGGATCTGAATCATCCCGTCGCCCTCGTCGTGGACCCCGATGCTGATTCCACCCGAAACGATACTGGCCGCGACCTCGACGGACCCCCCTCCGTGCGTCGTGGCGTTGTCCACCAAGATGTCGAGAATCTGGCCCAACGTGGCTGGACCGCGCCTGTCCGCGACCGACCCCTGATGGCGCACCTCCAACCGGCGCCCCCGCTCCGCCAGGATCGGATGCCACCGCCGTTGGAGGTCGCCCAGGACGTCGCCGACGGCGACGGTGCGACCGGCCAAGGCCGGGGCCGAAGTGGTACCACTGCGGGCCAGCAGGAACAACTGGTCGAGGGTGTCTTGCATACGGTCGACTTCGGTGACCGCGTCGCGCAGGGCTTGTTCGACGTCGACACCAGGGGTCAGTAGGGCGTTGTCCAGCGAGAGCCGAAGCGCCGTCAGCGGGGTTCGCAACTGATGCGACGCATGGCCCGTGAATGCCCGCTCCTGGGCTACCAACGCCTGCAACCGCCATGATGTCGACGCCAGAACCGCCTCCGCCCGGTCGACCTCCGCCACGCCCGATGGCCGGGCAGACACGGTGAAGTCACCCTCTCCCAACCGGCCCGCGGCCGCGATCAGGTCGTCCACCGGCTGGGCCAACCGGCGGGCCTGCCACAAGGCGAACCCCGTCGCGGCGCCGAGTGCCAAAAGACCCAAGGCCAGCATCTCCATTCGCGCCCGCAAGGTGCGCCATGCCAGCGCCGCAAGGGAGGATGATGCCTCCACGGTCCCAACGGTCGCCTCGTTCACCGTGATCGGATGGGCTGACACGAGCCGGGTACCGCTTGTGCCCTGTGCCGGGTCGCCCCGCAGCGCCGAACGGGCCTGGGCGTCAGCCCCGGCGGGACCGGCGCCAGCTACCAGCACCCCGCGGTCGTCGTAGTACGCCACGTGGACACCGGCTGCCACTGCCGGAGGTTCGATGGGATCGGACCCGTGCAAACCCTCGGCCGGTACCACCGCGGCGGCCAGGATCGCAGCCTGCTGGAGCCGGCTCAGTTCGTGGCTGCGGTAGACCCGGCCGAGCGCCCACGCCAGCGGAATCCCGAACACCAGCAGGGTGGCGGTGGTGATCAGCAACGTGGCGACCAGGATGCGACGTCTCAACCGCAGCCCTTTCCCACGGCCTCAGCTCCCATCGGTCTGCGTGCTCCCATCGCTCTGCTGCTCCAGCCGGTATCCAACGCTGCGGACCGTGGTGATCAAGCTGGGCGCAGCGGGCGCCTCGCCGCCATCAAGCTTGCGCCGCAACGCCGAGACGTGCATGTCCAGCGTTTTGGTCGTGCTGTCGAAATGCTGATCCCAAACTTCCGCGAGGAGCCGTCGGCGCGAGACGACCCGACCGGCGTCAAGCGCGAGGACCGCCAGCAAGTCGAACTCTCGGGTTCGCAGGTTGACCTCGTCACCCGCGACGGCACAGCGCCGGGCGGCCAGGTCCAGGTGCAGCAGTCCCCGCCGGGTCGCAATGTCGACCGCATCACGCTCGCCGGTTCCCTGGCGGCGCAGCCGGGCCCGGATCCGAGCCAGCAGCTCGGCCAGCCGGAACGGCTTCACGAGGTAGTCGTCGGCACCGGCATCCAGGCCAACGACGACGTCGATCTCTTCACTTCGGGCCGTCACCACCAGAATCTCGAGGGGCGGGTACCGCCCCCGAAGGCGCCGGCACACTTCGACGCCGTCCATATCGGGCAGGCCGAGGTCGAGCAAGACCAGGTCGGTGCCGGCGCCGACCAATCGCAATGCGTCTATACCGGTGCGGGCCCAGTCCACGGTTGCACCCTGACCGGTCAACGCCAGCACGAGCGATCGCCCGATCGCCTCGTCGTCTTCGACTACGAGCAGCGACGAGCCCAGCACCGGTTGCAATGTTACGGTCGAATCGCACCAGCCCTGGCGTGCGGGCGCTGGTGACGGGCACGCTTTACCCGGCGATTACCGACCCCCGGGCCTCGGTTGAACCGGGCCCTCGTAGCTTCGGTATTCGTGACCGACGCGCGCAGACCCGGGACGCGAACGACTGGCGCCCTCCTGTTTTTGATGATGGCCGTGGCCGCGGCATGCAGCGGGGGATCCGGATCGAACGCGGCATCGAAACCGAGGGCGGCCACCACGTCGTCCACGCGGCCGTCAACGGCCGTCACCCCGTCGGCCACGACCGCGACCACTGCGGTCTCGCTGGCGTGCCGATCGACGACCGCCGGTGCGAGCGGCGGTGGAAGCGGCGATGTTCTCGTCCCCGGCGACATCCCCGACACCCAGAAGTTCGTCACCTATCACTCGAGCGACGGCTATCACCTCGACTACCCCGAGGGTTGGGCCCAGGCCCAGTCGGGCAACGTCGTCAGCTTCACCGATAAGTTCAACTCGATACGAGTCGAGATGACTCCCGCGCCCACGGCCCCGACCGCGGCTTCGGCGCAAGCCTCCGATATGCCGGCGCTGGCCGCCTCGACCGCGTGCTTCCAGGCGGGGAACGTCACCCAGGTGACGCGAAAAGGGGGCCGCGCGGTGCTGATCACCTATCGCGCCGACTCGTCCGCCGATTCCGTGACCGGCAAGATCCTTCTCCAAGACGTCGAGCGCTACGAGTTCTGGCAGGCCGGGAAGCTGGTCACGATCACGGTGGCATCGCCCAAGGGCTCGGACAATGTCGACCCGTGGCGGACCGTCACGGACTCGTTCGCCTGGGGCTCGTGACCTCGGCTGTCGTCGAAGCAACCGAGTTGTACCGGTTCTTCCACGCCGGCGACGACGAAGTCATGGCGCTTCGAGGGGTATCCCTAGCAGCGTCGGCGGGCGAGTTCGTCGCCGTCGTGGGTCCCTCAGGGTCGGGAAAAACGACGTTGCTCGCGTGTCTCGCGGGGTTGGACGACCCCGACGGTGGCGTGGTCAAGGTGGCCGGCCGGGTGATGAGCCGGCGTCCGGAACGGGAACGAGCTCGGCTGCGGGCCACCCATCTCGGGATCGTCCTCCAGTCGGCCAACCTCATCGAACACCTAACGCTGCGGGCCAACTTGCGCCAGGCGCAGCGTCTGGCCGGCCATGGTTCCGGCCCCGCCATCGACCATTCGGACCTGGACCGTTCCGACATCGACCTCCTGTTAGCTCGGGTCGGGCTGGCGGGCCGGGCGGACGCCTTTCCCGCCCAGCTCTCGGGAGGCGAGGCGGTACGCGCCGGTCTGGCGGTGGCGCTGGTGAACCGGCCCCCCGTCCTACTGGGCGACGAACCGACAGCGGAGATCGACCGGGCCACCGAGGCCCAGCTGCTCGAGCTCCTGCGGACCGAGGTGACCCGCGGCCTGGCTTTGGTGGTGGCGACGCACAGCCCGGCGGTGGCCGCGACCGCCGACCGGGTCATCACCCTGGCCGACGGGCGGGTGGTCGCGTGACGGATGACTCGACACTCGTCGTCGCCGAAGGCATTTCCCGCACCTATGGGCGAGGTCCGTCGGCGGTCGTAGCCGTCCACGGCACGAGTTGCCGGATCCTGGCCGGACAGCAGATCGCGTTGGTGGGCCCGTCGGGGTCCGGCAAGTCGACGTTCGTCCATCTGTTGGCGGGCCTCGATACGCCGACGAGCGGCGTGATTCGCTGGCCCGGTTTGGGAGGATTACCAGCCCGACTGCCAGCCGGGTCGCTCGGACTGGTATTCCAGGGCCCAAGCCTCCTGCCCGACCTCGACATCGCAGAGAACGTGGCTTTTCCCCTCGTCCTTGCTGGCCAGCCGGGCTCCTCCGCCCGCACCGCCGCCGTGGCGATGCTCGAGCGAGTTCGACCTTGGCGACCTAGCGGACAAGGTGCCGGGCGAAATCTCGGGTGGCCAGGCCCAGCGGGTGGCCGTTGCCCGCGCGCTCGTGACCCGCCCTCGCCTCATCCTCGCCGACGAGCCGACCGGTCAGCTGGACCACGCCAGCGCCGCCATCGTGGTCGCCCTGCTGACCGAGCGGGCTCATGAGTCGAACGCCGGGCTCCTGGTCACGACCCACGACCCATGGGTGGCAGCGCAACTGGAAATCCAATGGCACATGGTCGACGGCCGCCCGGGCGTGGCCCAAGGGGTGGCCCGATGAGCGCCGGCGCCTGGTTGGCCGGTTTGGTCCGCCGTCGCCCGGGCCGGTTGGCCGGGTCGGCGGCCGGCGTGGCAGTGGCGGTGGCACTGTTGGCATCGATCGCCACCTTCTTGTCCGGCGCCCTGGCCACGATGACCACCACCGCCACCCGGCAGGTCGCAGTCGACTGGCAGATCGAGGCGCACCAGGGCGTCGATCCAGGAACGGTTCTGGCCGCCGCGGCCGCCGCGCCGCGGGTAGAGGCGGCCCTCCCAGTCGACTTCGGTACCACCACCGGGCTGCGGGCGGCCACGGGAAGCACCATCCAGGCCACCGGACCCGGCGTCGTGGTCGGCGTCCCGCTCGGCTACGGCGCCGCATTTCCCGGTGAGCTGCGGGTACTCGTCGGCGACGCTACCGGGGTGCTGCTGGCCCAGCAGACCGCGGCAAACCTGCACGCGGGACCGGGCGATACGGTCAGCATCGGCCGCGCCGGTCTGGACGCGGTCACGGTTCGCGTCGACGGGGTGGTCGACCTGCCCCAGGCCGACTCACTGTTCCAGGCCGTCGGCGCAGCCGCCGGCGCTTCGGCCTCGGCGCCGCCCGACAACGTCATCGTCCTCCCGGCGCAGCGCTGGCACGCCACGTTCGACACGCTGGCGGCATCGCGGCCCGACCTTGTGCGCTTCCAGGTTCACGCCCGGCTGGATCACCACCTGCCCCGCGATCCTTCGGCCGCCTTCAATCAGGTCAGCGGGGCGGCCCGCAACCTCGAAGCGAGCGCCGGCGGGCGGGGCGACAGTCGCCAACAACCTGGCCGCCGCCCTCGACGGGGCACGAGGGGATTCGCTGTACGCCCAGGTTCTGTTCATCTTGCTCGGGCTGCCCGGCGTGGCCCTGGCCGGGCTGTTGACCGCGACGGTGTCCGCCGCGGCGGCGGACCGGCGGCGCCGGGAGATGGCACTGCTGCGGGTGCGGGGCGCAACCGTGCGCACCATGGTCGCCATCGCGGCGGCAGAGGCGGCCGCGGTCGCAGTGGTCGGCGCGGCGGCGGGCTGGGCGCGGCTGCGGTCGTCGGCCGCACGTCGTTCGGTTCGGCCACCTTCGGTGCGTCGACGATTGTCAGGCATCGCGTGGGCGCTGGCTTCGGCGCTGGTCGGCGTGGTGATCGCCGCCTGGGCGATCGTCGTCCCGGCCTGGCGCGACGCCCGCCGAGTCACGGTGGCGGCCGCTCGTCAGCCGCTCGGGCGGCGGGACCGGTCGCGTTGGATGCGCGGTTTGCTCGACCTCTGGCTGCTCGGGCGCGTCAGGCGTGATCTTCTGGCTCACGAGCCGAGCGGGCTACCGGATCGTCCTGGTGCCCGAGGGCCTCCCCACGCTGTCGGTCAACTACTGGGCTCTGTCCGGCCCGCTGTTGTTCTGGGCCGGCTGCGGCCTCCTGGCCTGGCGGATCGCCGACGCATTGTTCGGGCCTGGACGCCGGTTGGTGGCCGCCGCCGCCCAGCCGGTCGCAGGAAACTTGTCGGCCACCATCGCCGCCAGCTTGTCGCGTCAACGGCGCCGACTGTCGCGGCCGGTCGCGCTGATCGCCCTGACCGTGGCGTTCGCAGCGTCGACCGCGGTCTTCAACAGCACCTACCACCATCAGGCGGGGGTCGACGCGGTGCTCAGCAATGGAGCGGATGTCACCGTCTCGTACCCGGGCACCTCTGGTCCGCCAGCCGGTCTGCCTGCTGCCCTGGCCGCCATTGCCGGGGTCCGTCACGTCGAGCCAATGGCGCACCGTTTTGCGTATGTCGGCGCTGACCTGCAGGACCTGTTCGGCGTCCGCGCCCCAACAGTCGTGGCCGGGGCGACGTTGCAGGACACGTATTTCCGGGGCGGGACGCGCCGGCAGCTAATGGGACAGCTAGCCCGCCAGCCCGACGGCATCCTCGTGAGCGCCGAGACGGTGAAGGACTTCCAGCTGAACATTGGCGACCAGCTCCGACTCCGGCTGCGCGACGCCGCCAGCGGGCAGCTGACCGAGGTCACGTTCCACTATCTGGGCGTCGCCAAGGAGTTCCCGACCGCCCCCCGTGACAGCTTTCTGGTCGCCAACGCCGACTATGTCGCGGCGCGGACGGCCGCCACCGGGCAGCCGGCCAACAACACCTTCCTGCTCACCACCGGGACCGCGTCGCGAGTCGCGGTGGCCGATCGCGGTCCGGGCTCGCGTCGGTTCCGCTTCTGGCGCTGTGGTGACCGATCTCGTAACGAGCCGCCGCCAGGTCGGATCGTCGCTGACGGCCGTCGACCTGTCGGGCCTCACCCGCGTCGAACTCGGGTTCGCCCTGTTGCTGGCGGTGGCCGCGACCGGCTTGGTCCTCGGGCTTGGGCTCCACGAGCGGCGCCGGGGCTTTGCGATCGCTCGGGCGCTGGGCGCCCGACCGCGCCAGGTGGCGGCGTTTGTCCGAGTCGAGGCGGCGATCATCACCCTCGTCGGCTTGGTGCTCGGCGCACTGGCTGGGTGGGGCCTGACCCAAATGCTGGTGAAGATCCTGACCGGGGTATTCGACCCGGCGCCCAGCGGGTTGACCCTCCCGTGGGGCTACCTAGCCGTGATGGGAGTCCTGTCCGTGGTGGCGGCCGCCGCGGCGGCCGAGGTAACCGTACGGGCGACCCGACGTCCCATCGTCGAGACGATTCGCGACCTGTAGCCAGCCGTCGCACTTCGCAGAGAGCGGTTTCAGTTCTGTTTTCACTGGGCGCCTCGAGTCACTTGGCGGCGGCGCTCGACCTGCTGGCGGCTGACAGTTGATCCGCCACGCCACGCTGGGCGTCGGCCGCCTGGCGGGCGGCATCGGCCCGGGTGCGGGCCTCGTCGGCTTGGTCTCTGGCCGCCCTGGCCTCGTTCGCCACGCGGTCTGCCTCCCCTTCGAGACGATCGGCCTCGGCCTCCAGGGACCGCGCTTCGGCGGCCAGACGATCCGCCTCCGCCACCGCCGCTTGGCGGCGACGCGCCATGTCGGCCTGCGCCGCCTTGGCTGCGCCGGCGTCATCGGCCCCGTCGCCCGGTTTCGCCGCGGTTTCGGCCGCGGTTTCGCCCGCGGCCCGATCGTCCCCATCGGAGCCTTCGTCGCCCTCGCCTTGCACGGCCGCGCCCTTGACCGCCGGCGCGGGCGGCACCAGACGCAGCGGCGCCGCGAGCGAGTCCATGCCGAAGCCTGGGGCGTCCTGATCGCGATCGAGCATGCCCCGCTGCAGGAGGTCCGCCACCGAGTCGTCCACGATCGCCGCCCGCAGGGTGGCCGCCATGCGTTGGTTCATGGCATCAGTCGGTGCGTGGCCAGCGTCTTCGAGCCGGCGACGGGCATCGTCGACGATCGCGTCCACCGCAGAGCGCTCCTCGGCTCGAGCCTGGCGCAACTCCGAGGCATCACCTCGCAGCGCCCTCTCCATAGCCGATCGCAGGACTGCGCCCGCGCCGAGCAAATCGTCGATCAATGCCGGTGCGTGGCGGGCCACCTGGTTGAGCGCCCACGTGGTCGGCGGCGGCCGGCGCAACTTGGCGACTCGCGCCGCTTCGGCCTTGTCGCCTCCAGCCCGAAGGCGCCGAACCAGGGCATCACGAGCGGCGACGAACTGGTCGGGCACGACGGCATACAGGGCTGCGTCGTCGGCAACCTCGGGCACGCCCGTTTCCGCCACGCCAACGACGCTACCGGTCAGCTCCCGGCGCCCGTCGCCCACCGACTAACGCATCTGAGGCTCGCCCCCCGAACCCACGACCTCCTCGGGCTCGGGGTGGACGACTCGTGTCGCCACTTCCCGGAGCTTCACGTTCATCCGCTGCGAGGCCCGACGAAGGACGGCAAACGCCTCGTCGTCGGAGATGTTCTGGCGAGCCATGATGATGCCCTTGGCCATGCCGATCACGTCTCGGGTCGTGGCCTTGGCCTCGAGATCGGCTCCACGCTTGGCTCCGGCGAGCGCGACCGCCGCATGTGCCGCGAAAACCGACCCCACCGCAACGTCCTGCTCGTCGAATGCAAACGGTTGGGAGCTGTAGAGGTTCAAGGCCCCCATCGTCTCCTCGCGGTCGAAGAGCCGCAGCGACAGGACACTCTCGATGCCCGTCTCCGCGTGGGCCCGGGGCGCGAAGTTGGGCCACCGGAGCTCCTCGGAAAGGCCACCGGTCATGAAGACCTCATGTTCCTTGATCGCATCCACACAGGGACCCTCCTGCGTTTCGGATTGGATGCGATCGACAACGCGAGAGACATCGTCGGACCTCGACAACGACGTGATCCTGTTGCCTTCGACGATCGAGATCCCCGCGGCTTCGCAGCCCCTGACGACCTCGGCCGCAAGCACGCAGATTCGCTCCAAGATGGCATGGACATTGTCTTCTTGCAGCAGGGTCCTTGCTACCTCGGCGAAGGTCTCGGCCAGCTCGACGTCGCCCCGCCCATCAGGCATGCCGCCATCCTACGGCGACGGTCTCCCGGGGCGATCCGGTCTGCCCGTTCGAGCGATCGTCAGGCCTGGTTGACCAGGAAGTTGGTCGTGTACTCGAAATAGGCCAGCAGTTGGGCCTCGTCGTCGGGCGTCGCCCCGCCTTGCCTGACCGACTCCGCCATGAGCCGGTACCACGCATCACGTTCGGCGGGACCGATGGCAAAGGGAAAATGGCGCATGCGAAGGCGCGGATGGCCTCGTTTGGCGCTGTAGTCGGCGGGTCCCCCCCAGTACTGGATCAAGAAGCCAGTCAGCCGCTCGCGGGGACCGTCGAGGTCGTCGGGATACAGCGGCCGCAGGACGGGATCGGACTCGACGCCCCGGTAGAACCGTTCGACCAATTCGGTGAACCACGGCGTCGCGCCGACGCGCTCGTACAGCGTCGACTCGGTTCCTTCGCTCACCTGGTCCACGCTACGTCCGAGCGCGCCACCCGGGCACCGGCACTACCGTCGTTCCTATGGACCCCTCCCCCCAGGCGGAACTGTTCGCTTCGGCCGTGTCCACCATGGCCGAGACCCCCGGTGCCGTCCAGCAACGGATCAACCGGGCCTATCTCTCCTACTTGAGCAAGGTCGACCCCGAACAGGTCACACCGCAGCTGCGACCACGAGTCGAGGCCCTCGTGGCGCGCCTGGGCGCGACGCCGATGACCAGGACCATGCTGACCGATGACGAGGGGGCATTGGTCGCCAAGGAGACGGTGGCGCTGGCCTTCGAGCTGTGCCGCCACGACTGGACCTCCGCTACCTAGGCGGTCCCTCGACGCTCGGAAAGACCCGGCGCAGTACCTCCCCGAAGAACCGGGCCGACGCGGGCGGATCAGACGCGGTGCACCACCATTGGCTGAACAACTCGGCGGTCGCCTCTTTCGGCGCCGTGGTGGCGTAGGCCGACACCTCGTCACGCAAGCGGCGGTACGCCTGCTGCCAGTGCGCCGGGGCGCCCGTCGACGACCCCTTGATGACGTGTTCGAGGGTCTCCACGCCGAAATAGCCGCCGAGATCCCGCCGGAACTCGACACTGTCGCCGTAGCGGATGCCTTCGAGTGCGAACTCGATCTGGTGCCAGTACTCATGGGCGACGACCGAGTCGATACGGGTGAACGGAGGCAGTGCGACGTGGCGCGGCTGCCATCCCGGATGACGGCCTGGTTGGGCGTCCATGGCGACCGCCGAGGCATAGGCCGGGCTGAGATGGATGTCGCGGACCGCCGAATAGGCGGCGCCCGCGACCGACCCTGTCCGGAGGCCCTGGAGGGACTGGTCGTAGAAGATCCGCACGTCGTCGACCAGGGGCCGGAAGCGGCTGCGGATCGCCAGCGCCGTGTCGATCGACACGGCTACGCCCTCGGCCAACACTGCGTCACCGAACGGCACGGCCAATCGGAGCGGGCTCGCGTCTGAACCGTCGCGCACTGTCAGGTGAACCGTTCCCGAGATCCCGGCCGAGGCGATTCGCATCCAGGAGCGCAATCGGCCTGGGGGCCGGTCCAATCCGACCGTTGCCCCCTCGGGCAGCCACGCGTTGAGTTCCTCGAGCAGCTGATCCGATGACACGCCGGGGGCGGCGAGGGGCAGCGGATCTCCGAGATCGTGGCCGAGATCGCGGCCGAGATCGCGGTGCAGATCGCCCCGCAGCGGCCCGGTGAATCCGACCGCTCTCGCCACGTATCGCCAGAGCATCGAGGAGCCGCCGGACAACACGATCCCGGTCAGCTGCTCTGAAGTGGCCAGGGCCATCAGGGAACCGAGCAGCGCCCGCCGCTCGGGGAGCGTCGCTGCGCCGTCGGCGACCCATACCCGCAGTCGGCCCTCCTCCTCCACCACTGCGACCTGCGCGAAGTTACGCCCTGCCGCCCAGGCACTGAGGAGGCGACGGCCAGCGGTGTCGACCGTCTCGGGGTGGAGTTCGACCCTGATCTCGCTTTCGCCGTAGGTGGGATTACTCATCCGTGGTCAGGGTGGCACGCTCCCGCACTCAGGTGGCGGCCCCGACCGCGCCGATACACCTTGTGTGAGAACGCGAAAGGCGACCGTCAGCGCTCCTTCCGCGCCCGCGCCACCCGACGAGGGCTACCTGAGCTTGACCGTCGCCGAGGTGCTGGCCGACCTCTCGAGCCTCGACAGCGACCAGTTGCTCATGGTCAAGGCGCTCGAGGAAGCGGGAGCGCAGCGCGCCGTCATCCTGGACCGGATCGACGACTTGTTGGTCGTGCAGGAAGCAGCCCTCCACATGCGCGCCGAGGAAACGCCGGCTCCTCCGCCTCCGGCCCCGACGGCGGTTGCTCCAATACCCGCGGCGCCGGCGCCCGTTGCCCCGCGTCGGGCGGCGCCCGCACCGGCGGCCCCACGGGCACGACGGGCACCAGCCGCACCGCCGCGGGCGGCGCCACCTTCCGCACCAGTCGCTCCGAAGATTGTCTCACCCGACCTGGTCGACCAGATGGGGGGCTTGCTGGCCAAGGACGCGGCTCGCAAGTCGCCCGACGTCGACGCGGCGTGGCCGCCGGATGTCGATCACACGGCTCCCGGCCCCATCAGCCCCGGAGTCGTGCTCCCCGCAGCCCCCGGGGTCAAAGCGCCCAAAGGCCGGCGCAAGGGCGCCAAGGTCAAGGTCAAGGGCAACGTCGCCCCTATGGAACCGAACGGGCACATCGTGCCGACCGACGGGCGACGGTCACGCAGTGGTCGAGCCGGCCGCAAGGGTGCCAAGTTGCTCGCCGTCGTCGTGGTCGTCGCGATTCTCGCCGCCGGAGGCGCCTTTTTCTGGAAGCAGACCCACAAGGCAAAGTCGACCGCAACCGCTCCGACCACCGCGGCCAACCGTGATCCACTGTTGACGCTGCTGGTCAAGGCGGTTCCGTCCGGATTCATCCAGCGGCCCGATTCGGTCGGCGACACCGGACCCTCGGACCTGGCGAAGGCAACCCGTGACGACGGGGCTCCCGATGCCCAAGCCGCGCTTACCGTCGCCGGCTTTCTCCACGGCTACCAACGGCTGTGGTCCACCGCCGACAACAGCCAGAACCTGGTCGTGTTCCTGTACCACTTCCGGACCGCGGCCGGGGCGACGTCGTACGCCCAACGATCGGTGGCCGCGGCGAAGGCGACGGCCAAGCCGGCGCCGACCAACTTTCCCGTGGCGGGCATCCCCGCAGCCGTCGGACTGAGCGGCACCGACGGGGGAACGCACACTGCGGCCGCCGTGTTCACGAGGGGCGTGTACACCGTCCAAGTCGTCGCCGGCGGCCCCGTTGCGGGCCCCGTCGTGCAGCTGGCGCAGCAGGTCGCGCCGATGCAATACGCCCTTCTCCCCGCCGCCTGAACGGCACCGGCGGTAGGGTTCGCGCCATGCGAGTGGTGGTGGACTTCGACAAGTGCAAGAGCAACGCGGTGTGCATGGCCGTCGCGCCCGACGTGTTCGAGGTCCGCGACGACGGTTACCTCTACATCCTCCAAGAGGAGCCGCCGGAATCCCTCAGGCCCAAGATGGAGGAGGCGGTCAGGCAATGCCCGACGGGCGCCATCTCGATCGAGGGCTGACCGACCCCGACTGACGTGCTCGCCGGCGGCCGGATCGTCATCGTCGGGGCATCGCTGGCCGGGTTGCGGGCCGCCCAGACGCTCCAGGAGGAGGGTTTCGACGGAACCATCACCCTGATCGGGGCCGAACCGCATCTGCCCTACGACCGGCCCCCGCTGTCGAAGGAGCTGCTGGCGGGGACGATGGCGGGTGACGAGGTGTACCTGCCACTCGGTGCACTCGATGCCGAATTCCGGCTCGCCACCCGGGCCATCGGCGTCGACCTCCAGGGTCGCAACATCGCGCTCGACTCAGGCGAGACGCTGAACTTCGATGGTCTCGTCCTCGCCACAGGCGCCCACCCCCGAACCCTTCCCGGTCTCCGGGAGCTCGACGGCGTGTTCGTTCTGCGCACACTCGACGACTGCCTGGCCATGCGGGCTCGCCTGGAGCCGGGCTGTCGCGTCGTGGTCGTCGGCGCCGGCTTCATCGGCTCCGAAGTGGCCGCCACCTGCCGTGGACTGGGCTTGGAAGTCACGGTGATCGAGGCCCTTCCGGTCCCGATGGTCCGGGGAGTGGGCGAGCTGGTCGGCCGTCGTTGCGCCCGCCTGCACGCCGATCACGGCGTGCGCCTGCAACTCGGCACGGGTGTGACCGCCCTGGCGGGCGAGCATCGGGTGGAGGCGGTGGTGCTGGCTGACGGCACCATTGTCCCGGCCGACGTGGTGGTAATCGGCGTCGGCGTGGCACCCGCCACCGAATGGCTGGCCGGCAGCGGACTCGACGTCGAAAATGGCGTGCGCTGCGACCAGTGGTGCCGAGCCCTGTCGGGCCGCGAGGCGTTGGCCGGGGTGGTGGCCGCAGGGGACGTGGCGCGGTGGGAGAACCCGCTCTTCGGCGAGGTCATGCGGGTGGAGCACTGGACCAATGCCGCCGAGCAGGGGCGGGCGGCGGCGCTCACGCTGCTCCACGGCCAAGACGCACCGGTGTTCGATCCGGTGCCCTACGTTTGGTCGGACCAGTACGAGACCAAGATCCAGTTCGTCGGCCGGGTCGGTCCCGACGTTCGGGTAGTCGAGGGTTCGATCGACGACGACCGCTTCGTCGTCGCCTATGGCTCCGACGGCCGGATCGTGGGAGCGTTGGCGTTCAGCCGACCCGCTCGGCTGATGGCCTACCGGTCGATGATTGCCCGCCGTGAACCCTTCCCCGACCCCGACGGTGTCGGGTAGGGGTCTGAGTCTCCTAGGTGGAAGCCACGATCGGCGCCTGGCGCAGGTCGCGCAGCAGGCGGTACCCGTAGTAGCCCCCGAGCGCCAAGGCGACGGGCGCAGCACCGAGCCATTGGCCGGCTCCGTTGTGACCCTGGGCCAGCCAGTCGATGCCGAGACCCGCCATCCACGCACCGGCCAACCCGAACAGCGTCACCGCGATCGTGTCGACGACCGTCGCCGGCAGGCGGGGCCAGCGCCGACGGACCACCAAGAAGGCAGCCAGGGCCAGGAAACCGGCGACGCCGGCCACCAACCGAAACCCCACGACCTCGCTGGCCCAGTCCGACAGGGCCGCCTGGTAACAGCTGTGAGCCCGAGGGTCGTTGGCCAGCCACCGGGCACAGTCCGAGGGCGCCAGGTGGGTGGTGGGCGAGATGTCGACGATGAACGTCGAACCGCCGAAAGCGCCAAGGATCGCGGTGAGGATTCCGCTGACGCCGACGGCGATGCCGCCGATGGCCCCGAGCAACAGGCCCGACGCGCCGACCTGGCGGCCGAGGGCAGCAAGAGGTAGCGACGATCGGCGGCCCTCCGCCGCCGCCACCGACCAGACCGTACCGAATCGGGCGACAGCTTCGTCCTCTGCTTGCGCCTGTGACAGGCCGCTCGCCATGCCTTCTGCGGTCGCGTCCCGGAGATGCGCCTCCGCTTCGGACAACAGCGCCCGGACGTCGCGAGGCGACCCCGGCGTCGCGGCCAGGAGACGGTCCAGGTAGACCTCGACCGGGCTGTCACCCCCAGCCCCGCCCGCAGCCCCGCCGCCCGCCGCCCCGCCGCCCGCCGCCCCGCCCCGAGCCGCCCGGGTCCAGCGGGTCACGCCAAACCCCCAGCCACGCTCGGACGGGCCCGCAGGACGGCGTCGACCGCAGAGGCAAAACTGCGCCACCGTTGCTGCTCGCCCGCCAGCGCCAATCGACCGGCCTCGGTCAGCCAGTACACCCGACGCCGTCGCCCGGCGACGTTTTCCCAGTCGCTGGTCAGCAGCCCGACATCCTGCAGCCGGTGCAGCGCCGGGTACACGGTGCCTTCGGGCAGATCGAAGGTGCCGTCGGTCCGATCCCTCAGGTCGCTGATGACGGCGTAGCCATGACGGGGCCCGCCCCGCAGTACACCGAGCAACAGCAGGTCCAGCTGCCCCTTGACCAGATCAGTTCCCATACCTAGACACTCTAGGCATTGCTCCCCGGGGAATCAAGGCGACCAGGTACCTTGCCTGGGTGCTCACCATGCAAGACGCCATCCTGCGGCTCACGGCCTACTGGCTGGAGCACGGCGCCGTGCTCGCCCAGCCGTACAACACCGAAGTGGGCGCAGGCACCCTCAATCCGGCCACGTTCCTTCGCGTGCTCGGCCCCGAACCGTGGCGCACCGCCTATGTCGAGCCCAGCGTCCGGCCCGACGACAGCCGCTACGGCGAGAACCCCAACCGGCTGCAGACCCACACGCAGTTCCAGGTCATCTTGAAGCCCGACCCGGGTAACCCGCAGGAGCTCTACCTGGGCAGCATCCGCGCCCTCGGTATCGACACCGGCCGCCACGACGTGCGCTTCGTCGAGGACAACTGGGAGTCGCCTGCGCTCGGCGCGTGGGGGCTCGGGTGGGAGGTGTGGCTGGACGGCCTGGAGATCACCCAGTTCACCTACTTCCAGGCCGCTGGTGGGCTGGCGCTGGAACCGATTTCGGTCGAGATCACCTACGGCCTCGAACGCATCCTCATGGCCCTTCAGGGGGTCGACCACTTCAAGAACATCGAGTTCGCCGAGGGGATCAGCTACGGCGAGATCGCGGCCCAAGCGGAACTCGAAATGAGCACCTACTACCTGGACGAGGCCGACGTCGAGGCCAACCGCCAACTCTTCGAGATCTACCAGGCCGAGGCGGCCCGGCTGCTCGAAAAGCGCCTTCCCGTCCCCGCCTACCACTACGTCCTCAAGTGCTCCCAGACCTTCAACGTGCTGGACTCGCGAGGTGCCATCGGCACCACCGAACGGGCCCGGGCCTTCGCCCGGATGCGGCGCATGGCTCACGACGTGGCCGAACTGTGGGTGCAGCGGCGCGAGGAACTGGGCTTCCCGCTCGGGGTACACGCCGACCCGCCCGCGCCAGAAGCTCCCGACGCAGCCGGCTGCCAGTTCCCCACCGAGCCGGCGACGTTGCTGTTCGAGATCGGAACCGAGGAGCTGCCCCCGGCCGACGTCGAGTCGGCCATCGTCCAAGTGCAGAGCCAGCTGACGGCGGCCTTGGACTCCGCTCGCCTCGATCACGAGGCCGTCGAGGTGCAAGGCACGCCCCGGCGCATCGTGGCGACGGTGCACGGTCTGGCACCACGCCAGCCCGACCGCAGCGTGACGGTCCGCGGTCCTCGGGCCGACCGGGCATTCGACACCGAGGGCCAACCGACGCCGGCTGCGATCGGTTTCGCCCGAAAGCAAGGCCTCGATGTACCCGCACTGGGCCGCCTGGAGGAGGGCGGCGCCACCTATCTGGTGGCCGAACGGATCGAGCCGGGTCGTTCCGCCGGTGAGGTGCTGGCCGATGTCCTCCCGAAGCTGGTCGAGTCGCTGCGCTTCGAGCGGACCATGCGGTGGGGCGCGGGGCCGGTGGCCTTCAGCCGCCCGGTGCGCTGGTTGCTGGCGCTGGTGGGCGACGCCGTGATTCCCTTCACCTACGGGAACCTGGTCAGTGGACGCATGACTCGGCTGCTGCGTGACGACGAACCGCCGGCATGCGACATCGTCGAGGCGTCCGCCTACCCCACGGTGATGGCCGATCACGGGATCACCTGCGACGGCTCGGTGCGCCGAAGCGTCATCGTCGACGAGGCGACCGCGCTGGCCGCGGGTGAGGGGGGCGCCATCGACACAGTCGCCGAGGCGGCACTGATCGACGAGGTGACCGACCTGATCGAGAACCCGGTCGTGCTCCTGGGTCACTTCGATCAGCGCTACCTCGACCTGCCCCAAGAGGTGCTCAGCGTGGTCATGAAGAAGCACCAGCGCTACCTCCCGGTTCGCGCGGGCAACGGTGACCTGCTGCCCGCGTTCGTGGCGGTCGCGAACGGCCCCATCGAGGTCGATGTGGTCCGGGCGGGCAACGAGAAGGTGCTCCGCGCCCGCTACGCCGACGCCGCCTTCTTCTTCGAGCGGGACCTGGCGCGGCCGCTCGAGGACTACCGGGCCGGGCTGGCGACGCTCACGTTCGAGGAACGGGCCGGGTCCATGTTGGACCGGGCCGAGCGCACCGCCCGAGTCGCCGCCTGGCTGGCCGGCCAGCTCGGCCTACCAGAGGAACAGCGCACGACCCTCGACCGGGCGGCGTTTCTGGCCAAGGCCGACCTCGCCACCGAGATGGTGGTCGAGCTGTCCACCCTCGCGGGCCAGATGGGCCGCATCTACGCACTACGCCAAGGCGAGGCGCCCGAGGTAGCCGACGCCATCTTCGAACACACCCTCCCCCGCCAGGCCGGCGACCGCGTACCGGAATCAACCGTCGGCGCCGTCTTGGCCATCGCGGACAGGGCCGACGCCCTGACGGCGCTGTTCGCGGTCGGGGCGCAGCCGAGCGGCAGCGCCGATCCCTACGGTTTGCGGCGGGCGGCGTCGGGACTGGTCGCCATCGTCTTGGCCCACCAGTTGCCGGTCGATCTTCGGGCCCTCTTTGACGAGGCGGCCCGCAACCAGGCGGTCACCATCACGCCGGCTGCCGCCGAGGAGCTGCTCGACTTCGTGCGCCGCCGCCTCGAGCAGCGCCTGCTCGACGAAGGCCACCGGGCCGACCTGGTGCGAGCCGTGCTCGTCGGCGCCGACCGGCCCGCAGCCAGCGTGGCGACGCTGATCGAGTTGGAGGATCTACTCGCTGACGAGGGCTTTCGTACGGTCGCCACCGCCTACCGGCGCTCCTTGCGCATCGCCAAGGGCGTCGAGGCGGGGCCGGTCGACCCAGCCCGATTCGAGGACCCGGCCGAGGCCGCGCTTTGGGACGCCTTCCAGGCCGTCGCCGCTGATCTCGGGTCGGCAACAACCCTCGGGCAGTTCGCCGGGCGGTTCGCGACGTTGGTCGGTCCCATCAATGCCTTCTTCGACCAGGTGCTCGTGATGGCCGAAGATCCAGACGTGCGGGCCAACCGCCTGCGGCTGCTGGCCCAGCTGGTGGCGCCGGGCGCCGCGTTCGTCGACTGGAACGCCATCGCGGATCTCTAACCGGCGGGCCAACTGGCGCGGCGGCGCGGTTCGCCCGCCGCCTCTAGGCGGGTTCCAGGATCACCACGGGGATGTTGCGGTCGGTCTTGGTCTGGTAACCGGCGTAGCCCTGGTAGGCCGACACGATGCGGGGCCACAGTTCCGCCTTCTCCTCGGCGCTGGCGGTGCGGGCGATCATCTCCCGGGTGCGCCCCGAGGTGGTCGCCGTCGCATGCGGGTCCTGGAGCAGGTTGAGGTACCACGCCGGGTGCGCTTCGGCGCCCCCGTTGGAGGCCACCAGCACGATCCGGTCGCCGTCACGCACGGGGCTGGTCAGCATGGTGTCGCGCCGTTGGCCCGACTTGCGGCCGATCGTGGTCAGCTTGACTACCGGCATTCCCATGGCCCGCCCGCCCACTCGGCCCTTCGATACTTCGAACACTCGGCGGTGGGCGCCGGTCACCGCTCGCTGAATCGTCCGTTGCACGTTCATCGCCCACAACGCTACGCGGTTGATTCCCGGGGAAAAGGGGGAGTCGACTGGGCCGAGCGGCGCGCCCGCAGGCAGAATCGGTACCGCCGAAAGGAGGCCGTCATGGCCAGGAGCCGGGCAACGAAGAAGCCAGCGCTGTCACCACTCGGGGCGCTGGCGCGAGGCGCCGTCGCCGGGGCGGTGGGAACGGTCGCCCTGGATGCGGCCAACTACGCCCAGTACCGGGCCAAAGGCGGACAACTCAAGGCGCTGCAGTGGGAGTTCGCCGAGGGGTTGGACTCCTGGGATGACGCCCCGGCACCCGCGCAGGTCGGCAGGCGCTTGTACGAGGGCCTGTTCCAGAAGGAGTTACCGCCGAGCTCGGCCCGTCTGGTCAACAACGTGACCCACTGGGCGTACGGGACATTTTGGGGCGCTCAGTACGGCGTGGTCACGGCGTCGACCCGGCCGGGGCGGTTGCGGGGCCCGTTGTTCGGCACCTTGGTGTGGCTGTCGGGCTACGTGGTGCTGCCGCTGGCCAAGTTGTACGAGCCGATCTGGACCTATGACGCCAAGACGCTGGCCAAGGACTGGTCGGGCCATCTGGCATACGGCACGACCACGGCGGCGGCCTTCCGACTGCTCTCGATTGGCGGGAACTGATGGCGGAGCTGGTGTGGATCTCGGGCGCATCGGGCGGCATCGGGCGCGCCCTGGTCGAATCGGTGCCGTGGCCGTCGGCCCGGATCATCGGGATCAGCCGCACCGCCTCCGAGGGCTGCGAACACCTGGGCGCCGACCTCGCCGACCCGGCCGGGTGGGACCAGGTCGACGCCTCGTTCCGGCGGGAGCTGGCCGCATTCGACGGTGCCCAGGGTGACGAAGGCGACCGGGTGGTGTTCATCCATGCCGCGGGAACGCTGGAGCCGATGGGGTTCGCAGGCGAGGTCGATACTGCGGCCTACCGGCGCAACGTGGTGCTCAACGCGGCGTCGCCGCAGGTATTGGGTCACATGTTCCTGGCCGCGGCCGCGCGTGCGGCAGGGCACGGCGCCACCTGGTGATTCTGACCTCGGGCGCGGCGCGCAGCGTCTATCCCGGCTGGTCGTCCTACGGGGCGGCCAAGGCGGCGGTCGACCAGTGGGTGCGCAATGTCGGCGCCGAGCAGGAGCTGCGGGGCGGTACCCAGGTGCTGGCGGTGGCCCCGGGAACGGTGGACACCGGTATGCAGGCCCAGATTCGTGCCACGGCAGAGGACGATTTTCCGCAGCGCCAGAAGTTCCTCGACCTCCACGAGGCCGGCAAACTGACGCCGCCGGCGCAAGCGGCGGCCAAGACCTGGGGACTCCTCGACGCCGGCTTGCCCAACGGAAGCGTGGTCGATCTGCGAGATCTGCCGGGGTGACGCCGAGTTCCGACGAGGTCCGGCGATGCTTCTCGGCCGCCGCCGAGGGGTTTCGAATCCGTCGTATCGGCGATCGACGGTTCCTCGTGGGATCTCCCCGGCCTCGGGGTGTGGACCGTCCGGGACCTGGTCGGCCACGCCAGCCGGGCGCTGTCGGTCCTCGAGGTGTACCTCGCCGAGCCGGCGGGCGAGATTCGCTTCCGCAGCCCGCTCGACTATCTGTTGGGACTGAAACACCTGTCGGTCGACCACGGCGTGGTCGCCGAGCGGGGGCGGGCGGCGGGCCAGGCCCTGGGCGCATCCCCGGCCGTGGCCGTACGGGCGCTGGTCGAGCGGGCAACGACACTGGTTGCGGCGACACCCGACGAGGCGACGCTGACGACCCCGTTCGGCGGGGCCACCTTGCTGGCCTATCTGCCGACGCGGACCTTTGAGCTGGCGGTTCATACCCTTGACCTGGTCGACGCCCTCGGCGTCGAGGCCCCGCCGGTCCTGGATGGGCCGGTCGCGGCGAGCCTCGAGCTGGCGGCCGGGGCTGCCGGTCGCGGCGCCGCCCGCGCCGACGTGCTGCTGGCTTTGGCGGGTCGGCGGGGTCTGCCCCCGGGCTTCAGCGTCGTGTAGTCAGGCGTGGCTGGGGGCAACGCCGGGGAATGGGCGACGGTAGCCGCCGAGGGCGTTGTGCCGCCACGGCGCCCTTCGTACGGGAAATCGCCGGGGGCGCGCTACCGTAATTCAGCCTGCTCTCGTGCCAGCGCGCCACAACCAAGGGATGCACCACGCCAAGGAGGGCCACAATGAGCGCGGGAAGCTTGTGGTGGGGCCGGCGGTGAGCGACAACTCCACCACCTTGGTGACGGTCCCCGAGCTGCTGGCTGAGGCCCGGCGACGCATCGGTGGCGTGCCCGAGCACCAGCCGGCGGGATCGTTGGCCGTCGTCGAGGTTCGGGTGCCCGAAGGGGTGGGAGCCGCCCAGGTGACCACGGTCTTCGACCTGGTGACCGCGACCGCCTCCAACCTGGGCGCCCTGGCGGCCTTTGACGACGACCAGGGCCACTACCTGCTGCTTGTGTCCGGGACCGGCGCCACGACCGTCGCCGAGGTGCTGGGCCAACTGCTGCATCGCTTGGCGGCGGTGGAAGTGGCCTGTGGCCGGCACGTGATGCGGCCATCGGCCGGGGCGGGAGTCGTCGCCCTCTCCGGGCATGTGGATCCGTCGGACAGCGTGGGCGAGATCGACGTCGCCCTGACCACCGCAGTCGGCCTGGCGCACCGCTCGATCGTGGAGCGAGCACTGCGCGTTCACTCCGGCGACGCCGCTCGGGTCGTGGACCTCCCGAAACGCCGCCAGTCCATCGGTCGGTGGGTCCGCCGGTACTACGCCGGACTGTCCCCAGCGGCAAAGGCGTGGCAGCTGGCCGGGTCGAGCGTGGTGATCGCTTGGGTAGTCCCGTTCCTCGTCTACGGCGCGCTGTACCGGGTCTTCGGGTTAGACCTGAGCGCGGTTGGATTCTGGGTCGTGCTGGGCGCGGTGGTCGTCACTGCGCTCAGCGTCTACGCCGAGGCGGTGTTGGCGTTGCGCCACGTGCGGCCGCCGGTCGCGACCCTTGACAACTATCCGAGCGCCTCGGCGATCGTCGTCGCCTACCTGCCCAACGAGACCACCACACTCGTCGACACCTTGGCGTGCCTGCTCGATCAGGACTACCCAGGACCGCTCGAGGTGGTGTTGGCCTACAACACCCCGCGGCGCCTCCCGATCGAAGACGACCTGGCCGCCATGGCCGCCCGCGACTCCAGGCTGGTCCTGCTCCGCGTGGGCGACTCGACCTCCAAGGCCCAGAACATCAACGCCGCGATGCAGGTCGTGCGAGGCGAGATCATCGGCATCTTCGACGCCGACCACCGGCCCATGACCCACGCCTTCCGCCGGGCCGCAGCGTGGTTGGCCGGCGGCGTGGACGTCGTCCAGGGTCGCAGCGTGGTTCGCAACGGGCAGGCCAACCGGCTGGCCCGGATGGTCGCGGTCGAGTTCGAGGGCATCTATGCCGTGGCCCATCCCGGGCGGGCCGCCCTCCATGCCTTCGGTACGTTCGGGGGTTCCAACGGTTTCTGGCGGGCCGACGTGCTCAACGAGCTTCGAATGCGGCCTGACATGCTCACCGAAGACATCGACATTTCCATCCGGGCGGTGTTCGCGGGGCACGGCATCGCCGTCGACCCGCACCTGATCTCGGAGGAGTTGGCGCCCCTCACGGCGATGGCGCTGTGGTCGCAGCGCATCCGCTGGTCGCACGGCTGGCACCAGGTCTCCCGGCAGCAGGTGGGCCGGATCTGGCGGAACGAGGTGCTGACCGTCCGTCAGCGCCTTGGCGCGTCATTCCTGCTCGGCTGGCGCGAGGCGTATCCGTGGGTGGCGGCCCAGATGGTCCCGATCCTGGCGTTTTCGATCCTGATCCGGCCGCAGTTCCACATCCACTGGTTGGCCCCGTTGTTCCTCGCCACGACGCTGTACGTCAGCTCGGTCGGCCCCATCCAGGCGCTGTTCGCGTGGCGGCTCTCGGTGCCCGAACTACGACGGCGGCGCTGGTGGTGGTGGCACTACGTGCTGTTCACTGGCGTCGCGTTCGGCGAGTTCAAGGCATTGGTCAATCGGGCGGCCCACCTGCGGGAGCTGCTGGGCGACCGGACCTGGCAGGTCACGCCCCGGACCGCTGCGGGCGAGCCCGGCGGCATCGCCCGGGCCCGAGCCGACGGCGTCAGCACCGAGGTGGTCGCCATGGGTTTGCTGGCCGGTTCGACCGCGTCGGTCGTGCTCGACCGGCCACTGTGCCGAGTCCCCGCGGCCACTCCCGACCAGCCCGTCGGCCCGAATCAGCCCGCCCACGAGCACTAACATCGGAGTCGTGCTCGGTCGACGGCAGCGGCGGCGAGCGCCACCCGGCGTTCCTTCGCGCCCTCAGGCAACCTTGGCGCGAAAGCGCGCTCATAGCCCACCAACGCGCGGAGGTTGCCTGAGGGCGCGTAGGTTCGGCCGGGCGGGAGCCCGCCGCAGCAGCGACGCACCCGATTGACGATCAGCTCGCGTCCGACGCCGACCGTGGGCGCCAGGGTCGGCCCCGTTCCACCGAAGCTGACCGACGACGAGACGCGCTCGCCCGACCGCACGGCGGCGTTCGTCGTCGCCGGGCTGAGCGCCGCCACGGCCACCGCGATCGTCCTGCGCCACCTCGGCACCAAACCCCTGTGGCGCGACGAGGCGATCAGCGTGTCCGTCGCCAGCCGGCCCGTGGCCCGCATCCTGCTGGTCCTGCCGCACCACGACGCCAACGCCGGCTTGTACTACCTCCTCCTCCACGCCTGGTTGTGGTTGGGCCACAGCCCGGCCTGGGCCCGGGGCCTGTCGGCCGCCTGCCTCGTCGCCACCTCGGCGGTGGCGGCCTGGGCGGCCAGCCGCTGGAAGGGCTGGGAAGTCGGCCTAGCCTGCGGCCTGCTCGTCGCCGTCAACCCCTTCCTCGTGTATTACGCCCAGGAGGCCCGCCCGTACAGCCTGGCGGTGCTCCTGGCCACCATCTCGACCGTCGCCCTGTTCTGGCTCACGCAGGCACCGACGCCCCGGGCGCACCGCGTGTACCTCGTGGCCACCATCGCCCTGGTGTACGTCGACCTGTTCGCGGTGCTGCACGTCGCGGCCATGGCGGGCGTGGTCGCCGGCCTGTCGCGGCTCCGCCACGACCCGGTGCCACCGACCCTCAAGCGGTGCTGGTGGCTCATTGCGGCCGCCACCGCGCCGTTGGCCGCGGTGATGACGATCTTCGAGCGGGGGCAGATCAGCTGGCTGCCGCGCCCGACGCTCCAGGTGCTCGTCGACACCGTCACCTCCATGAGCGGTGGCTGGCTGGGCTTGGAGGTGGTGACGGTGCTGGCCATCATCGCCGTGGTGTCGGCGCGCCGCTCACCGTACGACCAGCGGGTCGTCACGGCGCTGGCGGCGGCATTCGTCCTGCCGCCGGTACTCCTCTGGTCATTCGCCCACCTCATCCCCTCGTATATCGACCGCTACGTGATCGTGTCGGCCCTGGCCATGGCGGGCCTGGCCGCGGCCGGGCTCTCGGTGCTGCGCCGCGCGGGCGGACGGTTGGTCGCCACGGCCGTCCTGGCTGCGCTGCTGTTGATCGGTGGCCAGCGGACGGCGCGCCTCGAGGCATACCCGTACAAGGTGGACGACGCCCCCGCGATGGTCGAGTTCATCGGGGCCCAGAGCCGGCCCGGCGACGCGGTGGCCTACGCCGGAGGAGGCTTGCGGATACTGCTGGAATCCGCGGTCGGCCGCCATGGCATGCTCCCTCCCGACATCGCGCTGGCCCCGGGTGGCGAGGCGTTCCGCCAGCACGACCTGTACGCCCGAGAGGTCGACGCGGCCCAGTTGACCGCCCGGTTGGCGTCGGTGCAACGGCTGTGGATGGTGACCGACCCGTCGGATCAGCGCTATCCGCAAGGAGGGCCGTTCGCGGCGCTGAAGCCCCTGGTCGTTGCGACGTTCGTGCAGGGTGAGACGAGGTCGTTCGGCGCGAGCGAGGTGACGTTGCTGGTGCGCCGGACGTAGAGATAACCCCCCTTTTCCCAACGACTTCCCACTACCCTCTTGGCCGGGACATTTGCCGCGTGATGGACAGGGGAGGACATCCATGCGAACCACATCCCGCATCCGTTGGTGGGGTACCGCCGGTGTCGCGGTGGCCCTTTTCGTTTCGGCGTGCGGTTCCAGCAGCGGGAGCTCGAGCAGCAAAGGCAAGACGCTCAAACTGGGCGCCGTGTTCTCCTTGACCGGCGCGGGCGGGGTGTACGGACCGCAGCAGCAGCAAGCGGTCAAGCTGGCCGAGGAGACGATCAACGCCAGCGGCGGTGTCAACGGCGCCAACCTCTCGATCCAGGTCGTGGACGACGCCTCCACGCAAACCCAAGCGGCGCAGCAGACCCAGACCCTCATCCAGCAGAACCAGGTCGTGGCGCTGCTCGGACCGACGCTGTCCAACTCCGCCGTGGCGGCCCATCCCATCGCCGACAGCTTGAAGACGCCGATGCTGGCGGTATCCACCACCGGGCTCAACATCGTGGGGACCTGCCCGTACCCCTGCACCTACATCTTCCGCGACAGCCTGGGCGAGGCCGCGGCCATCCCGACCAACATCAAGACCTATGTGGCGGCGGCCAGCCCCAAGCCCAAGACGGGGGTGCTGCTGTACCCCAACGACGACAAGTTCTCGGTGGACGGCGCCGCCGCGGTCAAGCAGACGGTGACCGACCCGGCGGTGGGCATCCAACTGCTCGACACCATCCAGTTCAGCAAGTCCGACGCCGACCTGACCCAGTTCGTCAATCAGGGCGTGGCCAAGCATCCCGACGTCATCTTCATCACCTCCCTCGGCGGTATCCCGGCCAAGATCATGACCGCCGCCCGCCAGCAGGGCTTCACCGGCCAGTTCCTCGGGGGCAATGGCTTCAACTCGGCGGCGGTGTCCAAGCAGGCGGGGAACTTTGGCAAAGGGGCCCGCAGTGCCAGCGCCTGGTACCTGGGCAACGACTTCGCCTCGAATGCCGAGTTCGTCAAGGCCTTCAAGGCCAAGTACGGGACCGATCCCGACCAGTTCGCGGCCCAGGCGTACACCGGTGTCCTGATCCTGGCCGATGCCGCCAAGCGGGCCAAGCTGACCTTCACCGACCTGGCGGGCGACCGGCAGAAGCTGCGCACCGCGATGGAGTCGACCAACATCCAGACGCCGCTCGGGCCGTTCCAGTTCACGTCGACCCACGACGTTCACCAGACCATCTGGGTGATCGCCATGGACGGCCAGGGAGGGTTCAGCCTCGTGACCTCGGTCAAGCCCAGCTGACCGGGCCCGTCGACTGAGGCCGGGCTGCCCCGGTGCGCAACACCATCCAGCAACTGCTGAACGGCATCTTCATCGGATCGATCTACGCCCTGTTCGGGCTGGGCTACACCCTGGTGTTCGGCCTGCTCGACGTGCTCAACCTGGCCCATTCCGAGGTGTTCATGCTGGGCGCCGTCGTGGCCTACTCGCTGGTCGCCCTGCACCACGTGCCCTTCCTCCTGGCCGTGCCGCTCGGCATCGCGGCCGGCGGCGTGCTGGGCCTCGTCATCGAGTTCGTGGCGCTGCGACCGCTGCGCCGGCGGGGGGCGCCGCCGATCGCGGCCTTGATCTCGACCATCGGCCTGGCCCTCATCCTCGTCGCCCTCGTCGAGCAGGCCAAGCGGGGCGGCGCCTTGTCGTGGTTGTGGCGCGACGGCGCCAACGACGTCCAGTTTCCGGCCGGGAAGGTACCGGACCGGATCTGGCACCTGGCCGGGCTCACGCTGCCCGCGAACAAGGTGGCGATCGTCGTCATCACCGTGGCCCTCATGGGCGCGCTGGCCTACGTGATGGCGAAGACCCCGGCCGGGCGGGCGGTACGGGCGGTGGCCGAGAATCCCCGCGCCGCACAGTTGCTCGGGGTAAATGTCGACCGGGTCATCACGATCACGCTGGTGGTTAGTTCGGCCCTGGCCGCGCTGGCCGGCATCTTGTTTGCCCTCGCCCTCAACGACATCAGCCCCTATATCGGGCGGGACCAGGTCGAGCTGCGGGGCTTGGCGGTGATCGTCCTCGGGGGCATGGGCAGCATCCCCGGCACGTTCATCGGGGGCTTCACCCTGGGCTTGCTGGAGTCGGTCACCATCCTCACGCTCGGGACCGACGTTCGGGCGGTCGGCTTCGTGGCCTTGTTCGTGATGCTGATCCTGCGCCCCTCCGGGCTCCTCGGCCGGCCGGCCAGCGAGCGCGTGTGAGCGCCGGCGGCATCGGATGACGTTCCTGACCCAACTCCTGTTCCACCCCTTCGCCTGGTACCACGCCCATCAGTTGCTGGCCGGGCAGGTGGGCGTCGACGGGCTGCTGGCCCTGTCGATCTGGTTGACCCTGTACTCGGGGCAGCTGACCCTGGCCAACGCGGGCTTCATGGCCATCGGCGCCTACAGCTCGGTCATCCTGACGGGCGGGACGACCAGTACCGGCCCTGCGGCCGCGGGCGTCCATCTGCCCCTGCCGGTGGCCATGGTGGTCGGCGTCGTGCTGGCGGCGGTGGTGGCGTTGGTGATCGGCCTGCCCGTGCTGCGCTTGAAGGGCGTCTTTCTCGCCATCGCCACGCTCGGGTTCGGGGAGGCCCTGCGCTTCGGCCTCATCTTGAACCTCGGCATCACCGGGAAAGGGCAGGGGCTCAACAACCCCCACGCCACCTTGACCTCGGGAATCACGCCGATCTGGTTGTCGCTGGCGATCCTGGCGTTCCTCGCCTGGCGCCTGACGGGGACCAAGACCGGCCACGCCTGGGCCGCCATCCGGGAGGATCAGTTGGCCGCCGCCGCCCAGGGCATCGACGTGGCCCGGTACAAGATGGTCGCGTTCGTGCTCGGGGCCATGGTCGCGGCCTTCGCCGGGGCGCTCGGGGCCCACCTCAGCTTCCTCATCGATTCCAACGACTACACGTTCACCCAGGCCATCGACATGCTGATCTGGGCGGTGGTGGGCGGGATCGCCTTTGTTATCGGGCCGATCGTGGGCGCGGTGCTGCTCACGATCCTGCCCGAGGTGCTCCGCTTCACCCAGGACTACCGCCAGGTCATCAACGGCGTGATCCTTATCGCCATCGTCCTGTTTCGCCCCGACGGCCTGTTCACCCGGCGCACCGGAACGGGACAGTCCGGGTGGTTCGTTCGGAGCTATGCGACCGTCCGGCGCAGGTGGGCATCCCGGCGCCCGCAGCCGGCACCACCATGACCCCTGGGGCGGGCGAGGCCGGCGGCGCGGGTGGGGCCGGCGGCGCCGGTGGGGCCGGCGGCGCGGGCGGGCCGCCACTGCTGGAACTGCGAGAGGTGCACAAGCGATTCGGCGGCGTCAACGCGGTGGACGGCGTGTCGTTCGCCGTGCGCCGGGGCGCGGTGTCGGGTCTCATTGGACCGAACGGGGCGGGCAAGACGACGGTTGTCAACCTCGTCACCGGTCAGCTCCGCCCCGATGACGGCGAGATCCTCCTCGACGGCGGACAGATTGGAGGCTTACGGCCGCACGAGGTGGCGGCGCGAGGCGTGGCCCGGACGTTCCAGAACATCCGCCTCTACCGACCGCTGTCGGTGCTGGAGAATGTCCTGGCGGGGATGCACCGCCACCGGCGGGCCGACGGCTGGGGCCAGCTGATCCCGAGCAGGCGTCCACGACCGCCCGACCAGGCGCGCCAAGAAGAAGCGTTCCGCCTCCTGACCCAGGTCGGACTCGACCCGGCCGCGGTGGCTCACCGCCAATCGGGAACGCTGCCGTACGGCGACCAACGCCGCCTCGAGATCGCTCGCGCGCTGGCCTTGCGGCCCGAACTGCTCCTCCTCGACGAACCGGCCGCCGGCCTCAACCCGAGCGAGAAGACCCAGCTGGGCGACCTGCTCGGCCGGCTCCAGGACGAGGGGCTCACCGTGCTCCTGATCGACCACGACATGAAGCTCGTACTCAGCGTCTGCGATGACGTGACGGTCTTGAACTTTGGCCGCCGGATCGCGTCTGGCCCGCCTGCTGTGGTCGCGGCCGATGAGGGGGTCGTCACGGCGTACCTCGGGGTTGCGCGGGCGGGTGCTCTGGCTGAGACGACGGTCGAGTCGCTCCGGGTCGACGGGGAAACGTCGACCCTCCGCGACCTCGGCCCTCGCTCCTCCGCTCCCGCCGTTGCCCCGGGCGCCGTTCCTCTTGAGCTGGGTGCCACCGCTGGCGTCGTCCCATCCGAAACGGCTGTGCCGCATGCACCTCCTGCCGCCCCGGGTCGCGTCGGGGATGGGTTGCTGGTTGTCGAGGGGCTGGCGGTCAGTTATGGGGCTGTGGAAGCGGTCACCGATGTTTCGCTCTCGGTGGCGGCCGGAGAAATCGTGGCGCTCATCGGGGCCAACGGGGCCGGCAAATCCACGGTGCTCAACACCCTTTCGGGTTTGCTGCGGCCTCGGCGGGGAACGGCCCGGTTGGGGTCGCTCGACCTGACCCGTGCTCGCCCGCAGGCCATCGTGCGGGCCGGGCTGGTGCAGGTGCCGGAGGGCCGGGAGATACTCAGCCGGCTCACGGTCGAGGAGAACCTCCTGCTTGGCGGGTGGACCCGGCCCGACCGGGCTGCGGTCAGCGCGTCGGTCGACGAGATGATGGGGCGGTTTCCCATCTTGGGCCAGCGGCGGCGCCTGGCGGCGGGGCAGCTCTCCGGTGGCGAGCAGCAACAATTGGCGATCGCCCGGGCGTTGATCGCCGCACCCAAGCTGCTACTGCTCGACGAACCCTCGCTCGGATTGGCGCCCCAGCTGGCCGAGCAGGTGTTCTCCCTGATCTCCGCCATCCGCGACACCGGCATCACCGTCTTGCTGGTCGAGCAGAACGCTCGGCGGGCCCTCGAGCTGGCCGACCGGGCCTACGTCATCGAGCTCGGCCGAGTCGTGCTCACCGGCACCGGTGCCGACTTGCAGGACCACCCTCTTGTTCGCCAGGCCTATCTCGGAACCCGCTGAGGGCGGCACCGGATCGCCCTCCAGGAAGCGGCCGAAGCGCGTGGTCGCCACCACCTGGGCCACGTCGTCGTAGTTGGCGATGGTCTCGGAGAGCCGCTTGGGGGTGAAACGGACGTGATCCGACGCCGTCGGGGCGCGGCGCAGGCCCAGGTGACCGCAGAGACGGTCGACCGTCGCCTGCTGCGCCGAGGCGTCGAGGAGGTCGTGCTCGTAGGTCAGCGTGAGATGGGGCAGATCGGCGAGGGCCGCCTGGAGAAACTGGTCACTCTCCTCGAACAGGTAGGCCATCATGAGCACCTCGACGGGATCAATGCCGAGCGCCGTGAACGTGGGGCGGTCCGCCCCCCGCCAATGCCAACGGGTGCGGGAAGCGACGGTCGATGAGATGGCCTGGGCCAGGAGGTTGTCGCGCCGCAAGAGGATCAACTGGAACCCCGCATCAGCCAGATTCCGCAAGTAGTCGGGACGCTCGCGCAGCACCTGGTAGCCGAAGTGGCCACAGTGAATCTTGAAGCCGTAGGCCTGGGCCCCGGCCACCCCGGCTTTGGCCGACCGGCCGGCGACGAAGCGCTCGGGCCGAATCATTCGCTCCTGCAGGATCTCGGCCTCGCAGGCGATGTCGGGATGCGAGTTCAGCAGGTCGGTCAGGAGTTCACTGCCGGCGCGGCCAGGGGTGACGATGACAAAGCGCGACGGCGGTTGGATCCATCGGGCGGCCACGCCCAGGACATACATCCGCCCGGCGTGGGTGCGCAGCCACGGCGTCCTCTGCGCCCAGGGATTCCGGGAGCGCAACCACTCGACAGCTTGTCGCCCAAGGGGACCGCCCACTCGGCCGATCCTAGTAAGGAGGCCCAAGGGCGCTTCGGAGGCCTCACGCCCCGCTTGTCGTCCCGCCGGGACGCTCGAACGTCAACCGTTCAACGGCGAGGCAGGGGCGTCACGTTGCGGGGCGGGCGGGGCGGTCCGGGTTCGGCCAGACGCCGAGTCGACGCCGGCGGTGTCGGGCGTCGGTCTTCCGCTTCGTCGAACAGCTCGTTCAGCCGGACCAACGCCCGGTCGAGCTGGGCGACGCTCTGGCGGAGTTTGCGGGTGAGGCGAGCCACGCCGTCGGACAGCTCCGAGCCGCCCTCGGCGCTGGACACCATTGCGGACACCTGCTCGTCGATGCGGTGGGCCAGGCGCTGCACTTCGTGGTCCACCGAGGTGATGACCCGTTCGGTCACCGCCCCGCGGCGATCAGTGGTCTCCAGGCGCTCGTCGATGCTCACCAGCACCTGCGTCGACCGGCGGAGCTCGTCGCGCATCGCATCGAGCTGCACTTGTAGCGACTCGACCGCGCCGGCAATCCCTCGCAGCGCCGAGACCTGACCACCGGACTCGCTGTGGCGGCGACTGAGGATGGTCTCCGACAGCAGCGCCCCGACCTGGGCGCTGACGACTTCCGCGACCTCGGCTGCGGTCGGGACGCCGATGATGATCGGATCCGGTTGCCGCAGTTGCGGGGGCGCGGGGGGCTGCGCGTGCCCGGGGGGTTGCTGGTCCGTCGCGCCCGCGAGGAGCAGGGGACCGACGATCTCCGCCACTCGAGTGGCGACCGGCTCGACAATCTCGCGGCGGTCGAGATCGACCGCCTGCCGGACGAGCTGCTCGATCTGGCCGAGATCAACTTCGATGGTGAGGCTCGAGAAGAAGCCCTCGAGGGCGGCAATCACCGCCTCGACGCCGGGAACGGCAGCGACGGCAGCAACCTCAGCAACGGCCGCAATGCCGCCCGGCGACTCCTCGGGAAGAAGGGGCGTGCCCGACAGGTCCTCCGCGCCCCAGTCATCACGTCCGAGCTCCTCGTCGCCTCGCGAAAGGCTGCGACTCCACTCCTGCAGGGTGGACTCCCAGGCGCGGAGGGCATCGACGCACGCCTCGGGGTCGCCGATCAGTGTCTCGGCGCGAGGAAATCGAAACTCCAGCTCGCCGGTGGCGTCGCGGACCAAGACGCAACGCTCGAGGTCAGTCGACGCGTGGCAGCTGAGGACCTCGACACCACTGTCGCCCTCGTGGGCCAGCCGCAGCGCGGTCCGCAGGGCCGCGACCGGGCCCCGCTCAGCGCTTACCGTCGCCGGGTTCAGGTCACCCGCCCGAAAGCGCCGCACTTCGAAGATCGACGCCTCGCCGGGCACCGCCGCCAGGTACGGGACCAACGCCTCGTCGCCCCACTCCTCTCCGATGACAGCCAGCAACCGAGCCAGTAGCCGGCCCGCCGACGGGTCGTTCGCCGCCTCAGGCGCCGTCAGGGCGCTGCGGAGAACGAAGTCAGCGAAGGAGACCGTGGTGTTCGGGTAGTCAGCGTTCGGGTAGTCAGACATGGGTGCGTCCCGGCTCAGAATACGACGATCGGGCCGGATGGCCGGCCCGATCGTGAAGCGAGTTTCGACGGCCTGCCCGGCGTGGGCCAGCCTGGGTCAGAGAACCGAGCGGTGTTTCAGCCTCGGAACGCTGCGAACAGCTTCCGCCGACCGAGGTACGCCCCTCCGGCAGCCAACGCCAGCACCCCGCCGGCGATCGGTACGGCCTTACCGGGCAGCGCCGAGGTGCCGACCACCGCGGCGTTCGGTCCGCACGTGACCGTTCCGACGGTGATGTGGACGCCCTCGTTGGCGATGCCGAGTCCCAACAAGGACAGCAGGGCTGGGCCAAGGATCGGAATGTTGTTGATGGCAGTAAGGCCACCACTGAGCACCGTCACGTCGAGCGCCGTGACGGTCAAGGTACCGGCAACGGTCGTCTGCTTGTTCAAGATCAGCGTGAGGATGTGAAGATTGCCCAAGGCCAGATCGAGCGTGGTGTTGGGTCCCGGATTGACGGGCAGGGTGCCCGCACCGGTCACCGCGCCGAGGCCCAGGCCGCCCAGAAGGGTGAGGATGTTGGCGGCACCACCAAGGCCCGCGCTAACCAGCGTGGAACCTCCGGTCGCACCGCTCGGTGTGGCGGCGCACGTCGAGAAGATCGCCTGGGCTGTGACCAGCGAGCCGACCAGGACCACCCCGGCGCTCGTGCCTGCGCTCACTCCTGTGCACGGTCCTGCAGCTCCGACCTGGATGGCGCCGCCGCCAGGACCGGTCGCACCGGCGCAGGCGGCCGACGTGCTGGTCGGCGTGGCGCTGCTCGTCTGCACCAACACGGAGGCCGAAAGCAGGGAGCCACTGTTGGCCGCCGGACCACCAGCGGTGCACCCGGCGCCGGTACCCGTCTGGGTCCCCGGGGCGGCCACCGAGCCGTCGTTGGTGGCCGAGCACGTCCCCGTCGTCAGGAGGTTGCCCCCGATCGCGTTGGCGGTCGCCTGAGAGGCGGTAACAGCCGCCAGCGCCTGGCTGGAGGTCAGCATGACCGCGACAACGGCAAAGAAGAGCGCGGTAGCCGACGACTTCAGCGTGCTCTGAACTGTCCGATTCATGCAGTTTCCTCCTGGAGTGGGGTAACCATAACGGGAACGGCGTCGCGGATCAAAAATCGCGCGCCTAACTGATTCAATTTTTCGTCCTGCGGTTCGAACCGGCGCGGCGTCACTCGCAGGCGACCCGTGAGCAGGGGCGTTGCCGCCGGAGTCGAGGGCGCGGTAGGGGCAGCGCAGCGAGTTACCCGGGCCCTCACTTTGGCACCGGGCGCCAATGCGGCTGGGCCCAGTTGGTTGTGTGACACGATGGCCTTGACCCGAACCGCAGTGGCGGCGACGGGGGTCGGCGTGTGGGGGGAAGGTGCTGGTTCGGCTGGACCGAATCGGAGCAGGAGGGCCCCGCTGGGTGAGTCGCCCGACCCCGCCGGGGCGGGCAATGGTCTGAGGTCGGGCGGCCGCTTCGTCAAACGTCCGATGACCCGTCCCGAAGCGGCCACCAGATTCGACGGCAGCAGATAGTCCAACCCGCCGTCGGCACGGCGCACCGTCTTCTCCCACCCCGTCAGCCCCCGAAGGGAGCGGAGGGCGGCCAGCCAGCAGCTGACGAACGCCACGTAGTTGCACAAGACGAGCGCGTGGCCGAGGAGCATGGCCCGCAGCCGGCCCACCGATCGGTCCTGGCGGTAATACAGATAGCCGCCGAACAAGCTGGGCCCGAAGCCCAGGAGGTACCAGGCAATCAAGGTGGCGACCCGGACGATGACCCCATTGCCTCCGATCGATGCCTTGGGCGCGCTGGCCAGGCGCCCCAGGAGCTGCCACAGCCCGATGTGGAAGAGGATCGACCACGGCAGGATGAACACCCACGGAATCAGCAAGTAGGCGCTCACCTCCAGCACCGACAGGTTCGACATGGCCGCGCTGCCCCACAGCTTGCGGAGGTGCCCGATGCACGCCATGTGTCCCTGGAACCATCGGGTCCGCTGCCGGATCAGGGCGGGAAAGGTCAGAACTGCCTGCTGGTGCACCGACGCCAGCGGCGTGGTGGTGAGCCGCCATCCACGTTCCATGAGCCGAAGGGCCAAGTCCAGATCCTCGGTCAGCGCGGTGGACCACGGCGCCGCGCCGAGCTCCGAGAGCGCCGAGAGCCGGGTGAACTGACCGTTGCCTCCGAGGCTGACGGTACCCAGACGAACCCGACCAAGTTGGGCGGTGGCGGCAAGTCCCCAAAACTCGAAGTCCTGCATCGTGGTGAGCAGATTCTCTTCCCGATTGCTGATCCGCACACCGAGTTGGGCCCCGCCCACCTTGGGATCGTCGAAGAGCGGAAGGACGTGGCCGAGGGCGCCGTCCGACAGGTCGCCATCGGCATCCATGACGCACACCAGCACGTGCGACGGGTCGAGGCCGCGGCCTCGGACATCGGCGACGATGGCGGGCAAGCCGGCGTTGAGCGCGGGCCCTTTGCCTTTTTGGGCGTCGGGCAACGTGCGGGAGATGAGGAGGGTCCGATCCCCTCCGACCGAGCGCACGACCTGCGCGGTGCGATCCTGCGAGGCGTCGTCGACGACCACAACCCGTGCCTCTTGGTTGCTGAGCAGCCGGTTGAGCGTCGACCCGATGACACCTTCCTCGTTGAGGCACGGGACCAAGAAGTACACATCTGTGGGCCGCGCCAGCGACGCCAGCCCGCTCGCCTCGGCGGTCGTGGGCGCATCGCGGCGCAGCCGGCGCCCTTCGAGCATCCCGAAGCCGGTCGTGGCGATGAAATAAAACAAGCCGGTCCCGATGAGGACCAGCGAGAGCACACCGATCAGGATGCTCAGCATTTCGACGGCTTGGCGAGCCTAGAGCCGCCCCGGGCGCACCATTACCGCGCGCATCAGAAGGAGGCCCACGATGATCATCACCAGGCCGAGCAGGGCCAGCAACATGGCCGAGGTTCCGGTCGTGGCGAGCGAGCACGCGCCGACCGCGCCTCCCGCAATGGTCGTACAGCCGCCTCCGTACATAGGTTCCGACCCGTTCCTTCCCCACAGACGACTTACGGTGCGGTGGAGACTAGCGCAGCGCCGCCACGACGTCGAGCGATTCGCACCATTCTGAACCCTGCTTCGTGAGAACCCGTGAGGGCCCGAGTCAGACCTCGGGCTAGACCGCCGAGCGCCGCCCGGTGAGCGAGATTCGGAAGAAGAGATACAGCGCGATCAGCATGCTGAACGTCGTCACCAGCGAGCCCGCCAGAATGTGGGACCAATCAAATCCCGGTCCGATGCCCCAGTTGTGGGTGGCCCAGGCAATGATCAAAAGACGCAACTGGTTCAGCCAGAACACCACCACCGCTCCGACCACCGCCGCGACGACAAGACGCGCGGCGCTCACCCGTGGGATCAGCATCATGAACGCGGCCAGGAGCAGGAAGGGCACCATCAGGAAAATGGCAGTACATGAGGCGG
This sequence comes from uncultured Actinomycetota bacterium, assembly GCA_963733505.1. Classification (GTDB taxonomy): domain Bacteria; phylum Actinomycetota; class Acidimicrobiia; order Acidimicrobiales; family Palsa-688; genus JALYXV01. Next base: position 113,226 of record CAVTDW010000017.1, on the reverse strand, counting down.
TGACCTGCAAGCCGACGGTTCGTGAGGCGGAGGTCTCGAAGAAGATGAAGTGTCCCGGCCGGTAGAGGACCGTGTGTCCGGCGCCCAGGCTGATGACACCGCCCGAGACCACCAGTTCGGCAGTGCGGAGGGCCCGGTTTCCGAGCACCAGCAAGACGGCACCGAGGAGCATGACGAGCGAGAGGGCGACCCTGCTCGAGCGGCCCGCCCCCGGTCGAGTCAGCCGAGCCCCGCCGGCATCGGGCAATGTGGTCTCGGTCACCGCCTCGGATCATACCGACGCCCGGGGGCGCGCCTGGGCCCGGCCTGGTCGACCGCCGCTCCCGGACCGCCGTACGAAGGGCGCACACGGTAGACTTTCCTTGGTCCCACGACCGACTGGAGTTCCACCACCTGAGGTCGCTAGGGGTCCTGCAGAGTGTCCGATAGGTCCGACGCCGCCAGTTTGAGTTACCTCGACGGGTTGTTGCGCATGGCGGCGACACGGCGGGGCACCCCGCCCGACCCCGTCGGCAGGACGGGTGATCGTCCCCCTCCTCGGGATGGCAATCGCACAAGGCGAGGGTGAACTGGTCGCCCAGTTCGTGGCGCCCGACCCGGGGAAGCGGCCACCTACGAGGTACGTCGGCCCGGGCCCGACGACCGGGCGGTGGTGTTGTCCGCGGACCTGAACGAGGTGGCCGCCTTTCGGGCGGCCGTTCGCTTCAGCCGCGATGGCATCGGCGGCGTCACCGTCGTCGGTCGGACCGCCGATGGCGTGGAGCGTTGCGCCCTCGAACGCTCCAGTGACGGTGTTCTCGAGTACCTCCTTCCCTCAGTCGAGCGCTACCTCGGGCCCGACCCCGCGGTGCAGCGAGCCCTTCGACGGTGGGACGAAACCCTGCGGGGCTGGAGCGCCCAAATCGGCAACCCCGGAATCCCCGTGAGACCGGCCACGGCGCCCGTTGGCGGCGATCTGGCCCGCTATGGCGACCAACGCGGAGCGGCCGACGCCGGCCGCCTCGAGCGCGTCGATCGGGCCGAGCGCGTACCCACGGCAGCCGAGATCGCCGATGCGATCCAGTCGTCGCTGATGCAGATGACCGTCGACATCAACTTGACCGAGGTCGAGAGCCTGATCCGGCGAACGATCGAGAGCACGTTCGGCGCCATGGGCGCGACCGGGTTGCCTGCCCGCGGGCCCGCGTCGGCGAATGCCGACCGGGTCGCGCTGGCCGACCAGATCGGGGCCGTCGTCGCCGACCGGATGCCGGGGCTGCTCAAGGCCAGCTTGGACAGCGCCGCCGACCGAGTGGCTGCCGTCGTCGTCGATCACCTCGGGCTGCAGCAGCGTCGGGCGCCAACTCAATCGGGTCACCCGGAGACGGGCGATGACGTCGCGCAGCTGCTCATCGAGCTGGCCGAAACCCAGCGCCAGCTGCTTTCCGCGGTCTCCAGCCAGGTCGGGATCGGGTCGCGGATCGCGGGGTCCGTCGAGCACTTGGACCTTCAGGTACAGGAACTACGCGAGTTCAGCCGGATGACCGCGGGAGCACTGCAGTCCTTGACCGAGCAAGTGGCGGGGCTCGCCCGCCGTTCGGAGGTCGCCGGGGAGCGCATGGCATCGGCCGTGGGCCAGGAGTTGGACACGTTCGCAGATCGGATGAGACACCAACTGGTCGCGGGCGAAGCGGCGGCCAAACGGGCCGCTTCGGACGGGGCGGTTCCCGAAGCGGTGAGCCGACTCACCTCGCGGGTCGCTCGGAGCGAGGCCCAGATGGAGAAGCTCCTGCAACGGCTGAACGAGGTCGTGGCGAGCGAATCCAAACGCCCGTCGCGATGATCGCTGTTGCATCCAGGACGGGCTGACGCTTGCTCCTGTGCCTGGTGTGCCTGCTGGCCACCGCCGTTGGGTCGGCGGCCGTCGTCGCTTCGCTCAGACTGTCTCGGACATCGACGATGGTCACCGGCTTTTGGGTCGTGCTGGCCGGGCAACTGGCGGGCGAGACCCTCCTCGTCGGGGGGGTGTTCCGCCAGCTTGACCCGACGGTGCTGGCCTCGACCGCGGTCGCGGTCGCCGCCGCCGAAGTGGGCGGCTGTTACTTCTGGGCCCGCTCGGCGGCCCGAGACGCGGCGCGCCAGGTCGTCAGCGTTGCCGGCTACGGCATCCGCCGGCTGAGAAGGCACCCTGCCCTGCTCATCCTCGGCCTGCTCGTCGTCGCTCAGTACGGCTGGCAGATCGTTCTGGCCGTCCGATTGCCCCAAGTCTCCTTTGACGGTCTGGCGTACCACCTGATCGGTCCCGATACGTGGATCCAGCACCATGCCATCGTCCACAGCCGCCAGAACCTCTTGAGTGACGTTTTCCCGGCCGACCAAGAGTTGCTCACGGCTTGGACCGGCACCTTTCTGCATACCATGCGATACGCCGGATTGAGCACGCTGCCGTTCGTGGCCATGGCCGCCAGCGCCGTGACCATGCTGGCTCGCAACTTGAAGGTTCGAACGAGCCTGGCGTTGTTGGGCGGCCTCGGCGTGGTCGCCATGCCGGCGGTGTTCCTCCAGGCGAGCACTGCCTACGTGGACATCGCCAGTGGCGCCACCGCCCTGGCCGCACTGGGCTTTCTGTTGATCGTCTCGTCCTCGGTGACCTTCGTCCGAGGCACCGCTCGGGGCCTGGCGGGGCATTTGCTTCTGGCCGGCACCGCCGCCGGCCTGGCGGCGGGGACCAAGTCAACCAACCTGGTCGTGGCGGCGGCCGTCGTCGTCATCGGATTCGTCCAGTTCGTACGAATCACCGACATTCGGCCCGACCTGCCCGAGCGTACGGTCCGGCCACGGGGACGAGTAGGTGCCGCCTGCCTTCTCGTCCCTCTGGCGACGCTGTCGGCGTTCTGGTACGTGCGGACCTGGGTGACCTGGAAGAACCCCTTCTATCCGTTCGAAGTCCTGGGCTTTCCGGGTCGGGGCACCACCAGCAGCATCATCGGGGCCAGCGAACCTGCGACGCTTGCGCCATGCGCCGCTCGGCCTGTTGGGCGCCACGGTCAAGTCGTGGTTGTACGACCTTCACCGGCATGCGTATATCTACGACCAGCGCCTTGGGGGCTTCGGACTGCAATGGCCTCTCCTGGTCGCCCCCGCCCTGGTGGTCGCCATCGTGTGGTTCGCCCGGCGCCGCCTGGACTACCTGTTCGGGCTCCTCGTTCCGGTCGTCGTGGTGGCGATCGCCACCTCGGCGCCGTGGTGGGCTCGGTTCACCATTGCCCTGGCCGGCGTGGGCTGTGTCTGCCTGGCCCTGTGCCTGGAGCGCGTCGCCCGCCTGGTCGACGAGCGACGGACCGTCCTCGGGCACCTGAGGCTGCCCCGGTACGCGCCGACGGTGCTGACCGCGCTCTTCGTCGCCACCAGTGGCACGAGCATGTGGTGGGCCACCAGTCCCACCAACTACGCGCTGCTGGTCCACGACCACCTGAAGACGGCAACCCTCGCCGACGTCCGTCATGTCATGACCCTGCCCCATCCCGAATCGGTCCTCTATCCCCTGTTCGCGTACACCGACCTGGACAAGGTTCTTCCGGCCGGTTCGAGCCTCGCCATCGTGGCCGACAATCAGGTCTTCACCCACCCCTTGGTGGGCGAGGACCTTCAGCGGCGCCTGGTTGCCGTCGGGTCGCCCGCCACGGCCGACCAACTGGCGGCGGCGCTCACCGGTCGGGCACGACGTTCGTCCTCCTCAGGCCGACCACGACCGCCACCGAGCTGGTCAAGTCGGTCGACGCCCAACCCACCCGGTTCCTCCCGCTTACGAGCGGCGGGCAGATAAACGGCGGGGACATCTACCAGCTGGGCACCTGGCCGGTGTGCCACGACCCTTCCCTGACAATCGTCGCCAGCTCGCTGCGCACCACCGGCTCCTTCGTGGTCACGGCCCGACTGAGCGACAGTTGCGGGATAGTCGCCAAGGCGTCGGTCAACCTCTTCCAAGGCGACACGGGGACCCCGATCTACCTGGGTTCGGACAAGGTGATCGACAGCCGCACGACGGGGGCGGACGGCATGGTCACCTTCACGGTGGCGAGTTTCGCCGCCGACCGCCAGGTACTTCCTCCGCGTCGAGGGTCAACGAATCGGCCGCGCCTTCCATGGCGCCACGGCATCGAGTGTGATCACGCCGGTCGCGGGCTCTGCGGCTACTGCATCTGCACCGTGACGACCTTGCTGTTGTCGGCGAGTTCGGTCTCGCCCGGGGCGGCATCGATTCGCGCCGTCAAGGTGGTCGGCTGGCCCGCCAGGACCCGCAGTCCGCCCAGGCTCACCGTGCGGGTCTGACCGGGCGACAGGTCGACGAAGTCGCGTACCGTCTGGGTGGGACCGATAACCGACGGGGCAATGGTCGCGGTGACCGTCAGGTTCTTCTCCGACTGGTTGCCCGTGTCGGCGACGACGATCTGCAAGCTGAGCTGCCGGGCGACGGGCAGGATCTGGACCCCGTTTTGCAGGTTCACGGGCTGGGGGTTGGTCGTCACCAGGACCACCGACACGGCATGGACCGGCGCCGAGCTTCCCTCGGAACGCAGGCTGGCCACGAACACCGCCAGGGTGGCGGGGCTGTAGGCCCCGGCATCGCTCACCCAGCGGGAGTTGGGCGGCGGTGTGCTCAGGTGGGGCATGGCCTGCTGGAACAGGATGTAGGCCCGATCGGCGGCCTGGAAATCGAGACCCACCCCGGCCAGGGCCTGCACCCCGGCGTCGACCGCCTGGCCGCTCATGGCGGTCCCGATCGCCTCGCCCAAGGCCTTGGTCCCGGCGTAGCGCATGTCCATGGCCGCGATCAGCAGGGCGTGGGCGGTCTTCATCGATGGCGGCGGGTTGAGCTTCTCGACCGCGGCCAACGTCTGCTGGGTCTGGACCAGGACCCCGTTGATGTGGTTGGCGATGATGGGCGGTGACAGGCTCAGCGCCTGTGTTCGCACGCCGTTGATATCGAGGCCCTGCTGGCTCGACTGCGCGATGGCGGGGAGGGCCAGATCGAGGTACGCCTGCTGGGCCTGCTCGCGGGCGGGCGCGGACGAGCGAGCCGACAGAGCGGCGTTGATCACGATCACCAACACCGTCGCCAGGACCGCGAAGAACAACCAAGGCCGGCCCCGACGGCGAGTAGTACGGGCGGGGCGGCTTCCCAATGCCATCTTCGCCAGACCCTAGCGGGACGGGCCTGATCCGGGCTCGGCGCGTACGGCTGGGCGGTGGGCTGGACCGCGTGGTCCTGATCGGCGACTATCTGGGCATGCGTCTGTCGAATCGTGCCCGACTCATCCTCCCGGTCGCCGTGGCGGTGGCGGTCCTCGCCGGTTGTGGGGGGAAGGGATCGTCGGGGCCCAGCAAAGACAAGGTTCGCAGCACCACGGCGGCCGACGTGACGTCGATACTGCGATCGCACGACGTGGCGGTGAAGGGCGCTATCACCTGCGACGGCCAGGCGCCCGGGATCATCGACTGCCATGGCACCACCTCCGACGGTAAGGACATCCAGGCCACGCTGGTTGCCAGCACGTCGGGGCTGAGCTGCACCGGGCCCATGGTGGTCAACGTCAACAAGGCCCAGCTGGTGTCGCTGCCCGACGAGAAGTGCAGCTGATCCCTCGCGCCGGCCGTGCGGGCTCGGTACCCGGAGCACACCACCGAGGCGAGCGCCGAGCTAGCCAGTGACGGTGACCGAGCCGCCCGGACCGCCGGCGCAACCCAGCGGTACCTGACCGTGGCCCTCCAGCTCGACGGTGACGCGGCCTGACGCAGCGGGCCGGACCTGCGGGCCCTTTCGCGAGCCGACGTCGACCGAGCACGTCGAAGCGGTCCGGTTGCGAACGACGAATACCACCCGCTCGCCGCTCGCCGCCCCCACCTGCGAGGGCGACAACCCCGCCGGGGTGACGTCGACGTACACCGTCCGATTGACCGGCGGCGCCGACCGTGCGGCCCACCGGGTGCCCGCGACGATTGCGGCCAGGAGCAGCATCGGGGCCAGCCACGCCGCGACCACGCCGCGACGCCCCATGCGGATCCGAGCCGCTCCGGCGAGGCCTTTTCCCGACCCTGCTTCGAAATGGCGCAGCCGCAAGCTGTTGGCGACCACCGACACGCTGGACAGGCCCATGGTGGCGCCGGCCAGGGCCGGGTTCAGCAGGCCCAGTGCAGCCAGCGGAAGGGCGGCGGTGTTGTACCCGAACGCCCAGCCCAGATTCTCGAGGATCGTCTGGTGGGTCCGCTGCGACACCCGGATGGCGGTGGCCACGCCTTCGAGGCCGGCGGAGAGCATCGTGATGTCCGACGCTTCGATGGCGACGTCGGTTCCCGAACCGATGGCGATCCCGAGGTCGGCCTGGACCAACGCAGGGGCGTCGTTGATGCCATCGCCGACCATGGCGACGACGCGTCCTTGCGCCTGGAGGCGCGCGATCTCGGCCGCCTTGGCGCCGGGCAGGACGCCCGCGACGACGCGCTCGATGCCCACATGACGGGCGATGGCCGCGGCGGTGCTCGGGTTGTCACCCGTGAGCATCACCAGGTCGAGCCCCATCGCCCGAAGCGTGCCCAGCGCTTCGGCCGCGCCGGCCTTGACGGTGTCGGCCAGGGCGAATGCGCCCCAGGTCGCACCGTCGCAGGCGGCCAGCACGACGGTGTGGCCCGTCGTCTCGAGGCGCTCGACGTCGGCCGCGAGGGCCGGCGGGACGGTCACGCCCTGGGCCGCCATCAACAGCGATCGGCCGACGAGGACCAGCCGGCCGTCGACCCGGGCGCGCACGCCGTGGCCGGCGACCGCCTGGAAATCCGCAGCGGCGGCCAGCGCCGACACGCCCCGCTCGGCGGCGCCCGCCACCAACGCCCGGCCGATGGGGTGCTCGGAACCGGCCTCGGCCGCGGCCGCCAACGCCAGCAGTTGGATCTCGCTCACGTCGGCCACCGTCACGACCTCGACCAGGGACATGTGGCCCGTGGTGATGGTGCCGGTCTTGTCGAGGACGACCGTGTCGATGCGTTGCGATCGTTCGAGGACGTCGCCGCCTTTGACGAGCACGCCGAGGTTGGCGGCCCGGCCCGTTCCGACCATGATGGCGACCGGCGTGGCCAGCCCCAGGGCGCACGGGCAGGCGACGATGAGCACCGCCACCGCCGCCAGCAGTCCCTGGTAGGGGCGATGGGCCAGGAGGGCCCACCCGGCGAAGGTGCCCGAGGCGGCGACCAGCACGACGGGGACGAAGACCCGGGCGACGCGGTCGGCCAGCCGTTGCACCGGGGCCTTGGCGCCTTGGGCGGCGGTGACCAGGCGCACGATGGCGGCCAGTGCCGAGGCGGCACCGACCGCGGTCGCCTCGACGGTGAGCACGCCGTGGCCGTTCACGGTGGCCCCGAACACGGCATCGCCCGGCGCCTTGTCCACCGGCACCGACTCGCCGGTGAGCATCGACTCGTCCACCGCCGACGAACCGGAGGAGACCGTGCCGTCGACGGGGATCTTCTCGCCTGGCCGGACCCGCACGACCTGGCCGGCGGCCAGCTCGGCGGTGGGCACCAGCCGCTCGGTCCCGTCGGGAGCCACGAGGTGGGCCTCCCGAGCCTCGAGCTCGACCAGGGCCCGGACCGCGGCCGACGCCCGGCTGCGCCCCCGGGCCTCCAACCACCGCCCGAGCAGCAGGAAGGCGATGATCAGCGCCGCCATGTCGTAGTGCAGGTGCAGGCCGAAGGCGCTCGGGGTGCCCCGCGGGTCGGCGGCATGGTCGTGGGCCTGGACACCGGGGACCGAAAAGCAGTTCGGCGGTGGAAAATGCGAAGGCGGCGAGCGTGCCGAGCGCGATGAGCGTGTCCATGTTGGCGCTGCGAACCCGGGCCCTCCGGGCGGCACCTTTGAGAAACGGCCAGCCACACCAGAACTGGATCGGGACCGTGAGGGCGGCCGCCAACCACCGGGCCGATTGGGCGTGGGGCCAGGCGTTGGAGACGACCAGCACCACGAGGGCGAGCGGCCAGGCGACGACCAGGCGCCGCCACCATCCGGCCTGCTCGGCCAACTCGGCTCGCTCGTCTCGGTCGTGCGAACGCTCGACGGCGTCAACTCGGGGCGCGGCGCCGTCTGGCGGCCCGGATCCGTCGTCGGTGGTCGCGGCCGAAAGCTGGTAGCCCGCCCGCTCGACCGCTTCGCTCAGCGATCGGACGGCGTCGCCGGAGCCGGGGAGGACCTCGACGGTGGCCCGGCGGGTGGCCAGGTTGACCGACGCCGAGACAACCGCGGGTTGGCCGAGGAGGATGCGCTCCACCCGGGCCGCGCACGACCCGCAGGACATCCCGGCCACCGCGAACTCGAGGTGTCGCGGCGCTACCTCGGTCGTGGTCACCGCTCCCATCCTGCCCGACGACGGGGCGCGTTCCCAAGGCTGCCCGAGTACCGGCGTTGGTTGTGGGCATCATGGTCGCCATGCGATCTGGGGACGGGCGACTCGGAGTCGGGCAACACGTACAAGATCGGAACCCGCGGCAGGGCAGCCGACTCCTCCGGATAACCGGAGCGGTCGTGGCGGCGGTGGCACTGGTGGCGTGCGGCAGCTCCAAGGCGGCGGCGCCTGCGACGACGATCGCGACCACGACCACATCCACCACGATTGCGGCGCTGAGCAGCCTCACGGTCGTCGGCGTCCGGCCCGCGGTACTCCAGGCGCCCTTCTACCCGCAGATCACCGTGACCCAGGTGAGTTGCGGCCCGTCGCCCAAGGGGGGCCGCTTCGTACGGGTGGACCTACCCGCCGGCGGTCCCGGGACGGCCGCCAAATCCGTCCTCACCCATCCGACCGCCGTGGTCGTCGTGCCCGGGGCGGCGGTGCTGGTGGATCCGCGGTTCCTCACCAAGGCCCTCTACTCCGAAACGATGAAGAGCATCACGACGTCGACCCAGGGCGCCTTCGTCCTCACCTTGGGCAACCTGCTCAGGACCGGTGGCGACGGCCTGGCGGTCGTGACGGGCAACGTCCAGGTCAACGGCGACTACGAATGCCCCGCGACCGACGTGGCTTTCCCCGGGACCTGATCGGCTCAGCCGCCCGTCTTGGAGAAATGCTGGTAGTCGGGCGAGCTCCAGCGGCCGCCCCAGGGCCAGCCGACCGAGGCGAAGGCCTGCACCAGCTGTCCTCCGGCGACGGCCATCCCGGGCCGGTAGGGCGTGCGATTCACGTAGGCCGCCCCGGCGGCGGGCATGACCGTTGCGCCGGTGACGTAGGGGTTTTCGACCGTGTTGACGTCGATGGCCTCACCGTAGGCATGGGCCGACCACTGCGGCGGGCCCGGCGCCACGGCGTCGCGGCAGTTGAAGCCCGAGGTGTTGTCGGCCGCCATCGAATCTGGGTCGCTGCCCCGAAATACGTCGACCGGCTGCATCTGACGAATCGGGAAGTGCTCGGCGAACAAGCGGGCGAAGACCTTGAGCACATCGGAGGTCACGGCGGCGTTGACCACCATCGTGCCCACATGGGGCTGATTGTCGAACCCCCAGTAGCTGAGATGCAGCAGGCGCAGCTGTGTGGGCCCGACCGGGCAACCGGCGTGCCAGCTGAACGGCAGGTCGGATGCCGCGACGGTGGCGACAGTACCGACGAAGGTGCCGGAGGCGGACGACGGAGCGGGCGGCGTGGCTGACGGCGCGGCGGTCGACGTCGGCGACGCGGTCGAGGTCGCGCCGGTGGTGGCCTTCGAGGGAGCCGAGGTGGAAGTCGTCGTCGTGGGGGCAACGGTGGTCGCGGCGGTCAGCGGCGTCGTGGTGGGCGGGCGAGGGGCGATCGCGCCCTGGCGGGGTGTGGAAGCGCGGCACGCAGTGGCGGCCGCGGCTGCGAGCAGGAGCGGCAGGAGCAGGAGGAGCAGCGGGCGATCGCCAGACCCATGACCGTGGGACGCCCGCATGCCCTCACGATAAGGTCTCGCGGCGATGCGGTTGGGTCGACCTCGACGCCTGCACCTGGGGTTGGTCGCCGTCGCCATCGTCGCGGCCGGCTGCAACCGCGCCGGTACCCGGAGCGTCGCGCTCAGCACCACCACCTCTTCCACGCGTGATCGACTCGACGACCCTGCCCGCCATCGCCACGACGACGACGACCGCGCCACCGCGGACCAACACCACGGCGCGACCGGTGACCGCAACGACACGGAGGCCGTCGGTGACCACGACGGTGGCTGCCCGGTCGACGGCCTGTCCGGCGACGCTCGCGGCCCAGATGGCCTCGACAGGGGGCGGATCCCAACTGATCACCGTGGTCGCCACTTCGACCGCGGCCACGTCGGCCACCGTCACGCTGTGGCAACGAAGCGCAGCCTGCTGGTCCCAAGCGGGGGGACCATGGAGCGGCCGGGTCGGATTTCATGGGCTGTCGACCACTCATCGCGAGGGTGACGGCACCACGCCGGAGGGTCTGTTCGGGCTCAGTTCGGCCTTCTATGGCATCGCGCCCGATCCCGGGGTCCACGGCAGCTATCACCAGCTGGTGTGCGGTGACTGGTGGGACGAGGATCCGGCTTCGCCCGAATACAACTCCTTCCAACACGTCGCGTGCGGCCAAACACCTCCCTTCGGGGCCCAAAGTGAGTCGCTATGGACCAACACCGTGGGGTACCAGAGCTTCGCGGTCGTGAACTACAACACCGGCCCCGTGATCGCCGGGGCCGGCTCGGCGATCTTCGTGCATGTCGACGACGGCAAGGCGACCAATGGATGCATAAGCCTCCCGGCGGTTGACCTGAAAACCGTGCTGCGCTGGCTGCAGCCCGGACAGTCACCGCACATCGCCATCGCCACGTCCAGCACCATCGGGCAGTTGTGAACAATCGAGCCCTTAGAGCCGACAAATGGTACCTTTTGTCGTGGGCAGAACCCGGATAGCGAGACTCTTCGGAGCCCTCACACTGCTGACGGGATGCTGCCTCATCGGGGCCACACCCGTGTCGGCCGCGGTGCCCGCGCCGGTTTCAATCACCTCGACCGCGTCGGGTGAACGATCGGTCGGACTGCAGATCTTCGACACCGTGAATCTCAGCAATGGGGTCAACCCCACAGGGACCCTTACGTTCAATCTGTTCGGGCCCGATAACGCCACCTGCACCGGCACACCCGCGTTCACCTCGACGGTCCCGGTGACCCAAAACGGCGCAATCGACTCAGACCATTTCACCACGACCACGCCGGGCGTCTTCCGGTGGGTCGCCTCCTATAGCGGCGACACCAACAACAGCCCGGCCGGTCCGACGTCCTGCTTGGACCTGGCCGAGTCGGTGACCGTCGACAAGTTCACGCCCTTTCTGAGCACCACGGCGTCACCGGGCGTGGCGGTGGGCGGCGCCATTCACGACACGGCGACGCTCAGCGGTTTCGGGCCCCCCACGGGCACGATCGACTTCCGCCTCACGGGACCCGACGACCTGTTCTGCGCAGGTCCGCCGGTCTTCACGGCCACCGTCGACGTGACCGCCGGGAACGGCAGCTACCCCTCGCCCCCCTTCACCCCGACCCTTCCCGGAACGTACCGGTGGCAGGCGTCGTACAGCGGCGACGCCAAGAACCTCCTGGTATCCATGAACGGCTGTCTCACCGAAGGCGAATCGGTCGAAGTCACCGGGCCCCTGCCCACGCCGACCATCTCGACGGTGGCCTCGTCACCGGTGGCCGTCGGGGGCACCGTCACCGACACCGCCACGCTGGCCGGAGGCAGCTCCCCGACGGGCAATATCACGTTCAATCTCTACGGTCCCGACGACGCCAACTGCACCACCACGCCCGCGTTCACCTCGGTGCGAGCGGTCACGGGCAACCAGGCCTACACGTCGGGTTCGTTCGCCGTCGTCGCACCCGGCCTGTACCGGTGGACGGCCTCGTACGGCGGCGACACGGGGAACAACCCCGTGGCGAGTGGGTGCGGTGATGCCAACGAGAGCGTGGCGGTCACCAAGGCCAACACCGTCATCGGTACCACTGCCTCGGGGGACGTGACCGTCGGGGCGCCGATCAGCGACACCGCCACCCTTTCGGGCGGCTTCGCTCCTACCGGGACGATCACCTTCAGCCTGTTCGGCCCCGACAACGCCACGTGCACCGGGGAAACGACGTTCAGTTCCACGGTGCCCGTCAGTGGAAACGGCCCCTATCCGTCGGCTCCCTTCACGACCGTGTCGTCGGGCACCTACCGGTGGGTTGCGACCTATAGCGGCGACGCCAACAGCAACGCCGCGGGGCCGACCGCCTGCGACGACCAGGCGGAATCGGTCGTCGTGTCCGACGTCACCACGACGACGACCACCTCCACCACCATCCCCCAAGGCACCACGACCACCAGCACCTCCACCACCATCCCCCAAGGCACCACCACCACCAGCACCTCCACCACCATCCCCCAAGGCACCACCACCACCAGCACCTCCACCACCATCCCCGAAGGCACCACCACCACCAGCACCTCCACCACCATCCCCGAAGGCACCACCACCACCAGCACCTCCACCACCATCCCCGAAGGCACCACCACCACCAGCACCTCCACCACCATCCCCGAAGGCACCACCACCACCAGCACCTCCACCACCATCCCCGAAGGGACCACGACGACGCCCTCGACGACGACGACCCTTCCCGAATCCACCACGACCACCACCAGCACGCTGCCCGGGTCCACGACGACGACCAGCAGCACCGTCCTCGGCGTTCGCTGCGACGGCGCAGGCCAGCCCCGCGATCGTGGAGGCGGGCCAGACGACGGTGATCTTTGGCGGCGGATTCCCCGCGGGCAGCCCACTTTCCCTGACCCTTTTCAGTGACCCGGTGCTGCTCGCCACCGCGACCGCGAACGCCCTGGGCGCCTATCAGGTGACCGTCACCATTCCGGCCAGCACCGCCATCGGGACCCACACCGTGGTTGTCAGCACCAGCAGCGGCACCACCAAAGCCCAGACCACACTGACGGTGACCGCCGCTGCGACCGCCACGACGGCGACCACTCGGCCGGGCGCCTTGTCCTTCACCGGTGCCGATATCCGAGGGTCGAGCGCCTTGGCTTTGATCTTCCTGGTCCTCGGATTGGTGACCCTCACCATGACGAGGCGGCGCCGGCGGCTCGGGTAGCGGCCTCCTCCCCGCACCCGGGGTGTGATTCATGATCGATTCACATTGCTGAGACACAACCTTGACCGGGCTGTGCCAATCTGCAGCAGTGCTCACCCTCGGTGTCGGCTGCCTCTTCGCCTTCCGGTCGGAGGTGCCGACCGCGGCGGTGATGCAGGTCGAGCCTCGCACGGACGGGCCCGAGGTGGTACGCCACGAGTGGACCACCGAACCGTTCGTGGCGTCGCGCTCCTATATCGACCGCTTCGGTAACACCTGCCGGCGGCTGACGTTTCCTCCCGGCCCGCTCACGTTGCGTTACGACGCGGACGTCCTGGTGAGCGAGCAGATCGACGCCCGCGACTGGTACGCCCCCGAAATCGCTCCTGGCGACCTGCCTGACGAGGCCCTCCAGTTCACCCTGCCGAGCCGGTTCTGCCAGTCCGACGTCCTCGGCGATGCGGCCTGGAAGCACTTCGGCGACCTCCCGAGAGGGCTGTCGCGTGTCCAGGCGGTCAGCGATTTCGTCCACCAGCACGTCACCTTCAGCGCCGAGAGCAGCTCACCGACCAAGACGGCGGTGGAGGTGTACCAAACGGGCGAGGGCGTGTGCCGGGACTTCGCCCATCTCATGATCACGTTCCTGCGAGCCCTGAACATCCCGGCGCGCTACGTCTTCGGTTACCTCCCCGACATCGGGGTGCCCCCTCCGCATGACCCGATGGACTTCTGCGCCTGGACAGAGGTGTACCTCGGCGACCAGTGGTACACCTTCGATCCCCGCAACAACGAGGCCCGCGCCGGGCGGGTGGTGATCGGCCGGGGTCGCGACGCGGTCGACGTGGCCATGGTCACGTCCTACGGCGGACCGGAGCTGGTCGAGATGTCGGTGCGGGCGTCGCCGCGGGCGGCCGCTACTGAGGGCTGAGGAACTCCCGAGCCACGCCGAACCACAGGTCGGTGGTGAGGCGCAGTGACTCGACGTCGATGCGCTCGTCGTTGCCGTGGAAGCGGTTGGCGAACTGTTCGTAGGACACGCCGGGACTCATGAGCCCGCACCCGTAGGCAACGCTGCCCCGGTGGCGGAAGTACCCCGCATCGGTGCCGCCGGCGGTGATGCGAGGCAACAACGTGGCGTCGGGATAGACGGCGCGCGCCAGGCGCTCGAGGACCGACCACATCGGAGTATCCGTCGGCGACGAGGTCGAGACCACGTTCTGCAGCGCCGTGACCTCCACCTGGTCGGCGAGGTCACCGAGCGCCTCGTCGAGGTAGCGGGCGACGTCTTCCCTGGTCTGACCGGGCAGCGTGCGGATGTCGACGTCGAGGTCGACCACGTCGGGAATCACGTTGGTCTTGACGCCTCCGCGGATCACGTTGGGGGAGAAGGTGGTGTGGGTGCAGGCGTGCCAGTACTTGGCGGTTCGCGGATCCTCGCACCGGGCGCAGGCATCCCACACCCGCTCGGGGTCGAGCAGGGCGGCACGCACCTCGTCGTCGAGCACGCTGTGTTCGACCAAGGCCCGCCACTGCTCGCCGATCTGGGCCCGAGGCCGGAACGCCCCCAGGCGTCGCACGACCTCCGCCGCCTTCACGATGGCGTTGTCGGAGCCGAACGGCATCGAGCCATGCGCCGGCGTTCCACTGATCCGCAGCCGCCGCCAGGCCACCCCTTTCTCGGCCACGGTGATGGTGACCTTGGGCCCGGTGGGCGACGGGGTGAGGATGCCGCCGGACTCGGTCAGCACGTAGTCGGCGCCGATGGCATCCCAGGCGTGGTCGGCCAGCCACGCCGCACCGTGATGGCCGCCGGACTCCTCGTCGGCCACCGCCAGGTACACCAGCGTCCCGGCGGGACGGAATCCCTCCAGTGCGAGGTGGCGCATGGCCACCGCCATCGATGCGGTCATGTTGAGCATGTCGATGGCGCCGCGTCCCCACACCTCGCCGTCGATCAGCTCGCCGCCGAAGGGATCGCGCGTCCAGTGCTCGGGGGTGACGGGGACGACGTCGGTGTGGCCCATCAGGCACACCGAGGGTGCGGAACGGTCACGGCCTTCGATACGGGCGACCAACGAGGTCCGGCCCGGCCAGGGTTGGTAGGTCTCGAGGTCGAGGCCGGTGCCCGAGAAGTAATCCTGGAGCAGGTCGGCGCTGCGATCCTCGTGGCCGGACTCCACCGTGCCGTCGTTGACACACTCGTTCCTGATGAGTTGCTGGAGCAACTCGGTGACCTCGCCAAGCAGGACGTCAACCATCACCAGCGACGCTAGTGCTCAGACTGCTGGGCCTCCGGCGGGCGACGGCCGGGGCGACCGGCCCGTGGACCGGACGCCCCAACCTCGTTTCTGATCAGACCGGGCGAGGACTTTTCCCAGATCCTCAGTCGTAGCGGCGCCGGCGCCAACCGACGAGGGCGAGGAGCATGCCGCCCAGGATCAGGGCGCCCGCCAAGGCGACGGGGCGACGGTTGTCCAGGCCGGTCAGGGCCAGGGGCGGCCCGGGCGGCGGGGCGGTGATGCCGACGGTGGCCCGGGCGTTGGCGGTGGCCGTGTTCCCCGCGGTGTCCTTGCCGGTCACGGTGACGATGTCGGTCTGGCTGGCCCCGCCGGCGCCGTTGAAGCCGCCGGTGAAGCTGCAGGGCGCCGAGCTGGCCCCGGGAGCCAGGGTGGTGCCGATCAGCGACCCGCAGGTCGAGCCGGGCCGGGTCGCCAGGTTCCCGTAGATGTTGTCGACGATCGACGTGATGGTGATCGGGTCAGTGGTGCTCGGGTTGGAAACCCTCACCGTGAAGGTGAATGTTCCGCCGGGCTGGGGCAAGGTCAGCGGGGCGGCTGCCTTGGTCACGGCGATCACCGGTGTGAGGGTCGTCAGGGTGACCGTCGCCTGGGCAGTGGCGGTCACCGTCTCGCCCCCGGGTCCTACGCCCGTGACCGTCACGATGTCGGTCTGGCTGGCCCCACCGACACCAGTGAACGGCCCAGTGAAGCTGCACGGCGCCGAGGTGGCCCCGGGAGCGAGCGTCACGCCGATCAGGGCGCCGCAGGTCGAACCGGGCCGGGTGGCCAGGTCACCGTAGATGTTGTCGACCAGCCTGGTGATCTTGACCGGCACGGTCGTGCTCGGGTTGTGCACCGTCACCGTGAAGGTGAAGTCGCCGCCCGGCGCGGGCCGGCTCAGCGGTTGGGCCGCCTTGGTGACGCTGATGACCGGCGGAGGCTGCCGGCGTGAGTGTCACCGTGGCCTGGGCGGTGGCGGTGACGGTGTGACCCAGCGTGTCGACGCCGGTCACCGTGACCGTGTCGGTCTGGCTGGCGCCTGACACGCCCGCGAACGGCCCGGTGAAGCTGCACGACGGCGAGGTGGCGCCGGGGGCGAGCGTCAGGCCGATCAGGGCGCCGCAGGTCGAACCGGGCCTGGTGGCCAGGTCACCGTAGATGTTGTCGACCAGCGACGTGATCTTGACCGGGTCGACGCTGCTCGGGTTCGTGACCTGGACGGTGAAGGTGAAGTCGCCACCTGGGGCCGGCCGGCTGGTCGGGTTGGCCACCTTGGTCAGGCTGATCTGGGGGGTCAGCGTCGTCAAGGTCACCGTGGCCTGCGCCGTGGCGGTGGCCGTGTTGCCGAAGCTGTCGACGCCGGTGACGGTGACGGTATCGGTTTGGCTGTCCCCGCCGACACCGGCGAAGGGCCCGGTGAAGGTACACGGAGGCGACACGCCGCCTGGGGCCAGGGTGGTGCCGATGAGGGTGCCGCACGTCGAACCGGGCCGGGTGGCCAGGTTCACCGTAGATGTTGTCGGTCAGCGACGTGATCTTGATGGGATCGGTGGCGCTCGGGTTGCTGACCTGAACGGTGAAGGTGAAGGTCCCCCCGGGCTCGGGCCGGGTCAGCGGGTTGGCCGCCTTGGTCACCGCGATCACCGGGGTGAGGGTCGTCAGGGTGACCGTCGCCTGGGCGGTCGCGGTGGCGGTGTTGCCATTGCTGTCGACGCCGGTCACCGTGACGGTGTCGGTCTGGCTGTCGCCGCCGACGCCGTTGAACGGCCCGGTGAAGGTGCATGGCGGCGAGGACGCTCCCGGCGCCAGGGTGGTGCCGATCAGGGCCCCGCAGGTCGAACCGGCCCGGGTCGCCAGGTCGCCGTAGATGTTGTCCGTGAGGGTGGTGATGGTGATCGGGTCGACCAGGTTCGGGTTGGTGACCCGGACGGTGAAGGTGAAGATGCCGCCCGGCTCGGGGAGCGTCAGCGGGTTGGCGACCTTCGTCACGCTGATCGACGGGAGGACCGCGGTCAGGGTGACGGTGGCCTGGGCGGTGGCGGTCACGGTCACGCCGTGGCTGTCGACGCCGGTGACGGTCACCGTGTCGGTCTGGCTGTCGCCGCCCCTACCCGTGAACGGGCCGGAGAAGCTGCACGGCGGCGAGGTGGCACCGGGAGCCAGGGTGACGCCGATGAGCGTCCCGCAGGTCGAGCCAGGCCGGGTGGCCAGGTCGCCGTAGATGTTGTCGAACAGCGACGTGATGGTCACCGGGTCCACGGCGCTCGGGTTGGAAACCGTGACGGTGAAGGTGAAGTTGCCGCCCGGCTCGGGCCGGGTGAGCGGGTTGGCCACCTTGGTGACCGCGATCTGCGGTCGAGGCAGCACGACCACCTGTTCGGCCGGGTCGTTGCAGGGCGTGGGCCCAGCCGCGGCGTGGGAGGCGTCACCGCTGTAGGTCGCCACGAAGGCGTACGTGCCGGCGGCCGTCGGGGTGAAGGGGTCGGAGACGTAGTTGCCCGCCCCGTTCACCGTCTTGGTCGACGTGAAGATGGCGGCGCCCGAGCAGGTGGCGTTGTTGGGGCCGAACAGGGTGAAGGTGATGGTCCCCGTCGGCGTCCCGCTGCCGCCCAGCGTGGCGGTGTCGAAGATGGGCTGGCCGACGTCGGCCGACGGCGACGCGGTCGTCGACAGGCTGACCGCCGACGGCGATACCTGGACCGTCTCGGTGGGATCGTTGCACGCCGTGGGGCCGGCCGGGTTGTTGTTGGTGTCGCCGCTGTAGGACGCCACGAAGGTGTAGCTACCCGGGGCGGTCGGTGTGAACGGTGCCGAGTTGTAGTTGCCCGAGCCGTTGACCGTCACGGTCGAGGTGAACGCCGCGGCGCCGGTGCAGGTGGCGTTGTTGGGGCCGAACACGTTGAAGGTGATGGTCCCGGTCGGGTTGAAGCCCCCGGTGAGGATGGCGGTGTCGTTGATCGCCGAACCGACGGCCACGGCCGCCGAGGCGGTGGTGGCGATGGCCGGGCCGGCCTTGGTCCCCGACGACACCTCGTTGGCGTCCAGGCAGGCCGTCGGGCCAGCGGGGCTGTTGTTGGCGTCACCGCTGTAGGTGGCCACGAAGCGGTAGGCACCGACGGCAGGCACGGTGAACGGCGCCGAGGTGTAGTCGCCGTTGCCGGCCACGGTCTTGGTGGAGGTGAAGATCGGGGTGCCGGTGCAGGTGTTGTTGTCCGGCCCGAAGACCTGGAAGGTGATGGTGCCCGTCGGGTTGGCCCCGCCGGCCAGGGTGGCGGTGTCGGTGATGGTGCCACCGACGGTCACCGGCGCCGAGGCGTGGGTCACGATGGTCGGGTTCGAAGTCGATACGACGACGGCCTCGGCCGGGTCGTTGCACGCGGTCGGCCCGGCGGCGCTGTTGTTGGCATCACCGCTGTAGCTGGCCACGAACCGGTAGGTCCCGGGGGCGGTCGGCGTGAACGGACCCGACAAGGTAGTTGCCGTTGCCGGCCACCGTCACCGTCGCGGTGAACGCCGGGGCTCCGGTGCAGGTGCCGTTGTTGGGGCCGAACACGTTGAAGGTGATGGTTCCGGTGGGCCCGGTGCCCCCCGACAACGTGGCGGTGTCATTGATGGTGCCGCCGACGACGACCGGCGCCGAGGCCTGGGTCACGATGGCGGGGCCGGACTTGGTGACGACCACGCTCTCGTTGGCGGCGTTGCAGGACGACGTCACGGCGGAGTTGTTGGCGTCGCCGCTGTAGGACGCCATCCAACGGTAGGTGCCGGCCGCCACGGTGGTGAACGGGTCGGAGGGATAACTGCCATTGCCCGCCACGGCCTTGGTCGAGGTGAAGATGGGGGCGCCGGCGCAGGTGGCGTTGTCGGGGCCGAAGAGGGTGAAGATGATGGTCCCGGTCGGGTTGACGCCGCCCGACAGGGTGGCGGTGTCGAAGATGGCCCCGCCTGCGGCCACCGTGCCGGAAGCGACGGTGACGATGGTCGGCGTGGTGGTGCCGGCCGACACTGACTCGTTGGCGTCGTTGCAGGCCGTCGTCACGGCGGCGTTGTTGGCGTCACCGCTGTAGGCGGCGACGAAGCGGTAGGTGCCGACCGCGGTCACCATGAACGGATCGGAGGTGTAGGCGCCGTTGGCATTGACCGACTTGGTCGACGTGAACACCGGGACGCCGACGCAGGTGACGTTGTTGGGGCCGAAGACCGTGAAGGTGATGGTGCCAGTCGGGTTGACGCCGCCCGAGAGGGTGGCGGTATCGGTGACCGTGCCGCCCACGGGCACCGGTGCCGAGGCGACGGTCACGATGACCGGAGCGGCGGGGGTGACGACGACGCTCTCGTTGGCCGCGCCGCAGGCGCTGGTGGCACCAGCGTTGTTGGTGTCGCCGCTGTAGACCGCCACGAACTGGTAGGTCCCGACCGCGTTGGCCGTGAACGAACCCGACGTGTAGTCGCCGTTGCCGGCCACGGTCTTGACCGAGGTGAAGATCGGGGCGCCGGTGCAGGCGGCGTTGTTGGGGCCGAACAGGGTGAAGGTGATGGTCCCGGTCGGATTGGTACCACCAGAGAGGGTGGCGGTGTCGGCGATCGCCCCGCCCGCCGCGACCGTGGCCGAGGCATGGGTCACGATGGCCGGGGCGGCGGGCGTCACGACGACGCTCTCGTTGGCGTCATTGCAGCCGCTCGTCACGGCGACGTTGTTGGCATCGCCGCTGTAGGCCGCGATCCAGCGATAGGTACCGACCGCCGAGGTGGTGAAGGGGTCGGAGGTGTAGTTGCCGTTGCCGGCGACGGTCTTGGTGGAGGTGAAGATCGATGCACCGGTGCAACCGGCGTTGTTGGGGCCGAACAAGGTGAAGGTGATCGTCCCGGTCGGCGTAACGCCGCCCGACAGGGTGGCGGTGTCGGTGATCGTCCCACCGGCGGGCACCGATGGACTGGCGTTGGTGACGATGGCCGGCGTGGCCTTGGCAACGGTCACGTTCTCGCCCGGGGCGCCACAGGCGGTGAGGGCGATGGCGCCGTTGTTGGCGTCGCCGCTGTAGGAAGCCTGGAAGCTGTACGTGCCCGGAGCGGTCACGGTGAAGGGACCGGAGGGGTAGTTGCCGTTGCCGGTGACCGTCACCGTCGAGGTGAAGATCGGGGCGCCGGTGCAGGTGGCGTTGTTGGGGCCGAAGAGTACGAAGGTGATGGTCCCTGTCGGGTTGACACCGCCCGACAGCGTGGCGATATCACTGACCGTGCCCCCCACCGCCCCCGAGGCAGAGGCGGTGGTCACCAGCGCCGGAGCGGCCAGGCCCACGACCACGCTCTCATTGGGGTCGTTGCACAACGTGGTGACGGCGGCGTTGTTGGCATCGCCGCTGTAGGCGGCGATGAAGCGGTAGGTCCCGGCCGCGGTGGTGACGAAGCTGCCCGAGGGATAGGTGCCGTTGCCGTTGACCGCCGTGGTCGACGTGAAGGCCGGGACGCCGGTGCAGGTGGCGTTGTTGGGGCCGAAGACGTTGAAGGTGATCGTCCCGGTCGGGTTGACACCACCCGACAGGGTGGCGGTGTCGGAGATCGTCCCGCCCACCGGCACCGTCGACGATGCGTTGGTCACGATGGTCGGGGTGCTGGGGCTGACGAGCACGCTCTCGTTGGCGGCGCCGCAGGGGCTGGTAACACTGGCGTTGTTGGCGTCACCGCTGTAGACGGCGACGAAGCGGTAGGTCCCGGCCGCGGTCGGGGTGAACGGAGCGGACGTGTAGTTGCCGTTGCCGGCGTTGACCGCCACCGTCGAGGTGAAGATGGCGGCGCCGGTGCAGGTGGAGTTGTTGGGGCCGAACAGGGTGAAGGTGATGGTCCCGGTCGGGTTGACGCCGCCCGAGAGGGTGGCGGTATCAGTGATCGGGTTGCCCACGGCGACGGGCGGCGAGGCCTGAGTCACGATGGCCGGCGGGGCCTTGGTGACGACCACGCTTTCGTTCGGTGCCCCGCAGGGGCTGGTGACGGCGTTGTTGTTGCCGTCGCCGCTGTAGGCCGCGACCCAGTTGTAGGTGCCCGCGGCGTTGGCGGTGAACGGGGGTGTCGAGGTGTAGTTGCCGTTGCCCGCCACGGGCACCGTCGAGGTGAAGATGGCGGCGCCGGTGCAGGTGGCGTTGTTGGGACCGAACAAGGTGAAGGTGATGGTCCCGGTCGGCCCGGCGCCACCGGACAGGGTGGCGGTGTCGGTGATCTGGCCGCCCGCCGGGACTGATGCCGACGCCTGGGTGACGATCGCCGGATTGGTCTTGGTGACCGTCACGCTCTCGTTGGCGGCCCCGCACGGGCTCGCGACGGCGGCGTTGTTGGCGTCACCGCTGTAGGCCGCGACCCAGTTGTAGGTGCCGACGGTGCTGACCGTGAACGGACCCGAGGGGTACACACCGTTGCCGTTCACGGGAACGGTCGAGGTGAAGATGGCGGCGCCGGTGCAGGTGGCGTTGTTGGGGCCGAAGAGGGTGAAGGTGATGGTGCCCGTCGGTGCCACGCCACCGGACAGGGTGGCGGTGTCGGAGATGGATCCGCCCGCCGGAACCGTCGGTGAAGCGGTCGTGACGATGGTGGGAGTGGCCGGGGCGACGACGACACTCTCGGCCGGGTCGCTGCACAAGGTGGTGACGGCGTTGTTGTTGGCGTCACCGCTGTAGGCGGCGATGAAGCGGTAGGTGCCGGCGGCGGTGGTGGGGAAGCTGGACGAGGTGTAGGTCCCGTTGCCCGCCACCGGCGACGTGGAGGTGAATGCCGCGGCCCCGGTGCAGGTGGCGTTGTTGGGGCCGAACACGGTGAAGGTGATCGTCCCCGTCGGCGCCACCCCGCCCGCCAGGACGGCAGAGTCCGAGATGGAGCCGCCCACGGTCACCGGGGCCGAGGCGGTGGTGACGATGGTCGGGCTGGCCTTGTTGACCGTGCTGGTCTCGTTGGCCGCGCCGCAGGCCGTGGTCACCGCGGCGTTGTTGGCGTCGCCGCTGTAGGCCGCCACCCAGTTGTACGAGCCGGGCAACGTCGGGGTGAACGGGCCGGAGTTGTAGTTGCCGTTTCCGTTCACGGTGATCGGGGCGGACGTGAACGCCGCGGCCCCGGTGCAGGTTGGGTTGCCCGGGCCGAACGCCGTGAAGGTGATGGTGCCGGTCGGGTTGAAGCCGCCCGCCAGGGTGGCGGTGTCGGAGATCGGGCCGCCGACGGTGACGGGCCCCGAGGCCGTGGTCACGATGGTCGGCGTCGACTGCGAGACGTTGGAGATCTCGCCCGCGTCGCCGCACGCGGTGGTGGCGGCGGCGTTGTTGGCGTCGCCGCTGTAGGCCGCGACCCAGCGGTAGGCGCCGGGCGCGGTCGGCGTGAAGGGGGCGGAGGTATAGGTGCCGGTTCCGCTGCTCACCGCGACCGTGGACGTGAACGCGGCGGCGCCGGTGCAGGAGGCATTGTTGGGACCGAACAGGGTGAAGGTGATCGTGCCGGTGGGCGCCGGTCCGGGCGGCGACGCGGGCGCCAAGGTGGCGGAGTCGGTGATCGGGCCGCCCACGGTGGCCGTCGGCGTGGCGGTCGTCGTGATCGACGGCGCGGCCTTGTTCACCGTGGTGAGGTTGGCTCCCAGGCCGGCGCCGGGGACGAGGTCGACGGTGTTGAAGCCGTGGGCGAACCCCAGCTCGGCGGTCTGCACGCTGTTGGGCCCTGCGACCCCGGCGTTCTTGGTGGGCTCCTTGAGAACGCTAAAGGTGAAGTCGATGATGCACTTGTCGTTGCCTGAACCGGGGGGGCCCAGAACCACGGGGGAACCGGTAGGGGGGACGAACGGCCACCTGGCCGGTCGCAGGGTCAACCGTCGCGACGGTGAATGTCTTCCCCGCGCATGCCGTACCGACCTCGCCGGTTGCGGTTGGACTCAGCTGGAAGACCCCAGGATCGGCATCGGCAGCCGGGCAGTCGCCGGTGGGGGTGAAGGCGAAGGCCCCGCACGACGGGACCAGCGTGATGGTGTCCAGCTGGGCGTTGCCCATGGCCTCGGTCCCGGTCGAGTTGTTGACGATCTGTAGGGACGCGGGCAGGCCGGTCTGGCCGACGGTGACGGTGGCCGGGAAGGTCGGTGTCACGCCGAAGCCCACGCCGGCGAAGGCCGACGGGATGTCGACCATGAACGGGACCACCGTAACGACGAGCGCGACAAGGCCCTGGATCACCCTTCGCCCTTGGCCGCCAAGCAATCTGTGCGCCCCGGCGCGGGCCCTGCTGGTAGCCGTTGTTGGCCTTGTTGGCCTTGTTGGCCTTGTTGGCCTTGTTGCCCCCCACCATCACCATCCTCATCCCCCTGACCGCGTAATGTCATGGCGCCCCCCGGCAACCACGGCGATTACGCAATACCCATCCAAATCTACAGCAATCATATTTTTCGAACCCATCCGTTCCGAGCTAGAAGACCTCATGCCCTTTCCTTCCCTCTCTGCGTCATCAATACTGCGAGAGGTTCAAGAGCTGCTACGTTTTGCCCGATCCGCCGGGGAGAACTCGTCATACACTCTCTTTTGATGTCCTGACAGTAGCCGACGAAGCGACCAAGCGTAGGTTCTGTCATTCAATGTCCTTCAGACACGGTCGCGCCCCAGGATTGCCAATGCAACCGTCGTTCGCGGTCCCGGCGGTCCCGACGATTTCGGCGGTCCCGGCGGACGACGGCGCGTGGGAGACAGAACTCATGGAGAGTACTACGGAACCGTGCAACCATTCGGATGACGCGCGGCCGGCTCTCCCGACGCCAGTTCGTCGAAGGTGCCCTCAAGTTGGGCTTCACCGCGACCGGCGCCGGCGGGCTGCTGGTCGCGTGCCACTCGAAGAAGAAGGCCGCAGCGCCCACGAGGCTGAGCGGCCGGGTCCAGATCCTCGTCGGCTTCGACGGTGGCAACACCGCCGCTCAGCGTCAGGTCCAGCAGACACTCGCCCAAGCGTTCATCGCGGCCCATCCCCAGGTCGGGATCGACTTCCTCCGGGCGACCTCGGCAGCCGCCGCCGAGACCCAGCTGCGCACCCTGGTGTCGCGCGGCTCGGCTCCCGACATCGTCTTGGGCATCGGGACGAGCAACCTGGCGCGCTTGGCCGACCAGCACATGTGGTTGGATTTGCGGCCCTTGTTGCGCCGCGACGGCGTCTCCACCAACTCCTTCTCCCCCCAGGCGATGTCGGCGGCCGGGCTGTCGAGCTATTACGGCGGGACCAAGGCTGTTCCGGGCGTCCCGGTGACGGTTCACAGCCACGCCCTGGCGTACAACGCGGACCTCTTTTCCAAGGCCGGCCTCCCTGCACCTCCGGCATCGTGGAGCGACAGCTCGTGGGCCTATCCGGCATCGTTCCTTCAGGCCGCGCAGACACTGACTGTGGACAACGCGGGAAAGCACGCCGGCCAAACGGGATTCGACCCCACTCAAATCGTTCGGTTCGGACTTGGGCGGATTCCCGGGGCGTATGTGTATTTCAGCTTCGGTGGGCACTTCTATAACGGGTCAAAACGGAGGGCCCAATTCGACACTCCAGCGGCGATACAGGGCGCACAGTTTGCCGGTGACTTGTTCGGTAAATACCACGTGCAGCCGACCGCAGCCGAGCTCACCAAGCTCACCGGACCCGACGACAAGGGCAACGAGGAGCAGGCCGCGTGGCGGGCGGGAAAACTGGCCATGATCGACCTGTGCAGCTGTGAGATCGACACTCCCTTCGGTGCGAAAGTCCCGTTTGCGTGGAAGGCGGCGGCACTACCGACGGGGCCGGGCGGCCGTTTTGGACCCCTCGACGTGGGCGTCGGGTCGATCGTGACGGCCAGCACCAAACACGACCTGGCGTGGGAACTGCTGAAGTTCCTCGCGGTTGACCCGGCCCACGAACGTCAACTGGCCTATGGCGGTTTCGGTGCCATGCCCGCCTTGAACGCCAATGCCGACGCCTTCGCTCAGGGGACGAAACAGGCCACCGGCGTGGATCCGGCGGTCTGGCTGGCCGGCCTCCCGACTGCATCAACCGAGTCGGCCACCTGGATCCCCGCCATCGCCGACATCCAGACGCTGTTCAGCGCGGCCCTCGACCAGATCGCGGGCGGTACCAGCGCTACCGCGGTGATGCCGCAGTTGCAGGCGCAGGCGCAGGCCAAGATCGACGCCTGGTTCAAGTCCAACACCCTCCCGCACTAGCCGCGTCGCACCTTTGCGCCGCGGCAGTGGCGCAAATCAACCTACGGGTTCGATACCCAGGTCGCGGTAGGTCAGCATTGGCACGTAGGGAACGCCGGCTGCCTCGAAAAACGGTGCCGCCCGGTCCCCGCGGTCGACGAGTGTCGTCGCGAACACCACCTCGGCGCCCTCGGCCCGGACCCGCTCATAGGCCAGTTGAATCGACCCGCCGGTCGTGATGACGTCGTCGACCAACATGGCCCGGGTGCCCGGGCCGATGCGTGCCCCTTCGGCGAAGCGGTTGGTACCGCGGCCCTTGGGCTCCTTGCGGATGAGGAACCATCGGACCTTTGCCGCCTGCGCCACGGCGAAGGTGAAGGGCACGGCGCCGAGCACCAGACCGCCGACGGCGTCGAACTCGGCTCCCGCCTGATGGGCCGCGGCGGCCATGGCGGCACCGACCAGTTCGAGGTCCTCGGGATCGTCCACCGCCAGTTTGGCATCGACGAAATCCCTGCTCATCTCGCCCGACGCCAGTCGGATCGGCTCCGGAAGATGCTGCAATACCGCCGGATCCAGGACCAGTTCTCGCAGTCGGGAACGCAGTCGGGCAGACGACTCAGGCATCAGGCGGGAACCATACTGACCGTCGCGGTGTAGGACAGCAGACGTCGGTGGAGGGCCGCCCACTGGATGACCCGCTGCAGGTTCAACAACAAGCCCTGGTTCGACGAGCGCTCGACGGAAGCGTCGATGCCTACCAGGAGTTGGTGCGCGGCCACGAGGAGGTGGCATTCCGGGTGGCGATCCTGATCACGGGCGATGCAACTGAGGCGGGCGATGCCGCCAGCGAGGCGATGGTGAAGGCGTTCTACGCCTTGGACCGCTTCCACCCCGACGCGCCGTTTCGACCCTGGCTGCTGCGCATCGTCGCCAACGAGGCGCGAAACCGCCGTCGCAGCAGCGGTCGCCGGGCCCGGCTGGCCGACCGCGTGGGCCGGGCAAACCTTCGCGCCTCGGGAGATGCGGCCCCATCTCCCGAGGACGCGGTGATCTCGGCCATCGAGCATCAGGCACTCTTCGACGCGGTGCGCTCCTTGGGCGAGCGCGACCGCGAGGTCGTCGCCCTGCGCTTCTTCGCGGAGCTGAGTGAGGCGGAAACCGCAGCCGCCCTGGGCTGCGCACCCGGCACCGCCAAGTCTCGGCTGCACCGGGCTCTGGCCCGACTTCGCCAGGCCATGCCCGCGGAGGCGTTCGATGCCTGAATCTCGTTCTCCACTTGACCTTGAGGTCCAGCTCGCGCAGCTGGCAGTACGGCTGCAGTGGCCTCCGACTCCGGCGATCGCCGACACGGTGGCCGCTCGGCTCGAGGCGCAGCCGCGGCCTTCGCGCGGCGTACTGGCCCGCCGCCGGTCCGCCGCTCTGGCTCCGCGCCGGTCCGCTCTGGCTCCGCACCGTCCGGCACTGGTCGCGGTCGTCGTCGTCGCCACGGTCGTGGCGCTGGTGGCAGGGGCGCTGGCGCTGTCACCGGGTGCCCGGCGAGCAGCCGCCGACCTGCTCGGGCTGGAGAGCGTCCACATCACGGCGGGGCCGCTGCCGCCCGTACCCCGATTGCCTGCCGGAACGGCGCCGCTCGACCTCGGACAGCCCGTCACGCTGGCCCAGGCGAGTGCGCGCATCGGGTTCCCGGTGCGCCTCCCGGCGCTGGCGCCCTTCGATCGCCCCGACGCCGTCTACGTTGCCACGCCGCCGCCGGAGGGCGAGGTGACGCTGGCATACCTGCCCGGGCCCGATTTGCCGGGCGCCGCGCAGACGGGGGTCGGCCTGCTGCTGACGGAGTTCCGGGCCCAGTTGGAGGCGGGATTCTTCGGGAAGCTGGCCGGCCCGGACACGACCATCGAAGCCCTCACCCTTCGAGGGCAGCCCGCCTACTGGCTGTCGGGGGCACCCCATGCCCTCTTCTACCGGGACGCACGCGGCGACGTCTTCCCCGACACCCTGCGCCTGGCCACCAACACCTTGGTATGGCAGTCGGGGGCCGTGACACGTGCGGATCGAGGGCGACATCGCCAAGGCCCGGGCGTTGGCGATCGCGGAGTCCATCCCCTAGGTCCCCGGGAACCCTGACCGGGGATGCGGTGTATGAGCGGCGGAGGTGGTGTTCATGCTCCGTCTTTCCGCATCGCCCGTCGTCGACCATCGTCGGCGCGGTCGTTCTGAGTGCACTGCTCACGGCCTGTAGTACTGGATCGACGCGATCGACCCGACCCGCTACCCCGCCTGCGAGCGCGCTGGCCCTGCTTACGACCGCGGAAGGGGTGGAGGCCGTCTCGCTGCCCAGTGGTGCCCTGCGATATCGGGTAGCGGGCGGAATGACCACCGCCGATGGCGCATCAGTCGTCGCGACCTCGGGCGACCAGTTGGTCGTCCGCGCCACGCGGGATGGGTCGGTCCGCCGGATCGTCGCCGTCCCCGCGGGCCTCGTGGTGAAGGCGCTCTCGGGCGACGCCACGTTGGCGGCGTTGTCCGTCCCCGACCCGCCACCCGCGACGCCGTCTGGCTACATGCCGGCGGGGCGCACCACGACCACGATCGTGGTCGTCAACCTGCAGGACGGCTCGGTCACCCGCCATGACCTCAGCGGCAGCCTGACGCCCGAGGCCTTCTCGACCGACGACCAGGCAGTCTTCGCGATCTCCTACCTCCCGGCCGCGGCACCCGACCGCTACGTCGTCAGCAGGCTCGACCTGGCGAGTGGCATGGTCGACGGCGTGTTCGGCCGGGAAAAGGAGCCGCCCGAGGAGATGCAGGGCATCGGCCGCACCCACACCCTGGCGCCGGACCGAACGACCCTCTACACGCTGTACCTCCGTCCCCCCACGGGCGCGGCCACCGGAGCCGAGGTGCACACCCTGAGTCTGAACGGAGGCTGGGCCCATTGCATCGATCTGCCGGAAGGATTCGCCGACGGTGACCTCTCGACGGCCAGCATCGCCGTGGCGCCCGACGGTGGGAGGCTCTACGTCGTCGACGGATCCGCCAACCGCCTGGCCGAAATCGAGACCAGTGGTCTGACCGTCACGCGGACCGCTTCGATCGCTCCGAGCACCAGGGCCGGGCGGACGACGGTGACCGCTGGGTCCCGGGCCAGTGGGCGCCTGTTCGTCGGCGACGGCTCAGGTGTGCAGGTCCTGGCCTACGAGAGCTTGGCGCCCGTCGGCCGCTGGTACACCGATTCGCCGGTCACCGCCTTGTCGGCGACCCCCTCGGGCGGAGTGGTCGCCACCACCGTGGACCGGGTGTACGTCTTCGACGCCGACGGCGCCGGACACAGCACCGCCCGCCCCTCAGGCGACGTGGTGAGCATCAGCCAGGTCCTGCCCGGCTGACCCGGCGGTCGCGTGGTGGGCGAGGGGGGACTTGAACCCCCACATCCTTTCGGACACAGGAACCTGAATCCTCCGCGTCTGCCTATTCCGCCACTCGCCCGAGTGGAACCGACAGGCTAGCGCCGACCGGGCCGCAGTGCCCCCGGCAAACCCACCGGCAAACCCACCGGCAAACCCACCGGCAAAAAAGCCGCCACCCTCACGGCCGGACCCCGGCCACCGCCGCCGATAGCATCATCGGCGACCATGGGACTCCAGCAGTTCGAGCGACGGCTCGAGCGCCTCGTCGAGGGCGCCTTCGCCAAGGCGTTCCGTAGCGGCCTGCAACCAGTCGAGATCGGCCGCCGCCTCACCCGGGAGATGGACGTCCAGCGCACCGTCGCCCCCCGCGGCACCCTCACCCCGAACCACTTCACCGTGGCGGTCGGCCCCGCCGACCGATCCCGCTTCGAACCGATCGAGGACGAGCTGATCAGCGAACTCATCTCGGTCGCCCGGGACTACGCCCGAGCCGAGAACTACGTCTTCATCGGCGCCGTCACCGTCGACATGACGACCGACCCTGACCTGGCCCCGGGCATGCTGCTGGTCTCGGGCGAGCTGAAGGCGTCCGAAGGCGCCGGGGCGCAGCTGGTCCTTCCCGACGGCAGCCGCCGCGCCCTCGGCGCCGCCCCGGTCACGATCGGCCGGCTACCGGAGTGCGATGTGGTGCTGGGCGACGTCAACGCCAGCCGCCGCCACGTCGAGGTGCGCCAGGCGACCGACGGAGGGGGCGGCTACGTCGCCGTCGATCTCGGAAGTACCAATGGCACGAAAGTCAACGGAGTGGGTATTCATACCCACAGATTGCAGCACGGCGACGAGATCACGATCGGCTCCACTCACCTGAGGTTCGAGGCCTAACAAGGCCGCACGTTCGACTCCAATGCCTGACTCACTCCTGACCGCCCTCAAGTTGATCTTCCTCGGATTGCTGTACCTCTTCTTCTTCCGCGTCATCCGGGCGGTGTGGGTCGAGCTCCGCGAGCCGAAAGGGGTGCAGGTGGCCGTCGTTGCCCCGGCGGCCCCAGCGGCAGCGGCCCGTGGCGGCCGTGGGGCCGGTGGCGGCGTGCGCCCGGCCTGGGCAGGCGGGGGAGGCGGGAGCGGCGGCTCGGAGCGCCTGGTCATTCTCGAACCGGCAGAACAGTACGGCCAGAGCTTCGAGCTGGGTGACGAGTTGACCGTCGGGCGGGCCAACGGCTGCGGCGTCGCCATCCCCGACGACACCTTCGTCTCGACCCTGCACGCACGCGTCTTCCGGCGCGACGGCGCGTTCTACGTCGAAGACCTCGGCTCGACCAACGGTACGTTCATCAACGACCGCCAGGTGACCGGCACCGTGGCGCTCCAGCGGGGCGACCGACTGCAAATCGGCAAGACGGTCCTCGAGCTGGCCCGATGACCACGCTGCGGGCCGGCTCGGCCACCGACGTCGGTCGCGTACGGGCCAACAACCAGGACCAGCTGCTGGTCACCGCCGAGTTGTTCGCGGTCGCCGACGGCATGGGTGGTCACGCCGCGGGCGAGGTGGCGTCACTCACCGCCGTCGAGGCCCTGAAGGCGACCTTCCAGCGCAAGGGGGGCACCGAAGGGCTGGTCGAGGCCGCTCACCAGGCCAACCGTTCGATCTGGGAACGGGGGCAGGGCGACCCCGAGCTCCACGGCATGGGCACCACCCTGGTCGCCGTCGCCCTGGTCAACGAGGACAACGAGGACCGCCTCGCCATCATCAACGTCGGCGACTCCCGCGTCTACCTCCTGCGCCAAGGCGAGCTGGAACAGCTCACCACCGACCACAGCCTGGTCCAGGAGCTGGTGGACGACGGCCAGCTGTCGGAAGTCGAGGCCACGGTCCATCCGCAGCGCCACGTCCTCACCCGGGCGCTCGGCGTCGACTCGGTGGTCAACGTCGACGTCCTCCAGCTCCTGCCCCTGAAGGGTGACCGGCTCATGCTGTGCAGCGACGGCCTCCCCCGGGAACTGACCGACCTCCAGATGGCCAGCGTCATGCGCCGCCTCGCCGATCCAGGCGACGCCGCCCGGGAACTCGTGTCGGCCGCGATGAACCGGGGCGGGAACGACAACATCACCGTCGTCGTGGTCGACGTGGTGGACGACGACGACCTCTCGTTGACCGCTTCGATGGCGCTCGAATCCGACCCCGGTATCCAGATCCCCAGCCCCATTCCCGTCGTCGAAACAGAAGTTGGGGAAAGCGCCGCCGGTCGCGGTTCGAAAGGGGGCGGGCGCTTCCACCGCGCGGCGCGCCCGGCCGTGCCCGTAGCGCCCACACACCGGGCAATTACCTTACGGGTCGTCGGCTTCCTCGTCCTCCTCGTCGCCCTGGTTGCGGGAGCCGGTTTCGCGGTCGCCTGGTACGCCCGGGGCAGCTACTTCGTCGGGCTGAACAGCGACGAACTCACCATCTACAAGGGTCGCCCGGGGGGTTTGCTGTGGTTCGAGCCGACCGTCGTACAGAAGACGGCGGTGCGGACCAGCGACGTCCTCCCCTCACGGGTGCCCGACCTGCGAGCCGGAAAGGAAGAACCGTCGCTCAGCCAGGCCCGGGAGTACGTCGCACGCCTGCGGGTCGAGAAGACCCAGCTGGCCGAGGCGGCCACGAGCACGACCACGACCCCGACGACAACCACCCCGCCGGGGGTTACGACGCTCCCCGCCCCGTGACGCGACGACGACCGGCCCCACGAGGTCGACCGTGGCACTAGCCGCCCGCGCCACCTACCGGCTCCCGGCGCGGCGGCGGACCGAGCTGGGGTTGATCGTCTTGGCGATCATGCTGACGGCCGGGCTGTACATGCTGGCCAGCCTGGGCAAGGCGGGGTCCCTGCCTGCCAACATCGGCCCCTTCCTCGGCGTCATCTGCGGCCTGTTGCTGCTGGCCCACCTTGGGATGCGCAAGCTGGCGCCTTACGCCGATCCCATCCTCCTTCCAACCGCGGCGCTGCTCAATGGGGTGGGTTATGTCTTCATCGCCCGCCTCGACCGCCACCTGGCCGGCCTGCAGGCACTGTGGACGGCGATCGGTATCGGCGCCTTCTTGGCCACGCTGTTCATCGTTCGCCACGCCCGTGACCTCGAGCGCTACCGCTACCTCTTCGCCCTGCTCGGTATCGGCCTGTTGCTGATGCCCCTGCTGCCTGTCGTCGGGACCAACATCAACGGGGCCCGGCTGTGGATCCGCGTCGGCGGCGTCACCTTCCAGCCGGGCGAGCTGGCCAAGATCGCCCTCGCCATCTTCTTCGCGTCGTACATGGTCGAACGAGGCGAGTTGCTGGCCAAGGGCACCTTGCGCATCGGTCGCTTCATGGTGCTCGACCCCAAATACATCGCACCGGTCCTCGTTGCCTGGGGCCTGTCGCTCATGATCTTCCTGTTCGAGAACGACCTGGGCTCGTCGTTCCTGTTCTTCGCCCTGTTCATCGGCATGCTCTGGGTTGCGACCGGTCGGGCGTACTACCTCGGCCTCGGTGCGGTGCTGTTCACGCTGGGGGCGGGATTCGCCCTCAAGGTCATCGGCCACGCCCAAAGCCGCATCCATTCCTGGCTCAACCCGTGGCCGCTGTATGACACCCCCGGAGGCGGCTACCAGACGATCCAGGGTTGGTTCGCGATGGCGGCAGGTGGTGTCTTCGGCGACGGGCCCGGCCGCGGGAGCCCGCAGCGAATACCGGCCGCGGCCACCGACTTCATCTTCGCCGCCATCTCCGAAGAGCTCGGCCTCCTCGGCGGTGCCGCCATCCTGGCGGCCTACCTGCTCATGGTCGGAACAGGGTTGCGGATCGCGGTGCGCTGCGAGCGGGACTTCGAGAAGCTCCTCGCCACCGGGTTGTCGCTGATCCTGGCCGTCCAGACGTTCGTGATCATCGGAGGTGTCACCCGGCTCATCCCCCTGACTGGGGTGACGCTGCCGTTCATCAGTTACGGGGGCAGCAGCCTGATCGCCAACTACATCCTGCTGGCGCTGCTGCTGCGGATCAGCAACGACTCGGCCACCCCGGTCGTCGCGCCGGCCACCGACATGACGGTCCTGTCGTGAAGGTGGCCGGGTGAACCGCCAGATCCGGGTGGTGGGCGTCGGCGTGATCGTGTTGTTCGTGATCCTGTTCGGCCAGCTCAACTACGTCCAAGTGGTCCGGGCGACAGGACTCGACCACAACCACCTGAACACCCGGCTGGCCCTGGCCAAGTTCACGACCAAGCGGGGCGACATCAACTCGGCCGACGGGGTGATCCTGGCCCATTCGCAACCCACGACCGACTCCCTCAAGTATCAACGGGTCTATCCCACCAACGACCTGTTCGGCCAGGTGACCGGGTATTTCTCCTTCACCTACGGCCTGGAGGGAGCGGAGCGGTCATTCGACGCCGACCTGACCGGCGCCAACGCACCATTCCAGCTGCCGAAGAGCCTGAAGGACTTGACGGTCAAGCAGGACAAGAGCCAGACCGTGACCCTCACCTTGTCCAACAAGCTTCAGGCACTGGCGAAGTCCCAGCTCGGCAACCGCAAGGGCGCCGTCGTCGCCCTCAACCCCACGACCGGTGCCATCTTGGCCCTCTGGAGCAACCCGTCGTTCGACCCGAACCCCTTGGCGGCCCACGACCAGAACTCGGTTCGCAGCTACTGGCAGGCGGAGAACGCCAACCCCGATCAGCCCCTGCTGGCCTCGACCTTTCGCCGGCGGTTCTTCCCGGGGTCGACGTTCAAGATGATCACCGCCTCGGCGGTGCTCGACAAGCGTCCCGACCTGGCGACCAAGGCCTACCCGAACCTCCCCGCCCTGCCCCTCCCCCAGACCGGCGGGCAGGTCCTGCGCAACTTCGGGGGCGAGGTGTGCGGCGGCCCGCTGCCGGACCTGTTCCGGGTGTCGTGCAACAGCGGCTTCGCTGCCATCGGGCTCGACCTGGGGGCCCAGGCCCTGGCGGACGAGGCGACCAGCTACGGCTTCGACCAGACCCTGCCGATCGACCTGCCCGAGGCGGCCCAGTCCAACTTCCCGCCGGCCGCCAGCTTCGCCCATGACCTGCCGGGCCTGGCCAAGTCGGCGATCGGCCAGCAGAACGTCCAGGCGGTACCGCTCGGGATGGCCCTGGTGGCCGCGGGGATCGCCAACGGGGGCGTGATCATGAAGCCCCACATTCTGGCCCAGGTGTCGGATTCCCAGGGCCAGGTCGTGCGTACCTACCAGCCGTCGCCGTGGCTGACGGCCACCTCGGCGCAGACCGCGTCCCAGATGACCCAGCTGATGACCGCGGTGGTCCAGTCCGGCACCGGTACCGCGGCCCGGATCCCGGGCATCGATGTCGCGGGCAAGACGGGCACGGCGCAGACCGGCAACAACACGATCCACGCCTGGTTCGTGTGCTTCGCCCCGGCCATCCAACCCAAGGTGGCGGTGGCGGTGCTGGTGGAGAACCAACCCGAAGGCGGGGAGGCGACGGGCGGCGTCATCGCGGCGCCCATCGCCAAAGCGGTGCTGCAGGCGGCCCTGCAAGGCCCCTAGGACGCCGGTGTGACAGGCTCTGAGCGATGACGCAGCCGACCCCGCCGAGCGGGACGGGAGGTCCCGCGCGGCCCGAACGCGCCGCGGCCCGCGTCTTCAACGACCGCTACGAACTGGTCCGCCACGTCGCCCGAGGCGGCATGGCGCAGGTGTACCTGGCCAAGGACCTGCTGCTCAACCGGCCTGTGGCCCTGAAGGTCCTGTTTCCCGAGCTGTCGGTCGACCGTTCGTTCGTCGAGCGGTTCCGGCGGGAGGCCCAGGCGGCGGCCAACCTCTCGCACCCCAACATCGTGTCGATCTACGACTGGGGCGAGGGGGAACACACCTATTTCATCGTGATGGAATACGTCAACGGCCGGACGTTGGCCCAGTTGCTCCGCCAAGGGCCGCTCGACGCCGACCATGCGGCGTCACTGGCCGCCGACATCGCGGGCGCGCTGAGCTTCGCTCACGCCAACGGGATCACCCACCGAGATGTCAAGCCGGCCAACGTGCTGATCGACAAGTCGGGGCAGGTCAAGGTCACCGACTTCGGCATCGCCCAGGCCGTCGGCGCCAAGGAGGGCCTGACTCAGACGGGAACGGTCATGGGCACCGCGACCTACTTCTCGCCCGAGCAGGCCCAGGGGTACCCCGTCGACGCCCGCAGCGACGTCTACTCACTTGGGGTGGTGCTCTACGAGATGGTCACCGGCCGGCCCCCGTTCTCGGGCGACAACCCGGTGGCCATCGCCTACAAGCACGTCCGCGAGGACCCACTCCCCCCGAGCCAGGTCAACCGGGCGGTACCCCAATCGCTCGAGGCCATCATCCTCCAGGCGATGGCCAAGGATCCCGCCGATCGGTACCAGTCGGCCGACGAGTTGCGCGCTGATCTCACCCGCTATGTGCGCGGCAGCGGGGTCTTGGCCCAGCCCACCCGAGCGCCGGTGCCCGTCGCGCCCACCCGGGTCCAGGGCGCCTACGGGGCGACGCGGGTCATGGCCGGCGCCGGTGCCGCCCGCGCCGGTGGACCCGGAGGCCCAGGCGGCCCACGGCCGCTGCCGGGACCCTACGGCCCCGGCGACGGGTCACCGGAGCTGGCCACCACCAGGCGCCGCAGCGGCGCCTACGTCGTCGTGCTGGTGGTGATGCTGGCGATTCTGGGCGGCTTGTTGTTCCTACTCGGCAAGCAACTCGGTGTGTTCGGCACCGCGTCCACCGCCCAAGTCACGATCCCCACCGACATCGTCGGCAACCCCGTCGCGGACGTCCAAACCGAACTCCAGGCCTTGGGTCTCGACACGAAGCCATCGTCACCCGCGGGCACCGTGATCGGCTCCGATCCCAAGCCGGGGACGACGGTCGCCAAGGGCTCCACGGTCAACTTGACCGTGGAACCGGCTCCCGTCCAGGTCCCGGTGCCCGACGTGCGCAACCAGGATCAACAGACGGCCGAGAACACGCTGCGGTCCGCCGGCTTGAGCCCGGGGACGCCGATCACGCAGAACTCCGACACCGTTCCCGCGGGCAGCGTGATCTCGGAGAACCCGATCCAGGGCACGTCGGTGGCCAAGGGGACCCAGGTTGTGCTCACCATCTCGCTTGGCAAGGCGCAGGTGAAGATCCCCGACGAGGCGGGCAAGGACCCGACGGTGGCGGGAGCCGAGCTCGGGGCCCTCAATCTCAAGGTGACCAGCGCCAACGAAGCGTCCAACACCGAACCGGCCGGGAAGGTCACCCGGACCAATCCGGCCGCCGGCACCAGCGTCGCCGCCGGCTCGTCGGTGACGATCTACGTGTCGTCAGGTGCGCAGCAGGTAGCCGTCCCCGACGAACGGGGCCAGCCCGAGGCAACCGCCCGGGCGGCGCTGCAAGGGGCGGGCTTCGTGGTCGTGTCCACCAACCGGACGACGACCGACCCGGCCAAGGACGGGACGGTCGCCACGCAGAACCCGGTCGGGGGCACCGCGCCCAAGGGCTCGACGGTGACGATCGGGGTCGCTCAGTTCACCGGGTCAACGTCGACGAGCACCCCGCCGACCACCTAGCGGGCTGGCCCGGAACCATTGTTGCCACGAACCGATGAAATATATACGTCCAGTGACCAGAACGACCTTTACGTATGGGTCGGAGCCCGGCATAGTGCCAGCCAGTTGGCCATCAGGTGGTGCCCCTCCTCGGTGAGGATCGACTCGGGGTGGAACTGCACCCCTTCGATGGGCAACTCCCGGTGGCGCAACCCCATGATCGTCCCGTCGTCGGTCCAGGCGGTGACCTCGAGCACGTCGGGAACCGAATCCCGTTCCACCACCAGCGAGTGGTACCGCGTGGCTTGAAAGGGATCGGGCAGCCCGGCCAGCACGCCCCGGCCGTCGTGGTGGACCAGCGACGTCTTGCCGTGCATCACCGCCCCCGCCCGCACCACGACACCGCCGAAGACCTGGCCGATGCACTGGTGGCCCAGGCACACCCCAAGCACCGGGACACCGGCCGCCCCAAAGGTGGTGATGACCTCGTTGCTGACGCCCGCATCCTCGGGACGCCCCGGACCGGGAGAGACGAGTATCCCGTCGGGAGCCATGGCGGTCACGGCGCCGACGTCGATCGCGTCGTGGCGGAACACCACCGGCTCGGCCCCCAGCTCGCCGAGGTACTGGACCAGGTTGTAGACGAAGCTGTCGTAGTTGTCGAGGACGAGGATGCGGGCGGCCACCTCATCGAGCGTAGATTGCCGCCGCGCCAGGCGCCCCCGAGTTCGCGCGGACGGTGGCCGGGGCTATCCTCGGGATCCATGGCGAGACGGACCAAGGACGCGCCTGGCAGGGTGACACCCAAAGGCGGCAGGGTTACCCCCAAAGGTGGGGCCAAGCCCGGGGCGAGGCCGGGGGCGCCGACCCCGTCAGGCCGCTATACCCCGCCGATCCCGAAGGTCTACAAGGAGAGCCCCCGCTGGGTCCCGGTCCTGCTGCTGACGCTGCTGGTGGCGGGGATGCTCACCATCGTGTGCAACTACCTGGGCCTGCTGCCGGGTGGTGCGAAGAACGCCTACCTGTTTGTCGGCTTGGGATTCATCACTGCGGGCTTCATTACCGCAACGCGCTACAGGTGACGGGCGGGTAATCGCAAAGTTACAGGGGTGTTACCCTCCCCAGGTTTATCCACAGGGTGGGGACAGTGCGCTACTCCATGGTGGGGATCAGATCCATGTCCTCCATACAGTGCCGGGGCGGCGGCGGCAGGTCCTCCCCGGCCTTGGTCATCCGTACCTGGGCGCCGCACACCGTGCACTGGTATTTGAGGTTCACCCGCCGCAACTCGCCTTCGTCGGGCGTGGGTGCCGGAGTTGCCAGGGCCCGTATGACGAATAAGCCCAGGCGTACGATCACCACGAAGGCGACAACTGCAACGAGGATCTTGAAGACCATGCGCTGCGGCTAGCCCAGGCGCTCGATGATCATGGCGTTGGCCAGGCCGCCGCCCTCACACATCGTCTGGAGGCCGTAGCGGCCGCCTTGTCGTTCGAGCTCGTTCAGCAAGGTGGCGAGCAGCTTGGTTCCCGACGCTCCGAGCGGATGGCCAAGGGCGATGGCGCCCCCGTTGACATTCACGCGGGACATGTCCGGGTGAAGCTCCTTTTCCCAGGCCAATACCACCGACGCGAACGCCTCGTTGATCTCGATCAGGTCGATGTCGTCGAGGGTCAGTTTTCCCCGTTCCAGCACCCGGCTCGTGGCCGGGATGGGGCCGGTCAGCATGAGCACGGGATCGACGCCGGCCAGGGCGAAGCTGTGGAAGCGGGCCCGGGGGGTGTAGCCGAGGGCGCTGGCCGTTTCCTCGCTCATGATGAGGGCGGCCGAGGCGCCGTCGGTGATCTGCGACGAGTTGCCCGCCGTGACCTTGCCACCGTCGGCCTCGGGCCGGAAGGCGGCCTTCAGCGTGGCCAGCGTCTCGACCGTCGTCCCGGGGCGGATGCCCTCGTCGCGGCCCAGCATCTCGTCGGGTTCGAGGACCTGGCCGCTCTCTCGGTCGCGGACCTTCACCGCCACGGGCACGATCTCTCGCTCGAAGCGGCCCTCCTCGGTGGCGGCCTGCGCCCGTTGCTGGCTACGGGCCCCGTAGGTGTCGAGGTCGGTGCGCGACAGGTCCCAGCGTTCGGCGATCATCTCGGCCGAGATGCCTTGGGGCACCAGGCCGCCCGCCGGTTGGTAGCGGGCCATCATCTTGGGTCCGAAGGGAATGCCGGTGTTCGGGGCGAACATGGTGGCCCCCATCGGGACCAGGCTCATCACCTCGACGCCGGCCGCGATCACCACGTCGTAGGCGCCCGCCATCACGCCCTGGGCGGCGAAGTGCACGCTCTGCTGCGACGACCCGCACTGCCGGTCGATCGTCGTGGCCGGAACCGACTCGGGAAAGCCCGCGGCCAGCACCGCGTTGCGGGCCACGTTGACACCCTGGGCGCCGATCTGCATGACGCAGCCCATGATCACGTCGTCGACCAGGGCCGGGTCGAGGCCGTTGCGCTCGACCAGCGCCCGGAGGGTCTCGGCCGCCAGGTCGGCGGGATGCCAACCCGACAGCTTCCCGTTGCGCTTGCCTCCGGCGGTACGCACGGCGTCGACGATGACAGCAGCGGGCATGACAGCTCCTTGGGCCGAGAGTCGTCACCGTCTTAGCGCGGATCCGCGCCAAAGTGGCAGCCGGCGGGGCGGCAAGCCCCACCAACTGCCACGAAGGAGGCGGGCCGGACTACAGGTTGGGCTGGGGCGTGATGCGCAGGTAGGGCTTCTTGGTCTCCCAGCCCTTCGGGAACTTGTCCTTGGCGGCCTCGTCGGACACCGCAGGGACGATGATGACGTCCTCACCGTTCTGCCAGTCGGCGGGCGTGGCGACGGAGTAGCCGGCGGTCAACTGGAGGGAGTCGATGACGCGCAGGATCTCCTGGAAGTTGCGGCCGGTGCTGGCCGGGTAGGTAAGGGTGAGCTTGACCTTCTTGTCCGGGCCGACAATGAACACCGACCGTACGGTCATGGTGTCGGAGGCGTTGGGGTGGATCATGCCGTACAGGTCGGCGACCTTGCGATCCGGGTCGGCGATGATCGGGAAGTTCATGGTGGTGTCCTGGGTCTCCTCGATGTCGGAGATCCAGCGCGCGTGGGAGTCGAGCGGATCCACGCTGACCGCGACCACCTTGGTGTTGCGCTTGGCGAACTCGTCCTTCAACTTGGCGACCGCACCGAGTTCGGTGGTGCAGACCGGGGTGAAGTCCTTGGGGTGGGAGAACAGCACACCCCACCCGTCGCCCAGCCACTCGTGGAACACGACGGTGCCTTCGGTGGTGTCAGCGGTGAAATCAGGGGCGATATCGCCCAGCTGGATTGCCATGCGGAAGTTCCTCCTCGAGATGTATTTGATTCCGGTGTCTTTGCGCCACCCTACCGCCGGCTTCCGGCGATTGTCGACCGAATGACTCGGGAATCACCGGTGAACCGTGGGCCTAGGATCGGCTGATGCTGCTTGCCGTGGTGTTGGCCGCCACCTCGACGCCGAGCGGCGGGACGATCTATCAGTTCCTGCACGACCACGGCGTTTCCGACGGCACCGCCCACACCATCCAGTCGCTGTCGGTGGGGCCCCTGCGCATCGCCGTGGTGGTCGTGATCGCCTTCATCGTCACCCGGATGGTGCCCCGCGCCACCCGGCGGCTGGTGCGCTCGCTCCAGCTGCGGGCGCCGACGCGCCTCACCTCGGTGCGGGCCGGCGAGCGGGCGGGCACCGTGGGCGCGGTGCTCGGCAGCGTGTTCCGGTCGATCGTGTGGATCGTCGCCTTCCTCACCATCCTCGGGATCATCGGGATCAACCTGGGACCGTTCGTCGCCACCGCCACGGTGATCGGCGCGGCGGTCGGATTCGGTGCCCAGTCGCTGGTCAAGGACTTCCTCTCGGGCATCTTGATCCTGCTCGAGGATCAATACGGCGTCGGCGAC
This sequence comes from uncultured Actinomycetota bacterium, assembly GCA_963733505.1. Taxonomy (GTDB): domain Bacteria; phylum Actinomycetota; class Acidimicrobiia; order Acidimicrobiales; family Palsa-688; genus JALYXV01. Next base: position 72,751 of record CAVTDW010000017.1, on the reverse strand, counting down.
ACGATCACGACCAATGACGTGACCGGTACCGTCGAGGGCCTGAACCTGCGGACCACCCGGGTGCGCGCCGGCGACGGCACGGTCTGGTACGTCGCCAACGGTGAGATCCGCAAGGTTGGCAACAGCTCGGAGGGCTTCAGCGCCGCGGTCGTCGACATCGTGGTCCCCCCGGGCACCGACCTCTCCCGGGTGGAGGAGCTGGCCAAGGAGGAGGCCCAGGCGTTTGCCGCCGACGAGGAATGGCGGGGAAAAATCCTCGAGCCGCCCAGCGTGCTCGGGGTGCAGGGTGTGGCCGCCGACGGGGTCACGATTCGCGTCGTGGCCAAGACCGCGGTAGCTGACAACGCACCCGTCGCCCGAGCGTTGCGATCCCGGGTCATCGAGCGCCTCCGCCGGGAGGGCGTGGCCTGGCGGGGCGGTGAGGCGGCCGATCCCGAGGAAACTGAGCCGATTGCCGATCCCCAGCCGATTGCGGCCGGGGCCGGCGGCACCGGGGCCAGCGAGCCCGGGGCCGGCGGGGCACTGGCGCGCCGGGTGCATCGGGCGCACCGGCCGCGCCGGGCGCATCGGGCGCGATCGGGCGAACCGCCCGCGTCGAGCGTTACGTAAGGCTGGTGCCGACCAGGGCGCCGAGACCGTAGGTGACGCTGGCCGCGGCCACCGTGACAAGGAGCTGGCGAAGCGAGCTGTGCAGCGCTGAGCGCCCGGTATAGCGGGCCAGGGCGGTCCCGATCACGATCGAGGCCGCGGCACCGAGCACCAACGAGACCATGACCGCCACCACCCCGGAGGCGAAGAACCAGGGCAGCAGCGGGACGAGGGCGCCCGCGGCGAAGCTGCCGGCCGAGGCAAATGCCGCCTGGTAGGGGTTGCCCAGCGAACTCGGGTCGACGCCCAGTTCCTCACGGGCGTGGGTTTCCAAGGCCAACTCGGGGGTGCGCATCATCTCGTTGGCCAGCTCGCCCGCCACGTCGGGGTCGACGCCGCGGGACTCGTACAGCTGCGCCAGCTCGTCGCGCTCGGCGCCGGGGTTGCGGCGCAGCTCGAGTGCCTCCATCTCCAACTCCCGCTCCAGCAACTCGCTTTGGGCCTTCATGGAGACGTACTCGCCCGCCGCCATGGAAAACGCCCCGGCCAGCAAACCGGCAAGGCCCGCCAGGCGCACGGCGCCCGGTCCGGTGTTGGCCCCGGCCACCCCGAGGATGAGCGACACGTTGGTGACCAGGCCGTCGCTGACGCCGAGTACCGCCGCCCGAGCGGCGCCGCCTTGAATGTCGCGGTGATGCGACTCCGGAGGGGCCGGAAGAGTTCGGGCTGCGCCCGGTGCGCCCGGTGCGCTATGATGCTCTTGGTGCGGTCATCTGATGACTCCAATGATGGTGATGGTCACAAGGAGGTTGAACAATCCGTGGGCGATCATGCCCGGTCCGAGGCGCCGGGCGAGATGGGCGGTATACCCCAGCACCACCCCGATGCCTGCGGTGGCGGTCACGACCGAAACGTTGCCTAAACCAAGTCCGAACTGGTAGTGGGCGAAGCCGAACAACACCGCCTGAGCCCAAACCGCACCTACTCCGAGCCGGCTGGCCAGCGCTGTCCGGAGGAAACCTCGGAAGAACAACTCCTCGAAGATCGGGGCTCCGACGGCGGCAAGAACGGTAACAACCGCCACACCGACGGTGTTCCCCCGTTGGCTGGTGATGATGTTGGTGTTGCTCCCCGAGAACCGGCTCCCCTGGAACGAGGCACCGATAACACCCGCAGTGAAGATGCACGCCAGCGCGGCCAGAGGCCCCCAGGCCAGGTCGATCGCTCGGACCCGCCAGCCGAAGTCGCGCACCAGCGAGCCGGTGCCGTAGCGGCGGCTGGCCACCACAGCGGTGCCCCCGAGGCCGCACCACAGGCCGATTTCGCTGAGCAGGATGTCCGCCGCCGTGCTACCCGGAACGAGCACCGCCCCGACGACTTGGAACACGCCGCCGAGAACGAACCCCACGAGCACACCGGCCAGGCCCAGCCAGGCCGCTTTGGCCGGGAGGGTAGGCGGCGCCGGTCGCGGCGCTGGGGCCTCGGAACCCACCATCGGAGGGGCGAAGGGAACCAGGCTCGCTGTCCAGGCATGCCCGTCCCACCAGCGGGTGGCGGGCTGGCCCGAGGGGTCGGGATACCAACCCGGAGGCGGCGGACTTCCCGTTACCCAGGCCATCGGCCTTGACCGTACCCTCCCCCGGTCGTCCTCTATACGTCTCGGTTTTGGACCATGCTCGTCAGATGCGCAGCATGCGGGCCACGGCGGGCCGGCTCGATCGGAGCCACTGGTTCCTGCTGTGCCTGCTCGGAACGGCGTCGTTCTTCCAGGGATACGACCTGAACCTGGTAGCGGTGGCCCTGAAGCAGATCCGCCACACCTTCGGTTTGACCCAGTCGGGCGCGTCGCTTTGGCTCGGGGTGCTGTACCTGGGCGCCCTGCCCGCCGTGTTCCTCACCCGCCAGGCCGACCGGCTGGGTCGACGGGCAATCCTGCTCGTATCGGTTCTGGGGTACACCGTGGCGACCGGATTCACGGCGCTGGCGCCGAGCATCGCCGTCTTCGCTGGCTGCCAGTTCTTCGCCCGGGGATTCCTCGGATCGGAGCAGGCGGTGGCCTGGACGATGGTGGCCGAGGAGCTCCCGGCCACGTCACGCGGCCTCGGCTTTGGCTGGCTGGCCATGATGGCGGCGCTCGGCGTCGGGACCAGCTCGATCCTCTACGGACCGGTCGGCTTGTCGTGGCGCTGGCTGTACGCCCTGGCCACGCCTCCGTTGCTCGGCCTGGCGGTGCTGCGCCGGCGGCTACCGGAGAGCCGGCGTTTCGTCGAGGCCCGGCGCAACGGCCTCCTGGCTGAGCGTTGGCGCGAGATCCTGCAACCACCGAACCGGCGCTGGTTGGCCCTGTTGTGCTCGACCGCGGTGCTCGGGGCGTTGACGACCCACGCCGTAGCGTTGGCACCCGACTTCCTGCAGACCCAGCGCCACCTGTCCGCGGCCACCGTCGGCTGGCTGGTCACGGTGGCCGGGGTGCCGGCCATCCTGGTCCAGATCGCGTCCGGCCCGCTGTCTGATCGTCTCGGGCGCAAGGTGGTCGGCTGCTCGTTCGCTGGTTTGGCCGTGATCGGGGCGCTGTTGTTCTTCTTCGTGGCCCGCAGCCCACTGGCGTTCGCGGGGGCCATCTCCCTCACCTTGAGCGGGAGCCTGGGCGCTCGGCCGGCGCTCGGGGCGTTCACGACGGAGCTGTTCACCACCCCGCTGCGAGCATTCGGGGGCGCTGCGGTGTCGGTTGCCCTCGTCATCGGCGAGGTCATCAGCCTGGCCCTCGGCGGCTTGCTGCTGCGGGTCTTCGGCAACCTCCCCGACGTGGTGGCCATCCTCATCCTGGGACCGATCGGGGTGATCATCATCGTGGCCAAATGGTTCCCCGAGACCCGGGGCCGCGAACTCGAGGAGATCCACGTGCCGGGTGCCGAGGTAAGTCTCGCTGGTGCGGTACTCGTCGTTCCCGAGGTTTAGGGTCCCCGACAGGCTGTTCGGACAAACACCGTGCTTGACCCGACGAGTCGGGCCAGGCCCGCCGTACCTGCGGGATCAGTTCCGAAGCTGGCCGCGGGCGTAGAACGAGAGCCGGGCGCCCTTCGCTCGTCGCCGCGACCCACGCCGCCGCACGACCACTAGATCCGCTCGGGGGGCGTGTTCTGGTAGGGGTTTATGTCTCTTGAGGAGAATCTACTAGTCACTGGAGGAAGAGCAGATCCCCACCAGAGCCTTAAGACCCCTACCGAGAGCCGGCTAGGGCTTGGTCCAGGTACATGGTTGTTACCTCCCATGGGCGTGACCCACTTCGGAGGTCCCTCGGCCTCGACCCCCCGGACGCGGGTCCTCGCAGGCGTCGAAGCGGGCGGTCGACCGATCGTGCCATGAGCGCCCGCGTCGAGGAGGTCCACGCTCCGGGCGTCGAGGTGAGTCTCGTTGCTGCGGTCCTCATCGTTCGTGCGCCCCCGCCAGGGGGCATGGGGGTGTAGGGATCTGGCACCCCATGTGGTGCGACCTCTATAGACATAAACCCTACGGGCGACTTAAGGTCGTCCTGCGCTCTCAGGTCGGCCACAGTGCCGTAGATCGCCCACGGAAATGCCCTGGATCAATGCGGAACGTGCCACAGCTGGTCGATGTCGGCCAGGAGGGTGGGTGTGACCAGGTCAGCGCCCGCCTTGGTGATGTGAATCCCGTCGGATTCGCGCACCGTGATCGCCTTGCCGCTGGAGTTGGTCAGGTATGTCGTGAAGCTGTTGCCCGCTCCGTCGAGGAAGGGCCCGGGGTCGACGAAGGTGACGTTTGGGTGAGTCTGGGCCGCCGCCTTCAAGATGTCGTTGATGTAGTCCTTGGTCTGGTTGAGCCGAGGGCGGCGGACCGCCGGGATCCCCAGCCAGATGACCTGGCGCACACCGTCGGCGGTGGCGTCGAGAATCTGGTTGACCCGGCGGGCGTACTCCTGTTGCCATTCGGTGCTCTGGAGGGAGAACCGGTGACCGCCCGCTTCCATGTCCTGGTCGTCGTTGGCACCGAAGATCAGGACCACGACGTCAGGATGGGCCGTGGCGACCTCACGGCTGATCGCCGCCGGCCAGTCGTACACGTCCGGCCGCGCCAGCCCGGTCCCGATGCGGAAGTCCTGGGCGGTGGTGAACAGCGGATTGCCGCCGGTCTTGTCAATGAACGACTCGGCGATCGTCCCCATGAGCGAGTCCCCGGCCAGCCACACCTTCAGCGGTTGCTGGGCGGTCGGCACCCGCCGCGGCGCGATGGTCGTCGTCGTGGTCGAGGAGGGGGTTGCGCCCGTGCTGGTCGAGGGCGAGCCGTGCGGCACTGATACCGGCGGCGAGGGCAGCGCGACCCGAGGCGGCTGAGGCTCCGCGATGCGGTCGATCAGCTTTCGAGGGAGGTTGAGCCCAGTCCAGTGGCTGATGGTCTTCGCCGGCCGGGCGAGGGACAGCCCGATCGATCGAGAGGTGCCGAAGGACTGGCCCTCGATGGACGCCACCAGCGAGTCGGCGTTGAGGAACGCAGCCAGGATCATCGCCACCAGTACGACGACGATGGCCTGGCCGGCCGATGCGGTTCGGCGGCCGTCTACGTCAAGCGGTGAACGTCGTGAAGTCATCGATCAGAACCGGAAGTAGATGAACGGGGCCACGCCGGCCGGACCGAGGAGATCGATGGTCGTGAGCACACCCGCCAGCACCAGGGCCTGGACCCAGATGGGGCTCCGGGCGAATAGGACCTGTAGCTTGACGCCCGCTCCTCGCGGGCCGACTTGGACGGCGAGGGCGGCCACGATGACCGCGGCGACCATCCAGTTGAACGGGTGGTGGCGACCCCCGAGAGTTGCGATGCGGCCCAGTACTTGGAGGGCGTTGTGGAACGAGGTGGCCCGGAAGAAGACCCAGGCCAGGCAAACCACGTGGAAGGTGATCAACCGGCCAACCCACACCCGCGCACCGGGTGACAACTTCGGCGGTCGGAGGGGGCTCGCCCCATTCGAAGAAGCCAGGGCGGTCGCGGGCGCGGCGTCGGACGTCTCGCTCACGGCTGTGCCTGCGTCGGTGGCGGGCGCAGGCGAGAGCGCGAGGGCGTGCGGCACCGCGGACGGGGGCGTCCGCGGACGTGGGCGCCGCCGCCGACGCAGACGTCGCGGACAGGGACGGCCCAGGCGCGAACGGCCTGCGCGCCGCCGACGACCCGGAGGGGGTCGCCGCGGACGCAGTGGGCGCGGGCGCCGCGGACGGCGACACCGCGGGTGAGGGCGAGGACGACCTGGGCGAGGGTGACGACCTGGGCACCGCCGGCGCAGGCGTCGGCGCGGCTGACGCGGGCGCTCCGGGCGCGGGGGCCCCGGACGTGGGCGGCCTCGACGTGGGCGCCGCAGGCGCAGGCGTCGGCGCGGCTGACGGGGACGCTCCGGGCGCGGGGGCCCCGGACGCGGGCGGCCTCGACGTGGGCGCGGGCGGCGCAGGCGGCGCGGGCGGGGGCGCTGCGGGCGGCGGCGTGGCGAGCGAGGCTCGCGCCTTCGCACTTGACGATCCGGAGCTTCGGGCGTTGGCACCGGCACGGGTGGCGGCCTCCCGCCAGCCGGCGAGTGCGGAGCCGAAGCCGGGGGGTGCGGTCCCCTGCGGGGTCTCGGGTGCATCGTCGGTGGCCGCGATCGTGGCGACGCGCCCAGTGACCAGCACGTCGCCTCGAGGGAGGGTTACCACCTTGGGCCGCCGTCCAGTCGGCCGAACCGGGGCCCGATCGGGAGCGGCAGTGGGGGCGCTCGGCGGTGCCGGGGCGGCCCCTTTTCCCAGATCGGGCGGCTCGTCGACCGGAGCGGGACCCACTGGGGGGCGCTGGCGGTCGCTGCGCAGCCGTTCCACGATGAGGCCGCCGCCGTGGAGGGCGCCCCACGCCACGAACGTCCAGGCCGCCCCGTGCCACAGGCCGCCCAACAGCATGGTGATCATGATGTTGACGTAGGTCCGAGCGCGGCCCCGGCGGCTGCCGCCGAGGGGAATGTAGAGATAGTCCCGCAGCCACCGTGACAGGGTCATGTGCCAGCGGCGCCAGAAGTCCTGCAGGGTGGCGGCCGAGTACGGGGCGTTGAAGTTCTGGGGGAAGCGGATGCCGAGCAGCAGCGCCAGGCCGATGGCGATGTCGGTGTAGCCGCTGAAGTCGGCGTAGATCTGGATGGCGTAGGCGTAGACGCCGAAGAGTGCCTCGACGCCGGCGTGTTGGCGGGGGAACCCGAACAACGGGTCGGCGGCGTGGGTGGCCAGGTAGCTGGCGATGACGACCTTTTTGAACAGCCCGAGCGAGATCAGCCAGAACGCCTTGCCCACGTCGACGTGGCGGGGGTCGATGCGCTCCTTGATCTGGGGCAGGAACTCCGTCGCCCGAACGATCGGGCCCGCCACCAGGTGAGGGAAGAAGGACAAGTAGACGGCGAACTCGAGCAGCGAGACCGGTTGGATCTTGCGCCGCGACGTGTCGATCACGTAGCTGAGCGCCTGGAAGGTGAAAAAGGAGATCCCGATCGGCAGGAGTACTTCGGGCAGTGGGACGTGGGCGTGGATCCCGACGAAGCGCAGCGAGCTCTGCGTCGTCAACGACAGGAACCCGATGTACTTGAACCAGGCGAGGGCCAGCAGGTTGGTGGCGACGGCCGCGGTGGTCCAAGTCTTTCGGGCCTTGCCGTTGGCGCGGTCGATCCGCCGGGCGAAGTAGTGGTTGACGACCGTCGAGCCGGCGAGGAGCGGGACGAAGCGCCAGTCGGCGGCGCCGTAGAACATCCAGCTGGCCGCGACCATGAACAGCCGCCAGCGGACGCGGTTGGGCATCAGCAGCCAGCTCACCGGCAACACGAGGGCGAAGAAGGCAGCGAAGGAGAGTGTGGGGAAGAGCATCAGGTTGTGGTTGAGCCGGGTGCACCGGTTTGGTCACCGGCGGTGGGCGGGGTGGAGCGTCGGGACGAGCGTTCGTCGGCCGTGCGTTCTGACCCGCCAGCGAGGTGGAGGGTTGCGGTTCCTGGAAGAAGCTGACGGAACGTTTCCAATTACTCCAGCAGGCGGCACCGAATCACCACGACCGTATCCGCCGGGGAGCAGGTTACTCCCTGGTCAAGGCGGCGACCGGGCATAGCCGGTCGGCGCGCGCCTCGGGCGCGGGCGCGGCAGTGCCGGCTGGCCCGCCTTGGCCAGCCGGCACCGCACAAGCTGCCCCGTCAGTGACTGATGATGTTGCCGGCGATGGTGGTCACGTCGCCCGGGAAGGGGCCGGGTCCGGAGTTGGCGGTGGCGACAAGCGCCCCGACGGTGTTGCCGATGGCCTCGACGCCATGGGCGTTGTTGCTCAAGAGCAAGGTGCCCGAGATGGTGTTGACGGCGCAGTTGGCGTCGCCGGGATCGCCCACGATGACGAGGCCCTTGGCCTTGCTGATATTGACTGAGCCACCGACCACGTGGCTCCCGCAGATCTCGATGGCGTTGGGCGCGTTGGTGGCATTGATCGACCCGTTGACGGCGGAGTTGATGACCGCCAGGGACGTCCCCTTGGACACGGTGATCGAGCCGCCCACCGTGGCGTTGACGACGCAGGTGCTGTCACCGGAGGCGACGACGGCGTTGGGATGGTTGCCCGTGATGGTGACCGTGCACGTGACCAGGTAGGTGAGCGTGCCCGTCGAGGCGAGGAAGTTGCCATCCCCCTGGTAGGCAGCCGCGACGAGGTGGCTGCCGGGGCTCAGGGCCGAAGTGGTGACGCTCGCCTGCTCCGAGGCGTTGAGGTTGACGGTCTGGACCGGCGTGCCGTCCACCAAGAAGATGACCGGGCCGGTTGGGTTGCCCGCCCCGGGCGGCGGCACCGCCACAGTGGCGGTGAAGGTCACGGGGTGGCCGAAGCCGACCGATCCCGGCGGGCTGGCGGTGAGCGTGGTCGTCGTCGGCGCCTTGTTGACCACCTGGTTCAGGACACCGGAGGTACTTCCGAGGAAGTTGGTGTCACCGCCGTACACGGCCGTGATCGGATGGGTGGCCACACTCAGGCTCGCCGTGGTGATACTGAACTGGCCGGCCACGAGGGAGCCGGACCCGATGGGGGTCGCCCCGTCCAGGAACTGGACCGGGCCCGTCGGTGTCCCGACCCCTGGCGGCTTGGCGGTGACCGTGGCTGTCAACGTCACGGGCTGGCCGAACACACTCGGGTTGTGGTTGGACGTCACCACGGTCGTGGTCTGGGCTTTGGCGACGGTCGTGGGGGCGCACGCCGGGCCACTACTGAGGCTCGTGCTGATCTGGAGCTGGTCGGCGTAGCCCACGCTGGCGCAATTGTTGATCGCCTGGGGGTTCGATCTGCCCTGGAAGGTCATCGTGACGGAGTCGTGCACTGCGATCGTCCCCAGGTTCCAGGTCAGCGGCGACGTGGAGGTCGGCGCCGGGCTCGCCGTGCCGCTGATATAGCTGACGCCCGCCGGGAGCGTGTCGGTGACCGTGGTCAGGGTCGACGCATCGGTGTCACTCGGATTGGTGACGGTGATGCTGTAGTTGATCGGCTGGCCGGCGACCGCCGTGGGCGGGGCGGACTTGTTGATCGTCAGCACGGGCGGGACGATGCCGTTCTGGGCGGCGTTCAGGTCGGTGGCGCACCCGTGGACCGCGTTGCTCCACTGCTGCTGGATGTCGTAGGGGTTCCCGTTGAGGTAGACGTCGGCGCCGGGGGCGAGGACGTTGTTGGGTCCGTCGTTGCGGTTGCACAAGTCGCCGATCTCCTGCTGTCCGGTGGCGACTGACGACAGCCAGTTGTCGATCTTCGGGTCGGTGACCGACTCGATGAACTCATGGGACGCGCTGCTGATCTCGGCATCGGCAATCGCGTCGCCGTTGGGCACCTGGCCGTTACTGCAGCCACCCATCCCGTCGCTGCCCATGAAGGCATACACGGTCGGGCTGCCACCGAAGAAGAAGTGATAGGCGCAATACGCATTGGTGTGTCCGGTCTTGAAGAAGTTGCAGTCCGAGGTCGACGTCTGGCATTCGAAGATGTTGATGCCCGTGAACACCAGGTAGATGTGGTTGATGTCACGGGTCCAACCATTGGTCGTCGCCGCGTTGGTCGCTTCGTTTTGGATGTCGACGTCGAGCAGCGGGTCGGCCTGGGTGCCGGCGTGCGGATAGGCAGCGGTGTCGACCCAGGAGCCGCCGAAGGTCACCGAGTTGGCGGGAGTCCCGTTGCTTCCGGGGTATTGGGTGACGAGGTTGTAGAAGTTGTTGCCGCCGACGTCGCCGGCGAAGCGGTTGAGGAGATTCTCGTAGCGGGTGTCGCTGGCGGCGAGGCCGTCGCTCTCGTAGTGCACGTTGGCGGGGAGCCAGAACACGTTGTAGATGACCGGGTTGGTCATGACGGGGCCACTGCCCTGGATGAGGTCACTGGCAGGATTGGCCGCCGGGCTCTGCTCGTTGCTGGTGCCTGAGTCCTGTGCGTTGGCCTGTGCGTCGGCGTGTGTCTTGGCGGCGTCTGTCTTGGCGGCGGCAGACGTGGGCGAGTTCGAGCGCGGCCGAGCCAGCCCGCAGGGCCATGCCGGTCGTGCCCGGAGCACGATTGTCGGACGAGTCAGCACTGGCGCCGGCCGTGCCGGTCGCGCTGGCCGTGCCGGTCGCGCTGGTCGTGTTAGCCGTGCTGGCCGTGTTGGCCGCGCCGGTCATGCCGGCCGCGCTGGCCGTGCCGGTCGCGGCGAACGTGGCCGCTGCCGCCGGCGTCGCCATAGCCGGGAAGAACGAACCGACGACCATCGTGGTGGCCCCCAGAACCACGCCCGCGAATGAACGCGTGGCAATACGCCCAAGCCTCATCGTTGTCCCTTCAGATGTGAACGCCCCTGTTGCCGCCGTTGTAGCGGTAGCTCCTTGTGCTGTCAAGCAATCGGCGGTCGATCCATCCCTTCGAATCTGATTTGAATCTGTCGCGTCGCCGCAGAGAGAAATCCGCCTGGTACCGTCGATTGCAGTGTGATCAGACGGCTCGCGATCCTGGCCCCCACCTTCCTGATACCCGCCGTCCTGCTGGCCGGCTGCGGGTCGGGTAGCTCTACGAGGTCGGCCGTGACGACGACGACCACGACGGTTGCGACCACGGTCGCGACCTCGGCTGCTACCAGTACGACCGTGGCGGGCGCGCCCACCACGCCGTCGACCCGGTCAACGAGCACGACCGCCACGACACGGTCGGTGGCGACCGCCACGACGAGGCCAGCCATCTCGGGCACCATCCAGCTGACCGAAAAGGACAACGGGACGACGATCGTGGTGACCAAGACGACCACCATCGTCGTGGTCCTCGCCAGCACGTACTGGGGATTCCCTACCGCGCCCAACGCCACGGTCGTCCAACAAGTCGGCTCGGTGCGGATCGTGCCCTCGACTCCGTGCATCCCGGGAGGGGGCTGTGGCACCGCTTCCGCGACCTACAAGGCGGTCGGGGCCGGTCAGACGAGGATCCTGGCGGCCCGAACCACCTGCGGAGAAGCGATCAGCTGCACCGGCGCCAATGGCTCGTACGCAGTCACCGTGACGGTGTCGGCCGGCTGAGCTGCGGGGCTGAGCTGCGGGGCTGAGCTGCGGCCGAACTGCGGGGCTGAGCTGCGGCCGAGCTGCGGATGGCCTGGGGCGCAAACGACGCCGCACGTTCTTTGGATCGACCCATGCCGCCACAGAACGGCCGATCGGTACAGTGGGATCACAGGGTGTGCGAATCGCCAACAGGCGAGCAAGGCGGTCGGACGTGTCGGCTGACGCCGCGAACTTGGTCGGAGTCATCGGGCGGGTGACAGTGCCGATCCCCCCCGACGGACCAGGTGAGGTGCTGTTGCCGGTGCGCGGTGGCACCGAAGCGTTCGCCGCGTGGTCCGATGAACCGATCGAAAAGCATGCGCGAGTACTCGTCGTGGAGACGACCTCGGCTCGCTCGGTAATCGTCACACCCTTTCCGTAACCCGACCCAAGGGGGTCTCCCGAAATGTTTTTCTGGCACGTTCCCGCTCCCAATGAAGCGCTGCTGATCTCCGGATCGAAGCGTCAAGTCCAAGAGACCCAGTTCCGCATCGTCACTGGGCACGGCACGTTCGTCTTGCCCGTCAAGCAGAAGGCCAGGATCCTGTCGCTCGCGCTTCGCGAGGCCGAGATCGTCGAAGAGTGCATCACGATCCAAGGCATCCGGCTGAACGTTCGGGCGGTCGCAGTGTTCAAGGTGGGCGACGACCCGGTGTCGATCGCCAATGCGGCCCGCCGTTTCCTGGCCGAGCAGAACCGGGTCGAGGAGTTGGTGGGACGGGTGTTCGCGGGCCACCTGCGCTCCATCATCGGTGGCCTCACGGTGGAGCAAATCATCCGGGAGCGTGACCGTGTCGCCCAGGAGATCAAAGACGGGAGCCACGCCGAGATGGAGAAGCTCGGCATCGTGGTCGACGCCCTGCAGATCCAGGAGATCGAGGACAACACCAACTACATCAACAACCTGGCCGCGCCCCACGCTGCGGCAGTCGCCAGCCAGGCTCGGATCGCCCAGGCCAAAGCCGACCAGGAAGCCACCCAGCGCGAGCAGGAGGCCATGGCCCTGAAGGCCGAGTATGAGCGGGATGTGGCCATCAAGACCGCCGGGTTCGCGGCGGAGACCGAGCAGGCTCGTGCGGCTGCAGCCCAGGCCGGCCCCTTGGCCGCGGCCAAGGCTTCCCAAGACGTCATCACCGAACAGACCAAGCTGGCTCAGCGCCAGGCCGAACTGGCAGCCCAGCGCCTCGAGGCCGACGTACGCCGGCCGGCGGATGCCGAGGCCTACCGGCAGCGGACGATTGCCGAGGCCCAGCGCGACCAGGCCAAGTTCGTCGCCGACGGCGCGGCGTACGCGGAGCGGACAACCGCCGAAGCCCAGGCGGCCGCCAACACCGCTCGGGCGGAATCGCTTCGTCAGGGCAACCAGGAGCTGATCGCGGCCAACCGGATCATCGAGTCGCTGCCGGCATTGGTCGAGGCCGCGGCCCGAGGCCTGGCCGGGTCCAACCTCACGATCCTCAATGGCACCGAGGGTGTCAACGAGGTGCTGGTCGGCCTGGTGGGCCAGGGAATGTCGATACTGGATGCCTTGAAGAAGGCCACCGGTAGCGCCACGGGCGCGGCGGGGAACGGCGCGACGGCCGTTCAGGCCACCAGCCGCCCGGGCGGAGCAAGCGCGCCAGCTACGACCTAGAGGGACGCCCCCCGTATCATCTTCCCTGGGTCCTTACAGGCGTGTAAGGAAGTTTGGGCCCCGGGAAGTCCGGCGGTGCCGGTATGGCTCACTACCCCCTGCAAGGAGGTGATGGCCTGCGGGGCGTTGTGGACCGCCTTGCCTGGAATCGGAACCGATCAGGAAAGGGAGCAGCGTTGGCGACACCGGAGCAGGTCTGCCTCGCCCGACGCCGCTGCAACGTCATCGTCGCCCTGCTCAACACTCGCACGGCCTACCAGGCCGGCACAGCACCGGCCTTGCCGCAGCCGCCTGACACCGTCCATGGCCGTCGTCACCTACCGGGCGCTTGCCGCCGACATCCGCAGCCGGACGGCGCCGGTGACTCCCCGCCTCATCGCCATCGATGGACCGAGCGGGGCCGGTAAAAGCACATTTGCCCGGCATCTCGCACAAGTTCTGGATGAGGCACCAGTCGTTGAGATGGACGACTTCGTCTCGTGGGGCGACCTCGACGGCTGGTGGCCACGGTTCGAAAGCCAAGTCCTGGGCCCGCTGCTCGCCGGCCAGAAGGCCACCTTTCAGCGGCGGGACTGGGAAAACGACCCCCTCGGTGACGAGCTCGGCCCATGGCGGACCATACCGTCAGCCCCTTTCGTGATCCTCGAGGGTGTCACCTCGTCGCGCCGAACGATCGCAGACCGCTTGACTTTGGCCGTTTGGATAGACGCGCCCTTCCCCTCGCGGCTCGAACGCGGCATCGCCCGGGATGGCGAGCACATGAGCGACCTCTGGCGGGATTGGATGCAACGCGAGGACGACTTCTTCGCCCAGGACCACACCCGCGATCGTGCTCACATCGTCGTTGACGGAGCTCCCACCGCGTCACACACACCGCTCACGGAGTTTCTCTGCGAGTTTCCGAACCCGGGAATTCGGCCTTGACACGAACATGGGGAACACCCCCGGAAAAAGACCGTCTGGGCCGCCTCTAGGCGGACGCAATGACCTCGCGGAACTCGACGTGATCGACGACGACGGGCGCGCCCGGGGGTCGCATGCCTTCCGGCGGTGCCGCGGCCCGGGCGTTGTCCTCGGTGTCGAATATCGCGATTGACAACCCCTTGTCACCTTCTGGCGCAAGCCAGTAGCCAGCGACGAACCCGGCCGAGCCCTTGACCATCGGGACTATCACGTCCTTGAGCATCTGCTGTGCCTCTGAGTCCTTGCCTTCGTCAATCGTTACCTTCACGACAGCCGCGTACATACCGTCCTTCTTCAGGTCGAGGGTTTGCGTGCCAGGCTGCCACACCGCGGTCGGAACGGCGGCGCGACGGCGGTCGGGCCACCCAACCCGCTTGGGAAAACTGGTCCCCCGGCTCGCGGCCCTCAACATGGGTAGATGCCCACGGTGACCGTCGCCAAGCGGGTCTTCCGCGGCGACACCAACTGAAAGGACACCCATCATGCGAGGAGCACTCCTCTACGCCCCCGGCGACATCCGCGTCGAACAACGCGACGATCCCAATATCGAGCACTCGACCGACGCCATCATCCGTCTCTCGGCGACGTGCGTCTGCGGTTCGGACCTGTGGCCCTACCGCGGGATCGAGGCCGTCGACGGACCGGCGCCAATGGGACATGAGTACGTCGGCATCGTCGAGGAGGTCGGCGCCGACGTCTGGAACATCAAGCCCGGTCAGTTCGTGATCGGCTCGTTCTTCGCGTCCGACAACAGCTGTGAGATCTGCCGCGCCGGCTATCAGAGCTCGTGCATCCACCGCGAGCCCGTGGGCGCGATCGGCACCCAGGCGGAGTACGCCCGCATCCCGCTCGCGGACGGGACCCTCGTCGCCACTCCCGACGTGCCGCCGAGCGACCTCGTCCCGAGCTTGCTCGCCGCGTCCGACGTCCTCGGCACGGGATGGTTCGCCGCGGTCGCCGCCGAGGTCGCCCCGGGAAAGACCGTCGCCGTCGTCGGCGACGGTGCGGTTGGGCTGCTCGGTGTGATGGCAGCCAAGCAGCTCGGCGCGGAGCGGATCATCGCGATGAGCCGCCACGAATCACGCCAGCACCTCGCCCGGGAGTTCGGTGCGACCGACATCGTCGCGGAGCGCGGCGACGATGGCGTCGCCCGGATCAAGGACCTCACCAACGGCCTCGGCGCCCACTCCGTGATCGAAGCCGTCGGCACGCAGGAGTCGATGATGCAAGCCGTCCGCGCCGCCCGGCCCGGCGGCCACGTCGGCTTCGTCGGCGTCAGTCACGACGTGCAGCTTCCCGGCGACGAGCTGTTCTTCTCCGCCGTCCACCTGCACGGCGGTCCCGCCCCCGTCCGCCGCTTCCTCCCCGAGCTGATCGACCTCATCTGGAACCGGAAGATCGACCCCGGCAAGGTTTTCGACCTCACGCTGCCGCTCGACGACATCGCCGACGGCTACCGAGCCATGGACGAACGCCGCGCCATCAAGACGTTGCTCACGGTCTGAGGAGCAACATGGCCACGACCGCCTGGTGGATCCGGATGCGGATTCGGTCCGGTTCGGTTCGGTTCGGTTCGGTTCGGTGGAGACGACGGGAGTCGAACCCGCGACCCCCTGCGTGCAAAGCAGGTGCTCTAGCCACTGAGCTACGTCCCCGAACCGGGGTGTCTGTGCCGGTCAGGATGGTACCGCCCGCGGCCGAGCGCGGGCGCTTCAGTCGCCGGCGCGGCCCGAGGTGGTGAAGCTGAAGGCCTGATAGGTCCAGGCGCCGTTGCGCAACGTGAACAGGATGGCCGACAGCGTCTGGCCTGCGGGAAGCGCGGGGGCGCTCACCGACGACTGCGTGGCGGGAAGCATCCCGCTGTTGAACAGGTCGGCGCCGGTCGCGGCCACTTTGACCCACAGCGTGTATCCGTCCACGCCACCTACCGTCGTCCACGTGAACGCCCCATTGGGGTTGACGTTGCCCTGCCCGCTCGTCGGCGAGGTCAACCCCGCCTCTGTCGGGATCGCGGTGATGCCTACGACCTGATAGCTGTACCACGACCCGTTGGCCTTGGTGTACAGCGTCACCGACAACGACCCTGCCGGAAGGGCGGGAATCAGAAACGAGGACTGCGACGCGGGTAGCACACCGCTCCACACCAAGTCCGCCCCGCCGTAGGTGGTCCCGACGCTCAGGACATACCCCTGCGCCTGCGGGATCGTCTGCCAGCGGAACGGCACCGACGTGTCCACGTTGGTCTGGCCGTCGAGCGGATAGGTCATCGTGGCCCGACCTGCCGCGGCGGTGAAGGTGATGGACTTGTACCCGGCCCAGCTACCGTTCACCTCCGTGTAGAGCACGCCATTGAGTGTCTTGCCGGTGGGTAGGGCGGGCACCAGGTAGCTGGTCTGGTTGGCGGCCAGTACCCCCGAGTCGGCCAGGTCGGAACCTTGGGGGTTGGTCCCGATCGTGACCCGGTACCCCTGTGCCGATGCAAACGATCCCCATGCGAACGGCGTGGTCGTGTCCACATTGGTCTGGCCGTCGACGGGGTAGCTGAACGTGGCACCCGATGGCGGGTTGGGGACCGTCACCGCGGCGTTGGCATCGAGGCACGACGTCATCGAGGTGACCATGTTGTTGAAGTCGCCGCTGTAGGTCACCCGCCACTTGTATTGGCCGCCCACCGTCGGGGTATACGGCGCCGACCAGTACGTCCCCGCCCCGCTCACCGAGACCGTCGAGGTGAATACCGGTGTCGTGGAGCAGAACGTGTCACCGGGAGGCGTCAGGGAGAACGTCGTCGTGCCCGTGGGGTTGAAGCCCGACACGGCCACCGAGGCCCGGATGGTCCCGCCGGACGGCGCGGCGGCGTTGAGCAACGTGTAGGAACTGGCCTTGGAAACGACTACTGCAGCCCCGGAGGCGCTGCAGGCGGTCGGGCCGGCCGAAGCGTTGCTGGCATCGCCGCTGTAGACGGCCTCCCAGCGGTAGGCGCCCGCCAAGGTTGTCGAATAGTGACCCGAGTTGACCGACGTCCCGGTCACCGGCACGGTCGAGGTATATACCGGCGACGACACACACGCCGGGTCGCTCGGCCCGAACAGGGTAAAGGTCATGCTGCCGGTCGGATTCGTCGACCCGCCAAAATTGACATTGGCGAAGACCTGAAGCCCGACGCTCGTCGACCCCGACGCGGTGACAGTCAACTGGGGCGCCGACCCGCTGTCAGCGCCGGCGGGGCTGCTCGCATCCGCGGGCAAGGCGCCGGCTTGCGCCATGCCCGCTCCTGCACCGAGGCCCACGGTCACCGCCGTCACAGCCATAAGCGCACGAAAGCGTCGAACTCCGCGTCCACGTATATCGAGGACGCGTTGCGGCAAATGACCACGAGAAACCTTCACCACGTGCCCGATAGCGGGAACCATGTAGTCCTTCTCTCCTGACCGGTATAAACAGGGGCTTGTAGCTAAGTCACCACGTCATCGGCACGTCATGGCGTGAAGTGAAACTAGGGTCCAGATCCCGCCGTGCACCTGAATACCGGCAGTCGACCCGCTGCATATACCTTCGAGGCCCAAAAGGAGCATTTCGAGTTCAAGGAACACGAACCCGCCCCATTGAACTCCCTTCGCACCCTCAGCACCAATCCGCCAAAACTCCCAAGTGGGGCCAAATGTTGCCCCTGTGTGAGCCCGGAACCCCGCGAACGGTGCGAACCGTACAGGTTTCTGTCAAGCGACCCCGTTTCGCGAGCCTGCTTGGAAAGTTGCGGGCAGATGTCGGTTGACACCCCAGCCGAGCGGACCTACTGTCGAGACGCAGTTGGGCGATTTGAGGATGTTGTCGAAGGTCCAAGTGCTTGGGGTAGGAAGTGATGGACACGGACCCCGTTGAGGCCGACATCGAGTTCGCCAACCCGAGGATTCATGGTCTCGGAACGAATGATCTTGGACCTGTTTCGCCCGATCACGACAATATGACGCGACTAGCCGCCTTTGTCCGGTCGACGCTTTCGACACTCTTAACGGACCAGTTGAACGATGCAATCATCGTCGTCGACCGCGGCGGAGATATCGTCTACTCAAACCCGGCTTCGGCGGTCGTGCTGGGTTGGGAACCGACCGACCTTGTCGGCCTGCCTCTCACCGAAATCATCCCGGACCGACTCCGCCCCACGCACAATGTGGGCTTCGCCCGGTTTCTCGCGACCGGCGAGGGCCCGTTTATCGGCCACGCGGTACGACTTCCTGCCCGGCGCCCCGACGGCTCCGAGTCCGTCGTGGACGTGACCATCATGGCGTGGCCATCGGACGACACGACACGGCCCGACGCCGCGGCAATCGACCCGGCACCGCCCGACAGCGCCGCGCCAGCGGCCATCGGCGTCGTGCGAATCTCCAACGACCTCGCCGAAGCCGAGCGCGAGAGCCGCATCGTCGTCCGGCTCAGCCTCGAGCTGGAGCAAACCCGCCGCAGCCGCGAGTTCCTGCTCCGCGCCAGCCGTGTCCTGGCCGAGGCCAGGAACCTCCAAGAAACCCTCGAACTCCTGGCCACCATGGCAGTCCCGATTCTTGGTGACCTGTGCCTGATCGACATGCTCGTGGAGGGCGGGAGCCTGAAACGGGTCGTCGCTCGCCACGCCTCGCCTGAGTTCCAACCCCTGGCCGACCAGCTGCGCGACCAGTTTTCCCCAGATCCCCAAGGTGGCCACCCAAGTGTGCAGGTGATCCGCACCGGTACGTCGATGTGGTCGTCGGACATGTCGTCGGAGTTTCTCCAGCAGACGACCCGCGACGAGGACCACTTGGCGGTGGTGCGCCGGCTGGCGTTTACGTCCTACATGAGCGTCCCCCTGGTCGCCTCGGGGCGGGTGCTCGGGTCGGTCACGCTCGTCGCCGCCGGGTCCGGCCGGCACTTCGGCGAATCCGACCTGGCGCTGGCCGAGGAACTGGCCCAGCAGGTGGCGGTGGTCATCGACCGGGCTCGGGTGTACGACCGGGAGCACGAGGTGGCCCGAACCCTCCAGGGCAGCCTGCTTCCCGACCGCCTGCCCGAACTGCCCGGCATCACCGTCGCGGCCCGCTACCTGCCGAGCACCGAGGGGACGAAGGTCGGCGGCGATTGGTACGACGTGATCCCCGTCGCCCCTGGTTGTGTCGGCCTTGTGGTCGGCGACGTGGTGGGCCATGACCTCACTGCGGTCACGGTGATGGGTCAGCTGCGCGATGCCCTGCGGGCCTACGCCCTGATCGACCCCAATCCCGCCTCGGCGCTGCGCCAACTCGGGGCGTTCACCGAGAAATTTGGCTTGGAGCGCACCGCCACCGTCTTGTTCGGCGTGCTGGAACTCCCGGCCGGCACCTTGACCCTCGCGTCGGCAGGCCATCTCCCGCCGCTGGTCGTGCCGACCACGGCCGCGCCCTGGTTCGTCGACCTGGACCCTGGTCCGCTGCTCGGCGTGGCGCCGCTCGATTACCCGCTCTGCCAGGTGGTCCTCGACCCAGGGGACCTGGTCGTGTTCTACACCGACGGCCTCGTCGAGGATCGCGACACCGGCGTCGGCCCGGGGATGGACTGGCTGCTCGGCGCCGCATCCGGCGCGCCCCGCCATGCCGACCTGGTGTGCGAGACGTTGATGCAGCCGCGAAACGCAGGGGCGACCCGCGGTGACGACGTCGCCATCCTGGCGGTACAGCGCAGCTGATCAGCGGTACAGTCCGGCCGTGCATGGCGCGGCCCGTCGCCAACCGGTGACCGCCGCCCGCATGATTCTGGCCACCGGATTGTTCGTGTCCGCCGTCGTGGTCTCGGCCATCGGCGGCTGGTGGGGATGGGTCATCGGCGCCGCCCAAGTGGCGATCGGTGCCGCCATCGTGGCCCGGCCGGCGTCGCCCGCGCCGTCCGCGGCCGCGATCCTGGTCCTCATCCCAGCGCCGCTCGGGGCGACCCGGCACTGGACCGCCCACCTGCCAGGAGGGTGCCGTTGCGCCGCGCTGTCGCACCCCCCGCCCGGACTCGTGAGCCTGACCGGCCTCGTCGTCGCCCTCGACGTGTTGCTGTTGGTGCTGACACTCTGGCTGACGGCAACAAATCGAAGGGCACGGGTGGGAAAATCCTCGCCGTGATGTGGTTCCAGCGACTGAGGGGGCTTTCCCGATGACCGACGTCCAGAGCTCGGCGACGCGTGCGCTGCTCATCGAAGATGACCTTTCGGTGCGCGAAGCGGTGGCGAGCGCCTTCGAAGGGCTGGGTTTCTTGGTGCGCGCCGAGGTGACCGGACAGTCCATGAGCCAGACGGTCGACGAGTTCCGGCCCGACGTGGCGATCATCGATATCCAGCTGCCGGCGGGACCGAACGGGTTCCAACTGGCCCGCCAGGTGATCGCCCAGGCGGGTGTGCCGGTGGTGTTCCTCACCGCGGCCGACGGATTGGACGACCGGTTGGCCGGGTTCGAGGCGGGGGGCGACGACTACGTCGTCAAGCCGTTCGCCATGGCGGAGCTCCTGGCCCGGGTGCGGGCGGTGCTGCGCCGCAGCGGCCGCATGGACTCGCCGGTCATCGAGGTCCGCGACCTGCTTATCGACGACAACGCCAAGCAGGTCCTTCGGGGAGGCGTCGAACTCGACCTCACCCCGACCGAGTTCGAGTTGCTGTCGGTGTTGGCCCGGGCCCCGAATCAGGTGTTTTCCAAGGGTCAGTTGCTGTCGCAGATCTGGGGTTTCGACTCCTACGACCCCAACTTGGTGGAGGTACATGTAAGCGCCCTGCGCCGCAAGCTGGATGCCAACGGGCCGAGGCTGGTGCACACGGTGCGCGGCCGGGGATACGTGTTTCGTCCCTGATGTCGAAGGGGTCGAGGCTGTCGAAGTCGTCGCTGCCGTCGCTGCCGTCGCTGCCGTCGCTGCGGTCGCTGGTGGCGCGGTCGGGGCTCTGGCGGGGCGCCAACCGGCTGCTGTCGGGAAGTTGGTGGGGCAGCGATGTTGCTCCCGCCCGGCAAAGCACCGGAGCCGCCTTGGTCGTGCTGTCCGGGGTCGTGGCGTTGTTGGGCGTCGCCGACCACCTGACTGGCCCCGTGCTGTCCATGGCGGCGTTCTATCTGATCCCGACGGCCATCGGGACCTTCCTCGGTGGTCGCCGGCCGGGCATGTTGCTGGCGCTGGAAAGCGGACTCACCACGACGGTGGCAGCGTTCTTCAGCGACAAGGACGACCCGGTGGTGTTCGTGCTCAATGGCGTCCTGCTCTTGATGATCCTTTCGGTCCTGGTCGTACTTATCGCAGCGGCGCGGGAGAAGGCCGTGGCCGCGGGCGACTCGGCCCGCCAGCGCAAGGAGTTCCTGAGCTACGCCGCCCACCAGCTGCGCACCCCCCTCGCGGGGATCCGAGCCTCGACCGACGCGCTGCTCGTCAATGGGGCCACCAGCCAGCAGGAGCGGTTACTGGTCAACCTGTCGCGCGAAGCCGACCGGGCGGGCCGGCTCCTCTCGTCGCTGCTTCAGATGGCTCGTGTCGATCAGGGCGAGGTGGGGACGCTCCAGGCGACCGATGTGGTCGATCTGTGCCAGACCGAACTCGACCGGGCCAAGGTGGGCAACCAGACCGTGAAGACCAGCCTGGTCGTACGCGGCCCGCGGCCCCAGCTCGTGCTGCTGGCAAGCGAGGCCACCAAGAACGCCCTGGCCAACCTGCTGGACAACGCCCGCCGCCATGCGCTCGCCGAGGTCACCGTCGAGGTCGGGGCGACGCCGGCCATGATCGAGATCGCCGTAGCCGACGATGGTCCGGGGCTGCCCGATGGAGGCGTCGAGCGGGTCTTCGAGCGGTTTGTAAGTCTGGACGGCAAGGGCGGCAGCGGGCTCGGCCTGCCGATCGCCCGGGGCCTGATCGAAGCCCAGGGCGGGCGCCTGACCTACGAGGACCGCCGCTTCATGATCCGCGTCCCCAACCGCCGTCCTGCGCCCGCGCCGACCCCCTGAGCGGGGGATGCTCGGTGCAAGGTGCTTCCGGGTATTCGGTAGCCAGCGTCGGACTGGTGCCGTGTCGTGCCGTGGCCGATCAGTGCCGTGCCTGGCCGATCGGTGCGGTGGTCAGAGTCCTTTGAGGAACTTGGCGGCGATCGGCGCCGCGACCAACCCGCCGACGCCACCGCCCTCGATGACCACGGCAAAAGCCACGTCGTCGCGAAAGCCGATGAACCAGGCGTGGGTGGCCGGCGGTGTGGCGTTGCCGAACTCGGCGGTGCCCGTCTTGCCGTACACCGGCGAACCGCCGGTGACCCTGGCCGGAGCGCCCGAGCCGCCGGCGACCACGGCGGCCATCATGGACCGCAGGCCCGCGACGACCGGCGGCGGGAGTGCCACGCCCTTGGCGGTGTCGTCCGCCGCGCCGACGACCAGCCGGGGGGGATGGACGGTCCCTGCCGCCACCGCGGCCGCCACGCCCGCCATCAACAACGGACTGGCAAGCACCCGGCCCTGCCCGATGGCGCTCGCCACTTTGTCCACTTCGTCGACTGGAGTCGGTATCTGACCCCCAAAGACGGGCAATCCGGGTTGGGGCTGGGTGCCAAAGCCAAACTGGCCGGCCATCGAGATAAGGGCTGAGGCCGGCAAGTTGCCGGCCATGCTGATGAACGCGGTGTTGCAGGAAATAGCGAAGGCCCGCTGGAAGGAGATGTTCGGGGAGGACTCGCCCTCGAAGTTCTTGAAGGTGCGACCTTGCACCGCCAGGGTCTTCGGGCAAACGGTCGGGCTGTCGGGGGTCAGGCCACTGGCCAGTAAGGCGGCGCTGGTAATGACCTTGAACGTCGAGCCCGGCGGATACTGGCCGGTGAGCGCTCGATCGAACGGCGTCGTGTCGGGTCGGCTCACCGCGGCGAGAACTTCGCCCGTCGAGGCACGGATTGCCACCAGGGCGGCGGGCAGCTTGACGGCGTTCAGGGCGGCTTCGGCCGCCTGCTCGGTGTGAAGGTCGATCGTGGTCTGGACCGGTTTCCCGGCTTTGCCGCTGATGGTGAAGATGGGCCCGGAGCCGACCGTGGCGCCGTCGGCGCCGACGACTTGGATGATGCCACCGGGTGTACCTGCCAGTTGCCGCTCGTACTGGGCCTCGATCCCCACCTGACCGATGCTGTCGCTGGCCTCGTAGGGCGCCCCCATCTGCTGCAACTGTTCTGCGGTGATGGGCCCGACCGAGCCGACGACGTGGGCCGCCAGGTCGGGGGTCACGCTCGACTGGCCGGTGTGGCGCTGAAACCGAGTCCCCGGAACGCGGAAAATGATCGGCTTCACCTGGTCATAGCGGGCGGCCGACAGATCGGCGACGGGCACGAACTGGGTGGGGTGGGAGGCGGCCGATTTGAGGGCCGCGGTGATTGCGCCGGAGTCGATTCCGGCCTGGGTGAGGGCGGTCGTCACCAAGGCGGGGCTGGCGACGGCGTTGCCTTGGAGTCCAACGGTGATGACATCGGCCGGCCCCGCCAGCACGGTTCCCCCAGAACCAAGGACGGGCGCGCGGGGGGACCAGGTGCGTTGCATACTGAAATGGCCGCCGGCTGGGAGGGTGGGGTAGATCGTGGCCGGGGTCCACTCGACCATCCAACGGCCGAACACACGGGCCAGGTGGACCGTACCGGGGTGGTCCCAGGTTCCCAGGCCGGCCAGTTCGAGCTGGGATGTGTAGGCGGCGTCGGCGGTGCTGCCGTGGGTCTTCACCGACCCCAGCCGGTACTGCGAGCTGGCCACGTTCAGGTCGTCGATGACGCGCTGGTGGATGGCCGCGAAGTCGGGCGGCGGGTGCTCGACGAGCAGGGCCATGGCGGCGAAGTCCCGGCGGGACCACGCCGCCAGGTAGGACTGAGCCACAGGGGTGGCGGGGGCGCCATTCGTGCGGGTGAGTGTGACGACCGCAAGTGCCGCGCCGACGAGGACGACCGCGACGACGAGGGCCAGCACCACCGGGGATCGAGGGAGGGCAATGCGTCCGGTGGGGGCGGAATGCCGACCGGCACCGCTTAGCCGGGGCGGACGGTCACCGTTGGGTCGGGTCCGGATGCGAGGTCCGGACGGGGTCCGAGTTGGGTCTTGATCCGGGTCGGAAATCGGGGCTCGTTCCGGGTTGGGGTCCGGGGCTCGTTCCGGGTTTCGGTTCAGGTCGGGATGGCCGCCAGAGCTGGGGTTGAGATCGGAGCTGGGCCTTGGGCGGGCAGCTCGGCGGGTTCTGCGGCCGTCGGTCGGGGGTCGCGGGTTCACGACCTCGGCGCCTGGTTCGTTCTCGTGGCCGCCGTCGTCGGCCATTTTGCCGAGAGTCCCTTAGCCCTGGCCGGCCCGCATCGTCCCGGCTTGGGACTGATCGGTGCGCCGGTTCGACCCGTTGCCGACGTGGCCCCCAGGCGGGCCAAGTTGGAAGTCGCCACCTTCGAAGACCGCGGCGCGCACCCCACGCCGGGCCAGCTCCCGCAGGAACGGGACGGGTTCGTCGATCAGTTCTGCCAAGCCCCCGGCGCCCGGCCGAGACAGCCGCCCCTCGGTCGTCCAGGCGGCCACGACCGCGGCCACGGTGCCAGTCGCCACCGCGGGTCGGTCCAGGACTCCGTACACCTCGACGTTGTGACTCGCGCCTCGCTGGCCCCGGACCTCCACTCGAATCGCGCCGAGCATTCCTTCGGGATGAGGCTTTCGCAGCATGGGGAGCCAGGCCGTGAGGCGATCACGCCGCGTGGCGGCCATGCGCGCCGTGACCCGCTTCACCCCTGGAAAGGCGGGCACGAGCAGGAGGGCGTCAGGCCGGGCCGCCCGGTAGCAGTCGGCGCCACCGATGGGATCGGGGAACCAACACAGCTCTCGGCCCGACCCACCGGGGCGACGCCGCCACACTCCGTCGCGCCAGTCGACCGCGGTTTCGGACAACGCGGCGTGGTGCCTGCGAGCGCAGGCGGGGCCCCCGGTGCCAATGCTGGCCACGTGCACCTCGAGCACCGTGTCGAAGGCAGTCGCCGCGTGGCGGGCTAATACGCAGCTGAGACCGGGAGCGAACGCCGCCCCGATGACGATGGAAACCGCTCGTTCCCGGGCCTCGGCGTCGAGTGCCAGTAGCCCGCGGACCTCCTCCATCTCGTCGCACACCGACACCACATGGACGCCGCGTTCGAGCGCTACCTCAGCCGCGGCCCGATGGCCCGACGGTGAGGTGAGGACGAGCACATCAGCATCCGCCAAAACCTCGGCGGGAGGAGTCCCGCGTGCGCAGGTAACGGTCTCGACCCGAGAAGGACTGTTGAGGGCGTCGGCGATTTCGGCCAGCTTGGCGCGATCGTGATGAACGAGGACGAGGCGGTCGAGGCCGTCAGTTGCTGCCAATTGGCGGGCCGCCCGGATGCCGACCGCACCCATCCCGAGTAGGACTGCACGCATGGATCAGCGAAGGTCCGGGCCCGACAGCTCACGCCAGCCGCCCGTCTGCGGTGGCGTGCCACCAGTGCCACGCAAACGGACGACCGCGGCCACAAAGGCAGTGGCTGCAAGGGCCAGCAAGGCACGTCGGAAGGCTCGCACGTGGGACCGGTTGGATTCGAACCAACCTTCAGCCATGAGCTGACCGCCTCGATGGCCCCGCAGTTCCGATGATACCGGCTGGTCTCTCGATTCCCGCGGCGGCCGGCCGACCATCGATTCACGGGAGGCCGAACCGCCAGGTCCTTGGTGGTCGGCCGTGGTCGGCCGGTGGTCGGCCGGTGGTCGCATTTTGTCCGCCCCTATGGTCCGCCGGTGGGCGAACGGCCGTCACTAGGGTCATCGCCATGACCAGTATGCGGGCGTCCGGGGAGCCGATGCCCATCATCGGGCGGGGTACGCGGACGTCACGATTCGGCGTCGGCAAGCGCGAGAGCCACGACGCATCGGCGTTCTACGAGCAGTTCGTCGCCCCGACCATCTCCGACGACGAGGAGATCCGGACTTGTGCCGTCACCGACACCCTGGTGGTCGGCGACGCCCGCGACATGGCCATGATCAGCGCCAAATCGGTGGCCTTGGTGGTGACCTCACCACCGTATTTTGCTGGGAAGGACTACGAGGCGGCGTTGGGAACGGGGCATGTTCCCGGGTCGTACGTCGAGTACCTGAAGATGCTCGGCGACGTCTTCGCCGAGTGCGCCCGCGTCCTCGAGCCGGGTGGGCGGATCGCAGTCAACGTGGCCAACCTGGGCCGCAAGCCCTACCGGTCCCTCGCCGGGGACGTGACCCGGATCCTCCAGGACCACCTGGGCTTGCTGTTGCGAGGCGAGTTGGTGTGGATCAAGGGCGCGGGCGCCAACGGGAGTTGCGCCTGGGGGTCCTATGCCTCAGCGGCCAACCCGGTACTGCGGGATGTGACCGAGCGGGTGGTGATTGCCAGCAAGGGTCGTTTCGGCCGGGCTGTGTCGCGGCCGAAGCGACGCGAGCGGGGACTGCCGTGCGAGAACTCGATCACCGCCGAGCAGTTCCGGGCGTGGACGATCGACACCTGGCGGATCGCTCCTGAGCGAGCTACCCGAGTCGGACATCCGGCGCCCTTTCCCGTCGAACTGCCGCGGCGGCTCATCGAGCTGTACAGCTACGTCGGCGACGTGGTGGTGGATCCGTTCATCGGGTCGGCCCAGACGGCGATCGCGTGCTTGCAGACCGGGCGCCACTACATCGGCTTCGACACCGACGCCGACTACATCGCGCTTGGCGAGCGGCGGGTGGCCACCGAGCGTCAGCGCTTGGCAGGCATTGCCAGCCGGCTGCCCGCTGCGGACACCGGGACGGAACCGGGCTAGACGCCGGATTGCCTTTTTCCGAGGTGCGGTTTGTCGGTCGGCGGTCGGTGGTCGGCGGTCGGTCGGCGGTGTTTGTGGGCGACTTAGATTTCTGTGGGCGTTCTATGGCTGTCCGAGCGCCTTATCGCGCCCACAGAGACACAGATGTCCCACAGACATGGCTGACGACCGGTCGCCGCCCCTGCGCGGGCGGCGACCGGCTTTCTGTCGTTCAGGACCGGGTCACTGCCCCCGCCGGATGGAACAGGGCGTGGATCTCGTGGAATGCCGGCTGGGGCGGCTCGGGGAAGCCCAATGCGGCGGCCACCGGACCCACACGGTCCGCTGCGAACTTCTCCTCATCGGCCTCGGACTCCCACGCGGTCACCATCTGGACCATCTCCCCGGCGACGATGGCGATGTGCAAGATGCCACCAACGGGTGGGACGTCGCGCCAGCCGACTTGGGCCTCCAGCGCCTTGTAGGCCTCGGCGGGAAGTTCGTCCTCCTCGACCACGCTGCCGGGTGTGAATGGCTTCTCGAGCTGCCAGTTGTACACCGGGTGAATCTCGACCTCCGGTTGGCCGGGGATTCCGGCCTGGGCCACGCCCGGCATCAGCCGAGTCTCGACGAAGGCGTTAAAGTCCTCCGGCGTCTCCCAGATGTCGCAGACGTTGAGCTGGTCACCCACGAACCACGACACGTGGAGCAGTCCGCCCGGAGCGGGATTGCCCTCCCAATCCACCGTCTTGCGCACCTCGTCATAGAGCTCCTGAGTAGCGCCGTCCCAACGCATCCTCATTCGTATGGCCATCGCTGCCTCTCCTCTCGTGAACATGACCGACTGGCCGTCGTACGCCCCATTCGCCTGGGGGGCACGATTGGGATCATCGGGAATGGACAGGCATGTGTCGAGTTGGTGTTGCGGTATCCGCCTAGTCGGGCGTGCTACCAACGGGCCTCAGGCCGCCTCGGCGAACTAGCGAGGATCGTCGCGGTCGAGGTTCCAGTGCCTGACCACCGAGCACACCCAGTCCGTGTCATTCCCGGGAAGGTGAGTGACCATGAAGCGGCTGATGGTGCGTTGGCCTCCTTCGTGGTCTCCGTAGAGGAGGTCGATGGTGAGCGTTCCGCGCTGTTCGATGACTTCGACGGTGGCGGCCCGATCCGGATCCTCCGGCTCTCGGATCGCGGCCTGCCAGAAGCTGATGTCTCCCGGCGGAACGTAGAGATCTCGTCCCTGGGGCCGGAACTGGTCGATCTCTGGACGGACCAAGCCAGCTCGCCGCTGATCGATCGACGCAGTGGGGCTGAGCGGCAGCACGGTCGGCTCGGTCCGCCAGCCGTGAATGACCGCGAGACCCGAACCGACATTGCGCAACGACATGGCCAGGTAGACGATCCCATCGCTCGACTCGACGACAGCCTGCCCGCCCCCGAGCGCGGCCCAGTGGTCGTCGCCCCATCGGATCTTCTGCTTCGGGTCCTGAAAGCGCGAGGCGAAGAGCACCGGTCGGAGGCCGACCTGCAGGGCGCGCTCCGAGCTTCGCGCCGCTCGGTTGGCCGACCGGACTGAGTAGAACGTCGCTACCGCCAGCACGAGCGTGCCGCCTGCCGTTGCCAGTGACGAGATCGTCGCCCAGTCGGTCATCCCACGATCAGGCTAGACCGCCTCCTTCAGGCATCATTCGGCCGAAGGGTTGAGTTGGCCCGGTATGGAGATAACTCCTGCGTCACTTGACGTACAGGTAATCGACAGAACGGGAGCACTCGCAGTGGTAACGGCGGAAGGCGATTCGAGGACGGGCATCGTTTGCCCGGCCTCAGCCCTCGAGGTCACACACCGTCAGAAGTCGGTCACGCGACCATCGATGCTCAGTCTTCCGGCGCCTCGCGGGGTGCTCAGCGAGTTCGTCGTCGATCACCTCCGCCGGTCACCAGAGCGGATGCTCGATCCTGCTTGGCCTCCGGCGGAGGGCGCCGACGACGAAGACCTTCAGCTGGCCTTGTATTGCTTGTACGAACTCCATTACCGGGGAATCGAGGGTGTTAGTGACGGGTGGGAATGGCACGCCGGCTTGCTGGCATTTCGGTCTGTTCTCGAAGCAGAATTCCTTGATCGAGTAATCGCGATCGTGGGCCCGCCAGGTCCTGTGCATGATGTCAAGGACGATCTCAACGCAGTCGTCCATGGAGGTGACGGACCGTCGCTTTCGAAGTATATGGCGGAGCGAGGGACGCTGCGTGAGTTCCAGGAATTCGCTATACACCGTTCTGCGTATCAGTTGAAGGAAGCCGATCCGCATAGTTGGGTCATTCCCCGATTACATGGGGAGCCGAAGGCGGCTTTGATCGAGATCCAAGCGGACGAGTACGGGAACGGTCG
The DNA here is from genome assembly GCA_963733505.1 of uncultured Actinomycetota bacterium. Classification (GTDB taxonomy): domain Bacteria; phylum Actinomycetota; class Acidimicrobiia; order Acidimicrobiales; family Palsa-688; genus JALYXV01. The sequence goes on along the minus strand of CAVTDW010000017.1, from coordinate 43,835 downwards.
ATTCGAGGCCATGCACGCCACCCTCTTTGGTGTCACGATGCGGTGCCTGGGACTTGACTCCACGTACGGGTATTATCTCGACGAAATTCCGGCAGTCACCTTGGCGACGGTGAACCTTATTTCACTCTTTGGACTCCATCGTCGGTGGCGAGGGGCTCTGATCGGCCACTTGGCGGTGTTCGAGATGTCGTCTGTCGTTCCGAATAGTCGTTATAGCCTGGCGCTGCATCGTCTCGGTGTCGACGCGCGGGCGGCGAGGTTCTACGATGTGCACGTCGAAGCCGACGCAGTCCACGAGGTGATCGCCTGCCAGCGTCTCGCTGCCGGATTTGCGGCCCTGGAGCCTGATCGAGCTGGAGACGTACTCTTCGGCGCCCGCTGCATCATGGCACTGGAACAAGCGTTCACTTGCCACCTCCTTGATTCGTGGTCGAACCGCCGGACATCGCTCTACCGTCCCCATGACAAACTGTCGGTGTTGACGGGCGGCCGCGCCCTGGACGTGGAGAATGCTCGACGCTCTGCCTAGGTCGGGAGCCTAGACCGGGGTTACGGGGTTATCGAGTGGGACGAGTCAGAGATCCGGCCGTACCGCCCCGCACGCGCTGACGGCACCATCAGCGAAGCCGCCGTTTGGCGGTCGCTGATGGTGCCTTCAGTTACGTCAGCTGTTTATCGGTCTTAGCTCAGATGGCCACAGAGGATCGCTCCTGCCCTGGCCCCGAACTTACTCGGGCTTCTGATCCCGGTAGCCGCTGTTGGGGTTCGGCTCAATGATATCGGTATCGCCGCCCGGGCGGGCCTTCAGCAAATCACCGCGCGGATCCTGCTGCTGCGGAAGGTCGGACTGGTCCTCGGTGGACACGTGCTCGTCAGCCATTTCGTTCCTCCTGTGGATTGGATAGGTAATAAGTACCCGAACTGCCAATGCTCAATCCCCCTGGCGGTATCTACCTGACAACTAGCCACTTGGCCCCTACCGGCCGAGGCGCCGCCACATCTGTCCTAATGCGATACGAACGGGACCTACCTCGATTCACACGTCGCGATCAATAGCCTCGGGACCGGCCGTTGAGTCGCTAGGACTGGGCACCCACGGCGCCCGTCTCGTTCCGCGGACACCGGGTTCCTTCGGGCGCCTTCCAGTACGGGCGAACGACTGAACGCGCGCGACCATGGGTTGGTGACGCAGACGATCTACGAGGTGGCGGGCGGGCGGCAAGCTTTCCTCGACCTGGCACACGCGTGGCACGCGCGATGCCTGGCCGACCGAGTTGTGAGCCACGCCTTCTCGCATGGCTACCACCCTCAGCATTCGGAGCGCCTCGCTGCCTACTGGGCTGAGGTGTTGGGTGGACCATCGGAGTACACCGAAGCGATGGGCGACGAGTCAGGCGTTGTCCGCATGCACTCGGGAAACGGTGAGCACCTGGAGATGGACGAGCGAGCGCAAGCCTGCTTTGCGCAGGCCCTCGATGACGCAGGCCTCCCGGACGACCCTCGCCTGCGATCGACCCTCAAGGCTTACTTTCGATGGGCGACCACGGCAATGTCGACGTACCCGGCGTCGGCGGACGACGTCCCCGCCGGACTGGCTCTGGCGCGGTGGTCCTGGGATGGACCGGTGTGAACCAGGTGCACCGGTCCATCGGCGCTGTCTCGGAGTGCCCGCACCGGCCCGGTAACCCCTCGAAACGACAAGGATTGACGAGAACCCTGAGTCCGTCGCGATTCCTATCGGACCTGGCACATGCCGGCGCCGCCGCATGAGCGACGGCACCTGCCCGGCGGTGGAGTGGCGACTCCCTGGTTCCTGGATGATTCAGGCGGCAACCGGAACTCGCGCGGGCATGTTCGCCTGCGCCACCGGGAGCTGAGCCGCGGCCGACGGCCTGAAGCCCTTGAACGCCATCCATACGCCGAACGAAAACTCCCAGGCCGCAATCGGCAGGGTGGCGAGGAAAGAGATCGACGAGACCTGGTCCCAGGCGCCGAAGAGTGTGGCGATCGAGGTAGCGAGCAGCATCGGGGCGCCGATCAGGCCGATCGTCGGGATGATCCGCGGAATGAGCCGTGTGCGGTACATCACGGTGGCGATGCACAGGGCGTTGATCGCGGGCATGATCCCCGGGCCGAACAGGAAGGTCCAGTCGTGGAGAGCGACGAGTGCGCGCCCGGCGCCGACCATTGAGGCCGCGTCGCCGCTGGATGCGCCGGCCTTGTGGAGGGTGACTAGCGACAGGACACTAAGGACGCCGACGAAGATCAGCGCCGCCTCGATCACCCGCGACGTCACGAAACCCAGGGCAGCGGTGTCGCTGTGGCGCTTGGCGACAGGGTAAAGGACGACGGCGGTAGCGATGCCGGCCAATGCGCAGATGATCTCGCCGATGGCGCCCCACAGAACGCCGGTGTCGCTGGCTCCGCCGAGGATGTAGTGCGGGTTGTGGAGGATGTTGTGATAAAGGGCCAACGCCGGGATGGAGCCGACGAAGGTGACGAGGTAGAGAACGCCGGCGACCAGCGCCGTCTTCCTCATCGGGTCCATGGGGGCTTTGGCGTGGGTGGTGGTCATGTCAGTTACCTTCCGGAGTTCGGGGCGCGGGTGGCGCGACGGTTGATGCAGCGGGTGCGTCTGGTGGGATCAGGACGAGCGAGACGAGCGGGATGCCGACGTCGCGCAGCTTGTGGAGCAAGCCGTGCAGCGCCGCCTGGTCGACTACGGGGCCGGAGATGACGGTGGTGCCGTCGTCGAGGGCGGTGAGGCGCAGCCCGTCGAACCACGCCGCCCACCGGAGCCCGAGATGTCCCTTGACGCGGATCTCGTACTGCGGGATGTCGGTGTGATCAGCATCCGAAGCGCCACTCGGGGAACGGGTGATGCCGTTGTCGTTGGTCACACTCGGACTGTGCGCCCCGATGTGGTGAGTCGTAATCACCACATGTTGTGGTTGTCGGCGGGTTATTCGGGAGACGAGCGTCGGGGCGCACCGAGTTCGGCGGCCGATTCAGCGGTATAGCCCCGTGAGCGCTGGCCGTGAAAGGCGTCCGCTAGAGGTCGAGTTCCTCGGCTCTGCGGACGGCCGCCCGACGGTTGTTGACGCTCAGCTTGGTGAAAATGCTCTTGGTGTGGGTGCGGATGGTGTTGAGCGAGACCGTGAGTTCGCGAGCGATGTCCGGCCCGCTGAGGTCCGTGCGCAGCAGCCGGAGAACTTGGAGCTCGCGCTCGCTCAACGGCTCGATCAAACCCCGTTGGGCCGGCGCTGGGCGTGCCTTCGCGCTGTCCGCTGCGAGGAGGTGGCGGACGTAACCGCGCAATCGCCCGTGTGGCGCGGCAGCACGAAGCAGGGCGGTCATCGGTGGGCCCTCGTCGATGAAGACTCGGACGTAGTCTTCCGGTTCGGCCAGCGTCAGCGCCTGTTCAAGCGCCGCCCGCGCGGCGGGGACGTTGTCTCGTGCTTGGTGGTCGAGCGCTTGCAGCACCATGATCTCGATGGCGCTCCCCCTGCGATTCCCGTCCTCCGCTTCTGCCAGGAGGCGCTCCAGCAGCTCGGTCGCGTCAGGCTTCGGACCCTCGGCGCGCTCGGTGGTGTGCTGGGCGAGGAGGATCCTGGCCAGGGTGATGTGCTCGAACTCGTGGAGATAGGTGAGCGTGTCGGTAGCCCAGATGTGCCGCTCACGCGCCCAGGCGAGCGCGTCACCGACCCTGCCCTGCGCAAGGTAGAGCCGTGCCCGTACCGCCGCGACCGGCCGCACATCGGGCGAGTAGTCGCCCGTGTAGACACGCTCGGCTTCGTCGAGCAGATCCTCGGCACTGGCCAGGTCTCCTTCGACTTGGCGTATCCGGGCCAGCGCGACCCGCGACCGGTACGCGTTCTGCGGGAGACCGGCGTGTTCGCCGAGCTCTGTGCCGATCTGGAGGTGCCGGAGGGCCGCCTCCAGATCGTTGTGTTCGCGGAACAGTTCGCTCATGCCGACCTGCATGTCCGCCTCGCCCCTCAACACCAGCGGCGCTCGCCCGGCTGCAACCTTCAGTCCGCGCCGGTAGGTGCTCATGGCGTCGCCCAGGCGGCCTTGCGCGATCAGGATGTCCGCGAGAGCGAGGGAAAGACCGAGTGCGTCCGAGAGATGCCCCGCCTTCTCCAGGCTCGGCAGTGCGTCGGTGTACCGGCGGTGTGCGCCGTCGAGATCGCCTTGGGTCCAGCGCGCGAGTGCGAGCAGGGCGGCCGCCGAGCCATGGCCGAGGTGATCGTCCTCGGCGGCGACCTCGAGCGCTCGGCTGGCATGGGCGATAGTGCCGGCGGCGTCGCCGCGCAGCAGGGCTATGCCGGCCCGGTAGACGGCGATCTGGTTGGGGAGCCGGCGGAACAGTTCGTGGTCAATCACGACCATCGACGTCGAGGCGCCGCCCGCACGGTCCGGCGACGTCATCACCGTCGCCTCGAGGCAGTACTCGATGTCCTGGAGCCGCGATTCCACGCCTTCGACGTCGCCCCTGGCCATCTGCGCGGCGACGAGTGCGATCGCGAGCACGGGCCTGCTGCGAAACAGTTCCTCGGGAAGCGCCTCCAGCCAGCGGCGAAACGTAGCCTCCTGTCGAGCTTGGAACGCGGGCCTTGCGGCCATTTCAATAAGGTCCGCCGCTCGCCCGAAGTCTTCACCGTCCAACGCGTGGCCGATCGCCGCCGCCTGATCACCGCTTTGGGCGTACCAGTCGCTCGCACGCCGATGCAGTGCGTGGACCTCGTCGGGCTGCTCGTCGAGCAGCCGGGCCCGCAGCACGTCCGCGAAGAGATGGTGATAGCGGTACCAAAGACGCCGGTTGTCGAGCGGGACCAAGAACAGGTTCCCCCGATCGAGGGCTTCGAGCATGGCCCGACCGCCGTCCTCGCCCGTCACGGCATCGCACAGCGAGCCGTTCAGCCGCCTCAGAATCGACGTCTGGAGCAGAAAGGTCCGGACATGCTCCGGCTGACGCTGCAACACCTCCCCGACCAGGTAGTCCACGACGTAGCGGTCGTCGCCGGCGAACCCGGCGATGAAGCCGGCAGCGTCGTCTCGTCCCTGCATCGACAGCGCTGCCAGTTGGAGCGCGGCGATCCATCCTTCGGTACGTCCCTCCAAAGTGGTCACCTCGCCAGGCGTCAGGTCCAGCCCCATCACCTCGTTGAGATAGGCACCGGCCTCGTCCAGCGTGAAGCGAAGATCGACGGCCCGGATCTCGACGAGCTCGCCGCGCGCTCGAAGACGCGCCAGCGGCAACGCCGGGTCGGCCCGACTGGCGATGACCAGCCGGATCTGCGCCGGGAGGTGCTCCACCAGGTAGGCCATCCCGTCGCGGATTTGGGCCTCCTCGATGACGTGGTAGTCGTCGAGCACCACCACGACCGCGTCAGAGACGGCGGCGAGTTCATTGAGCAGCGTCACGACGAATGCTTCCGTCGGCGACTCCGTCGAAGACAACAGCGCCAGCGCGCCTTCGCCGACCCCGGGCGCCGCCGTCCTCAGCGCCGCGATGAAGTACGCCCAGAATAACGCTGGGTCGTTGTCGCTCTGGTCGAGTGAGAGCCACGCGGCACTACGTCCATCGGAAGGAGCGGATGTCAACCAATCGGTGAGCAGGGTCGTTTTGCCGAACCCGGCCGGGGCCGACACGAGCGTCAGCGCTGTCTCACCCGCACGGCGCAAGCCCTCGTTCAGCCGGGCACGCGTGACCAGCCCCCGCCGCCGCGTCGGCACGTGGAACTTCGTCTCGAGCAGAGGACCGGTCACAATCGACAGCCGCCAACCGGACGCGCAGAGTGCCGTCCGGGGTTACCGCGCCGAGCGGCAGCATGGGGCGTCTCGCCACGCGTATACATTCAGGCGCTTCCCAGGTCCTTTCGATGCCGTCGAGGATCAGGTCGAGTCCGAATTCGAACTCGTCGCCATAGTCATAGCCCGGCTGGAGGACGTGCCCGACGGTGAACTCGGTGAGGTGGCGGTACTCGTCGGCAGGACGCGGGAGCACACGACCCCCACACCATCCGAGCGCGCAGGTCGCTCGCTCTTTCGCCGGGGCAGGTCGTCCCGACCATTGACGGCTGCGTGCCCGTCGCACGGGGACGAACCGAACAGCTGCGGGCACCAGCGGTCACATCCGGTCCGCACACCGGCCAGGACCAGCGCTTTCGCCGGTCCAGGCAGTGGGGCTAGATGGACTCGAACCATCGACCTCAGCATTATCAGTGCTGCGCTCTAACCAGCTGAGCTATAGCCCCGGACGGTCCCCCGGGTCGGGACCAAGCTCGGGCAGCATACTCCGCCTGCTATCCGGACCTTCCCTCAATCCCGTCGACGGGAGCTCGTCGTTCAGGCGGCGGTGGCGGCGGCTGCGGCGGCGCCATCTCCTCAAGCACGATGAACTGCACCCCGCCGACCACGTCGCTGATGAGGTTGTACAGCAGCGCCGCCAGGACGTTGGCCCCTGTCCCGAGCAGGACCAGGATGGCCCCGCCAAACAGGTAGGACTGCAGGACCACGCCGGGGTGGAAGGTGAACTTCTGCAGGTCGAGGATCGACCGCACGAACTTCTCGACACTGTGGATGACGTCGAACGCCTGGGCGATGTTCCACAACACGATCCCCGCCACCAGGAACACCAGCAGGACACAGAGGTAGAACAAGATCGACATCTTGAGGACCGTCCACACGTCGATCTTGCGGACCACCCGGCGGGTGCGGCGGCCCTGCACCACGCGGGGCCGCGCGTCGGATCGCGGCCGGGGCGACCGTTGACGAGGAACCCGCTGCCGGGGGGGACGCCTCGCAGTCGGCGGAAGGGCCCGGCCCACCCGAAGCTGTGATCCTCCGCCTGCGGGCGGCCCCGGTACGGCCGGTTGGCGCTGGGTCGGAGCCTGGGATGGCGGTGCCGGCGCGGCCCGACCGATGGCGTGCGCCGGGGCGGAGCGAGCTGGGCGAGCCCCGTTGCCGGCCTCGCCGACCGGCCGGCGCTGCTCGGCCGATCTGGGCCCGCTCTGAGGCGGACGCAGGCGGAGCTGCAGGTGCAGGCCCAAGCGGAGATGCAGATGCAGGCGGAGCTGCAGGTGCAGGCGACGCGAACGCAGGCCCGGTGGCCCCCGAGCTGGTGCCGTCAACGGCCGGCTGGGGGCCGGAAGCCACTACGGCGTCTCCTCCGCCAGCACCGGTGCCACCGACGTCACCGCTTGGCCCTTGTCGAGGCTCACGACCCGAACACCGGTAGCGTCCCGACCCTGGCTGGAAATCTGGCGGACTGGCATCCGGGCCATCACCCCTGACGAAGAGATCACCAGGATCTCATCTTCGAGGCCGACCATGAAGGCACCCACCACTTTCCCTCGCTGGGCGGTGATCCGGATGCCGCGGACACCCTGGCCGCCACGGTTCTGGCGGTTGAAGTGGTGCAGCTGGGTGCGCTTCCCGAATCCCCCGTCGGTGACGATCAAGATGGTGGCATCGTCGCGCGCCGGGTCGACCGAAACCAGTTCGTCGCCCGCTTTCATCGCCATCCCGCGCACGCCCGCGGCGTCGCGCCCCATGGGCCGGACGTCATCCTCGCTGAAACGGATCGTCATGCCGAGCCGGGAGACCATGAAGATGTCGTCGCTCCCCGAGGTCTGGATGACCCCGACCAACTCATCGTGTTCCCGCAGGTTGATGGCAATGAAACCCTCACGGCGGGACTTGTCGTACTCGGCGAAGTTGGTCTTCTTCACCTGGCCGGCCCGGGTGGCGAAGAAGAGGTAGCGGTCGGCGGGGAAGTCCCTGGTGTCGATCAACGCCTCGATGCGCTCACCGGGGTCGAGCGGCAGCAGGTTGACCAATGCCGTCCCCCGGGCCGTGCGCTCCTTGACCGGGACCTCGTAGGCCCGCAGCCGGTACACCTTGCCCCGATTGGAGAAGAACAGGAGGTGGGCGTGGGCCGAGGTGTGGATCACCCGGGTAACCAGGTCCTCTTCCTTCAGGTTGGCGCTGCGCACGCCGCGCCCGCCGCGGCCCTGGGTCCGGAAGGTGCTGGCCGTCACCCCCTTGATGTAACCCGCCTTGGTCATGGTGATGACGATCTCCTCGTCATCGATCAGGTCCTCGACGCTCATGTCGCCGTCATCGAAGGTGACGATCGCCCGTCGCGGCGTGGCGTACCTGGCCCGGATGGCGCCCAGCTCGTCCTTGATGACGCTGCGAAGACGGCCCTCGTCGGCGAGGATGGTCTCCAGTTCGGTGATGGTCTCGCGGAGCTTGGCCATCTCCGCTTCGAGGTCGGTCCGACCCAGATGGGTCAGCCGGCTGAGCTGCATGTCCAAGATGTGCTCGGCCTGGATCTCCGAGAACTCGAAGGGCGTGGCCATCAGCGCCAGACGGGCGGAAGCCTTGTCGTCGGACGCCCTGATGGTGGCGATGATGGCATCGATCATGTCGAGCGCCTTGAGCAGGCCCTCGACGATGTGGGCCCGAGCCCGAGCCTTGGCCAGGCGGAACTCGGATCGGCGACGAATGACGTCGATCTGGTGGTCGACGTAGGCCTGCAGCGCCTGGACCAGGTTGAGGGTCCGGGGCACGCCGTCGACCAGGGCCACCATGTTGACGCCAAAGCTGGTCTGCAGGGGGGTGTGCTTGAACAGGTTGTTGAGCACCACGTTGGCGTTGGCGTCGCGCTTCAACCCGATGACGATCTTGGTGTCGACCCCCGACGAGAGGTCGTCGATGGTACGGATTCCGTCGAGTTCGTGGCTGTTGACCAGCTCCGCGATCTTGGCCTCGACCGTCTTGGCACCCAGCTGGTACGGCAGCTCGGTGACCACGATCGAGGTCGCGCCCTTGGTGTCCTCGACGATCTCGGCCTTGGACCGCATCTTGATCGAACCCCGCCCGGTGCGGTAGGCGTCCATCATTCCGGCCCGGCCCAGGATCAGGGCACCGGTGGGAAAATCGGGACCCTTTACGAAGTGCATGAGGTCGTCGGGGGTGGCATCGGGATGGTCGATCAGGTGCAGCACCGCGTCGATCACCTCACCGAGGTTGTGGGGCGGGATGTTGGTCGCCATGCCGACCGCGATGCCCTGGCTGCCGTTGATCAACAGATTGGGTAGGCGCGACGGCAGGACGCTCGGCTCGTCCTCCTCGTTGGTGTAGTTGCGGCCCATGTCGACGGTGTCCTCGTCGATGCCTTCGAGCATGTGCATGGCCAGCGGCGACAACCGGCACTCCGTGTAACGCTCGGCTGCGGCGCCATAGTCGGGCGACCCGTAGTTGCCGTGGAAGTCGATCAGCGGCTCCCGGAGGCTGAAGGGCTGGGCCATGCGCACCAGGGCGTCGTAGATGGCCTGGCTCCCGTGCGGGTGGAAACGGCTCATGGTGTCGCCGGTCACCTTGGCGCACTTCACGGCGGGCCGCTCGGGCCGGTAGCCCTGCACGTGCATGTCGTACAGGATCCGACGGTGGACCGGCTTCAGGCCGTCGCGGGCGTCGGGAAGGGCCCGGGAGATGATGACCGACATGGCGTACTCCAGGAAGGAGCGCTCCATTTCGTCTTGGATCTCGACCGGTTCGATACCCGGGTCGCTGCCATCGCCACCGTTGCCTCGCCACCGTTGCGACCGCCACGGCCATCAGGGCCGGAAGGGTCGCCGTCATCAGAACCGGGGCCGGAAGGAAAATCTGCCATCAGCGCGCTGCCTAAATGTCGAGGAACCGGACGTCGCCGGCGTTGGTGGTGATGAAGTGCTTGCGCAACTCGACGTCGTCGCCCATCAAGATGCTGCACACCTCGTCGGCGATCGCCGCCTGCTCGACGTCGATGCGTAGCAGGGTCCGGTGGTCGCGGTTCATGGTCGTGTCACCGAGTTCGTTCCAGTCCATCTCGCCCAGGCCCTTCAGGCGGTTGAACTCGTTCTTGTGGTTGGGGTGCTCGTCGAGGAATCGCTGCCGGGCCACCTCGTCCTTCAGGTACGATCTTCTCCTTGCCCACGAGCGTCGAGAACAGCGGCGGCTGGGCCGCGAAGACGTGGCCGCCTTCGATGAGCGGACGCATCTGGCGGAAGAAAAAGGTGAGCAGCAACGTCCGGATGTGGCTGCCGTCCACATCGGCGTCGGCCAGGATGATGACCTTGCCGTACCGGGTCTTGCCGGCGTCGAAGTCGTCGCCCAGCCCGGCACCGATGGCCGAGATGAGCGCCTGGATCTCGTTGTTCTTGAGCATGCGGTCGATGCGGGCCCGCTCGACGTTCAAGATCTTGCCCCGGATGGGCAGGATGGCCTGGTACTCGGGGTTGCGGGCCCGGATGGCGGAGCCGCCCGCTGAGTCGCCCTCGACGATGAACAGCTCCGCTTCGTGTGCGTTCTTGGTACGGCAGTCGGTCAGCTTGCCCGGGAGCCCCGCGCCCTCCAGGGCCGACTTGCGCCGGGTGGCATCGCGCGCCGAGCGGGCGGCTACCCGGGCCCGGGCCGCCTGGACCGCCTTGGCGAGGATCTGACGGCCCTCGTTGGGGTGCTCCTCCAGCCACTCGGCCAGCTTCTCGTTGGTCGCCCGTTCGACCAGCGAACGCATGGGAACGTTGCCCAACTTGGCCTTGGTCTGCCCCTCGAACTGCGGATCGCGGAGCTTGACCGACACGATGGCGGTGAGGCCCTCGCGGATGTCCTCACCGAGCAGGTTTTCGTCCTTCTCCTTGAGGGCCCCCTTGGCCCGGGCGTAGCGGTTGATGACCGCCGTCAGGGCCTTCTTGAAGCCCTCCTCGTGCATCCCGCCCTCGTTGGTCGAGATGCCGTTGGCGAAGCTGTGGATCCCCTCGTAGTACCCGGTGTTCCATTGCAGGGCGACCGACACCTCGCCGTCGTCCTCGGCCGCGTCGAAGTGGGCGACCCGCTTGAACAGCGCCTCCTTGGACGCGTTGAGGTGGCCGACGAAGTCGATGATGCCGCCGGCGTACTGGTAGGTGATCGGCGTGTGGTCGTGGCCTTCACGCTTGTCGGTGAAACGGATCTCGAGACCGGCGTTCAAGAAGGCGTACACCTGGAGGCGCTCGACGATGGTCTGGGCCCGGAACTGGGTGTCCTCGAAGATCTTGGCGTCGGGCCAGAAGGTGACGATGGTGCCCTGGCGCCCCCGGGGGGCGGGGCCCACGACCGCCAGCTTGGCGGTCACCTTGCCGCCGTCGGCGAACTCCATCCGGTACCGCTGCCCGTCTCGGTCCACCTCGACCACCAGCCGGCTCGACAAGGCGTTGACAACCGATACCCCAACACCGTGGAGGCCGCCCGAGACCTTGTAACCCTGGCCGCCGAACTTGCCCCCGCCGTGCAGCTTGGTCAAGGCGATCTCGACGCCGGAGATCTTGTACTGGGGGTTGATGTCGATGGGGATGCCCCGCCCGTTGTCGACCACCCGGCAGCCCCCGTCGCCGAGCAAGGTCACGTCGATGTGGTCGCAGTAGCCCGCCATCGCCTCGTCGACGGAGTTGTCGACGACCTCCCACACCAAGTGGTGCAGGCCGGTCAGGCCGGTCGAACCGATGTACATGCCGGGCCGCTTTCGGACCGGGTCCAACCCCTCGAGGACCGCCATATCCTTGGCGCTGTAGGACCCTTGGACGCGCCTCGGGTCCGTGTCCTCAATTCGTGCTTGCATCGCCATGAACGCGACCTCGTCTGACTTCGTGGATAGGGGGCGTCTCTAGCCGAAAAACAGCAGGTCAAGGCCAAGAAACGCGACCGTTGTAGTTTACCAGACAGGGTGTGACAGGCGGTCACTTCGGGCGCCGTGGCACCACTTTCACCTCGATTTTGTGAACCCCTGTTTCGCCCGTCGCCGATGTCACCTTTCGCACCAACTCAGGGGCCAGGAACATCAGTTGCGTCGCCCACGCGGGATGCTCGACACCGAGCCGCAACACCCCGTCTTTGACCTGCAGCGGCCACGCCTCGGCGGCGATCGCGGGCCCGACGATCTCGTCCCACCGGGAGAAGATGGCGCTCAACTCCGAGGGCGTCGGCGCGCCCAGCGATCGGGCCAGCCTGGGGAGCGAGTCCCCCACGGGCCGGGGCTCCGGCGCCTCCCCGGGCAGTGGTTTCCAGGGGCTCACACCGACCGCCAACCGGCGCGCGCCGTGGTGGAACGGCGGCGGCGCTCGAGTGCGCTTGCCCGCTCGCGGCGCGCCGCGGCCGGGCTCCCTACGGGCCACGCCCACTCCCCCACCACGGCGACTACCGGCGTCACGGGAGGATTTTTCCCCCCTCCACCCGAACGACCAGCGCCGGGCGAGCGTGCGCCGGCAACTCTCCCGCGGTGGTGACGAGGGCCTGGCCGGGCGGGAGTGAGTCGAGTAGGGCGTCCGAGCGGTCGGCGTCGAGCTCGGAGAACACGTCGTCGAGCAGCAGCAGCGGCGGCCCACCCAGCTCGTGGGTCACGAGGAGGTGTCCGGCCAGGCGCAGGGCCAGGGCCAGGGCGCGTTGCTCGCCCTGGGAGGCGTGGGTGCGCGACGGCAGGCCCCCCAAGCCCACGATCAGGTCGTCGCGCTGCGGCCCGAGCGTGGTGACGCCGCGGCGCAGGTCGTCGCCCCGGGCCGCGGCCAGGGCGGAGGCCAGCGGGCCGTCCCAGCTGCGCTGGTAGCCGACCGTCACGTGGGCCGCCCGCTCGGCCACGCGGTCGTAGACCGCCGCCAACTCGGGCCCGAGGCTGAGCAGGAGGCCGGCACGGGCCTCGGCGACCGCGGTGCCGGTCTCGGCCAGTTTCTGATCCCAGACGTCGAGCGTCGTGATGATGTCGGCAGCCGGGCGGGGGTTGCCGCCGGCCTGTTTGAGCAGGGCATTGCGCTGCTTGAGGATCCTGTCCAGGTCGCTTCGGAGCGCGTCGTGGCGGGGGTGGAGGGCGACGAGGAGGTCGTCGAGGTAGTCACGCCGGCCCTGGGGCCCGGCCTTGATCAGCGCCAGGTCATCGGGCGCGAAGACGGTGACCTGCAGGGCGCCCAGCAGGTCCCGGGCCCGCCGGAGGGGCTGGCGGTTGACCTGCACCCGGTCCCGACCGTTGGGCCGCAGCTCGGCCTCGATCAGGAGCCGCCGGCCGTCCCGGTCGGCCTCGGCCCGAACGATCGCCTGGTCGGCGCCGACGCGAACGAGGGCCTCGGGGGGCGCCCCCCGAAACGAGCGCAGTGTGGCGAGGTATCCGACCGCTTCGAGCAGGTTGGTCTTGCCTTCGCCGTTGTTGCCGACGATGACCGTCAACCCGGTTGGGGCGGGCGCCAGCTCCGCAGTGTGGTAGTTGCGGAAGTCGGTGATCCACAGGCGGTCGAGGTGCACCCGAGATGGCCTCCCGTGTTCGAGCGAGAGCGACCGACGCCGCTCAGGACACCCGAACGGGCATCAGGAGGTAGAGGTAGCCGGACCCCTCCGTCGGCTTCAACGTGGCCGGCTTGAGGGCGTCGAGGGTTTCCAGCTGGACCTCGTCGCTCGTGATTGCCTCGACGCCGTCGATCAGGTAGTTGGGGTTGAAGGCGACGACCATCTCCGCCCCCTCGTACTTGGCGTCGACCTCCTCGGTCGCCTGGCCCCAGTCCTGGGTGATGACGGTGAGTTCGATGCCGTCGGAGCGCATGGCGATGCGCACCGGGGTGGTCGGGTCGCGCACCATGAGCTTCACTCGCCGGACCGCGTCGAGTAGGGCGTCGCGGCCGACGATGAGGCTGTTGGGGTAGTTGCTCGGGATGAGGGCCCGGTAGTTGGGGAAATCGCCTTCGATCAACCGGGTGGTCAGCTTGACCGAGCCCAACTCGAAGGTGGCGTCGTGCTCGCCCAGGCGCAGAATGGCGGCCGGACCGTCCTCGCCGGCGCTAGACGTGTCGGGCCCAGCAGCCGTGGCGGGCCCAGCGGCGGCGTCGGGCCCAGCGGGGTCCGCAGTCACGACCGCCCCCTCGGCAGCCGGCGCATCCGCAACGGGCGGTGGCACGACCGGTGGCGGCGCGGCGGCCGAGTTCTTGGCGGCCGACGTCAGGAGCCGCTGCAGTTCGGCCAAGGCCCGCGACGGGACGAGCACGTGTTGGTCCTCACGCAGCACGCCGATCCCCGGGAGGTCCCGCACCGCCAGCCGGTAGGAGTCGGTGGCCACCAGCCGCAGCCCGCCCTGCTCAGCCGCCATCAGCACACCGGTCAGGATGGGCCGGGAATCCTCGCTCGAGGCGGCCCGCACGACCTGGCGCAACGCCTCGGTCAGCCCCGTCGCCGGCAGCCTCACGGCTTCTCCCGAGATCGGGGGCAGGCGGGGGAAATCACCGGCGGGATGGGTCCGCACCGCGAAATGTGAGCGACCCGAACTGATCCGCAACTCGTCGTCGTCGTTGTCGGATTCCACCGTGACCGCCCCGGGGTCGAGGGCCCGGACGATGTCGGTGACCAAGCGCCCCGGAGCGACGACCACACCCGGCGTCGACACCGAAACGCCGACCGATACCTGGATCGTCAGATCGAGATCGGTGCCCACCACGCGCAGGTCGTCGCCCACCGTTTCCAGGCGCACACCCGACAGCACCGGCAACGCGCCCCCGCGGCTGGCGATGGCCCGACCGGCAGTCGTGAGGGCCTCCAGCAGAACGTCACGCTCGCATCGAAACTTCACCGGCAACCTTCCTCAATCATTATGAATTCAATTCGTTAACAGCAGTAGTAGGGGCTGTGAATTGTGGACAACACCCTGTCCGTGCTGGTCAGGTGGAGCGGCGTCATCCCGCCGATGTCCCCAGACTCCCACAGGGGTGTGACCGAAACGCGAACCATCGGTGGACAGTCCTCACTCGATCCCCCGAAACCACAAGGCTCCGACACAGTGACATCCACCGGACCGCGGATAGCTCCACCGCGTCCGGCCGCGGGGTTCACCCGCCGCCCCTGACTCGCTGGATCAACTGGGTGGCCTGGTCGTACACCTGGCGGCGCTCCTTCATCAGCTGCGAGATCTTGGCGACCGCGTGGATGACCGTCGTATGGTCCCGCCCCCCGAACTCACGGGCGATGGCCGGGTAGCTGAAGTCGGTCAGCTCCCGGAAGACGTACATGCTGATCTGGCGAGCGTTGACCAGCGGGCGCCGGCGGCTGGTCCCGCACAGCTCGTCGACGGTGAATCCGAACGTGCTGGCGGTGGCCTCCAGGATCACCTTGGGCGTGATCTGGCGGGGCTGGTCGGCGGCCAGGATGTCCGACAGCACCTGCTCGGCCAGCTCGACGGTGAGCGGCTCCCGGTTGAGGCTGGCGAACGCCGACACCCGGATGAGGGCGCCCTCAAGCTCTCGGATGTTGTCCTTGACGTGGGTCGCGATGAGTTCGAGGACCTCGTCGGGCACGTGGGGACGCTCGCCCTCGGCCTTCTTGCGCAGGATGGCGATGCGGGTCTCCAGCTCGGGCGGCTGGATGTCGGTAATGACCCCCGAGGCGAAGCGGCTCCGGAGGCGGTCCTCGAGCGTGGCAATGAAACGGGGATGGCGATCCGAGGTCAGGACGATCTGCTTGCTGGCCTCGTGCAGCGAGTTGAAGGTGTGGAAGAACTCCTCCTGGAGGCTCTCCTTGTTCTCGATGAACTGAATGTCATCGACCAAAAGCACGTCGCAGGCCCGGTATCGACGCTTGAAGTTGAGACCGGTGTTGTTGCGGATACTCTCCACGAACTCGTTCATGAACGTCTCGGTCGAGACGTAACGGACGTGCGAGGCGGGGAAGTTTTCCCGGACATAGTTGCCTATCGAGTGAAGCAGGTGGGTTTTCCCGAGCCCTGATTCACCGTAGATGAACAGCGGGTTATACGCACTGGCCGGCGTCTCAGCCACGGATCGGGCGGCGGCATGGGCGAACCGATTGGACGATCCGATCACGAACGCATCGAAGGTATAACGGGCATTCAGGACGTCCTCATTGGAACGCAGCCCACCGTTGTCCGTCGAGTTACTCACCGGTGACCCCCCGTTGCTGCCGCTCGTAGAACGAGGTCCCGAAGTCGTCGAAACAGGGGGGGAAAATGCGACGCCGTTACTGTCTTGGCCCACTTCGGGCGACCGCACCAGCAGCGAAACGCCCAAGCGCTGCCCGGCGACATCCTCAACCACACTCTGGATCAGGTCCCGGTAGCCCCGCTCGATCTTGTCCCGGACCTGAGAGCTCGGCGTCGTCAGCATCAGTGTCTCGTCCTCGACCGCGGTCGCGGCGAGGGTGTCGAAACAGGCCATCCAGGTCGCTTCGGACACTTGGTCTCGCAACTGCTTGGAGCAGTTTTTCCACAGCACCTCTACGTCCCACACGAATGCCTTGCGCCTCCCCCTGCTATCGCTTTCCACAAGAACATCCACAGGTTGTGGAGAACTCGGCCGGGGCGGCAAGAAGGGCCTCATCGGGCCCCCTTGTGCCCTCGGGGAAGAGAGCCGGTCTCCGGCGCCGGGATGTCGAGTCCCGAGGCGGTTCGCCGACGCTAGCACTCTCCTCGGCGTGTGAGAGCAGCCGATCCTGTCCGTGGCGAGCGGTCAGCGACGGTCCCTGAGGTGCATGAGGTAGGCAACGGCGAGGACGCCGACGATGGCGACCAGCGTGATGACGGCCAGCATCGCGACCACCGGACCAGCCGATACACCTCGGCGGGTCAGGGAGTCCGAGGCCGAAACGGCGGCCATCGTCACCATTTTCAGCATGAGTCCTGCGCGCAGTGCGGATACAACGGGACCCAGGATAGATGCCCAGTGGGCTCCGGGGAAGTGTGCCGGATCAGCTTCGGGTCAAATGGATGATTCCTGGGGGGCTGGGGGCTGGGGGCCGGGCCTGGGGTCTGCGTCTGCCAGGTGGGTCAGCCGCGGGCCAGGCTCGTCGGCGCCTGGGTGAGCTGGTCGATCTGGGCCAGGCGCAGGCCGGCCCGCACGAGCATCCACCCCGCGCCGGCGCGCAGCGGGGCACGGCGGGCAACGGGGAGCTCATGCACCTGCCGATATCGGCTGGCCGCGGCCTCGAACCGGCGCTGTCGGTCGTGCACCAGGGCCTCGGTGGTCGTGAGGTTTCTCATGCCGTCATGATGACGGACTACCCGGACAGATTCTGTCCGCATTTCGCGTCAAAATAACATTTGTGTCATCACCCTCTGCCCGGCTCCTCGAGTTGCTCTCGTTGCTGCAGACGCGGCCCCATTGGAACGCCGCTGAACTGGCCGAACGGCTTCGGATCACCGAGCGGACGGTGCGTCGGGACGTGACTCGGTTGCGCGATTTGGGGTACCCGGTCGTGGCCGATGCGGGCCGGGCGGGGGGATACCAACTGGGTCGCGGCGGTGCCCTGCCGCCGCTCCTCTTGACCGACGACGAATCGGTCGCAGTAGCGGTTGGCCTTCGGGCCGCGGCCAGCGGCGGCGTGGCCGGCTACGACGAGGCGGCGGTGGCGGCCCTGGCCAAGTTGGAGCAGATGCTGCCCGCGGCGGTGCGCGAGCGAGTCTTGGCCCTCAACGCCGCCACCGTGATCACCCGGGCGGGCACGGGACCGCTCGTCGATGCCGAGCTGTTGCTGACCATCGCCCAGGCGTGCCGCCGGCCGGAACGGGTTCGCTTCACCTATCAGGACGGCAGCGGCACCCTCACCGAGCGGCGGGTCGAACCGCACGGCCTGGTCAACGCCGAGCGGCGCTGGTACCTGGTGGCGCGAGACCTCGACCGACAGGACTGGCGGACCTTTCGCCTTGACCGGATGCGCGATCCCGTCCTGACGGGGCATCGTTTCGTGCGGACCGAGGAGCCTGATGTGGCCGCCATGGTTGCTCGGGGCCTCGCCTTGGCTCCGTACCGCTGGCAGGCAGAGGTGGTACTGGCCACCGATCTGCGGGAGGCCGAGGCCGAAATCCCCCGGACGATCGGGGCGGTCGAGGAGGTGGACGGCGAGGTCATCCTGCGACTCGGTGCCAACGAGGTCGAGTGGTTGGCCCGCTACATCGCGGGCTTGCCCTTCGACGCCGAAGTGCGTTCCCCGCCCGAGGTCAGGACGGCGCTGCGGCGGTTGGGACGCCGTCTGCAGGACGCCAACCGAACTCGTCCCCGACCTGTCGAGCCTGCGCCCTGACAGACTTGGTGCGTAGTGGGCGAGCCCATCAGTGCCTCAATCGTTCGCTCGGGTACCGCCGGATGACCGATTCTTGGCGCCTCGGGCGAGCCGGAGACGCGCCGTGAGCCGCCGTGCCGACGGCCTCGCGGCCCATCTCCAGTCGGAGGGCGAGCGGATCGAGGCCCTCATTCGCGACCTCAGGCACGAACTGGCGTCCATTGCCGAGTCGACCGCGGCTGGCCCTGACGACGAGCACGACGCCGAGGGGTCGACCGTGGCGTACGAGCGGGCTCGGGTTCAGGCACTCCTCGCCCACGCCGTGCGAGCCGCAGCCGACATCGCGTCGGCACGAGAACGGGTGTCACGTGAGGAAGCCGGTGTGGATGGCGTCCTTCGTTGCGAACACTGCGGCGCGGCTATCCCGACTGAACGCCGCATCGCCCTACCAGCCACCCGAGTCTGCGTGGCGTGCGCGGCCAATGCGGCGAGAGATCGTGGCCGGCCCTGACGCCCATGGCACACCGGATCGCAGTCGCGGCCTGTGAGGAAGTGCCCGACCTCGACGATGACTGGCCCCTTCTGCGGGCGGCGCTGGCGGCGCGAGGTGTCGTCGCCACGCCCCAGATCTGGACGGATCCATCGGTGGACTGGGCGTCGTACGAGTTGGTCGTGGTACGCGGGACCTGGGACTACTACTACGACGGTGGTCGTCTCCAGCGGTTCCGGGAGTGGGCTCGACGGGTGGAAAGCCGCACGCGGCTGGCCAATCCGGCGTCAGTGATCGAGTGGAACACCGACAAGCGCTACCTCATCGACCTCGAGAACGCTGGTGTGGCCGTCGTCGCCACCTCGTGGGTACCGCCCGGCCAACCATGGCAGGTCCCGGCGGACGAGTTCGTCGTCAAACCGGCTGTCTCGGCGGGGGGGTTCGAGACCGCCAGGTACGGCCCTCGTGAAGGCGAGGCCGCCGAGCGCCATGTCCGGCGGTTGCACGAGGCCGGGAGCATGGTGATGGTCCAGCCGTACGTCTCTTCGGTCGACGACGAGGGCGAAACGGCGATGGTGTACCTCGGCGGCCGGTTCAGCCATGCCATCAACAAGGCGTCGTTGCTGCGTGCCGGCGCGGGCGTGGACGACCGGCTCTGGGCCCGGGAACGGATCACCGCCACCCAACCATCCGAACGCCCAACTGCGGGTCGCGGAGGCAGCCCTGGCGGCTTCGGAGGCGCGGACGGAGACGACCAGCTACGCCCGCGTCGACCTGTTGTCCATTCCCGGCTCCGGGCCCGCGGTCAGCGAAATCGAACTGGTCGAACCGGGGCTATTCCTGCGCTTTTACCCCGATACGGCTCCCGACCGCTTTGCCGACGTACTGGCCGAGCTTCTCTGAACTACGCAAGAACAATACGAGCTTCGTATTGTTCCCGACGATACACAGCCGATCGAAAGCACATGAACAGTACGTTGCCGACGAGCGGCTGGGAGGTGTTCGAGAACAACAACAGCGCCTCGTCCACCGGCGCCTCGAACCGGTCGGCGTCAGCGGACGCTCGGTCGGCGCTGCCGCGCACGATCCACTGGGGTTTGCCGTGGGGGTGTTTGCCGGCTGTGAGCCGCGGGGGCCACTGGAACCGCGTCAGTCTGTGGAACCGCGGTGAGTCTGTGGGCGTTCTGCGTTTCTGAGGGCGTGATAGAGCGCCTGGGCGACCATAGAACGACCTCAGAGCCGTAAGCCGCCCACAGACGTGACTCGCCGCCCCCCGGGTTACAGCTCGGCTTGCTCGCCCAGACGCTGACGGAGCGTCGTGGCCCGAGCAACGAGGGTCTCGATGACGGCCTCGGTCGTTTCGAGGCTGGTGATCAAGTTGGCCCGGGCGGCCTGGTCGCCCGGCGTTGCACCCGGGTCGCCGATCTCACGGCGCAGTTCGTCGGCTTCCGCGCGCAAGTTGGCCAGGTCTTCGACGACCAGGCGCAGCTCGGCGGAGGGATCGTCGAGATCCGGGGCGGACGTCGCTGAGACGGCGTCGGCGTCTGATGGGTCGGGCATGCGATTCTCCGCGGTCGTGCCTCGAAGGAGGCGTCGGGGCCAACACTAGGTGTGGCTGGCTCCGATGCGTTCAGGTTCTCTCGGGCATGCTGGAACCGGTCACCAACCCTCGGAGGACGCAATGAAGATCGGCATCATCGGCAGTGGGCGGATCGGCGCGACCCTGGCCCGCCTCTTTGTGGGCGTCGGTCACGAGGTCGCGGTCGCCAACCGTCACACGCCCGAGACGCTGCGAGCCCTGCACGACGAACTTGGATCGGCGCTGCACCCCGCTTCGGTGGAGGAGGCGGCCCATTTCGGCGACATCGTCGTGGTCTCGATTCCCTTCCATACGATCGACCAGCTGCCGGCGCCGGCACTCGCGGGGAAGATTGTCGTCGACTCGAATAACTACTACCCCGGGCGCGACGGGAACGTGCCGGCGCTCGACCGTGACGAAACCACATCGACCGAGTTGCTGGCGCAACATCTGCCCGGCGCGCGGATCGTGAAGGCGTTCAACACCATGTTCTTCGTCACTCTGGCGCAGTCGGGTGACCGGGCCCGGGACACGGGCGAGCGGTTGGCCCTGTTCCTTGCAGGCGACGACGAGGAGGCGAAGCAGGCGGTCGCAGGTTTGATCGAGGAGATCGGGTTTGCCCCCGTGGACACTGGAAGTCTGGCCGACGGAGGTCGCCGCCAGCAGCCGGGAAGCGACATCTACAACCGAGAGCTAACGGGCGCGGAGGCTCGGCAGATCCTCGGTCATCGCTAGCGCAGTGCTCACCCGGTCGCCTTCGCCCCGGGACCCCCGAGTGATCCGATCGCCTTGGTCTTGCCGAAGGTCAAGCGGGGACCAATCGGGTCGAACTCGTGAAGGGGTGCACGATGCGGAAGGCACATTATGGGGCGGTCTTGGGCATGGGCATGACGGCGCTGTTCGCAGCCGCCGCATGCAGCGGGAGTAGCGGAAACGCCGGCCATGCCCTCGGGGATAGGGGCATCAAGTCGGCAGCCGTCGTCGTACGGGTGGTCGCCTTCCAGCGCCCACTCGATGCCGCGCCGTCACCAGACGGGCGGATCGTGTATTTCACCAGTACTGGCGATCGCGGCCCGTCGATCGTGAGCGTCCCCGCGGGCGGGGGTGCAACGACGACGCTCGCCGACGGGGCCCCGTTGGTCAACCCCACCGGGGTGGCGGTCGCCACTGACGGCAGCCACGTGTATGTCGCCGACCAGCTGGCAACGGGTTCCGGGGCGATACTCGCGGTGCCCTCATCGGGTGCAGCGGGAACACCGGCAACCGTGGCGGGCACTCAGGGACGGGCTCCCCGCGGGCTCGACATCGTGCACGAATCTGGAACCGACGTTGTCTACTTCACCGGCAAGGACCCGGCGAATGGCGCACCTGGGGTCTTCAAGGTTCCTGCCGTCGGCGGCACGGTCACGACCGTTGCCGAAGGAGCTCCGTTCGTCGCCCCCGACTCAGTCGTGCTGAGCGCCGCCGGCGATTCGTATGTGACCGATCAGGGTTCCGATATCGGCAAGGGAAGGGTCTACCGCGTCCGGGGCGGAACCGTCACGCCCGTGCTCGACGGCCTCCATTTGGGCGCGCCCGCTGGTGTCACGCTGATCAACAACGATGCCACGCTGCTTGTCAGTTCCATCGATGCCGGGAGCCTCTCCGACCAAGTGCTGTTCTTCGACTTGGCCTCGGGCAAATCCGCTGCGGCAACCAAGGTCATCGGGGTCAACAAAAACAGCTCCGGGGGGCTCCATCGGGCGCACGACGCGGCCGTCCTGGCGTGGGCCGATGTCTCCCGCAGCGGCAAGGTCTACCGAGTCGAACCATGAGGGGCGGGCCGACGGCCGTAGGCACTGCGCAGAGTGGCGCGGGTGCCTACGGCGCGGCGGTGACGATCGAGACGTCGACGAGGTGGATCGAGTCGCCGGCCTCTGCGTGGGCTCTCA
Organism: uncultured Actinomycetota bacterium; assembly: GCA_963733505.1. GTDB lineage: Bacteria > Actinomycetota > Acidimicrobiia > Acidimicrobiales > Palsa-688 > JALYXV01. The sequence continues at coordinate 21,772 of CAVTDW010000017.1, read as the reverse complement.
GGCCCCGTCCGCCTTGCCGCCGCACGCCTTGCACGCCGCACACCGCGCCGCCGCAGGCCTCACGCCGCGCCCGATCAGCCAGGAACGACGGCCCACCATCCATCGTCGTCGTGTCCCCACTTCACCCCGATCCCGGCGCAGATGGCTCGAAGCAACTCGACCTCAGTCGATTCGGATCCGGCGTCGAGTAGGTGGGCCGCAAGGGGCTCGCCGTTCAGCCCCGGAATCTTGATCGCCTGGGCAGCGACACTTGCGGGCGGACCGCCCGGCTCGCCGAGACGATGGAAGGTGCTCTGTTCAGCCATATGACGAGGGTGCCACGTTCACCCACCGAGTGTGACACGGGCGCCGCTCCGATCGGCTGCCGTAGCCCAGCGGGCGGGCCTCCCCGGAGGCCGGTTGGGAGGAATACCCACCGACCCGACTGCGCACTGCGGAGTAGGTTCGGCGGCGTGGTGGTCTGGACGATTGACGACCACCTGCGGGGAAATCGGAGCATGTCCGCCGCCCTGTTCGAGACATCGAGCCACGCAATCACCGGAACCCCTGGGAAATGCGGCGGTAGGTCTTTGAGCCGAAGTCAGGCGAACATTGTGAGATTAGGAATACGGCACTGACGGAACGCTCAAGGTCTGCTCTCCGAGGGCCGATGTGCCACTCGGGGTCATTCGGTTCGACCCCGCCTACGAAACAGAGGCCCAGCGGCGATGAGCAGTCCGGCACCGGTGCGCTCAGGTGCGAATCGCTTGTGGCTGTCCAACGGGCTAGCCCGCACCGCCGTGGTTGTTCTGCTGGCGACTGCGGTTCCGGTCGCCAGTCTGCTGTGGGCGTCGGGCGTGGCGAGGGCGGAAGTCGAGCAGAGGGCCCTCGCTGGGCTGGCCTCCACGGCGAAGGCCACTGTTCTCCAGGAGCAGCAGGCATGGGACGACGCCGTTCGGGTCATCACGTCGGCTGCGTCGCGTCCGGTCCCGCTCAGTGCGATCCAATCGCGCGACGTGACCCTGGCGGGCCAGGGTGCGCGAAACATCCTTGGCACGGGCCCATTTTCGGCTGTGCGCATCTTCGACAGCGAGGGGAACCTCGTCGCCTTGGCGGCGCTCCCAAACGTCACCACCACCCCGACCGGCGGGATCGGCCCGGGCGCGCTCACCATAGGAGACCCCGTCGGAGACGCAACTGGCAACTTCCGCCAGGTTGCCGTGCCAATCGGGGCCGGCCGGGCGCGCCTCGTGGTCGATGTGGACCTAACCCAGCTGCTCGGCAAACCATCCGACCTGGCATTCGGGCGTACCGGCGCGAAGTTTCTCGTTACCCCGGCGGGGTTGATCGTGGCCGGCTCGACCGCGGTCGGCACCGAACTTCGTTCGGCAATCAACCGCTCGATCGCTGCCACGGGCAAGCCCGTGACCAAGATCGTATTCAGCCCGTTCTACAGCAGGGACACCGTCGAGTCCTACGAGCCGATCCCCGGGCAGAAGCTCGGGATCCTCGTCCAGCAGGCGCGGACCGAGGTCATGGGGGCCGCGGACGACCTGTCGGGGCGCTTACGCTGGGCGGCAGTCGTCGTCGCGGTGCTGGGGACCATCCTGGCCGGGGCGTTCGGAGTCTTCCTGCGTCGTCGTGGTCGCCGTCTCGCGGCCAGCGAACGCCAGCTGGCGGCCAGCGAAGGAGAGTCCCGTCAGCGGTTGGAGCAGTTCTTAGACGCGATCCCAATAGGGGTCTTCGTCGCCGGACCCGATGGCCGCCCCGAGTATGCCAACCGCGAGGCTGAGCGGCTCCTCGGCCGTGGCGTTGTGCCGGGCGCCCGCGCCGACGAGCTGGCCATGGTCTATGGCGCTTATGTCGCCGGCACCGGGGAACCCTATCCGGCCGCGGACATGCCTCTGCTCCGCGCGCTTTCCGGTGAGACAACACACATCGACGATATGGAGATTCGCAGAACAGACCTGACCATCCCGGTGGAGGTTTGGGGAACGGCGGTGCGGCGCAGCGACCGCTCGGTCGAGTTCGGCATCGCGGCGTTCGCCGATGTCTCCGAGCGCCGTCGGGCCGACGACCAGGTCCGGTTTCTCAGTGCGATCACCGCCAACATGGCCGAGGGTGTGGTCTTGGTCGGCGCCGAGGACTCGATGATCGCCTACGCCAATGGCAGCTTTGAGGCCATGTTCGGCTATGAGGCGGCTGAGCTGGAGGGGTGCAGCATCTTGGGCCTGACAGCACCGGATTTTCGCGCCGCCGACACCGTCTCGGTCATCCGCGTCGCCCTGCGAGCCCGCGGTACGTGGCGGGGCGAGATCCACGGAATTCGTCGGGATGGCACGTCACTGTGGTGCGAAGTCAACGTCACCGCTCTCGACGATCCCACGCTGGGAACGGCGTGGATAGCCGTGACCACAGATATCACGGCCCGCCGGAAGGCCTTGGAAGGCCAGGCCCGGCTGGCCTCGATTGTCGAGGCGTCCCGGGAAGCCATCCTGGGCAAGACCCTCGACGGCGTCGTGACCAGCTGGAACCATGGTGCCGAGATGCTTTTCGGCTACAGCGCGGCCGAGATGATCGGGGGTCCGATCGAGGTGCTCATTCGCCCGCAGGACCGCGACGCCGAGGTCAGGCTCCGGGAGCGAGTGGGCAGTGGCCTCGGCGGCGAGCAGTACGACACCGTGCGGATACGCAAAGATGGAACACCAGTCGACGTCTCCGCCGCCCTTTCGCCTATCGAAGACTCCGGCGGCACGATCGTCGGGATCGCCGCCATATGGCGCGACGTCACGGAGCGAAACCGGGCCCAAGCCACACTATTGGAACGCGAGGAGCAGCTCGCCGCGGCCCGCGACCAAGCGCTGGAGGCATCCCGCCTCAAGTCGCAGTTCCTGGCCAACATGAGCCACGAGATCCGCACTCCGATGAACAGCGTCCTCGGGATGACGCAACTGCTGTTGACCGGCAACCTCGAGCCCGAGCAGCGCGGTCGGGTGACGCGGTTGCACGAGTCAAGCCAGGGTCTGCTCACGATCATCAATGACATCCTCGACCTCTCCAAGATGGAGGCTGGAAAGCTGGAGTTGGACGAGACGAGCTTCAACCTTGGTGCCGCGGTCGAAAGCGTCATGAGCTTGTGCTCGTCGCCAGCGAACGTCAAGGGCCTCATCCTGACGCGGCATATCGCGCCCGAAGTGCCTGAATGGGTGCGCGGAGATTCGCTGCGGCTCCGCCAGATCCTCCTCAACATCGTTGGTAACGCCGTCAAGTTCACCTTGCACGGGGCGGTCGATCTCGCCATAACTTGGGAGATTTCCGGGAAACTGCGCTTCTCGGTTTCGGACACCGGCATCGGACTTGATCCGAAGGCCAAGATCCACCTGTTCGAGCCCTTTTCCCAGGCCGACGCGTCGACGACTCGTCGTTTCGGGGGCACCGGCCTCGGTCTCGCCATCTCCCGCCAACTCGTCGAGCTCATGGGCGGCCGCCTTGACTTCACGAGTGAATCCGGCGTCGGTACCACCTTCTGGTTCGAGATCGACCTGCCGGCAACCGAGCCGAGTTACCCGATGGCCTCGTATTCGGTCATCTCCGACGGAGCCGCTGATGCCGCCGATCCCGCCCCCATTATCGGCGTCCGCGTCTTGTTGGTTGACGATGTCGAGATCAATCGAGAGGTCGGCCGGGAACTGCTGAAGAGTATCGGCTACGTAGTCGATACGGTCTCGTCGGGGGCCGAAGCCGTCGAGGCCGTGCAGCTCCGCTCCTACGCCGCCGTCCTGATGGATTGCCTGATGCCTGACATGGACGGCTACGAGACGACGAGCCGCATCCGGGACATTGACGGCCCAGTGCGCCGGATTCCGATCATTGCCCTCACCGCAGCGGCGATGAGGGGTGATCGGGACCGCTGCCTGGAAGCCGGCATGGACGACTACGTCTCAAAGCCGTTGGACCTCGACCGGCTGGCCGCAGTCCTAGTCCGGTGCGTGCGGTCATCGCCCCAGTCGAACGATGAAGTCGACCGCGGGAGCCGATCTCGCACCGAGGAGCCGGGTGCCAACGCCGTGGGCATTGACGCCGCGTTGATGGACCGCATGCAGGACTTGCGGAGCAAGCTTTCAGCCGACGTATTCCATCGGGTGTGTGAGCAGTTCCTTTCCACCAGCCCTGATCTGATCGATCGACTCGACAATGCCGTCCGCACCGGCGACACCGACCTGACGCTCAGCGTGGCTCACAACCTCAAGGGGACGACGGCCAATATCGGCGCGGTCCGCCTGAGCGCACTCGTCCAACGGGTCGAAAGCGGTGAGACAAACGACACGGTCATCGAGCAGATCCGCCAGGAGTACGACCGGGTGGGCGCCATCGTCGCCTCACTCATGCCAGCGGACCTGGGCAGCTGACTTGCACCTCTGAGGTGGCGTCGGATGAAAGGCCTACGCCCCGGTGATCGAGTAGCTCTTCGCCGGCTGACGCGGCCCCTCTCCCGGCGCACCACCGAGAAAAGGGGTCACGGTGGTGCCAGCCGTTCGATGTCATCCCGGACCGGGTAGCCCCGCCGACGCTACGATGCCCACTCGTCGCGGTGACCCACTGGACGCCGGAAGCCGGTGCGACCCGCACGAAAGGACGACAGAGCCGGGTCCATTGGGGATGGAGCCGAAACAGGGTTTGGGGGGACCGACACATGCACCTGTCTGTTAGCGACCTCGAGGTCGTCTACAACGGCGCCGTCCAGGCCCTGCACGATGTATCGCTCGAAGTGGCCGATGCCGCCGTCGTCGCCGTCCTCGGCGCCAATGGGGCGGGCAAGAGCACACTCCTGCGGGCGGTGTCGGGGACTCTGGCGCTGCAGGGGGGAGCGGTCCGCAGGGGGTCGATTACTCTCGACGGGAAGTCGCTGCTCGGCCGCCATCCGGCGGCCATCGTGGCGGCGGGGATCGTGCAGGTGCCGGAGGGCCGTCAGATCTTCGAGCGGCTCACGGTCGAGGAGAACTTGCGGGCCGGTGGTTTCAGCCGGCCTGGGAGGGCCGCAGGGGCCAAGGCACAGCGGGAGATCTACGACCTCTTCCCGATCCTGGCCGAGCGCAGTTCGCTGCGGGCCGGACTGCTCTCCGGCGGCCAGCAGCAGCTGCTCGCGATCGGACGGGCGCTGATGGCCCGACCGCAGCTGCTGATGCTCGACGAGCCGTCGCTCGGCCTCGCCCCCCTCCTCGTCGGCCAGATCGGCCGGGTGATCCGCGAGATCAATGAGCGCGGCACGGCCGTGCTGCTCATCGAACAGAACGCGGTGATGGCGTTGGGCCTCGCCAATTCGGCCTGCGTCCTCGAGGTCGGACGGGTGTGCCTCTCCGGAACGAGCGCCGAGCTGCGCGCCACCGACGAGGTCAGGCGCCTTTACCTGGGTTCGGACGAAGCCGACCGGGCCACCCTCGAAGTTCCTGTTGGTCCGGTCCGCACCCTCACCCGATGGGCCGGATGATGGCCAACGAAGCCAGCCCGGCCGTGAGTTACCAGGCGCTGCCGCTTTCGGTCGAAGCGGTCACCGTTCGCTTCGCCGGGGTGACCGCGCTCGCCGACGTCTCGTTCGGTGTCGCCCCGGGCTCGATCCACGCCGTCATCGGGCCGAACGGGGCGGGAAAGTCGACGCTTTTCAATGTTCTCTCCGGGGTGTACCGGGCCACAGAGGGCCGCGTCACCTACGGGCCGCACGTGCTGTCGTCGCTGCCGCCCGACCGGATCGCCCGCCTTGGTGTGGCCCGCACCTTTCAGAATCTCGCCCTTTTCCGGGGCATGAGCGTCGAGCAGAACCTGCTGCTCGGCCGGCACCACCTCACCCGCTCGGGCTTCCTCGCGGGCGGGCTGCGGCTGCCGTCGGCCCGACGTGAAGAGTCCCGCCACCGGATCCGGGCGGCCGAGATCGCCGAGTTCCTGGGGATCGGCGACAAGCTGGCCCTCTCCGTCGGCGACCTCTCCTATGGCGACCAGAAGCGGGTCGAGCTGGGCCGGGCCCTGAATGTCGAGCCGTCACTGCTGCTGTTGGACGAGCCGGTCGCCGGCATGAGCTCCGGGGAGAAGCGGGCGATGGCGAGGACGATCGCCGAGATCCGGTCTGCGCTCGGCCTGAGCATCGTGCTCGTCGAACACGACATGGGAACGGTCATGTCGATCGCCGACCGGGTGACGGTCCTCGACTTTGGGGCCCGCATAGCCGATGGCCCGCCGGCCCAGGTCAAAGTGGACCCACGGGTGATCGAGGCCTATCTCGGTACTGGCGACGATCAGGGAGAGCACGGCATAGAGAGCGTCCTCCATGCTGCCGGACCGACGACGCAGGTCACGACGCAGACAGACGCGTCACGACGCAGGTCACGACGCAGATCACGACGCATGAGAGGACACCACGGCTGTTCGCCGCCGCTCGGGAGCACGGAGGGGCGAGGTGACCAAGCTCATCGAGCTGTTGTTCAGCGGGGTGGCGCTCGGCGCGGTTTACGCCTTGATCGCGCTCGGGTTCGTCATCGTCTTCAAGGCGACGGAGGTCGTCAACTTCGCGCATGGGTCACTGCTGCTGGTGGGGGCCTATACGACGGCTCGGCTCCGGGTGGTCAGCCACCTCCCGTTCCTGCTGGCGCTGGCCGGCGGCATTATTGCAGCGGCCGGGGTGGCGCTGGTAACCGAGCGTCTGTTGGTGCGGCGCATGCAGCACCGCTCGGTCATCAGCGTCGCGATCCTCACCATCGGCGTCGACGTGATGCTGCAGGCCGAGATGGGCCGCCGCATCGGCACGAACGTCCTCAGCCTGGGCGACCCATGGGGGGCCCGGGTCGTGCGGTTCGGCGGCATCACGGTGCCCGAGACCAGGATCGCGGCCGTCGTCGTGAGCGTCGTACTGCTCGGAGCGTTTTTCGCCTGGTTCAAGCTGTCTCGTTGGGGATTGGCCATGCGAGCCGCGGCGGAGGACGGCGTCACTGCCTCGCTTATGGGCATCCGGCTCGGCCGAGTGTCGATGGTGGCATGGATCATCGCCGGAGGGCTTGCCGCCGTGGCGGGCCTCTTTCTCACCGCCTTTCCCTCGCCCGGCCTCGACGGCAGTGCTGGCGCCATCGCCCTCCTCGCCTTCCCGGCCGCCATCCTCGGGGGGCTCGACTCGCCAGGAGGTGCCCTGGTGGGGGGCCTCGCCATCGGGCTGGCGTCCTCGCTTACCCAGGGATATCAGAACAACCTCGTCTTTCTCGGCCGGGGCTTCCACGACGTGATGCCCTACGTCGTCATGATCGCCGTCCTCCTGTGGCGACCCGCCGGGCTCTTCGGCATCAGGGACGTCTCGCGTGTCTGATGGCGCCGACCCGCCCGGCGACAAGGCGGCGGTGGCAACGGCTACGGCGGGGCAGGCGGTCGGCAACCGTCGGTGGCCCCGGCTGGTGGCCGCCCTCGCCGTCTTGGCGGTCATCGGTCTCGGGCCATTCTTCCTCGGGCACTTCTGGCTGTCGCTCGGGGTCTTCGCCCTCGCCGCGGTGGTCGGGGCGACCGGCCTCAACATCGTGACTGGCATGACGGGTCAGCTGTCCCTGGCCCACGCCTTTTTCCTAGCCGTCGGCGCATACGGCTATGTGCTGTTCGCCGACCATGGCTCGACCGGCGTGGGCGGGGTCCACCTCCGGGGGCTGGGCCTGCCACCGTTGCTGGCCGCGGCGCTCGCCATCGCGCTGGCCGGATTCGCCGGGCTGCTGTTCAGCCCGCTCGCCGGTCGGCTCCGAGGTCTCTACCTCGGGGTGGCGTCGCTCGGTTTGGTCTTCCTCGGCCAGCACGTGCTGTTCAACGCCACAACTGTTACCGGCGGCTTCAACGGTCGCGACGTCGAGCCGTTCTCGCTGTTCGGCCTCGCATTCGCTGACACCCGCCCGCCCCGCTACATCGGCAACGTCCGCTTCGGCCGCCTTGAAATGCTCTGGGAGCTGTCGCTGCTCGTGTCCGCGGCCGGGATCTGGTACGCCCGCAACCTCCAGCGGAGCCGTTCCGGTCGTTCCCTACAGGCGGTGCGGGACCGGGAGGTGGCGGCTGCGGTGATGGGGGTGAGTGTGATCCGGGTCAAGGCCCAGGCGTTCATGGTGTCGTCGATGTACGCGGGCGCGGCCGGGGTGCTCACCGCTCTGGCCTTCCAACGGATCGTGCCTGACACATGGAGCCTCGCGTTGTCCGTCGAGTTCCTGGCGATGATTGTCATCGGAGGCCTCGGCTCGGTCTACGGGGCAGCCGTCGGCGCCATCTTCGTCACCGCCTTGCCCCTTGTTCTCGAGCGTTACAGCGACAGCCTGCCCTTCTTGGCCCGTCCCGGGTCGAGCGGGGTGACCGCGGGCATCGCCGCCAAATTCCTTTATGGGGCGGCGGTCATCGCCGTGCTGCTCTTCGAGCCCGACGGTGTCGTCGCGTTGGGCCGGCGGTTCCGCCGCTTGGCGGGAGGTTGGGTTCCGCGAAACCCCGGGGCCGGCGACCCCACTTCGACCGACACCACCCACGATCCGACCATGGACAGAAAAGGAGTGAACGTCGCATGAGAAGCATACGGACCACCAAGGGGCTCGTTGCCAGCCTGGCCGTCATGGCCTTGTTGGCCGCCGGCTGCACGAAGAACGACAAGGTGGCGGTGCCGCCCACCGGCAGTACCTCGCCTGGTGCCGCCGCCGTGAAGACAGACGTGGGGGTGAGCGCGACCGAGATCCACCTTGGGGTGCTGACCGACCTGTCGGGTCAGTTCAACGCCCTGGGCAAGGGCTCGGTCCAGGGCCTGCAGCTCTACTGGGACCAGACGAACGCGGCCGGCGGAATCTGCGGCCGCAAGGTCACCCTCGACGTCAAGGACCACGGTTACAACGCCCAGACCGCGGTGAGTCTCTACGCCGGGATGAAGGACGGCGTGCTCGGCCTGAACCAGAGCCTCGGCTCGCCCATGACCACCGCGCTGCTCCCGAGCCTGCTCGCCGACCACATGCTGACTGAACCGGTGTCATGGGCCTCAAGCCTGCTGAAGAACCCGTACATCATCATGGACGGCACGACATATGACCTCGAGATCATCAACGGCGTGAGCTGGCTGATGAAGGAAAAGGGACTAAAGGACGGCGACACCGTCGGCTACATCTACCAGGAGGGTGAGTACGGCCAAAACGGCTTCACCGGCGGCCAGTACATGGCCAAGCAGCACAACCTAAAGCTCATCGAGCAGAAGATAAAGGGCACTGACACCGATATGACCTCCCAGATCGCGGCGATCAAGGCGGCTGGGGCCAAGTTCATCCTCATGACGTCGGGCCCGAAGCAGTCGGCGTCGGCGGCGTCGGTGGCGGCGTCCCAGAGTTACGACGTCACGATTCTCAGCTCGAACCCGGGGTTCGCCGCGACGATCCTCGACGGACCGGCGAAGGCGGCACTCGAGAAGAGCTTTTACGTGGTCGGCTCGGCGGCCCCCTTCTCGGGTACCGCTCCAGGCGTGGGGAAGGTGCGGGACCTGTACATCAAGAAGTACCCGACCGAGGTGCCGAATGCGTCGATCATCTTCGGCTACGCCCAGGCCCAGATCTTCGCCAAGGTTCTCACCGCGGCCTGCTCGGCCGGCGACCTCACCAGGGATGGCCTGCTGAAGGCGTCGCAGACGCTGAACAAGGTCGACACGGACGGGCTGGTTGCGACACTCGATTACACCAAGGCCGGGGCCCCGCCCTCCCGTGAGGTCTATGTCGCCCAGGCGAACTCCGCCGAGAAGGGTGGCCTGAAGGAAATCCAGCCATTGTTCACCTCGCCGGACGCCCAGACCTACCAACCGGCGTAACGCCCTCAGGCAAAACTCCGTGGAGTGGGCGACCCGACCGGGGTCGCCCACTCCATGAACCTGGTTGTCTCACCCGCCGATTCGTCGAGGCGCGGCACCGACGCGATTGGCGGCCCGAGAGCGGCATGTCCTCGTACAGCGCCCTCGCGAAGCAGGTCATGGCGAAATGTAATTCGTGCCCCGGCCTCCGCCAGGACGCCGGCCTCGATCGCTTCGCGGATCATCGGTGCCAATGTCCGGGCGCTGCACTCCATCACCAGGGTCAGGTCCCTGACCGAGAAGGTGCTCCCGAGGATCGATGCCATCCGGAGCAGATCGAGCGTGGCGCTCGACAAGAAACTCATCCGGTGCAGGATGGTGGGGATTGCGTCCTCTTCAAAACCCGCGTCGGCGGTGATCAGGCATACGGCACGGCGAAATCGCAGTAGGGGGGGCTCGTCTCGGTGACTGGCCCGCTCGTGAGGTAGGTGATCCGCACGCCGAGATCCTCGGGCTTGAGGGCGAGATCGTCGTCCTCTATGCCGTGTTCGTCCGCCCACGCACGCAATGCCTCCGACGCGAGCTGCCACGGCACGCCTGGGCTCTCACCCGCGCCGGCCGGTAGCGCGTCGTTCGGTAGCGCGACGTACGCCTCGCTATGCGCCGGTTCGGTCCGCAAGGTCAACTCCGGGTAGTGCGACGCAAGCACCTGCGCGCCCGCCCCAGGGATCGGCTTGCACATCTCGACCGGGCCGTCGCTATCGGCGCTCACCTCACCCCAGTAGATGGTGAACATCGCGCCTTCACGCCCCTCCATCTTCGGCAGCGGTCGCTCGCGCAGGACCGCAATGAACTCCTTGCCGAGCGCCCACGCCCCCCGTTGGTCGACATTGCGCTTCAGGCAGAGCAGGCTCCGCTCGGGTATCTCTCGTGTGGCGACTTCGTACATGACAGACCACTTTCCGCTCAGTCGGTTGACGAGGTAGTCGGCGAGCTCGCGGCGCGCGTCGTGTGCAGACTCGACCTCCCGCCAGTGCGCCGATATCCGTTCTGCGGCATCAACCGGATCGCATGCGAGCAGTTCCCTGATCGCGGCCAGCGGCAAGTCGAGCTGGCGCAGCATCGATACAAGGCGCGCCGCTTCGAGCTGCGCGACGTCGTAGTAGCGATAGCCAGAGGCTTGGTCAACGCGCGCGGGCACCAGCACACCGAGTTCGTCGTAGAGACGGAGCGCCTTGATCGACAGACGCGACCGTCGTGCGAACTCGCCAATGCTGACTTCTTCCACGGCTCCTACTCCCTCGTCGTCGAGCCGCACGGCCCGACACATCGAGTGTGCGGTCTCCCTACAGGGGAGAGTCAAGCCCTCACCTGGCGCCAGCGCTCGGCCCTTCGTCCGTCGTCCGTCGTGCGATCGACGCCGACCTCGACGCCCCGCCGGCCCGGTCCTGGCGTTCGACGACCTGGACATGGCGGCTGCTGGGCTCGACGACGGTCTCCGCCGGGCCCTACCGGGGGGTGTAGGGTCCGCTCGAACTGGTCAATCCGCTGGCTGTGACCAGCGTGTCCGCGGGTGGGCCACGGTTGTCGCCAAGGCTCCAGACTCTCAGGCCGGAGGCGGTTCGTGTCGATGACAAAGCTGTGATCCCCGCGGAGTCAGGTCGGGCTCCTCGCGGAACGCGACCGGTAGTCATACAACTCCTGCGTGGCGTTGGCTGGACCCTGGCAGGCCTGTTCAGTCTGGCGCTCGCCGGACTGTTGCTCACCAGCCGCGGCGACCAGGGTCTCACCGAGTTCGACAACAGCGGTTGGCACCCCACCATTCATCTACACCCGCAATGGCAGGCGATTTTCCTCGTCGGTGCGGTCGCCGGTATCTCCTACCTTGTGTTTCGTCGGGTCCGAGGATGGCCCACCCGGCCCCGGTGGCTGATGCCCGTCGGCGTAGTCGTGCTGGTCGCGGCGGCGCTGCCCGCGCTGAAACCCTTCACAACGCCATCTGAACTGGATGCCCGTTCGTGTGTGCCGTTGGTCGATGCCTGGCATCCGGTCGTGCATGACCCCGGCCCGTCCGACCGTGCCGTTTGGCAGAGCCAGTACAAATCGCTCTCTCCGATTCCAAGCGACTTGGTTGATCCGGCGAAACGTCGAGCATTTGTCGATGAGCAACGTCGAGTCCTTCTCGCCGAGCAGCAACAGATACGGAGTACCCCTGCGTTTCAGCGTGCTGATCGGTACATAATCTGGAGCTTCACCCGAGGGGTTTGCGCTCCACGATCGCGGCACTATCTCGTCGCGTCGGGTGCACTCCTCAGCGGCGGCGCCGCGATCGGCCTTGGCGCAGTCACGGTTAGACGACGCCGAAACCGAGCCCCTGAACCGACGTCCGACAGGCCATAGCGCAGCGATCGCAGCCGCAGCCGGCCGGGCGGCGGTGTAGGGCGGCGCTGCAGTTGATCAATTGCGCCGCCTACATCTGATCATCTTGTGGCTGGTTCTGGCACGCTTTGGTCGGCGGAGATGATCATTTCTTGGCGAGTGCTCTGGGGGGCGTGAGACTGCTCATTCAGGTGGGCGTCGGCTTGATCGAGCAGCACCCGGCCGAGCGGTGTCAGTTCTAAACGGACGCCGCCGCCTTGACGGCGACGCAGAAGTACGCCGCCAACTGCTCGCTCGAGTTTTGTTAGCTGCGTTGAGATGGTGCACGGTTCGATCTCTAAAGTTTTGGCCGCCTCGCCGATGCTGGTGCTATTGGCCATGGTCTGGAATCGTTGGATCCTTTGGTAGCCGCCTTGCCCGGCGAGGGCGGATGCAAGGGGCTGGGGGAGTCCGGGGTGGTGGTTGACGGCGCTGGCATGGCTGGCGCCTCCGCGAGGTCGTAGCGGAATGTTGTACTCCTTCGCGAAGAGGGCGACATTGGGCGCGGTCGTGCCGAGTTCAGCTGCGATGTCAGGCAAGGTCCGACGCCGGTCGAGGTATTGCTCTCGGAGCCACTCAGGCTTGGGTTTGTATTTGGACCGCCGCTGGGATGGCGGCACGGCATAGCCGCCCTGGCGAAGCAGTTCAGCAAGTCGGCGACGGTGCATCCCGAGTTCGCGGGCGAGGTCGCGGAAGGTTCGGCCTTCGATGTTGACCAGTTGGTTGAGCCGATCGGGTGTGAGGTCGGCCGGGCGGGCACCGCGGAGGACCTTGTTGGCTTGGGAACGTGACCGGAGTTGGGGCGGGTGGCGGCGGACGATCCAACGCAGGTGGGCGATGCTCGTGTCGAGTTGGTCGGCGATCTTGCCGAGCGGGACACCGGCGCGGAGCATGCCGTGGATTGTTTCGGGGTCGATGCTGTCGGGGTCGACGCCTGGGGTGTCGGTCGAGTCGGCCCAGTCCAGGGGCGGGCTCCAGGTGAGCGGTTCGTCGATGCTGTGTCGTTCGAGTAGTCGGGCTGCGTGATTGTCGAGGGCGGCGGCTGCGGCGGTGGGGAGGTGGAGGGCGAAGAGGTGGAAGCCGAGTATTGAATGGTCGACGAGTTTGAGGTCACCTGGGGCGTCGGAGAGCAGATCGCCGGTCATGGTCTCCCAGATCCAGCGTTGCGCATTGGTGAGCTTCGCCCGGCCGCCGGTGGGAACGCCGGCCTGTTCGCAAATGGCGTCCCACTGCGTGGCGTCGATGAGGGGTTCGGCGGCGGCGAGGTGGCGGCGTCGGGCGTAATCGATGGGGGTGCCGTGGCGGTCGACGTTTTCTGCGAGTTGGGTCAGGACCCGCAAGATGGCTGCGTCGGCTGGGGGAGGCGGGAGGAATTGGACGACGTGGGAGAAGGTTTTTGCCAACCCCGGGTCTCGGTGATCGGCGAAGAGGGTCTCAACCGGGGCGGTGGCGCCGGGGACGAGCAGCGCGGCGCCGGCCACTGTTCGGAAGATGTCGACATGAAGACCGGTCGGCGGGCACAGCCGGATGGTCCAGTCGACCCACAGTGCGCTTGGTATCGCGTCCTGCCTTCGTTGGATATCGGCCTGGTCGAGTTTCGGTCGTTGGGGCGCGGTGAGGCTTCGCCAGCGGAGCCGTTCGGTTGGTCGCAGGTGTGGGTCTCGGAGCTTGACCAGCCGCGTGACCAGTTCCGGTGTCGTGCTTCGGATCCGGGCCGGCAGCGCCGGCGGGCGTTGACGGACGTCGGCGAGGGCATAGGCGTTGAAGGCGTCGCTGTTGTCGAGGACCTGAGATGCCCGATCGAGCAGGGACTCGGCCGTCTCGGCGTCCCGGAAGCTATCTGTTCGAGGAACGAGCGGGGATTCCGGGAGGCTGACCAGCACGGCGACAAGTTCGACGAGGCGGTCGGCAGCGACTCGGGCGGCGCACGCGTCGCTGGAGGTCAGGTTCTTCAGCCGGGACTGTGCGTGCAAGGTCCCCTGTGGGACTGTTGTGGTTAGTGCCGCTCGAAGGTCGGTGCCGCAGTCCTGGCGGTGTTTTCCCGGGGCCTCGCTCACCTCGGTGGCGCATACCCACCCCTCGCGGAGAGCCTTGATCCGGTAGCGGGGGTATCGGCGCGGCTCCTTGGCGCATGTTGGGCAGCGGTCAAGGAGGTAGCAGCGATGATCGAGACACGCGACGTGGGTGGGGAGCCGCCATGTGCTCATCCACCTTCCGCCGGTTTCGTCGAGGCAGTGGGGGCAGAAGCGGCTGGCGGGGAGGGGGAGGAGGGCTTTGCGGAGCGTCCCCTGGAATCGTTCCGACACCATGGCCGTATATCGGTTCAACGGTTGCCACATTGCCGCCAGGTCTTTTGGGTCGACGCCGGTGGCGGCGGCCACCGCGGCCACCTCGGAAGGGTTGAGGCCGTTGACGGCAAGTTCGACGGGTTTGGCCGCCAACGCCCTGCTACGTGCGACCGTCGCCGGTTCAAGGTCGGCGATGGAGATCCTGAGACGGGCGGCGTAGGCGTGGAGCCAGCCGTCGAACGCCTCGCCCGGCAGCGGGGTCAGTCGGAGCGGCAGGGTCCTCACGCCACGCCGAGGCGGCCCGGCATCCGGAGCATCCCATTGTCGAACGCCGTTTGCAGTTCGCGGCGGCTGCTCTCGGCCGCCTCGTCGTTGCGCACCGTGTCGAGGATCTTGGTGTCGAGATATTCGGCGCCGGTCTTGATGGCCCGCTGGCAGCCCCGGGCGATGATGCACATCAGGCTGGCGAAATGTCCGGTGGAGCGGGCGTAAAGGTATTCGGCCAGATCGTTGGCGACCATTCCCGGTGTCTTGTCGCCCAGGACGAGGTCGCGTTCGATGTTGAGCAGCAGCGACCGCCACGTCTTGCGGCCTGCTTCGGTGCGGACCTCGAACGGGTCGAGCCCGAATCGGGTCCAGCGTCGGGCGGTCTGGGAGAAAGCGATCTCGGATTTGTGCAGCCCCTCGCTTAGCAGGCCCCGCTCGGCGATGCCGACACCGACATAGAGGAAGGTGACGGGGAACTGGTTGGCCAGCCACTTGAAATGGTTTGCCACCTCCCGGCTGTCACGCCGGGACATATCCAGGAAATGGACGTCATCGACGATGATCAGCCGGGTGGCGCACGCCAGCACGCAGTCGCTGGCCCGATCCGCCAACTGCTGGGCGTTGCCCCTGATAGTCCCTGGGTGCCCATAGAAGCGGCACAGCATGGCGTTGAGGCTGCGCATGGTGGTGTTGGACGTCAAGGCGATGTACACCACCGGGATGCGCTCGTCACCGCTGGCGCTGAGCAAGCCGTGCAGCTCAATCTGGGCGCGGTGGTAGGAGGCGCCGAAGGCGACGGCCAAGGTCGTCTTCCCCAATCCGGGCCAGGCGTCGAGGACCGCCGCGGTTTTCACCTTGTCGCCGTCTTGGCGGTTGGCGTCGACGATATCGGCGATCCGCTCGGTCGCGTCCGCCATCTGTGAGGTCAGGATCGGGCCCACGTTGGCGTGCCACACCTTGCGGGCCTCGTCGTAGCGCAGACGCTCCCTCCCCGACAGGCCGTCCAGCTCGGCTCGGCTCATGTCCGGCGGCCTCGATCGGGCAGGGGCGTTGACCCGGCGAGCCCAGCCTTCCTTGACCGACAGGCAGTAGTCGCGTTCTTCGATCTCGAGGTGGTCGAGGCTGGCGGTCATCGGATCGTCTCGAACGCGTCGCGGTAGAAGTCGCCGTCGTCGAGGTCCGCTTCGTCGTCGTCGCCACCGGGTGGCTCCTCCGGCTCGGCGACCGGGTCGGGGAGGGCGTGCAAGGTCGCCAGGCTCGACGGGGCCGGTAGGTCGTCGTCGGCGCGTCCGGCGAGGCGTTTGGCCCGCTGCTCGGACAGCCGCAGCGCCATGCGCCGCTCGGTCGGGTTGCGGGCCAGGCCGACATCCCAGCGTTCCAGGAGCTCGGCCAGGGCTTGGCGGTCGTCGGGATATCGGCTGGTCTGGCGGGCCAGGTGGCGGGCGTAGCGCAACGCCTCGGCCGAGAACGGCACCGCGATCTCGTCGTGCTCCGCCCAGCGCAGACGGTGCCAGGTGTGGTCGTCGGGGTCTTGGAAGAACACCTGGGAGATGTCGTCGGGGTCGTAACGAAACGGCCATTTCCCCGCCGCGCGGCCGGGGTAGGGGCTGGTCCGGTTACGGTAGGCGTTGATGGCGGCGCCGTCGTAGCGCAACCCGAACATCTCCACCCCGTAGTGCTGGATGGTTCGCCACTCCACCGGCAGGAAGTCGTAGACCAGGTCGGGCGACGCCGGGATCCGTAACACCCCGGCGCGGGTGACGCCCAGCTCGAACATGTCCAGCGGGGACAGCTCGACGCCTGGCACCTGCGCCTCGATGAGGCCTTCGTGGGGTCGGCGGTGATAGACGGTGGCGACCCAGTGCCGCAGGCACGCCTCGAGTTCGTGGACGAAGAAGAAGCAGTCGGTCTCGGGCCGCTCACCCCGGGTGTAGACATCGGGGCCCTTGTAGCCGGGCAGGGCGGCCAGGAAGCCCTCCCGGACGGTGCGGAACCATCGTTCCACGGCCGCCTTGTCCGGGCCCATCCCCACCCGGGCAGGCTGGATGCTGATCCCGAGGCGGTCGCACACCGCCCGAAGGTGAGCCGACAGGTAGATCTTGCCGTGGTCGATGATCATCGTCTCCACCGCCACCCCGGGGAGCCCCAACTCGTCGACCTGCGGCGTGGCCGAGATCTGGTCGGGGTCGACGAGGACCACGGTCGGCACCCCGGCGTAGGGGAACAAGCCTTCGCCGGTCGACCCGTCGAGCGGGGAGTGATGGTCTCGTAGAGCACCAAGGCGGCGTCGACCGCCTTGGTCGACACCGGGCTCAGCCGCAACCCGAGGACCGCCCGGCTCAACAGGTCCAACGCCACGGTCAGTTCGCAGGAAACCCAGCGCAGCGTCAAGGCCTCCATGGCGAAGACATCCAGGCGGGTGGTGTCCAAGATCACGTACTCACCGGGCCTGGTCGGCCGCAGCCGGCCATACGGTGTCTCCGGACGCGTCGCGATGCTCCGCTTGCCCTTCGCGGAACCCGAGAACGCGTTGGTGCCCGCCGTCAACTCCCGCAGCGCCCGGCGTGCCGTCGATTCCGAAGGCAACGCCACCGTGTCTTGGCCGTGGACCTGGACGACCCGGGCCGCCACCTTGTCGATGAACAGGTGCCGGGGCGGCTGCGACTCGCCGACATGCTCGGCCAGCAGACCCCGGGCGGCGTCCAGCCAGCGGATGTCCACGCGACCCAAAGGGTTTGCCGCCTTGTGACGGCGGGCGTCGACCAAGCCGATCACGCCATCGGCCTGGTAGGCGGCGACCATGCGCCGCACGGTGATCTCACTCACCTGCAACTCTTCCGCCTTGGCCCGATAGCGGTCCATCAGCGCCGTCCCCGGCACATATGCAGCCCGCGGTTCACCCGGCGCCGCCTGGGATGCGGCGCCGGAGCGGTAACCGGTCAATAACTCACGGACATGGCCGAGACGCCCCACTAGCTCGGATCGCTCGTCGTCGCCCATGGCGTCGAGCACCGCCCCGGTGCCCTCCACCGGCTCGGCGAACGAGCCGTCCGCCGGGGCGGCCCGCTCCGCCAACTCCCGCAGCGAAACCCCGACCGAGCGGCCCGACAGGTGCCGAAGAGTGGCCCAACCACCGTCGAGGCTGGCCACGTCCCACAGCTCCCCGTCCCACACCACCCGGCACCCGACGGCGATCATTCTCGTCAACGACATGCGCGCACCACCTCCGTTGAGCACCCGATCGGTGCTGACAGGTCCACCAGCAGCTCCGAACGCCACACCAGATGCAGCAGCACCGTTCGGGCATCACCGACGCCGTGACGCTCACAGGTCGTCTCCAGCGACCCCAGCGTTCCGCCGTCGCCGACGACTGCACGTACCCGTTCCACGTCGGCCGGGTTGAACAGTGAGGGGCGCCGGTAGCCCGCCAAGAACCGGACATTCTCCAACACCTGGGCATCCGCCCCGCTCCAAACCTCGGCCCGCCACCCCCTTCCATTGCAAAGCTCGGACACCGCGTCGAACACAGCCCGCACGTCCTCATTGGCCAAGCGTGTTTGCGGTTTCACGTTGACCAACGCGGCGGGACCGTTGCGATAGATCAGCAGGAAATCTGGCACTTGGCGACGGGCGCGCCCGTCGCATGTGAAGAACAGCAGCATCGGCTGCGACGCGACGGCCACCACATCGGGGTCCCAATCGGCCAACATGAGCCTTGCCAACTCCAGGCGGCTCTCGTAGCCGACCAGATGGCCCATCGTGGCCGACCAATACCAACCGGAGTAGTGCTTCTGACCGTGACGCCATCGAAACGTACGCCACGGAGCGGCTTCAGCCGCCACCGACGGGTCCAGGGACTCGAAGGGGAGCTCATGCTCACTGCCGTCAAGACAGCGGATCCGAGCCCGGCCCTCGTGGACCAACACGGTCCATGTTCTACGCCGTCAGAGCCGGTGACTGGTGGATCTCCAACAGGCACGACCGCGGCCTGACGAGGTTCCGGAACCGTCGATCGGTGCGGCTTGGGTGCCTCGAGCTCGGCGGAGCAGACCGCTCAGATGGATTGTTCTGCCGCTCCCTGCTCCGTGGCTACCTGAGTTGTCTGTTGCGATGGGCAGCTATCGGGAGAAGGTAGTGCTGACGGAGGACCCGTTTGCACTGGTTCCGGTAATGGTGATCGCCACTGGCCCACTGCCAGGCGGGACCACAACACCGGATGGGTTTTGGCCGGCAGGCCGGGAATCGCCCGGTCGGGTCGGCTATGACTTGAGGAAGCCCGCGAGCCGGGGAGGGATAGGCCCGTTATTGAGATTCGCACCTCGGATCCTGGCCGGAGTCCGGATGCTTCCGGCGCGTAGGTGTCGGCACTGCGCTTCGCCAGGCAGAGTGATGTGGTCGCTCACGGCCCGACACTCCTTGGTCTCCGCTTTGGTGCATGACGATACCGACAGTAAGAATGCAGCGCCGACCGCCCCGATCACCCATCGCCAGACCATTTGGGCCGGTCTACCTTCCCCACCATTGCATTACCGGGTTGTGAATCCAGTGTAGCGCTCCGGCTTCAATGTGAGCTTGGGCTTTGGGGCGGGCGCCCCATTACCGTCGATCAGTGCCGGTTTCCAGCGGGCGACGACCGAATCAGATTCCGCCTGACGAGATATTCGGTGCGCACACGGTCGCCTTGCTGCCGTCTGGGCTTGCCCCGGTTTGACGGACATCCACCATCAGGGGCGTGCACCGCCGGAAAGGATGTCCATCATGGAGACCGTGGAGAAGAAGAAGCCTCGTCCTCGTAGGTCCTTCACTCCCGAGTTCAAAGCTGAGATCGTCGAGCTTTGCCAGCGTGGCGACGCAGATCGCCCAGGTGGCCCGGGACTTCGATCTGACCGAGACCGCGGTGCGGGCGTGGGTCAAACAGGCCGAGCTCGACCCGGGCACCCGACATGACGGCCTGACCAGCGACGAGCGCAAAGAGTTCGCTCGCTTGCGTCGGGAGAACCGCCGGCTTCGGAGGAGTCGACATCCTCAAGAGGGCAACAGCTTTCTTCGCTAAGGAGACCCGGTGACGGTTGGCCGTTCATCGAGGCGGAGCAAGCGGAGAGCCCACGTCGCTAAGACGTGCGACTGCTCGAGGTCTCCAGGTCCGCCTACTACGATGGCATCGCCACATCCCCTGCGACCGGAGGTGAGCGACGCCGAGCTGGTCGAGCGGCTCGTGGCGATCCACACCGTGTCGAAGGGCACGTATGGGTCGCCGCGTATCCACGCCGCCCTGCGTCAGACGGTGTTTGCTGTGGCCGGAAACGTGTCGCCCGGATCATGCGGCAGCGGGGCCTGGAGGGGCGTTGCCGGCTCCGGTGGCGCAAGACTACCGTCGCCGACCCGGACGCCGAGTCCGCCGCGTCGATTTGATCCGCCGCCATTTCGGGCCGAGCACCGAGCTCAACGCCCGTTGGTGCGGCGATCTGACCTATATCGCCACGTGGGAAGGCTGGGCTTACTTGGCGACGGTGATCGACCTGGCCTCTCGTAGGGTGGTCGGCTGGGCCCTGGCCGAGCACATGCGCACCGACTCGTCGCCGACGCCCTGTCCATGGCGTTGCCGGCAGCGACGGCCACCCGACGGGTGACTTTCATTCGGACCGGGGGCGCCAATACACGGCGAGGACTACCGGGCTTTGGCCGCGGACCTCGGCGTCATGTTGTCGGTTGGTCGCAAGGGCGAATGTTGGGACAACGCGTGGCCGAGAGTTTGTTCGCGTCGTTCAAAACGAGCTCGTCGACACCCGCCCATGGCCGACACGTGGGATTTCGACACGACGTGTTCGACTACGTCGAGGGCTGGTATAACACCGCCGACTCCACTCCACTCTGGGCTATCTCAGCCCGGCGCATACGAAGCTACATCCACCACGCTGCCGACCGACAGGCGGCATAATCAACACAACCAACCCGTCCGTCAAACCGGATCAACCCCAGTTGAGGCAACCGGCAACCGCGGTGGAAGCGGGCCCGTGTCGCGGAACCAGACGGCGCTGGGGTTACAAGCCATGACTATCGAGCCAGGCGATCGCGGCCGGTTGAGGTCCTCTCCGTGGTCGAATCGCCTTCGTGCCACCATTGCCAGACTCTGGATGGCGTGCCTCGTGTCGCCATCACCATCCGCATCCAACGCACGGAACCCAGCCAGAGCAGGGAGAGCTTCCTTGGCTCGCATCCGTCCAAGAGCGACTATGAACGTGTCGCGAAGCCTGGGTATCGGTCTCGCGGTCCACAGCGGCCACAAGTTCGCCGACAACTTGCGGGTTGCGCCCGAGAGCACCAAGGATTCCTCCGCCATCCTCTCGGTGTCGCGGTCGCGGCTCCGAACCATCTCCAGCGCATGTGGAACCGCTTGGACCCCGTTGGCGATCAGGCCCCACGTGGCGTTGACCCTCGTGTTGTACAGGGGGCCGACTACCGTGGTGATTCTGTCAAACTCCCTCTGTTCTGTGGGCCATGGTTCCTTCGGCAGGTGCCTTGAGCTCGGCGCGAGCCCGCCAGTACTCCGCTGCGTAGAAATCGGCGTCCTCGGTGAACTGCGCGAGGTCGGGAACCCGAGCCGTCGACGTGTCAGTCGGCTTCGTGGTCAGCGCCGTCCTCCGGCGTCGAAGCACCAAGGGACTCTATCCGTCGGAGCAGGCGCCTCCGACCCGCTCGATCGGTCGCGACGGCAGGCAGCGCTCGATGTCGGTGATGCGCCGGTGCGGATGAGACATTACGGACGGATATATGAGTCGGCCACGAAGACAACGAACCGCTTTGTCGTGCCGATCCGATGACTGTCGCCTTCGGAGTCGTTCCCGTTAGTCACCACCAGTTCGGCGTGACCCACAGCGACGACTATCCGATGCCCGTCAGATCGCGGGCGAACGACCTCGTGGAACCCGCTGACGGTGGTCTGGTCGTCAAAACCGGAATTCCACACTGGCCGAGTTCACCTCTCTGTTGAAGTGAGAACCGTTGC
>CAVTDW010000016.1:0-28565 GCA_963733505.1 uncultured Actinomycetota bacterium | reverse complement strand
CGTAAGGTGAATCTGAGACCCGACGTGAGCCACGACCAATCACCCATCAAGCAGGTCCTCAACCTGGCGTTCTTCGGTCCCGTCGGGCTGGCCCTGGCGGCCAAGGACGCCCTTCCCGAGTGGGTGGACAAGGGCCGCACCCGCGTCGGCCACCAAGTCGGCATCGCCAAGATGGTCGGCGAGCACGCATCGCGCCACGGGCAGCAAGAACTTCTTCGGAGACCCTCGTGAGCTTCGGCCTGCTTCCCGGTCCACCCCCGCCGACGTCGTCGAACGCGTCGCCGCGGACCGCCGAGGTCGCACCCGAGAGACGCCAGCGAGCCGCCCGGGAGGCCCGCGAGGAAGAAAAGTCGGTCGCAGCCCTGCTTCAGACGTCGAGGGCGTGCCCGCCAGGCGAGGTCGCGTTGGCCGACTCCCCCTTCCGGGTCGACCCGGCGGCTCCCTCGGTGGACTCCTTCCGAGACGATCATGCGGCTCCCTCGGCGGATTCCTTGCGGGCCGACCCAGGGGCTCCCTCGGCCAACGGCGGTCGCAGCGTTCGGACTGCGTCGCGGTCGGAGCCCTCGACTGCGGCCGAGCTGGCGATCCCTGGCTATCAACCCCGCTTTCGGCGTCCCAGGTCGTCCAGCGGCTCGCCGGTTTGGCCCCGCCCGAGCTGGAGGCGGTCCGCACGTACGAGGCCGCGGGCCGGGGCCGACGCACCATCTTGACCAAGATCGCACAACTTCAGACCGGACGGATCTGAGCCGGTGGAAGGGGCGCGGCTGGCCACAGCCGAGGACGTGGCCCGGCTGGCGGAGCTGTACCTCCAGGCCAAGGAGGAGCTGCTCCAGTTCCGGGGGGCGGCCTCCTGTTCCTCCGGCGAGGCCTGGCGCAACCCCGTCGAGGTGTCGTCGCGCACCGAAATCAGCGATCCCGACCGTACGGTCTGGGTGGGGACCATCGACGATTCGTCGTCGGCTAAGCCGCGGGCCGTATCGACGAGCTTCCCGAGGCGAGCGGCTGGGCGTCATCGAGGGCCTGTTCGTGGAGCCCGACGCTCGTTCGGTCGGGGTCGGGGAGGCCATGGCCGACCTCGTCGTCGCCTGGTTCGAGGAGGAGGGCTGCGCCGGGGCGTTGCCCTGGCCCTACCGGAGCCGGGCCACCAAGAACTTCTTCGAGGAATCGGGGTTCACGGCCCGGCTACTCGTGATGCACGGCGACCCAAAGGCGATGGCTGATCGCCCGGAGGTCTGTGTCGGCGCCATTGCCTGGCCGACGACCAGCTCCTGATGATCCGCCGCGGCCACGGTCCGGCGGGTGGCCGATGGTCGGTCCCTGGGGGCCGCGTCGAGCAAGGGGAAACCTTGGCTGAAGTGGTGGCGCGAGAACTGGCCGAGGAAACCATCTTGAAGCGATGTGCGACCAGTTCGTCGGCTGGGTGGAGCGCATCGGCGACGACTACCACTTCTTGATCCTCGACTTCATGGTGACGGTGCTCTCCACCGAACTACCGAAGGCAGGCGACGACGTAGGCGGCGTGGGTCCCGTTGGTTCACGTGGCAACGCTGCCGCTGGTCGACGGCCTGGCGGATTTTCCTCCACGAGCACGGAAGCCCGCCGACCTTCGCCTGACCAAGGCCGGTTGCGCCGCCAGTCCGACGGGATATGCGACCTCGGCGCACGACCCACCTATTGGTGAAGACGGAGCTCCCAGCCGGACAAGTTGCTACGGAGACGGGCAGTTGTTGTGGTAGGCGTCCCCGCCATTCGAGCATCGAGCCAGAGCATGCTATCCGGGCTCCCTCGACGACCCCGGTCACGTGGTCGGCCGTAGGTGCCGAACTCGACGGTGACGCCTTCGGTGCACCACTGGTTCCGCAGGTTCTTGCCGACGGCATACGGGATCACCTCGTCCAGCAGCCCGTGATACTGAAGGATCGGGATCTGCGGGGAATCGCCGAGGCGGCTCTGATCGAAATCAGCCCGCCAATCGGGCAGCGCCAGGATGTCAGTAGGCAGGATGTCGCTGTAATGCTTCAACGCGAAACGCGGCGACGAGACCGACCAGGCAGTCGTTGTGGTGGGCCGCCACCAGCTGCTGGCCATAAGCGTTCAGGTAGTTGGACAGGTGAAGATCGGGGTGGGCGGCATCCAAGCCGATGAGCGCTGCGACCCCGAAGCCGAAGAACAATCCGCCGTTGAGGTTCCTCGCCGTGGCCACGATGTCGGCGGGGACACCTCCGGTGGCGACACCGCGCACCGGAATTCGGGGGCGTAGCTCGGCTGGAGCTGGGCCGCCCCAGCCTTGACGCCGCCCCGCCCTCGGAGTAGCCCCATATCGTGAACGGGGTGTCGGCGCCCAGCCCGCTGCGGGGAAGGCGAATGGCTGCGTGTGTGCGTCCAGGACGGCGTGGCCGAGGCTCGGGCCCACCACGTAGGTGTGCTGGCCGGGAGTGCCGAGACCCTCATAATCGGTTACCGCCACCGCCCATCCCTGAAGCAGCATGCCTTCGATGATCCCCGCTTCGGTCTCGGTGCCGACGGCCATCTGCTTCGATGGCGCGCACTGGTCACCCAAGCCCTGCGTGCCGACGGCGTAGCTGACAAGGGGTCGCTTCCCGCCTCCCAAGTACGGAAGGGCGGGTATGAGGATCGTGCCCGACACGACGTTGGCGCCGCCGGTTCCGTTCGTCGACCGGTACAGAACCCGTGTCGCTGTGACACCAGGCATCGGGATATGCAAGAGGGGGTCCATTGTGAACACCGCTGGGGCGGCACTCAACAACGTCCCCCGGCTGGCCGGTGTCCGCCACGGCAGGCACAGACCACACCGGGACCAGCAACGCCGCCATCAGCACCGCTCCGTAGTCGATGCGACTCGACTTCACCCATGCCGGGTCCTCTCGTGGTCCGTCCGCCCGTGGCCAATGGATCGCCCATGATCGGCAGCAAGAATAATTTTCGTCAACCCCCGAGACGAGATGCGCCCGGGTCTGGTTCGCATTACGGCGTCGAAATGGCGGTCGGCGAGGCGCCACCTCGGCTGGCCGTCGGCGGCCTCCTGGCGGTGGATGGCCGCGATATTTCGGCTGCCGGTGGCGGGTTGGGTCGAGAGCCGCGCCCCTTGCGGCTTCCTCTTTCCCTCCGCCGATCGCAGCGTTGCCGGCGCGCCGGGTTTTGTCCCCACCAGATCCGCTGGCGTCGCCCAGCGAACAAGGAGCGGACCGTGAGTGCAAAAGTGAGGCTGCGATGGGCGAACTGCTGGAGCGGCAGTGTCCGTAGAGGCCGCAGACTGTCACCGTCGAGGCGCAACATATAGCCGGCGAGGACCGATTGGGTGACCGTTACCGTGGCCAGCGAATAGTCGGCGATGCTGGCCGTCCAGCAGCCCCGAAAAGGCATAGACGTCGATCGCCGGGGCGATCAGCGGCAGCGCGACCTGGTAGGCCGACCATGAATGGCAGGCCCCGCCAGCCCAACGGGCAACCTTGCCGAATCGACCCCCGATGTTTCCACATGCAACGATAGGTGCCGCCGACCCCAGCGTTTCGCTGCCGCCACAGGGATCGCATGTCCGCTGGTGCCTCTGTCCAGGCACGGGCCTGGTCGCGAGAGGCGACGGCCCACCCGGCCCGGCCGATGGCCATCGTGATATCGGTGTCCTCGGCCAACGTCTCGTCGCTGAACCCGCCCACCTGCGCCAGAGCCTGGCGGCGAAAGGCACCGGCGGCACCCGGGACCGTGGGCATGCAGCCCAACACGTCGTAAACCCGCCGGTCCAGCGTCGTAACCGGCGACGTACGCCGAGATGCTGCCAGCGCCCCAATACACCGCGGCGGTTGCCGACCTTGGTGTTGCCGGCAACCGCGCCGACCCGCCCGTCGGCGAAGGCCTCGACGAGGCGAAGGAGCGTGTCGGTCTCGAAGGCTCGGTGTCGGCGTCCACGGTCACCACGACCTCGCCACAGCAGGCCGCGATCCCGGCATTGAGAGCTTGCGCCTTTCCGGTATTCGCCTGGCGGAGAAGCCACACATTGGCCAAGCCCAAACCCTCGACGATGTCGCCGGTATGGTCGGCGGAGCCGTCGTCGACAACGCCGATATCGAAACAGGGGTAGCGGCTGGCCGCGAGACGGACGCAGGCGGCGATGCCGGCCGCCTCGTTGAACGCCGGGACCACGATGTGACACCGCAGGCAGAGACCACCCCGTCGGTGTGCGACGCTCCTGCCGTGCGACGTGGCGAGGGGCGGTGATTGCAACCAGAACGGCGCGACCCGCGAACAGGACGACCACCGGCAACACGAGCCAGCCGGCCACGTCGAGGAAAACCGCCGTTGTCAAACTCCGCGGGTCAGGGGCAGGCGTTTGGGAATCGGTGTAAACCGTTGGCCGCCGTGAGCGACACCTCGACGACTGACCCCTCCCTGTGTTCGCCCCGTGGTGACCGCCCGCTCACAGGTGTTCACCGGCGGCGCTGCATGACGCCGGCGCGCAGGTCATGCCGGCGAGGCGGCGTCGTTCGCCACACCCGCGCCCAGGGCCATCGCAGCGACGGTAGCGCGCGGTGAACGAGGCCGAGTTAGGTCCGCTCCCGGCAGACCTCCGGGGACGCCGTGCCGTCGTCACCGGAGCCGCCCACGGAATCGGCAGGGCGATCGCGTGGCGCCTGGTGCGCTGCGGGGCGCTCGTGGTGGCAGTTGACATTGACGAGGAGGCTTTCCGCGATACGGCATCGGTGCTTGGCTGCGACGCCATCGTGGGCGACCTCGCTCGCCTCGACTCCGCCGAGGTGGCCGACGAACTCCTCGCTGCCTACGGGCCCATGGAGCTCATCGTCAACAACGTCGGCATGTCCACACCTCACGGCTTCCTCGACCTGAGCGAGTCCGACTTCGACCGCGTACAGCGAGCCAACCTTCGGGGCCCGTGGTTCTTCACCCGTCGCCTGGTCGAGCGGCTGATCGCCAATGACCGACGAGGCTCGATCGTGTTCATCTCATCACTGCATGACACCATCCTGCGGCTCCAGCCCCACTACAGCACCAGCAAAGCAGCGGTGGCCATGCTCACACGCGAGCTTGCCTACGAGCTGGGACGCCACGCCATCCGGGTCAACGCGGTGTCACCCGGCTCCATCCGGTCCATGACCAATCCGCAGCCCGTCGAGGATCCATCGATCGCCCGGTTGATCCCCGCGGGCCGCAGCGGTGATCCCGACGACGTCGCCAAGGTCGTTGCCGTACTGCTCAGTGATGCCTGGAGCGGTTACATCACCGGCGCCAACCTCCCCGTAGACGGGGGCCTGGCTTTGCACTCCTGGCTCATGGACCGATAGCGCCAGCACGACACGGCCGTCTCATGAAGGATTCGCTCCATATCGACGGAAATGCCTGTCAGCGGCCCTGCCATTTGGCGGGGCGTTTTTCGATGAAGGCCCGGGGCCCTTCGATGAAGTCGTCGGTCTTGCCCACTTTGGCGAAGGCTTCGGCCGTGAGCTTCCACAAGGTGGCGTCGTCCTCGCTCATGGCCTTGGCGGCGACGCTACGGCTGGCCCAGACCGCGTGGGGCGCGTTGGCCACGATCCGTGCCGCCATCGAGCGGGCGCCCGCCAGCGCCTCGCCCGGGTCGACCAGAACGTTGACCAGGCCCAGCTCGTAGGCCAGCTCGGCCGCGATGGGATCGCCCGTCAGGATCAGTTCCATGGCTACCTTGGGGCCGACCGTGCGAGGCAGGCGAAACAGGCCGCCACCGGCCGCGACCAGGGAACGCTTCACCTCGGGCAGGCCGAAGACGGCGCGGCGCGAGGCCACGACCAGGTCGCACGCCAGAACCATCTCGAAGCCACCGGCGAGGGCCGGCCCGTCCACCGCCGCGATGAGGGGCTTGGACCGGTCCCGGTTGACCAACCCCGCGAAACCACCCCGTTCGGTGCGCAGGGCCGCCGCATGGCCCGAGGCAATGGCCTTCAGGTCCGCCCCGGCGCAGAACACTGGCCCCTCACCGGCCAGGATGCCCGCCCAGCACTCCGGGTCGGCCTCCATGCGGTCGATGGCGTTCTCGATCCCCGTCGCCACCGCGCCATCGACGGCATTGCGAGCCTCCGGTCGGCCGATCGTAATGACCGCCACACGGTTGGCCACCAGGTAGTCGACCATCAACAAAGACAGTAGCGGCCGACCTCCGGCGCTCCGGGGACCCGGCGAGGGTCAGGTGGGGGTGTGCGCCTCGGGCGGGGCCGGCGTCGGCATCGGCGTCGGCATCGGCGTCGGCATGGGGCGGGCGCCGCCGTCCCAACTTACGAATCCGGCTCAGCAGGCTGGGCGCATCCGAAACGAACGGCTTACGCCCAAATCGGAACTCCATGTAGAGCTGCTTCAACGCCCCGACGAGGGGCGTGGCGACCAGGGCGCCGGGCACGCCGGCAGCGGCACCGCCGATCAGCGCGGCCAACATCGTCGTCGGTGGTGTCACGTCGACCGCCGGTCCGATGATGGCGGGGCTGATGACGTGGTTCTCGAGGTTCATGTAGACGACGTAGAGGCCCACCACCGCGACGAAGACAAATGGCCCCCTCGTGAGCGCCAGTAGGCCGAGCAGGGCGCCACCGAGCAATCCGCCGACCTGCGGTATGAGGTCGGTGAACATGGCCCAGATGGCGGCCAGCGGCGCCAGCGGCACGCCGAAGGCCAGGCACAGGGTGAGCACGACGGCACCCATCAAGGCGGCGACCGCCAGCGAGCCACCGAAATAGTGGGCGATGGCGACGTAGAACACCCGCCCGATCTCGTCGGCCCGGGCCAGCCATTTCACGGGCAGGAGCCGGCGGACCAGGAGAATCAGGTATTCGCCGTCGAGCAGCACAGCCAAGGCGATGGTGACCACCAGCAGGGCCGACAACACGCCACCGATGAGCCGTTCCACCGTCGAGGTGATGCTGGCGTCGCTTATCTGCGCGGGGAGTTCGTGCACCGCCTGGTCGACTTTGCCCGCGGCATCTTGGTCTTGCAACCACGGTCCGACGGCGGGCAGGTCGTAGAACTGGCGGACCGTCTTGGGGAGATCCGACGAGAGCTTGCGGGCCTGAGTGGCCGCCTTCGGTCCCATCACCACCACGAGGAGGGTGACGAGGGTGAAGACGCCGCCCATGACGAGCAGAACGGCGCGCGGGCGCGGCCATCCCCACCGCCGGCGGACGGAGGACACGACCGGGTCCAACGCCAACGCCAGGATCACGCCCACGGCGATGGTCGTGATCGCCGAGCTGGCGGCCCGGAACACCGCGAACACCGCGGCGCTCAGGAGCAGGCCCCCCACGATGTAGGCGAAGGTCTGCGGTTCGAGCACCAGCGCCCTTGGACTCCCAGGGTCGGGCACGGCCATCGGGTTACTGTAGACCGGTGTCCGGAGGCGACCCCGCCCAACCAGCTCCGGCCGGCACCTGGCGCGTCAGGCCCACCCTCGGTTCGACGCTGCTTGTCATTGCCTCCATAGGAACGGCGATCATCGTCGGCGACGTGTTCGTGGCGGCCCGGCGCACCATCGGGTGGGCCTTCGCGACGCTCATCGTGGCATGGCTGTTGTCGGCGATCATCGACGGCCTCGACCGGTGGATGCGCCGGGGCATCGCATTGCTGATCACGGTGCTCGCCGTGGTGCTCATCGCCGTCGGAACCTGGCTCGGAGTCATGGCCAGCCTGCGCGCCGAGGTGAGCCACATCCGGACATCGCTGCCATCGGCGGCGGTGCAACTCGAGCACCGCTACCAAGTGGCGGCGCAGTTCCGTCTGGCCGAGCGGGTGCATTCGTTCGTGGCAGAGATCGACAAGCGGTTCAGCGCCAGTGCGGCGGTGTCGAAAGCGGCCGGCACGGCGCCCGTGTATTTCGTCAACGGCGTCCTCCTGTTGTTCTTCCTCGGGTACGGGCCCCGCTTTCTGACCGGCGCTTTGGATCAGATCACCGATCCTGATCGAAAGGCCCAAGTGGCACGTGCCTTTTCGCGCGCCTCGACGCGGGCTCGCAGCTATGTCCTTGTCACGTTGGCCCAGGTGATCACCGTCACCGCGGTTGGCACCCTGGTCTTCTATCTGCTCGACCTGCCGGCCCCATTCGTCCTCGGACTGGCACTTGGGTCCTTCAGCGCCATCCCGCTGCTCGGCGTCATCCTCGGAGGTATTCCGGCCCTGCTGCTGGCCGCGGCCAACCCCGACACGATGGTCATCGCCAGCGTGGCCGGCCTGATCATCGGGTTGCAGCTCGTCGAGATTCTGGTGGTCCGCCGCCGGGTCGATCCTCGTACGGTCCGCGTCGGACCGGCCCTGGTGCTGATCGTCGCCCTGGTCGGATTCCAGCTCTACGGGGCGGGAGGCGCGGTGTACTCGACGGTCGCCCTCATTTTTCTGTTGGCACTCGTCGAGTCATGGCCCCCGGCCGCTCGCCGGGCTGGTCGCGCGCCTGCGATGGTTCCGCCCCCGACAACCGAGCAGGACACGAACGAGGTCAGCGCACCTCAGGCCGGCTGACGGCCGTCGCGCCGGGGGCGGGTGAGGGGCTGCGGCGGATCGGGCCTGGCGGGGGTGGCATCGAGATGCCCAGCATCGGTGCCAGCGCGGGGATGCGTCCCGACTGCTGCCGGGCCGCCTGAAGGAGCGCTTCGGTGGCGTCAGACGGTAGACCCTCGGGTTTCACCTGACGCCGGACCGGCGACGCCGCGACCGCTTCGAGCATGGCGGCCCAGCGTTCGCTCGGCGTGTCCGTGCTCATCGCCTTGCTCGCCGCCTCGGTCAACAACGTGGCCACGTCGGCCGGGAGCCGGGTGGTGGCGTCGGGTGGCCGGGCGGACAGCCGTAACGCCCGCACGACGCGGGTCTCGGCCAAGTTGGACTGGATCTCGTCGATCCAGCCGGTCCTGAGCGCCTCGACTCGGCGTTCCAGGGTTTCGCGGAGGCCGGCCGCCAGATTGCGGGCCTCGTCGTCGCGGGCCGAACTGGCCCCGTCGAGGATGGAGCGAAGGTCGCGCAGCGGGAGTTCGTCGGCCAGTTTGGCCGCCGCCTCGGCCCGGTCACGCCACTCGGCCGCCTTGACCTTGGGGAGCAGTTGTTCGGCGATGCCGAGCAGGGCGTCGGCGTTGGGCGCCGGGCGGCCCTCGGCCGCGGCCTTCTCGCCTTCCAAGTGGATCGCAGCCCGAACCGAAGGAATCCCGCCTCGGACGACCTGCTCGGCGATGGGCCGATGTTCGGGGGGCAGGGATTCGAGCAGGGCGTTGCGGTGGGTGTTGCCAGGGTTGAGCCGGCGAGGCTTCGGTCGTGGCGGTCCGCCGGGCGACGTGCCCGCTCCGGCCGCCGCGGCGCCCGGGAAGCCTCCACCGCGGGCGCCGGCACCACCGCTCGTACCGCCGCCGGCGCCGCTTGGCGCGCCCCCAGAGCGGGGACCTGCGCCCGAGCGGGTTCCAGAACCGGCGCCGCCAGCGCCCGAGCGGGCGCCAGAACTCGAGCCACCCGCGCCAGAACCGGCGCCACCAGCGCCTGAGTCGGAGCCGGCCCCGCCCGATCCAACCGAGCCGCCGGAGCCCGAGCTACGGGGCTCTGCAGAGTCGCCCGTCGGCTGATCGCGCGGCGGCCGTTGGCCTCGGCCCGGTGCCCCGCCGGGGCGACGTTCGCCGCCTGACGCGGCGCCGGTGGTCACGGGTCCGCCGGGCCGGGAGCCTCGGTCGATTCTCGCCCGATCCTGGCGGGGCGGCCGGGGCCCGCCCGCGCCACGGTCGGATCCCTCGGATCTCGCCGGTCTCGCGGGACGGTCGGGATTTTCCCCACCTTCTCGTGGGTCACGGCGCCCCGAGGGTGCGGCACCGTTGCGCGCCGGACCACCGTCGCGCCGGGGTCGCCGGGGGCTGTCGTCGCCGTCGCGCAGGGGTCGGGCCAGGGTCGTGGTGACGTCGGGGGTCGCCGCCCGGGGCGGCCCGATGATCTCGAGGCGTTCCGGCTCGGCCTTCTTCTCCTTGGGGGGCAGTACGGCCACGATGGTGATGCCGTCCATCTCGAAGTCGGCGTCAACCCGGAGGACGTCCCCCGGCTTGGCTCCCTGGCTCAGCAGGGTGCCGTCGAGCACGCCGCGAGGCTTGAGGGCGCCCGCGGCCCGCCAGGTCCAGCTTCCATCGGGCCGCGCGCTAGTCAGCTCGATCTCGATCCTGCGGGCCATGCGCTTAACCTACAACGCTTTAGGGTACGACCCCGTGGGCAGTTTCCCCAGTCAGTGGCGGCCACGACGCCCCCGAAGACCCTGATCGCGGTCGCGAGTGGTCGGCGGCCGAGGAGCCCGAACAGGCAGGAAAGGTCTTGGAGGTGGGAAAATAGACGCCTGATGCGGGTCCGGCCTACTCCTCCAGGAGGTCGGGTTGCTGGCTCACGATCCAGTCGTACAGCGGCTGGAATGAGAACCAACCAGCAAGATGGCTACCGATCTGGGTCCAGGTGAGGCGGGCCGTCTCGTCGTCGATCATCCGGGGGTCGCCGGCGGCCATGGCGAGGAGCTGGGCGTGGCAGCAGCGCTCCATGGCGAGGAACCACCACACCGCCTCGTCGACCGAGTGGCCCACCGTCAGGAGGCCGTGGTTGCTCAGGATGCACGCCTTGTGGTCGCCGAGCGCGTGGGCGATGCGCTTGCCCTCTTCGATGTCGACGACCACGCCTGCGTAGTCGTCGAAGACCTCGTGGTCGCCGAAGAACGAGCAGGCGTCCTGGGTGATGGGGTCGAGGCGGCGGTGCAGGGAGGAGAACGCCTTGCCGTGGATGGAGTGCGAGTGGGCGGCGGCCACCACGTCGGGCCGGGCCGCATGGACCTGGGAATGGATGCAGAACGCCGCCTGGTTGACCGGCCAGCTGCCCTCGACGACCTCGCCGTGGTGGTTGACCAGGATGAGATCGCGGACCCGAATCTGGCTGAAGTGCATCCCGAACGGGTTGACCCAGAAGTGGTCGCTGCGCTCGGGGTCGCGGGCGGTGATGTGCCCGGCGACGCCCTCGTCGAAGCCGAAGTGCCCGAAGAGGCGGAAACCGGCCGCCAGCCGCTGCTTGCGGTGCCGGCGCTCCTCGGCCGCATCGTCGAAGATGGGGATCTGGTGGGGGACGCGATCGGTCGCCATTCCACCTCCTGTTGTCGATGGTCGCCGCTGCGATCGTACCGTCAGGGCGCGCCTTTGGGGCCGCCGTGGGCGTCCGCTTCGGCTTCGGCGTTCCTCTTGAGCCGCTCCTTCAGCCCCCCGAGGATGATGTCGAGCCCGAACTCGATCGACGAGCCGCTCAGATGCATGACCGTCGCCTCGATGTTGGGGATCTCCTCCAGCGGCACCGCCGAGAAATAGGCTCGCAGCCGGTCTTCCTTCGACGTCGGCGCGGGCGGGGGAGCGAGATGACGGCTGACCGGGCGGGTCCGCCCGACGAGCAGGGTGGCCATGCTCCAGCGGTACAGGAGCATGAAGGCGGCGGCCGCTTCCTCGGCGCAGAAGCCGGCGTCTCGGAGTAGGCCGAGGGCGTACTCGGTGTTGAGCAGCCCGTTGGGGCCCATGGTGACGCCCTCGGCGTACACCCGCACGATGCCGGGGTGAGCCCGCCACATGTCATGGTTGTGCCGGGCCTGGGCCCGGAGCTTGGCCTCCCAGTCGCCGTGGTCCTGGGGCAGCTTGGCGACGACGTCGCCGATGAGGAAGTCCACCATCAGATCGACCAGTTCGGCCTTGTCCGCCACGTGGTTGTAGAGCGACATCGGCGTCACTGCCAGCGCCGACGCCACCCGCCGCATGGTGAGCGCGTCCAGTCCATGTTCTTCGACCAGGTTCAGGGCTTTGAGGACGATGCGCCGTCTCGTGAGGGCGGGGCGGGGCGCCACTTCCTCGACGTCGCGCGGCAACCATCGGGGTTGGTCGGGCAGCGGATGATTCGAGGCGTGGTCGGAGGGGTTGGTCATGCGTTCGGCGCAGCGTCCTCCGGGATGGAGGCTTTAGTGGGCGGCGGCGGGGTTCGCCGCTTCGGCGACCGGGCAGCGGCGGGCGAAGGAGCGTCGATAGACCTCACCGCGCACGGCGAGGGTGGGGTCGTCAGATAGCCCTATGCCGCGCGCCAGGCGGGTGGGGTCGAAGCTCAGGAGTTCGCCGCCGTGGAACTGGTCCGTCGGGATGTCGGTGAGCCGAAGGTGGCCGAGCACGACACGCGGGCGGCGACTCGACCAGGGCCGGGTGGGATCAGCGGTGTTGTCACCCTGTTCAGCCACTTGGGCCCGCAGGACGAACTCGGCCCGGCCGTTGGTGATCCAGTCCTGCAGCCCGCCTCGGAGGAAGTTGCCGGTGACCGCGGGCGACGCCGAGCGCACCCCTTCGACCGGCTCCCAGTGGAAGCGGACCGACCGCTCGGTGCCGTCGGGTCCCGTGAGGGTGAAGGCGTGCACGGCATGGTACGAGCAGGTGGTGTAACTCTCGGGCACGAACTTGGCGCCGAGGTATGCCACCGCAGGGCAGGCCGGGGGGTAGGACGCCGCGAAGTCGAACACCCCCTGGTCGTTCGACGCTGCGCCCCCCGAAGTCGCGGGCGGGTACGGCGTGTCGAGCCGGATGCGCTGGCGCAGATTCTGCCAGCGAGAACGGCGCGTGGGCGCCGCCGGCGTGGCCGCGACCACGAACCGACGGAAGCGCTCGACGTCTTCGACGAAGAACATCGGCAGGCTCATGGCGACCATGTCCGTTTCGTCCTCGGTGCCGGGCTGGAACTTGACCGCCATCCCCCGGACGGCAGGGGTCGAATCCGGTTCGTCCATGTCACCGGTACCGTTGGAGAACCGGACCGTCACCGGCACCGGCCGGCCGGCGAACTGCGGCGCAACGGTGAACAAGGAGGCGACCGGGGTTCCGCTGAACCAGCCGGTGGCGGCGATCCCAGGGGCATGAATCGGGCGAGTCCCGCGACGGTAGGGCGGGGAGGCCTTGATAAGGGAGTCAACCAGCGCATCGGCATCCGACGTCTCGCCGGTTTGGTTTGCCTGTAGGGGCACCATAGAGACTGTATCCAGCCGATTCCGCGAGGTCAGGTACCCGGCAAAAGAATTAGACGGAAGGATACGCTTGGCCGGATTCATTGCCCGGTTGCGAAGGCGATCCTAGGCTCGCGGCCATGGGGCAGGTTTCTTCGGTTAGCGAAGCCTGGGCCGGTTTCCGCAGGTACCTCGGTGACCCCATGCGGGGCCCCTCGGTGATGCTCGGATCCCTGCTCACGGCGTTCTGGTCCCGCGTCGAAGGCCCCCTCGACGTTCCGCTGAGATCGTCGCTGGCGCCCTCGGACAACTTGCAGACCCCGATGAACCTGGTGATGCCGCTGCGTTTTCCACAGGTGGCGTTCCGAGGGCAATTGGGCAAAATGCTGTTTCAGGAGACCGACCAGATACTGGTCGGTCTCAATAACGTCGGGACCGTTCATTTCGCCCGGTTCGATGTGATCGAGGGCAACCTGTGCATGTTCTCGATATTTGACGGCGACTTCAACGGTTACATCCGGGATTTCATCGGGGTGATCGGCCAGGCTTTTGACCGGATCATGGACTTCGTCCAGGACCCGGCCCCAACCCCATGCGGCAGTCACGTCGACGAGTTCATCGAATGGGTCCGGCGCCACGACGCGCTGCAGCTCCCCGAACTGGCCACCGACGTCACCTCGGACCTGGTGGCGCTGCAACGCCAAACGCTGGTCCTGCTGCACCAGCACCCCAACGTCCAGATGGGAATCTATCGGGGCTATCCCGGGTACTCGGTTGCCCAGATCCGCGACGGATTGGGTATCGGGTGGTAGCTCGATCGGCCCCTGCCGGTGGGGCTGCTGCCGGCGGGGCCGTGTCGCTTCCGGGGCTGATGGGCGAGGTGCAGGGCAACATCCTGCGCGCCTACGGGGAGCGGTACCGAGTGGTACGCCATTTGGTGCTCACGGTGGACGATCCGGCGGCCGCCCGCCTCGCTCTCGGCCTCATGGTCGACGGCGACCGCTCCACGCCGGACGTCACCTCGGCGGAACGACCGCCTCGGGAGGCGGGCTACCGGTGGTGTCTCAACATTGGGTTCACCTTTGCCGGCCTGGCCGCGGTCGGCGTCCCGGCGTCGAGTCTCGGCACCTTCCCGCCCGAGTTCACACAGGGAATGGCCGCCCGGGCCTCGCGCCTCGGCGATGTGGGCGACAGCGCGCCTGGCGGGTGGGTCGGCGGCCTGGCTGATACCCATCGGGTCCACCTGGTCGTGACCGTCCACGGTTGGACGCGCGCCGACGTCGACCAGGTCTGCGAGGAGGTCATGGCGGCGGCCCGGGGCCGGGCGTTCTCCCCGATATCGGATGACGTCTTCGACGGCGAGGTGCTCGACGACCCGGTGACGGGGCGTCGCATCGTGCATTTCGGCTACGCCGACGGCATCTCCCAGCCGCGTTTCCTTGGCGTTCACGACCCGTCCGCGGCACCCGACCAGTTGCCGTTGGCCCCCATCGGCGTCGTTCTCCTCGGCTACCCGAGCGCCATTCCGAGCGTCATCTGGAACGTTCCCCAACCCGACGTCCTGGGCCGCAACGGCACCTTCGACGCGTTCCGGGTCCTGGGCCAGGACGTGGCGGGCTTCGAGGACTTCCTGGCGAGGGTCGAGGTGGACCATGGCGTCGACCGGGAGCTGGCCGCGGCCAAGTTGTGCGGCCGGTGGCGCAGCGGCGTGCCCTTGTCGCTGGCGCCGACCGCGGCCGAGGCCGAGGCGTTCCACGAGGACCGGCACCTGAACGAGTTCGACTACGTGGATGGTGACCCCGACGGGGTCGTCTGCCCGATCGGTGCCCACATCCGCCGCACGAACCCGCGCGGCGCCCACATCGTGCAACGGTCGTCCAACCGCAGCCGGGCCCTCATCCGGCGGGGAATCCCGTACGGCCCGAGATGGGACCCCGATGACGCCGCCACCCGCGACGCCCCCCGGGGCCTGCTGGGCAACTTCTTCTGCGCCAGCCTGGCGGCCCAGTTCGAGGCCATGCAGTACGACTGGGTCAATCTGGGGTTCCAGGACCCCCGGATTACCGGCACCAACGACCCCTTGATCGGTGCCAATGACCCCGCCACGAGCACCTTCAGCTGGCCTCGCCAAGGGACTGAGCCGCTGGTGCTGCGGGGCTTCAAGCGTTTCGTGGTCACCCGGGGTGGGGCCTATACCTTTGTCCCGAGCCTCCCCGCGCTGCGCTGGATCGCGGGCGGGCCCGGCCGGTAGGCCGTCGACCGGTAGGCCGCTCAGCACACCTCGTGGGGCGGGCAGTCGTGGGGGTGGGACGCTTCATCCTCCAACCCGACGACGAAGAGCCGGCCCCGGCTGTCGCGCAGCACCTCGACCGGGGCGTCGTACAGGGCGGACAGCCGCTCGGTCGTGATCACTTCCTCAGGCCGGCCGATCGTTATTCGACCCCGGGCGACGTAGATGACCTTGTCGAGCACCGGTAGGAGGGGGTTGACGTCGTGGGCGATCAGGAGCACCGCCATATGGCGTGACGAGGCCAGGTCGGCGACCAGGCGCGCCACGACAGCCTGGTTGCGCAGGTCGAGGCTGGCGAGCGGCTCGTCGAGCAGGAGGATCTGCGGGTCGGAGATGATGGCCTCGGCGAGGAGGAGCCGCTGGAGTTCGCCGCCCGAGAGGGTGCCGACGGCGTGGGTGGCGAAGCCGGTGGCGCCCACGGCGGCGACTGCGGCGTCGACCTGGGCTGCCAGTTCGGCGCTGTCCTTGCGGCGCGGCAGGCCGGGACCCCATTTGTGGCCGACCAGTCCCAGCTTGACCAGTTCGGTTCCCATGAGTCGCAGCTCGGGGTCGATGGGGCGGCGCTGGGGGACGTACCCAATGGAGGGGTTGCCGCGCCGGGGGGGCCGGCCGAGGACCGTGAGCTCGCCCG
Organism: uncultured Actinomycetota bacterium; assembly: GCA_963733505.1. Taxonomy (GTDB): domain Bacteria; phylum Actinomycetota; class Acidimicrobiia; order Acidimicrobiales; family Palsa-688; genus JALYXV01. The sequence goes on along the minus strand of CAVTDW010000016.1, from coordinate 12,647 downwards.
CCGAGGGCGAGACCAGCCCCAGCAGGAGTCGGGCGAGAGTCGACTTGCCGGCCCCGTTGGGCCCGAGGACGGCGACAAACTCGCCCGCCTCGATGGTGAACGATGCGCCCTCCCACACCGTGCGAGGTCCGTAGGACACCGCGACATCGCGCGCTTCGATCAATGGTCGCGTGGTCGCGGCGCCGATCGGCGAACGGTGGTCCGACCGAGGTAGCGCCAAGAGGGAAACGATACCGCCCCGGCTGCTGGTGAACCGGCGATTCGATGACGGCCTTTCAAGGTGCAGTGGACGGCTGGATGCCTGGTGACGGAAGCACGTCAGGTGGCGGAGGGTCACGAGGCGGCGGAGGCCGTCTCGCCGAGGATCGAGCGTGGGGGAATGTGTGCTTGTGCGACCGGCTGGGTCATGGTGGATCGGGTGCGGTGGGTAGGCGAGGGCTGAGCAGACCGGCTGCTCGGTCCCGGTCGGTCTTCTCCTTGTGGCAGGGCCAGCACAGGGCCCGAAGATTGTCGTAGCTGGTGGGTCCATGGTTGGCCACTGGGTCGGCGTGGTCCCATTGGAGGCCGTAGCGCCGGTCGCAGTGGGCGCACATCGCGCCGTCGAACAGTGGCGGCTCGCCGAGGCCGAGGGCGGTGCGCAGCTTGGCGTTGAGGTAGCGGCCGAAGTGGGCCACGGTCTCGATCCGCACGCCGTCGTGCAAGACCGCCTTGATGAACGCCCCGGTGGCCATCTCACGGGCGACTGACACCGGGACCGGCCCGCCTGCGACGACGTGACAGACCTCGCCAGGCTCGGCGTATCCGCGTTGGAAGGCGGCGATGTCACATACCAGCACCAGCTCGGCGCGGTTGGCACTGGGCTTCCCCCCTCCCCGGATCAACTTGGCCAGCGCGTCGGCGGCCACGCGCTCCCGAGGTTCCGGACCGCCGTTGCGGCGCGCTTCGCGGATGAAGCGGTCTGTCTCCGTATCGATGCGGTTGCACATCGGCACACCGACCTCGGGCGGCAGCGCCCAGCTGCCGCGAGACATCCCGTGCTCGTCCACCCAATGGCGGAAGTACCGCTCGTTGTGTTGCCGGCGGTGAAGTTCGGCGGGATCCTCGGCTTCCAGGCGCTGCCGTCGAGCCGAGTCCTTGAGTGCGCCGACGCCGGACCGTCCCGCCAGCTCCAAGAGCTTTGACTCCGAACCCGCGACCGCGGCCTCGGTCTTGGTGATCTCACGCGCTTGGATCAGGGAGAGGTCGCCCGCCATGAGCGCTTCCTTGGTATGGGGGCACTGCTCGAGACCGTCGATGGTGTCCAATGCGGCCTTGGCCTCACCAGTTGTGGTACCTGCGGTGTCGGCCAGCCACCGGGCGGGATCCGAGAAGCCCCGGTTCTTGTGGGCGCCGCAGCTCGCCGCCCGAGCGGCCGCGAGCACTCGCAATGCGGCGGAACGCTTCTCGGTGCGAGCCAGCAGCTCCACCATTTCAGCGCAGTCCACCCCCGACAGCAGGGACGGGTCGGTCGCTCCGATGGCATCGCCCAGCACCCGGCACGCCTCAGTCAATTTGGCCAGCACGACAACACCTCCCAACGCCAATGAGAATTTCGACGAGAAGGAGGGCCATCAGCCAGGCCCACGAAGGCAACTACTACATCCCAGTGTAGTCGAACAGACGTTCGACTGTCAAGGGGTGAACGACGATTTCTTGCCGGTCATCACTGAGCCGAATCCCGTGCTGAAACGCTCAGACCGGCGGCGTTGCCGCCGCCCTCGTCGGCCGAAAAGGCGTCGAGGACCGAGGCTCGACCTGGGACAACGACCCACCTATGGGAGTCATGTTCATCAGCGGCGACAGCGACTGGAACTGCTCCCACGAGGCCCGCGAAGTCGCCGCGAAGCCAGCTACGGGGGCAAGTGGGTCCATGGCGGCCGAGTCAACTCGCGGTCCCGGCCCGAGCTGCTGGCCGACTAGGCCGTCCGCACACGGTGGACGGAACGCTCCTCAGTTCGGCCCGAAACCAACGGCCAGCGTTCCGGTCAGCTGGCCGCGCCGGCTTGACACCGCCCCGACGCTGCTCTGGGCTCAAACCAGCGGCGGCGGCGCACGGCCCGGCGGCACGCGAGTACCGGGCCGCGGCCAGCGGGGGCGCACGGCCCGCGGCACGCGAGTGCCGGTCGGCTGGCCGCGCTGGCTTGACACCGCCCCGACGCACAGCCCGCCGGCACGCGGGTGCCTGGGCCGCGGCCGACACCCTCATACGCGCTCGGCGGGCACGTCCGGACCCCGATGACCGTGGTCGGCCGGCGCCGACCGGATAGGTTTAGCGAGCGTGGTCGGGGTGCCATGCGAGGGCACGGACCAGGGGGTGGACCGTGGAGCGGACCGTGCTGCGCCGGGTGCTCCTGCGCCGGGCGCTCCTGCCGACGGTGATCGTTCTCGTCGCGGCCTGCAGCGGGAAGAAGGCCGCGACCTCGACCACGACGGCAGTGACGACGCCCACGTCGTCCGTCTCGACCACGCCGGCCAACGGGTCGTCCACCACCGTGCCGATCCAGGCGAGCGGGCCCCGCACCGTCTTGAGCCCAATCGGGCTCAACCTTCGGGCGGCGCCCGCCAAGACCGCCGCGGTTGTCGGCACCGCCGCCCAGGGCGTCACGGTGACCGTGCTCAGTCACACCGGTGACGGGGCCAACGGTTGGTACCAGGTGAAAGGCGCCACCGTGACCGGTTACATCACCGACAACCCGGTCCTGAGTGCCGAGGGGAAGTTCTCGCCGTACAGCTCCAGCCAGCACAACTTCTCCGCCCTCTACCCCGACGGGTGGACCCAGGCCGAGCTGCCGCCTGCGAGCGTGGTATTTCACTCGGGAACCAATGCTGACAGCGTCGTCGTCACGACTGCGGCCACGACCAGCTTGCTCGGACGGGGCCGGTCGGGCTACCGCCAGGACAGCTCGACGGTCGTGGTCGTCTGCGGGGTCACGGGCGATCTCGTGACCTTCAGCCAGTCGGGGACGTCCACTTCGTCGGCGCCGTCAACCTCGCGGGCGACAACGTCCACCTCGAGGGCCAACGGGGCGTCGACGACATCACCAGGTGGGACGGCGCCCCCCGGCGTGACCACGGCCGCGCGCCCAGCGCTATCTGGTCCAAGTCCACCTGACCCTCGACGCCCAACACGCGCTCGGCGTCGACGCCAACCTGGCCGATCTGGCGCAACTGCAGACGGTCAAGGACGTCGTGTACTCGATCTCATTTCCATTTCCCCAGTGCGAGCAGGGTGCTTCGCCGAGCGACGCCTCGACCACCGTTCCCGCCTCGACGGTCCCTTAGCGACCACGACCGCGGCCCCGGACCACAGGCCGGGCGGCCCTTACCGAGCCGGGTCGGTTAGCGGGGGCCGGCGCCCTTGACGATCTCGTCGAGTCGCCGAAGGGCGGTCGCGAGTTGGCCTTGCATCCTGGCGGCCAAGACCGCGGCGCCGTCGAGCGTCCCTGAGCGGGCCAGGGTTTCCAGACCGGCGCAGCTTTCGTACAGCCCCTTGGCGCCCAGGTTGGCGGCACTCGATTTGAGGGTGTGGGCTGCCTTTTCGACTTGGACTGGGTCTCCGGCGGCGACTGCGGTCGAGGCCACGCTGACCAATCGGATCGCCTCCGACTGAAAGATGCCCACCAACCGGCCAAGCGGCTCAGGCCCGAATTCGGCCAGGAGCTCGTTGGGCAAGCTGGGGTCGAAGTCGGCATCGCCGCCGTCGCGAGCCACCACCGGGCCGTCCGCCGTGGTGACCTCACCGGCCGCGGTGACCTGACCGGCCGTGGTGCCCGCCCCGGCGGCCCCGGCGGTCGGAGCGCCCGAGGGCGCCCCCTCGCCCGGGGCGTCCTTCGCCGCGCGCCCGCCGAGGCCGCCATCTCCGATGGCCGCGGCCCGTTCGGCGCCGAGGCTCAGGGCTCGGGCCAGCTGCGCCCGGTCGACCGGCTTGGCGACATAGTCGTCCATGCCCGCCTCGATGCAGGCCTCGGCATCGCCGGGGAAGGCGTGCGCCGTGAGCGCCACGATGTAGGGCTGGTGCACCTCGGGCCCGAGCTGCCTGATCGCACGGGTGGCACTGAGCCCGTCGGTGCCGGGCATGGCAACGTCCATGAGGACGACGTCGTAAGACTCGGCGCGCACCGCGGCGATGGCTTCTTCGCCGTTGCCCACCAGGTCGGCCTCGTAGCCCAAGGCCGACAGCAGCAGCAAGGCGACCTGCTGGTTCATCATGTTGTCCTCGGCCACCAGGATGCGCAGTGACGACGGCGCCGATGGCGTCTTCCGGCCCTTCCCGCCCAGCTGCGCCGCTTCGACGCCCCCAGCGCCGACGGCGCCGGCGGCGCCCCCGACGCACCCGACGCACCCGACGGCGCAGCTCCCACGGTCACCTGGTACCCCGATGCCGGGGTCACCGCGACGTCGTCGGCCTCGGCCATCCAGGTGAACGCCACGGTCGCACCTTCGCCGGCTTGGGGCTCGACCCAGATCCGGCCGCCCAGGACCTCGCACAGCTGCCGGCAGATCGCCAGGCCCAAACCGGTGCCGCCGAACTCCCGGGCGATGCCGCTGTCGGCCTGGCGGAACTCGTCGAACAGCAGCGCCGCATCCTCGGCCCGTATCCCGATGCCGGTGTCGCGGACGGCACACTCGAACTCCCAGCCGCCCTCCGACGAGCCCGCCGCGGCCTCGGGCACCCGAGCCGCCGACACCCGCACCTCGACAAAACCCTTCGAGGTGAACTTCACGGCGTTGGCCAAGAGGTTGATCAGGACCTGGCGCAGCCGGCCCTGATCGGCGGTCAGGGTCCGGGGCACGCCGCCGGCGATGACCAGGCGCAACTCCAGACCCTTCTCCGCCGCCCGGGGCGCCACGATCTCGAGCGTGTCTTCGATCCACGCCAGCAGGTCGAAGGTCCGTTGGTCGAGTTCGACCTGGCCCGCCCGCAGCCGGCTGAACTCCAGCACGTCGTTGATCAACTCCAGCAGGTTGTCCGACGCCAGGCGCATCCGCCGCACCATGTCGTTCTGTATCGGCGTCAGCTCCTCGTCGGCCATGAGCCCCGCGAGGACGATGACCGAGTTGAGCGGCGTCCGTAGCTCATGGCTCATCGTGGTCAGAAATGTGGCACGAGCCTGGGCCGCGGCCTCCGCCGCCTCCTTGGCCAGGCGCATCTCCTGGTTGAGTTGCTGCAACCAGATGTTCTGGGTCGCGAGCGCCTCGGCCCTCGTCTGGGCTGTCTCCGCCTTGGCCCGCTCCGCCTGCGCCATCGCCTCCTGGGCCCGTTTGGTGAGGGTGATGTCGAACCCCACGCCCTGGAAGTAGGCGGGCCGCTCGGCCTCGTCGCGGATCAACCGGGCCTCGCCGAGGATCCACACCTCCTCGCCGTCACGGGAGAAGAACCGCACCTCGGCCCGGAACGGTTCGCCGGTCTGCACCCCCTTCGTGAAGGCCTCGATCAGCGCCAGGTGGTCGTCGGGGTGCAGCTGGGAGTACCACAGCAGCGGGTTGGTGAGCCACTCCTCCTGGGTGAACCCGAGCAGGCTCTCGATCTGGGGGCTGACGTAGACCTCGTTCTCCTCGTTGCCCAAAGCGGCGTAGAAAACGACGGCGGGGAGCTGTTCGACCAGTGACCGGAACCGGGCCTCGGACTGGCGGATCTGGTGTTCGAGCTGCTCGCGCGGATCGGTGGCGCCGAGTCGGGGCAACCCCGCCGTCGGGCGGGGCTCAGGCCACAGGATGCGACTCGAGTCGCCCATCTGCACCCGACCCGGAAACACCGCCTCGGCCAGCCGAGCCAGGACCTCGGCTGCCTCCGCCTGGGCCTCGGCCTCGGCCCCGCCTGCGGCCATGTCCGCCAGTCGCTGCTCCAACGACGCGAGGTCGTCGTCCAGCCGATCACCCCCGCTCACTTACGCTCCCAGGAGTGGCAGGTGGTCGACCTGGCGGTGCCGGCCCCCGCCGGTATAGAGGTGGACGCCGCACGGCAGGCACGGGTCGAAACTCCGCACGACGCGCATCACGTCGATCCCCTTGAAGTCGTCCTCCCCGTTTTCCTCGAAGATCGGCGTCCCCTCGACCGCGTCCTCGCACGGTCCCGGCGTGCCGAACGAATCGCGGGGGCTGGTATTCCAACAGGTCGGCGGGTACGGGTGGTAGTTCGCTATTTTCCCGTCACGAATGACCATATGATGGGAAAGGCCTCCCCGGACCGCCTCGTGGAATCCGCAGGCAATAGCCTCCTCGGGCACGGTGAAGGGCGTCCAGGTGTCCAAACGCCCCGCATTCACTTCGGCCATCGCCTTGTCGAGAAAATGAAACGCCATCGCGGCGCTGTACGCCTGGAAATAGGTCCGGGCCCGGTTGCGCTCGAGGGCATTCGACCACTGCGGGATCGTCCATTCGAATTCGGTGTCGGGCATGTGTGCTGTTCGGGGGAGTGATATCCGCACCGACGATCCGGTGGCCTGCACATGCGGTGTCGACACCGTCCCCGCCAAGGCGGTAGCCCACAGCCGGGCGAGTGCGCCCCCACCGGTATCCAGCGCCAGATGCTCGCCTTCGTGCAACCACCGCGGCGACATCACCCAGGTGTACCGCCCGTCGAAATCCCGTTTCTGGGGCCGGGGTAACGTGGTCTGGTTCCAGGGATGGCGCTGGTCGATCCGGTTGCCCAGGGGGTCCTGGGTGACGAAGGTCTCCTGGTCTTCCCAGTCCTCGTAGAACGAGCTGCCGAGCAGAATCCGCAGGCCCAGGTTGATGTCGACCAGGTCAGAGGTGATCAGTTGTCCGTCAAGCACGATGCCCGGCGACACGAACATCTTCTTTCCCCAGTCCGACATACCGGAATAAGTGAAATCGCACGACTCGGGATCCTGGAACGACCCCCACGAGAACAGCGAAACCCGCCGCCGGCCCACTTCCTCGTAGCCCGGAAGCGCCTGATAGAAGAAATCGAACAGGTCGTCGTGTAGCGGTACCATCCGCTTCAAGAACTCGGAGTAGCGCACCAACCGCACGAGGTAGTCGTTGAACAACTGGACGCTCGGCACGGTCCCTACGCCGCCGGGATAGAGCGTCGAGGGGTGCACGTGGCGACCCTCCATGAGGCAGAACATTTCACGCGTCAGGCGGCTCATATTCAGTGCCTCTTGGTAGAGCGACCCTTCGAAGGGGTTGAAAGCCGCCATGATGTCGCCGATGGTGCGTAGGCCGTGGATGCCGGCGTGGGGCGCCTCGGTCACCCGGGCCCGCGCCAGCACCGAGGGGTTGGTCTCGGCCATCATGCGCTCGGAGAAATCCACGCCGACCAGATTCTCCTGGTACAAGTTGTGGTCGAACATGTACTCGGCCGCCTCGGCCAGGTTGATGATCCATTCCGCCAGGTGCGGCGGCCTGATCCCGTACGCCATGTTCTGCGTGTACACCGAGCACGTGGCGTGGTTGTCGCCGCAGATCCCGCAGATGCGACTGGTGATGACGTGCGCGTCTCGCGGGTCCTTGCCCTGCATGAACACGCTGTAGCCCCGGAAGATCGACGAGGTGCTGTGGCATTGCAGCACCCGGCGCGCCCCGAGGTCGATGCGGGCGTGTATCCCGAGCGACCCGACCACGCGGGTGATCGGGTCCCACGACTTCTCGATGATCGTCATTCGCCCCCCGAATCCGCGACGGGCTCCGCGCCCGCGACATCGGTCCGCCGGCGCCACTCCGGCTCGACGTTCAACGAGCCCCGGGTCACCTTGCGCAGGGCGCGCACCGTGCGGCCGTAGAGCAGGACCGCCGAGGACGACATCTTGGCCCCGGGCGGCTCGTCCAGGAACGGCATGAACTTGTCGGGGAAGCCGGGCATGGTGCAGCCGATGCACGCCCCGCCCACGTTGGCGCAGCCACCGACGCCGTTGATCCAGCCCCGCTTGCCCACGTTGCAGTCCGCCACCGGACCCCAGCACCCCAGCTTCACGATGCACCGTGGCGAGCCGTACTCGGCCGCGAAGTCGCCCTGCTCGTAGTACCCGGCCCGGTCGCACCCCTCGTGCACGGTCTGGAAGAACAGCCATTTCGGCCGCAGCACCTCGTCGAGTGGGATGGGCGGGGCGGCGCCCACCATCTGGCGCAGCAAATACAGGAGCGTCTCGGTGCAGTTGTCCGGCTGGACCGGGCACCCGGGGACGTTGACGATGGGCAGGCCGCTCTGGGAACGCCATCCCCAGCCGAGGTAATCCGCCAGCCCCATGGCGCCGGTCGGGTTGCCGGCCATGGCGTGGATCCCGCCGTAGGTGGCGCAGGTGCCGACCGCCATCACGGCCCACGCCTTGGGTGCCAGGCGGTCGATCCAGGTCGTCGTGGGGATGGGCTGGCCCGTCTCGGGGTCGGTGCCGAGGCCGGCCCAGCAGCCCTCGGCGTGGTTGGCCTCGTTGGGCACCGAGCCCTCGATGACCAAGATGAAGGGGGGAAAATCCTCGCCCTGGGCCGCCTCGAAGGTCTCCAGGAACTCGGCCCCCACCTCGTAGGCCAGGACGGGGTGGTGGAAACGGACCTTGGGAACGCCGGGGAACGCCCCGAATACCAGGTCTTCCAGGCTGGGTTGGGTGGCCGCGGTCATGGCGATGGAGTCACCATCGCAACTCAGGCCGGCCGTCAACCACAGCACCGGAACTTCTCCGGCCGCTGCACCGCTCACCGCCCGCCTCCTTCTGACTAAGGAGCGCCCATCCTAGGAGGGGTTGCGCCTAGCCGAAATTGTCGCTCCAGGACTCGTCGCTCGTGACGTCCTGCATGGTCTTGATGAAGTACCGCAGATGCTCGATCACGAACGGCTTGGTGATGTAGTAGTTGGCACCCGACTTCCACCCGGCCACGATGTCGGGGTCGGTGTCGCGGCCGGTCAGCAGCACGATGGGCAGGCTTGCCGTCTCGGGCTTCTCCCGGAGACGGCGGGTCACCTCCAGGCCGTCGATGCCGGGCATGACGACGTCGAGTACCAGCAGCCCGGGCGGGTTGGTACTGGCCAGGCGGAAGGCTTCGTCGCCGTCGCTGGCCAGTCTCACCCGATGGCCCTCACCCTCGAGCTTCAGCTGGAGGAGTGCTCGAAGCACCGGGTCGTCGTCGGCAACCACGATGTCAAGCGACTTGGTCATCGGTAAATCCTTTCGGCCAGTGCGCATCACCGCTGCTATCGACCTGTCGATTCGCAAACTTGAGGTGCGCGGCTCCCCGCGTCGTTCGGGTATCGGCATCGACGAACAAATTCGACGCGTCCCCAGAAGCCCCTGGTGTTGTTCTTGTCCTATTCACGAAGATTGATGCTCGGCCGGAGCGTCTCGGTCGATCCCCAGGCAGTGAGAGTTCCACCGCCCGTCGCAACCGAATCGTCGGGATTCACGTTGCTCGAGCTGTTGATCGCGATGAGCATCATCATCATCGCAGTGGTCCCGCTCACGAACGTCATCTGGAGCGGGCTGCGAACGGCGGCGACCAGCAGCCACCGCACCGACGCCTTCGCCCTCGCGGCCCGTGAGACGGAGGGCCTGCATGCCGATCCGTATGCGCTCGTCGGCTTCTACGGGGACCAGGCGGCGAGCCCCTGGAAGAGCAACCCGACGGTGGTCATCGGGTCGTGCTCGGTGTCATGTCTGACGCCGTTCGCTCCGCTGATCCTTCCTGCGGCCACCGCCGTGATCGCCGGCGTCACCTACTCGATCGCTCGGTACCTCTACTGGGCGGAGGCCCAGGGGCTGAACAATGGGTCGACGTCCACCACCTTCGCCCAGGCCTACAAGGCGACGACGATCACCGTCGGCTGGATCGACGTCTCCGGGCATCACACGCTCGAGCAGGACTCGATCGTGTACCCGGGCGGTTTGGGTCTGTATGCCGGCCCGGGCGGGTCGTCGGCTCCGACCACCTCGACCACCGTGCCCCCCCTGGCACCTGGGGCGCCCGTGCTGGCGCTGGCGGGCCTCCAACCGGCATCCCCGCAGGACCAGCAGGAGATCGACCTCACGATCATTCCACCGCTGACCGGTGGCGCGATCGACGGCTACTACGTCCAGTGGTCGACTGACTTGGTCTTTCCCGCTCCCGCGCAGAGCCCGCAGCTGCCGCCGACGAGCACGTCCTACGCGGTGCAGGGCCTCGCGGCGGGCACGACGTACTTCGTTCGGGTCTTCGCGGGCAACGCCACGGGCCAGTCGCCGTACTCCCTCGTGCTGCCGGCAACCACGGCGTCGGTCCCGGTGGTGACCACCACCGTGGCGCCGAGCACCACGGTGCCGGTGGTGACGACCATTCCTCCGACGACTCTTCCGACAACGACAACGACGACGCTTCCGACGACCACGACCACGACCGTGGCCTGCACCCTCGGCGCCTTCACGATCACGACTTCGACCACCGGGAAGACCTATCTGAACAAAAACGGAACAATGTCCGAGAATGTGATCCTCAATCTCACGGTCAACGGTGCGTGCCCCTGGTTGGCGACGGTCGTGTCGGTTCTGCACGGGACGCTCACGTCGGACCCCGCAAGCCCCTACCTGCTGGTCGGGCCGGCCACCGGTGGTCAATGGTCAGCGACCGTGTCGTCGTCGAATCAAGCCGGCTGGTCGGTCGGGACCCATGACATGACGATCATCCTCCGGGGAACGGCGACGTCGGTAACCCACGGCTTGCTCATTTGCGCCTGGAAAGCTCCGGGACAGCGAAGCTCCTCGTCCACTACCTGCTGATGGGGCGCTCTCGCCTCCCCGTCGGCCTTCCTCAGGCCGGGCCTGCCCCAGCGCCCGACGGCCAGAGTGGTTTCACCCTCGTCGAGGTATCGATCGTCCTGACGACGATGCTGGTCATTGTCAGCTCGATGCTGGCGGCGCTCAACAGCGTTACCAATACCGGCGGGCGGATCCAGGCACTGGTGGCCAACCAGGAGACGGTCCGATTCGGCCTCGATCGCCTGCAACGGGACCTACGAGCGGCCAACCCGGTGGATGTGCCGTCGACGACGGGGGCCTACAGCAGCACCATACAGATAGAACTGGGACCAAATCCGGGGACGCGTACCGTTATCCGTTGGTTCTATGACATGACACCAACCTCGTCGACCTACGAGGCGCTCCTGCGCCAGGTGATGTCCGGAAATGGCGCCAATGCGTCGGTGACCAGCCAGGTGGCCGTTATCACGAGGGTGAGGAACCTCGAAACGAATACCCCGCTGTTCACCTATTACGACTCGGGCGGCAACAACCTGGTGACCAACAATCCGACCACCCCGGCCAACGTGGCCAACTGCGCCATCCGGGTGCACGTCCAGGTCGACTCCGATGCCCAGCCCGGTCCGCAGCCATTCAGCGAGAACATCGACGTCGAGCTGCGCAACCGACTGCCCGGGGGGATCATCGGATGCGCCAGCTGACCTCCGGACCCCGGGGCCGGGGGGAGCGGGGCAGCATCATCATCGCTGTCGAGGTGGTCATGGTCATCACCCTCATCAGCATCGCCGTGGTGGCCAGGACGCTCAGCGCCCTGGCCAGCGTGCACCTCGACGAGAGCTTTTCGGCGTCGCTGGCGCAGGCAGATGCCGGCTTGTCCGACGCGCTTTTTCGCATCGATCAGTTCGGGGCCAACGACGTCGCCAGTTTCTGCGTCGGCCACAATGCAAGTTGCTATCCGAGTGCCGTGCCCATCGCACCGACGGTCTCCTACAAGGCCGTGAGGGTCGATAGCGACACATTCCTCGTGACCTCGCTCGGGGTCGTCAACAACCGATCGCACGCCATCCAGGCCACGGTGATCCGCACCGCCTTGTATCCGTTCGCCATCTTCGGAAACGGCGACGTCACCTTCAACGGGAACGGCAGTGGCACGATTCAGGCAACCCTGCCCGACGGGTCGCACGACCCGAACCGTTTCGCCGATGCCGGTTCCAACAACACCGTCACCTGCCACAGCGGTGCCCAAGAGGGTGACCAGCAGGTCAGCTACAAGAACAGCTGGAATGGTTGCCCGACCCAGGTGGCCGGTGTCGGAAGTTACGTCCCGAAAGACCCGGTGCTTTCCGCGAACTGCCCGACGTTCAACACGAACCTTCCGCCGGTGCCGTGCATGCCGTCGTCGGTCAAACCCTGCCCGCTCTTCAACACCTTCAGCGGGTCGATTTCCGGCACCTATTACTGCACCGGAAGCGTCACCTTCTCGAGCTCGGCCGCCATCACCGTGTCCGCCCCATTCAAGCTGTATGTCATACCAGCAAGTGGTACTGCCGACCTCAACTTCGCGAGTACGACCATCAACGACGGTGGCGACCCGAGGAATTTCTCCGTCTACCTGGCCGGTGCGGGCACCGTCGACATGGGCAACGGCGCGCACAACGCGACCATCACCGGCACCGTTTGGGCGCCGAGCGCCAACATCACCAACAACGGGTGCAAGATGGACCTCACGGGCGCCCTCGTGATCGGGACCTTTACCTGCAACGGCGGCCCCAACCTCACGATCAACTATGACTCACGACTCCAAACGTTGACCGCACAGAACTGGGCGGTCAAGAACTACGCCGAGATCCCCTCGTATCAGTTCACTCTGCCCGGCTTCTAGAGGAACTCCACACCCTGGGCGAGGGGCAGGTCCCGGCCGAA
>CAVTDW010000015.1:0-40167 GCA_963733505.1 uncultured Actinomycetota bacterium | reverse complement strand
CGTGTTCGCGCGGGACCAGAGCCCCGCTCGAGGGCCTGATCGGTAGCTGACAGCGGGATGCGCGCCGGGAGCCCCACCCGTTCCATCTACACGCTCGCGCCTGGGACCGCCTCTTGCGCCGTGAGCGCAAGCCCTCGTGGCGGCGACGGCCTCGACAACCACGCCCTTCGCCTCGGCGACGGAGATGTAGCGATCGGGCAGGTCGCCGAGCGCCGCTGTCCTCGACTTCATTGACCATCGCGGGAACGGCAGCAGGCTGTCTACAAGTTCCTCAAATCTGATCCGTCAGCGTCGACGCGGATGACAACATCATTCGGCAGGGTGCGTCGATCACCCTGGTGAACGAGAACGAGGCCCTCCAAGTCCACAGATTGCCGTGAGGTCCGCTGGCCGGGTCCGTCCGCACCCCTGCGCTCCGGGCGATCCAGTGCGAGCGACCCCTTGACTGTGCTCGCGAGCGATTGTGATCCCGGTGAGGATGGAGACCAGTGGCTTTGACCGCGACTTCTACGTAATACCCCCACCCACCGTTGGACAATTGCCACAAATGGCGGCTTGGGCGGGCCGGATGAGGAAAAACCGGAAACTATTTACGCACAACTCTCGAACAACTTTCGCACAACGGCAGTTGTTCAGGGCGCTCCCGCCGATCACCGATCAAGCAGGTGGCCGGCATCAGCGCCTGGCCGATGGGTAGCGGGCAAAGGAGCATGCGTGATGTTCAAGGACCGAACAAGGCCACAGATCTCGATTCGCAATGCGATGGGAATCAGCCTGCTGGCTGCCGTGGCCCTTGGAGTCGGTGCCTGCGGGGCCGGCACCACCCACGCCAGCACGGCTGCCAGCGAGAGCCCCGCAGCCCAATCGGTCGCCGCCAGCGACCCGGCACCCGCGGCCGTTGTGACCCCGACCCCCGCAGCGGCCGCATCCGCTGCCGCTCAGGTCCCCGTCGCCGCATCCGCCGCGAAGGCAACGCCGACCGTGAAGCCATCGACCGTGACCCACCCGGCTCCCGCGCCCAACGTGACCAGCCCCGCCCCCACCGTGACGGCGCCCCCGAAGACGGCGCCGGCGCTGCCAGCCCGGAGGCAACCCACCGCGGCCGAAATGAACCAGGTCATTGCGAGCGTGCATTCGCTGATCCCGTTGTTCACCCCGACGTCCGCCCAGATCGTCACCGTGGGAAACCAGGTGTGCACCGCCTTTGATCAAGGAAAGACCGTCGCCCAGGTGAAGGCCACCGCCATGCAAATGGCAGGCGCATACGCCGCCCTGATCCCCGACAGTGTCGCCACCTCGGCGGTACACACCGTGGTCGCGATGTTCTGTCCCGGATACATCTCCAAGCTCGCCTGACCGAGCGACCGACCCGACCGTAGACCGAGAAGATCGAGGAGATCCAGCTATGACGATGCTCATGACGGCCCCCGAACTGGTCGAGAGCTGGGCCCGGATGACAGCAAGGGCCACCACTCCGGCGGCCCGAACCGTCAACGCCGTAAAGATCCACGGCCGGGGAAACACCGCAGTACGGGCCCTCGACGGCGTGACTGTCGAGCTGGAGCAAAACCGCTTCACGGCAATCATGGGACCATCCGGCTCCGGTAAGTCCACCTTGATGCATTGCCTGGCGGGACTCGACACCCTCAGCTCCGGCCAGGTGTACGTCGGGGACAAGGAGCTCGGAACCCTCTCCGAACGAGCCTTGACCAAGTTGCGCCGCGACCGGCTGGGTTTCATCTTCCAGGCCTACAACCTGCTGCCGACGCTCACCGCGGCCGAGAACATCACCTTGCCGCTGGCCCTGGCGGGGCGTAGCGCCGATCCCCTGTGGCTCGAACTGGTCATCGATGTCGTCGGACTGGGCGACCGGCTCAACCACCGTCCGTCCGAACTTTCCGGTGGCGAACAGTTGCGGGTCGCGGCGGCGCGGGCACTCGTCTCGCGACCGGAGATCATCTTCGCCGACGAACCGACGGGCAGCCTTGATTCGCGCGCTGGGGGGTCGCTCTTGAACTTCTTGCGCCGGGCCGTCGACGACTTCGGCCAGACAATCGTCATGGTGACCCATGATCCCGTCGCCGCCTCCTTCGCCGACCGGATCGTGTTCCTCGCCGACGGCCGGATCGTCGACGAGATGTTCGAGCCCAGCGTCGGGCGCGCCGTCGAGCACATGAAGCACCTGGGCAGCTGACATGGCGCGGTTGGTCAGGGCCGCGTTGACCCGCACCGGTCGCCTGATTGGCATTGCGATGGCGGTGACGCTTGCCGTCAGCCTGGTTTCAGGCACATTCATCCTGACCGACACGATCGCCTCGGCATTCCAGGCGGCCACGGCGTCGTCGACATCGACGTCGGACATCGTGGTGCGAGCGACGGCGGGGTTCACCGCCCAGGCCAACAGCCTCCCCGAACGCGAGCCGCTACCCGAGTCGTTGCTGGCCACCGTCGCCGCCGTGCCCGGGATCCAGGCGATGTGGGCGACGGTCCAGGGCTATGCCGCCATGGTGGACAAGTCCGGGAAGGTCATCGCACCCGACGGGCTGCCGACCATTGGCACCAGTTGGGCACCGGGAGACATTGTCGACGTGGGACGGGCCCCCCGCCGAGGGGAGGTGGCGATCGACCTGACGACCGCCCGCCGCTATCACCTCCACCTGGGCGACAACATCAGAATCCTGTTTCAAGGCGGCGCTCAGAACTTCACCATCGCAGGCGTGCTCCGCCGCACCGTCGACATTGTGGCCGCCACCAAAGCGATCTTCGATCCCAGCACCGCCACGCAGTGGCTGGGTCAAAAAGGCCAAGTCAACGCGATCGCGGTACGAGCCCAACCCAGCGCCACTCCAGCGACCCTTCGGGCCCGCATCAACGCCATTCTCCCCAGTCGCTTCGAGGCGGTCACCGCCCGGCAGGTGGCCGATGAGGCGGCCCAATCCTGGACCAAGTCCTTAGGGTTCCTCACCCCGGGCCTGCTCCTCCTGGCCGGCGTCGCCCTGATCGTCGGTGCGCTGCTGATCGGCAACACCTTCTCGATCTTGGTGGGTCAACGGACCCGCGAGCTCGGCCTCCTGCGAGCCCTGGGCGCCAGTCCGGCCCAACTGCGCCGGCTGGTCCTCGCCGAGGCGACGGCGGTGGGGATAAGCGCTTCTCTCGCCGGCGTTGCGATCGGTTTCGGCGCCGCCCATGGGATGTTGGCGCTGGTCCGAGGCGTGGGGCTCGCGATACCAACCTCGTCGGTGGTGTTCCGGATCCACAGCGCGGTGGCCGGCGTCGTCTGCGGGGTGGCCGCGACCACCGTCGCCGCCTTCTTGCCAGCCCGGCGGGCAACACTGGTCTCGCCCGTGGCCGCCCTGAACGGCCGCGCGACACGGTCCGAACTCGCACGGTCCGCCCGCATCGGGCCGGGCGCAGCGACGACCCTGGCCGGTGCCACCATGTTGGCCGCCGGGTCGAGGCACGTCCTTCCGACGCTCGTGGCCACCGGCGTGGGCGTCGCGGGCGTGCTGATCGGCTTGGCCCTACTGCTCCCCGTCCTGGCTGGCCCGGCCGCCTACGCCATCGGCGCGCCGCTGGTGCGCCTGTTCGGCCAGCCGGCGGCACTGGCGCGCCAGAACGCCATGCGCAACCCCAGGCGGACCGCGGCCACGGCCGCGGCGCTGATGATCGGCATCGGCCTCGTGGGGGTCATCGCCATCGTCACCGCATCGATGAAGGCCTCCGCGACTGCCGCCGTCCGCCAGACGCTACGGGCCGACCTGGTCGTGATGACGAGCGGTACCCCAGGGTCGTCGGGGGGATTGCCACCGAGCGTGGCCGATCGACTCCAGCACACACCCGAGGTCGGTCTCGTATCCGAGATTCGGGCCGGGCAATGGGGTTTCGGCGGCACCACCGAGACCCTCCTCGCCATCGACCCGGCCACGGTGACCGACATGCACGAAGTCGACACCGCTTCCATGGCCGCGGTCCGTCAACTGGACGACACCGGTGTTCTGGTCCGAGACACCGTCGCCGAACATCACCGCTGGAAGATCGGCGACCTCGTCCCCATGACCTTCGCCCGCACCGGGACCCACCGTCTCCCCATCCGGGGCCTGTTCTCGACGATGGCCGTCCGCACGGACTACGTGATCTCCCTCAAAGCCTTCGCCGCCAACTATGCCCAACCCCTGATCCTCGCGGTGGATGTCAAGTTGGCGAAGGGAGTCACACCGAGCCTGGCGGAGGCCAACATCCGCAAGGCAATGTCCGACCTGCCTATCGCCAAGGTCATGAATAGGTCCCAGCTGCTGGCGTCCCAACAGGCCCAGATCGACAAGTACCTGTCACCCGTCGCCGCCTTGTTGGGGCTGTCGGTACTCATCGGCCTGCTCGGCATCGCCAATGCCTTGGCGCTGTCGATCCACGAGCGCACCCGTGAACTGGGCTTGCTGCGCGCCGTGGGAATGGCCCGGACACAGTTGCGCGCCATGATCCGCTGCGAGGCGGTGATCATCGCCGGCTTCGGCTCGCTGGCGGGCCTCGGTTTGGCCCTCGGATTCGGTTGGGCGTCGGTGAGCGCAGTCCACGATCTCGGCGTCACCGAACTGGTGGTACCTGTCGGCCAACTCGCCGTGCTGGTGGCGGCCGCCACGGCTGCCGGTCTGCTGGCCGCCATCGTTCCGGCGCGCCGAGCCGCCAATCTTCAGGTCCTCGACGCCATACGCGACAGCCACTAAGGCGCGGCCCGTCCTCGTCAGGGGAGGCGGTCCAAGAACGCGGGCACCAATCTCGACGCCATCTCCGCGCCCACCCCCATCGCCACGCCGGCCAGGTCGCTGGCGGCCTGGCGCCGGTCGCGGTCGTCGAGATCCATGAGCCCCAGCAACGCCGTGGCGTCCCACTCGATGGGGACGGCACACTGGAACTTCGCCCCGGCGCGGGTGCGGCGTTGGGCCAGGCCGACCACCTTGGCCCCGCCCGCGGTGACTTCGCCGGCGCCCAAACCCGCGAAGCAGACGCGGTCGGACCAGCGGGATCGGACCAGGCCCCCTCGCCACACCCGGCCGCCGTCCAGGCCCGCCGCCGCCAGGGCCGCCGCCCACAGCTCGCCGATCCACCAAAACGCCCGGCCGACATCAGGGGTCCACAGCGGATCTCCCACCGGGACGACGACGTCGATCCAGAGAACTTGGCCGGGACCGACCAGTACCGCGCCGCCGCCGCTGCGCCGGCGCAGGACGCTGATCCCGGCCGCGGCCGCGGCCTCGCGGTCGACATGGGACTCGGGCTGCGTACTCCCCAGCACCACCGCCCGGTCCACTGGTTCGAGAATGCGGACGGTGCGCCCCCCGTCGGCGGGTGCGGGCGGCTGGAGCAGGGCGGCTACCGGACCGCGGGTCGTCTCGACCCGCCAAGGCGCCGTCAAGCAGAAAGCGTCTCGGCGGCCGCCAGCGTCGACGATGTCGCGAGGTACGGCTCCCAGTCGGGACAGACGCTCCCGCTGGCAACCAGGATCCAGGTGCGCTCCCGGGGGACCGAAGGCTTCCGTCGGAGCTTCATTCCGGTGTCCTCGAGCATGCGGTCACGCTTGCGCGAGTTGCACAACCGGCAGGCGGCCACCACGTTGTCCCACGCATGCGGGCCGCCCTTGCTGCGAGGAATGACGTGGTCGATGTTCTCGGCCGCCACCCCGCAGTACTGGCAACGGTGGCCGTCTCGCGCGAATACCGCCCGGCGGTTGAGGGCGATGCGAGTCTGGTAGGGCACCCGGACGTAGTGCGCCAGGCGCACGACCGATGGTTCGGCGAATGCACTGCGCTCGGAATGGAAATGTCGGCCGGTCACATGCACCAGCTCGGCCTTCTCGTCGAGGACGAGGAGCAGTGCCCTGCGGGTAGACACAACACAGAGCGGCTCGTAGCTGGCGTTGAGGACGAGCGCTCGGGACAACGGGTGCCTTACCTCTGCCGGGGCCTTCGGTGCCAATTCGAGGACTGCGCAACGCGGCTGGGCGCCCGATCGCCCCGGTTCGGACTGCCCGTTGCTGGTGGCTCCGCAGACACGGCCGCAACGCTAGCGCGGCGCCGTGGGCAGGTTATGGACTTAACGGACCGCCGCCGCGTCGGCCCCGCCACCTCCCCACCGCCACCTTGTGCCCCGTCAGCGAGTTCATCCGACGGCACCAGGCCAGGTAGTCGACCAGGTCGGCGGGCGACGGGACTGCGGCGACGTCGCCGTAGGCGGTCTGCATCCGGAACCGCAGGTACTCGGGATCGGGGCGAGGCACCGGTGGCCAGTGTTGCCACCACCCGGGCCGGGCCAGCCGCCGTAGTTCGACGACCGCGGTCGGCCACAGCGTCGGCCGGCGGGCCAGCGCGCCAGCAACGGCGCCTAGGGGGACCACGGCGCCCAACCCATGCCGCGACGACCAACCGCGGCCGCGCCGATCAGGGGACCGTCGGCGCCCAAACCGCCAGGAATGATCTGGGCCCCTCGGGAGAAGATCAGCAGGGCCGACCGGTCGAGTTCGTCCTGGGCTGCGGCGAAGAACGCCCGGCCGTATCCCAAAGCGACGGAACCAGCCACGACCGCCAACCGGAGGTCGAGCAGGTTGGCAACCGATGCCACCGCTTGGCCGACCAGGCGACCGCAACGCGCGACCATGTCCGGGCCCGCCTGCGCGGCCGGGGCGCCCGTGATGGCGGCAATCGACGTGCCCGACACTTCGGCCTCGAGGCACCCAAAAGCACCGCACACGCAAGGCCGGCCGCCCGGCACGACGATGAGGTGGCCGATGTGGCCGGCGTTGTCGTCGGCGCCGTCGAGAAGGCGGCCATCGAGCACGATGCCGCCCCCCACACCCGTCGAGACCACCATGGCGAGATAGTTGGCCACGCCGCTCGCGGCGCCCCGCCAGCCTTCTCCCAAAGCCAGCGCCTTGGCGTCGTTGTCGACAAATACCGGTAATCCGGTCAGTTCGTTGAGCCGTCGCCGCAACGGAAAGTCTCGCCAGGCTGGGATATTGAGCGGCGAAATCAATTCACAGTGGTCGCGCATAGGCCCCCCACTTCCGACCCCGCACACCGACGCGCCCTGCCGCGGCGCCTGAACCACTAGGGCGGCCAGCACCGACCACAGCTGCTCAGCGTCGGTGCCCCGGGGCGTGGCCGCCGACGCCCGCCACCGCAACGCCCCCTCGTCGTCCACCACCGCGACGGCCAGCTTGGTCCCGCCGATATCGATTGCCAGCACATTCACGCTGGTAGACGGTAGGCGCCCGAGCCCTGGACCCGTAAGCAAACAGTCGGGCAGTACTCTTCAGCGAGACCGGCGTGACGGGGAGGCCAGGTGGTAGTGAGACAGCGGGCGGTGGCATCACGATCCGTTGCCGGCTTTGCGGACCTGTTCGAAGCGACCGTCGAAAATGTGGCGCAAGTCATCCAGGGCAAGGAACAGGCCATTCGCCTGGCATTGGTCTGCATGGTCGCCCAAGGCCATTTGCTCATCGAAGACGTCCCCGGCGTGGGCAAGACCAGCCTGGCCAAGGCCCTCGCCCGGTCGCTCGACTGTGACTGGCACCGCATCCAGTTCACCCCCGACCTCCTCCCGTCGGACGTCACCGGTGTCACGGTGTACAACCGCCAGACCGGCACCTTCACGTTCCGTCCCGGCGGGATCTTCGCCAATGTGGTCCTCGGCGACGAGATCAACCGGGCGTCGCCCAAGACCCAGTCGGCGCTGCTCGAAGCCATGGAGGAACGCCAGGTCACCGTCGACAGCACCACGTACCGGCTCCCGGCACCGTTCATGGTGATCGCCACCCAGAACCCCGTCGAGCACGAGGGGACCTATCCCCTGCCCGAGAGCCAGCTCGATCGCTTCCTGCTACGCATCAGGATGGGCTATCCGGACCGGGCGGCGGAGATCGACATGCTGGACACCCATGGCGGCGGAAGCGCGGTCGACGAGCTGACGCCGGTCCTTTCACCCGCAGACGTGGAGAGCATGGTCGAGACGACCAAGGCCATCCACGTCGCCCCTGCACTCAAGGGCTACATCGTGGACCTGGCCGCCGCCACCCGCCGCCATCCCGCCCTGGCGCTCGGCATGTCGCCTCGCGCCGCCCTTGCCCTCCAGCGCGCCGCCCGGGCCTACGCCGCGTCGAAGGGTCGCGAGTACGTGGTCCCCGATGACATCAAAGCGCTCATGGGGCCTGTGCTCGAACACCGCCTGGCGTTGTCGCCCGACAGTCAACTGGCGGGCGGCCGCACACCCGACATCCTCGGTGAGGTGCTGGCGTCGGTCCCGGTCCCCACCGGTCGAGCCGGGGCGTAACGCGCCCGCGGTGATCTCCACCCTCACCCGGCGCGGTTGGGCGGTGTGCGCCGCGGCCGTGGCGTTCGTCGCCACGGGGCGCCTTCTCGGGATCCCGGAGTTGTACGCCCTAGCCGTCGTGGGCCTGGGCCTCATCGCCGGCGCCGTTGTCTACGTGCGCTACGCGCCCTGGGACATCGAAGCAAACCGTGAGGTCCGGCCACCCCAGGTGCACGCCGGAGGCAACGGCCGGGTGGAGCTGTCGGTGCGCAACAACGACAGCCATCGGTCGCCGGTGCTTTCGGCCCGTGACCCATTCGACGATGGTCGTCGTTGGGCGCGTTTTCACATCGCGCCCCTCCAGCCCGGCGAACGGGTCAGAGCCGCCTACCGGCTTCCGACAGGAGAGCGAGGCATTTTCCCGCTCGGTCCTCTTACGATCGGACTGACCGACCCGTTCGGACTGGCCACCCAAGCCCGAGAGGCGGCGCCCGGCGCCAGCTTGGTGGTCTACCCCCGCATCGACGCCATCCATCCCTTGACCCAGGCCCGGGGCGCCGATCCGACCGGATCGACCGGCCACCCCTCCCTGGCGTCGGGCGGCGACGACTTCTTCGCCCTACGCCCGTACCAGACGGGCGACGATCTCCGGAGGGTCCACTGGCCGTCGTCGGCGCGGTCCGAAGACCTCATGATCCGCCAGGACGAGTTGCCCTGGCAGGGCCGGATCTCGGTGCTGGCGGACTTGCGCGGACCGCAACACAGCCCGGCATCGTTGGAACTGCTGCTCTCGGCGGTCGCCAGCATCATCCACGCCAGCTCGCTGGCGGGTCGGCAGGTCCGCCTCGTCACGAGCGACGGAACTGACTCCGGCTTCGGCAGCGGCCATACCCAGCTCACCACGATTCTGGGGCGCCTGGCCGCCGCCGAGCCCGGACCGAGTGGCCCCATGACGACTGGGCTCTCCGTGCTCGACCGGGGCGGGACGACCGGCGCCGTCGCGGTGGTGACCACCGATGAGGCGACCGACGACGACCTGGCCGGCATCCGACGCCTTTCGGGTCGGTTCGGGTCGGCCGCGGTCGTGTTGATCGAGCGCTCGGCGTGGGACCCCAACACCGCAATGCGCCCAAGCACGGCTCCGAACCGCCGAGGGGTTCTCGTGCGCGTGAACGCCGAGAACAGCTTCGAGGCGGCGTGGAACGCCACGATCGGACAGCCGGCCAGTCGAACCGGGGTCGGCAGCCTCGGCGGGGCGGGCCTGGGCGGGGTCCAGCGGGGCGGGGTGCCGCTGGGCGGAGGCCGCGGGCCGACTGGAGGCGAGAGGCCGGCGAGACCCGGGTCCCCCGACGAGATGTGGGCCGGACCGATGTCACCGACGCCACGATGAGCGGACAGTGACGGTGATGGTGATGGTGACCGAGCGGTGACGGTGACCGAGCGGTGACGGCAACCACGACCCGGGGCCGGGCCGCGTCCACCGGGGGCGACTCCTTCGCGGTCTCGCCGGCCGGGGCGGCCGGCCAGGGTCGCGCCGAGCGCCGTGGCTTCCAGCTCCCAGGGGCCACGGCCGGCAACGACGCGATCGCCACCATCGCGCTCGCCACCCTCACCCTGGCGGGCGTCTTCAGCCTGACTCGGCTGTTCATCGGACGGGGCTTCGTCGCACCGGTGCTCGGCGTCGCCGTCGGCGCCCACCTCATTGCCTGGTTGTGCCGGCGCCAGGGGTGGCCCCCGGCGGTCGCGGTGTTGGTGTCGCTGGCCACGTTGGTGTTGCTGGCATCGTGGACCGTCCTGCCCGGGTCGACTACCTATGGCTTGCCCTTGCTGGGCACCATCCGAGCGGCCGGCCACGCCATCCATCAGGCCACCCTCGACTTCCACCGCGTGACCGCGCCCGCACCGGCAACGGAGGGATTCGTCCTGCTCACGGTGTGCAGTGTCGGGATCCTCGCCGTGCTGGCGGACTGGGCCGCCTTCCGGATGCGGGCGACCCTTGAGGCGACCGTGCCGTCGTTCGCCTTGTTCATCTTCTGTGCCGCGATTGGCAGTCGGGGATCGCGCACCGCGGCGGTGGTCGTGGAGGTGGCGGCCCTCATTGCCTTCGTCGTCATCCACCAGGCGACGATGGACCAGGAAACATCGGCGTGGTTCGCCAACCGGACCGAAGGCGCGCTGAAGAGCGCCATCTCGGCCGGGGCCATCATCGGCCTGGCGGCGTTGGTCGTGGCGCTGAACCTGGGGTTTCGCCTTCCCGGCGCGACGCACAAGGGCGTGATCTCGTGGCGCGCCTCGGACGGTGCCGGTACGGGGACGCGCAGTACCCAGAGCCCGCTGGTCGACCTCCGGGGCCGGCTGATGCACCCCAATCCCAACCCGGTTTTCACCGTGACCAGCAACCAACCCGAGTACTGGCGGCAAACGGCGCTCGACTCCTTCGACGGCAACGACTGGAACGCCCTGAGCACCTACCACTCGGTCGGCAGCCAACTCGACGGAGGATCGACGCCGACTGTTGGCGGCGAGCGTGTCGATCAGGACTTCGAGATCAACGACCTCAACTCGCCGTGGCTCCCCGCGGCGTACCGGCCGCTCACCGTCAGCGGGATCAAGGGAATCACCTACGACCCACAGTCCGGAAGCCTGATCTCGGACAACAACACCCTTACCGGGATCAGCTACCACGTGACGTCGCTGGTCAGCCAGGGCGAAAGCGAGGTGGCCCGGCTGGAGGCGGCGCCGCCGCCGCCGGTGAAGAGTGCGGTCGAGCACTACCTTCAGCTGCCGCCCTTGCACACCGCGGTCACCGATCTGGCCCACCAGATCGTGGCCGGCAAGACCACGGAATACGACAAGGCGGTCGCCCTCCAGAATTACCTCCGCGACCCGGCGAAGTTCACCTACACGTTGGCGTACGACTACCGCGGCCCGAACCCCCTCGACCATTTCCTGTTCACCGCCCACCAGGGGTACTGCCAGCAGTTCGCCGGTTCGTTCGCCGTGCTGGCCCGCATCGTCGGTCTCCCTACCCGCCTCGCCGTGGGATGGACATGGGGCGAGGAGATCGGACCGGGGATCTACCGGGTGACCGATCAACTGGCGCACACCTGGCCCGAGGTGTACTTCACCGGCGTCGGGTGGGTCCCCTTCGAGCCGACACCGAGTCGTGGCATCCCCGGGGCCCAGAACTACACCGGCGTGGCCCCAGCCGAGGCGGGCGCCAACCCCACGCTTCCGGGCGCGACCGCCACGACGGTACCTGCCGCCGCTTCGGCCAGTCCGGGAGCGCGGGCGACCACCACCTCGACCATCCCCGCGGACAAGACGAGCACCGCGGGCAAGCATCGCGGAAACGCCTTGCTCCGTGGCCTCCTGTGGTTGGGCGGCGTGCTGGCCGCGATCGCACTGCTGTTCGGGTTCGTGGTGGCGCTGCGCTGGCTGCATGGCGTCGCCACACGTGATCGTGTCGTCAACCAGGCGGCCGAGCTGGAATCCGACGGGAAGCACGAGGCCCAGGACCGTTTCGCCCGTTTCCGGAAGGACTGGGCGGCTGATGGTCTGACGGTGGCGGGGACCTTTGCCCGGCGGCTCAAAGCAATCCTCCTGCTGGGCTGGCTGCTGCCGATCCTGCCATGGCGCGCTCGGCCGGCGGCGCTGCGACCCGAAGTGGTGACCAGGGCGGAGTTGCTGCTCACGTGGAGTGAGTTGCTCGACCTGCTGGCATGGTGGGGCGTGCGGCGCCTCCCGTCGGAAACCTATCGGGAACTGGCCCACCGGGCGGCCATCGAGTTGCGTATCCCCCTCAGCCTGGAGCCGACCGCGGTCCACGCCCTGATCGAGCTGGCCGACGCGGCGACCAAGGCCGAGTTCGGGCTGGGTTCGTTGACCGAGGCAGAGGCGACCGAGGCGGCGATCGAACTGGCAGCGGTCAAGCGGGGCCTCATCGGGTCGGCCACCAAACCCCAGCGCATCCGGCTGGCCGTCGATCCCCGGTTCTCGGTCAAGTCCCGCTAAGGCTCAGCGCGGACGCCCGCTTCGGGCGCATCGCCATTCGCACGTTCGACCTGAGAAACGGTCCCTGCTCAGTTGTCGTTGCGCTTGAAACGCTCGCGCAGCTTGCGCCGGGTGTCGCCGAGCAGGTCACCCATATTGTGCGATCGCATCTGCTCGGTCATCTGTTGCCAACCCGCCCGGCCCATCTTGCGAACGTTCTGGGTGATGATGAAGGCGCACAGCAGCATGATGACGAAGCCGAACGCCCCGAGCACGACACTTGAGGCAAACGAGACAATCAGGATGACGAGGCCGGCGAGGAATCCGAGCGCGGCCCACTTGCAGTTGCGACCCAGCGACCGATAGAGCGTCGAACTCTCGATGGATTTGGCGTACTCGGGATCGTGCTCGTAGAACCGACGCTCGATCTCATGAAGAATCCGCTGTTCGTCCTCTGAAAGCGGCACCGCTCAACCCCTCTGCACAGTCTCTTACACACCCGTCAGTCGCTCGCGCGTCCCTCCACGCTACAACAACACGATGCACTCGCACAGACGGTGCGGGTGCTCATTCACTGGTCCGCAGCACCGGTTTCTTGCTCGTCGGAGGGTGGCTCGGTCGGCCCCCACTGGGTGTCGCCGGCGCGCTTCAGGCGCAGTCCGTCTCGATCGAGCAAGACGGCCGGTCCGAGCGCCCCGGTCCCGAAGCGGGCTCGAACGCGATCGAGGGCGCGGGTGGCCTCGTGCCACGACTCGTCGACCATCTCCGAGGACGGCCTCGACTGCGGCATCCCGCCGGACCCAGCGCCCGCGCCCGCAGTCGTGCCTGTAGTCGTGCCGGTAGTGGCATTCGCAGTCGCAGCTTCGGGGCCGCCGGTCCCCAACGCCAGGGCCAGCTGGTGCGGGGCCCCTTGGGCCAAGTTGGCAACGGACACGCCGAGGAGCCGGACGCCAGGGTCCACCGGGACCCGGTCGAGCAGCCCTCCGACCGCCCGGGCGATCGCCGGTCCCGTGTCGATCCCCACACCCAACGTGCGCGAACGGGTGATGGTGCTGAAGTCCCCATAGCGCAGCTTCAGCGTCACCGTCCGGCCGGTGACCCCCGCGGCCCGCATCCGACCGGCCACGGCGTCGGCCATGCGAACCACTTCGCGATTCAGTTCGTCGCGGTCGTCGCGATCCCACGGGTAGGTCTCCTCATGCCCGATCGACTGGACTGCCCGGTTGGGCTCGACCCGCCGGGGGTCCCTCGCCCAAGCCAGCTCGTGCAGGTGACGCCCGCTGGCCACGCCGAGCGACCGCTCCAGCGTGTCGAGCGGGATCGCGGCCAGCTCGCCGATGGTGGCGACACCGAGCCCCCGCAGCCGGCCCGCAGTGACGGGACCCACCCCCCACAATGCCTCGACCGGCTTCGGATGGAGGAACGCCAGCTCCTCCCCCGGCTCCACCACCACCACGCCCGCCCCTGGGACGATGCCGGCGGGGCTGGCCCTCGGCTTGGCCGCCTCCGACGCCAGCTTGGCAACGAACTTGGTGGCCGCGACCCCGACCGACGAGGAAAGCCCGAGCTCGGACTGCACCTGGGTGCGAATGCGGCGGCCGATGGTGGGTCCGTCGCCGAACAGCCCGGCGGCGCCGCTCACGTCGAGGAAGGCCTCGTCGAGGGCGATCCCCTCCACCAGCGGCGTGTACGCCTGGAAGATCTGGTGGATCTGCTCGCTCACCTCGCTATAGCGGTCGTAGCGGCCGGCGACGAAGACGGCGTGAGGGCACAAGCGCCGAGCCTGACCGGCCGGCATGGCCGAATGAACTCCGTACGCCCGGGCCTCGTAGCTCGCGGCCGCCACGACCCCGCGGCGCCCCGATCCCCCGACGATGACCGGCTTACCGGCAAGCGACGGGTCCAACCGCACCTCGACCGCGGCAAAGAAGGCATCCATGTCGACGTGGAGGATGGTGGCCACCGCGCACAGTCTGGCAAAGCGGTATGACCGACCGTTAGCGCTGGTCGCCCCGCGCCGTTCGGTGCAGCCGATCGCGCAGCCCCCACCACGTGACGAGGACGAGCGCCTCAACGACGATTCGGCTCGACATCTTCGATCGGCCGCCCGTCCGTTCGGAAAACCGGATGGGTATCTCCGCGATCACGCCGCCCTGGTCGGCCACTTGGTACGCCATCTCGACCTGGAACCCGTAGCCGTCGGCCCGAACCGCGGCCAAGTCGACCTTGGCCAGGGTCGACGCCCGGTACGCCCGAAAGCCCGAGGTGGCGTCGCTGATCGGCAGTCGCAGGGCCCAAGCGGCGTAGCGGTTGCCTTGCCGGGAGAGGAGGCGGCGGTGCCAGGACCATTCCGGGATGGAGCCGCCCGGGACATAGCGGGCCCCGATCGCCAGATCGGCCCCGTCGTCGACCGACGCAATCAGGCGAGGAAGGTCCGACGGGTCATGCGACATGTCGGCGTCCATCTCGATGATGACTTCGTAGCCACGGTCGAGCCCCCACCGGAAACCGTCTCGGTAGGCGCTCCCGAGGCCGGCCTTGGCGGGTCGGCGGAGCACCTCGATGTTGCCCAACTCGGACGCCGCCGCCTCGACAATGTCCGCGGTGCCATCGGGGCTGGCATCATCGACCACCAGCACATCCGACGCCGGCGTTGCGGCCCGGATCCGGCGGAGTACCGCGGCGACGTTCGTCGCCTCGTCGTACGTCGGAAGCACGATCAGGCAACGCAGCACGCGGGGGAGCCTACGATGGCCGCCGGCATGGCATCGGCAAACGGCGAGCGGGACACCAGGCCAGTCTCCGCTCTCCCGTCGGTCCAGGCCCGGATACTGGCCTTCGGCGCCATTCTGGTCGCGGGCATCTGCGGCGGACTGATCGGATACAGCACCGTAAAGGTCGGCTGTACCGGCACGTGCGCCACCCCCGAGGGCGTGGGGGGCGTGTTCGGGGCCGTCCTCGCAGCCGCGGGAGTGGCCGTCATTGCGGTGCTGGTGCTTCGGGCTATGGGCGAGTGGCGCACCATCAAGGAGAAGCGCCAGATGGACATCATGATCGCCGCGGCCACGGCCGCCGTGTCGACTGAGCCAACCGAGGTCCCATCTGCGCCGCCGACTCCTCCGGACGAAGGCGGCGTCACCGACAGCTGACTTCGCTACTGGCGCAGCAGCAGCCGCCGGAAACCCTCGGCGTACTGCACCCCGGCCCGGCGGCCACCCGCTTCGGCCCGCTGGCGAACCACGGTGCGCAACCACTCCCCCGGCTCCCCAACCTGGCTGGCATGGCATTCGACAGCCTGCGCCTTGCGTTCGACCATGCTGGTGATGTCGACCCAGACGTCGGGTTCAAGCGTCCCCGACAGGTAGAGGGCGGCGGGCTGGTGGGCCGGTCCGGCATTGGGGAAATAGTGCGGATTGGCGGCGGCGGGAGCCACCGCATCCAAGGTCGCCCAGCCCACGACTCGGTGGTCGCGGTGGTTGGCGTAATGCTGCCCGAAGAACACCGCAGTCGGGTCCGGGCACAGCACCACTTCGGGCTTCACTTCACGAATGAGCGCCACCAGACGGCCCCGAAGCTCGGCGTCGTCTTCCAGCTCACCATCGAGATAGCCAAGGAACCGATGGTCAGTGACACCGAGCACCGCGCCTGCCGCCTCCACCTCCCGGCGGCGAAGCGCCGCCAGCTGCATTCCGTTGGCGGTGGGGTCGAGCGACCCCTTGTCGCCTTCGGCGCACAGGCACACGACGACCGCGGTCCCCGCCGCGGCCCATCGAGCCAAGGTCCCCCCGCACGACACCTCGGGATCGTCGGGATGGGCATACACCGCGAGCGCCGAACCCGGAGCCTCCGCCATGAGCTCGGCCATGACCGGCGAATCTACCGGTGACCCATCGATGGCCGCCTATCGCCGCCTATCGCCGCCTATCTCCGCCTCTCGCCTCCTATCGCCTCCTGTCACCGGCGCGACCTGGCGCGACCTGGCGCGTCATCGCACCACCGGGCATGGCCGGTTGGTCAGGGAGCGGTCGCCAGTGCCCGACAAGTCCGGTCGATCCCGTCGTCGTCGACGTCGTGATGGGTGACCATCCGGACCGTGTGCGGCGCGATGGTCCCCGCCTTGATGCCCTCGGCGTCGAGATGGGCCAGAACACCCGCAGGGTCGCGGTGGCGGAACACGACGATGTTCGTCACCACGTCGGCGGGATTCAGTCCGGCGTCACGCCAGCGGGCGGCAACCGCCTCGGCCAGCCGGTGGGCGCGGGCGTGGTCCTCCGCCAGCCGGTCGACCATCGTATGCATGGCGACCAGGCCGGCGGCCGCGATGACGCCTGCTTGGCGCATGCCCCCACCGAGGCGGCTGCGCTCGGTCCGCGCCGCCCCGATCACGTCGGCGGGACCCGCCAGTAGGGAGCCAACCGGCGCGCACAGGCCCTTCGAGAGGCAGCACATCACCGTCGTGGCCGACGCGGCCAGTTCGGCCATGGGCACACCGGTGGCGACCTCGGCATGCCACAACCGGGCCCCGTCCATGTGGATGGGGATCGGGATCGTCGGCGTGCGGCACCGGGCTGCCAGTTGCTCCAGGCGGTCGAGCGGCCAGACGGCGCCATTGGCGGGCATGTGGGTGTTCTCCACACAGACGAGGCCCACATGGGGTTGGTGGTGGTCGCCCGCTTCGACCGCCCATACGACCGATTCGGCGTCGATCGTCCCATCGGCGTCGTCGACGGTATGCAGCTGGACTTCGGCGTTGCGGGCCGAGGCGGCATTCTCGTAGATCACCAGGTGTTGGCGGCCGCCCGCGACCACAAGGTCACCGGGCCGGGTCAGCACCCGCAGCGCCAACTGGTTGCCCATGGTTCCCGACGGCACGAAGAGCGCCGCCTGCTTCCCGACCCGCTCGGCAAAGGCCTCCTCGAGGGCGTTGACCGTGGGGTCCTCGCGGTAGACATCGTCGCCCACGACCGCGTCGGCCATGGCCTGGCGCATCTCTGCGGTCGGCTGGGTGACCGTGTCGGAGCGCAGGTCGACCAGCCGGTGAGCCACGGGGTGGGAGGCTACCGCCGAGGCGCGGTAGAACTACTCGTGGCCTCATCCCTCGTCGACGAGCTCCTGGCCGTGGCATCGGCCGCGGCGGCGGCAGCCGCGGCGATCATCCAAACCCAGGTGGGGCGGCCCCCCCACGACGTCTCCACCAAGTCCTCGCCCACCGACCTGGTGAGCGAAGTGGACCGGGCGGCCGAACGGTGCGTTGTCACGGTCCTGTCGGAGTGCCGGCCCCATGACTCGATCCTGGCTGAGGAAGGAACATCGCGGACGGGCACGACCGGTGTGCGCTGGGTGATCGACCCGCTCGACGGCACCACCAACTTCCTGTTCGGCGTCCCGGCCTACGCGGTCTCGGTCGCGGCCGAGATCGACGGCCAGGCGGCGGTCGGCGTGGTGATTGACCCATCCCGAGACGAGACCTGGCGTGCGTGGCGTGGCGGGGGTGCCACGCTCAACGGTCGGGTCCTCCGGCTGCCGGCCACACCCCCTCCACTGGCGACCGCCTTGGTAGCGACGGGATTTTCCTACCTTCCTGAGCGCCGCGCCCACCAGGCGCACGTGTTGTCCCACGTGCTGCCCCGGGTGCGGGACATCCGGCGCTTCGGCGCGGCCGCCCTCGACCTGTGCTGGGTGGCGGGCGGGCGGGTCAACGCCTTCTACGAGCTGGGCCTGCAGCCGTGGGACCTGGCGGCGGGCGTGCTTATAGCCACCGAGGCCGGGGCCGAGGCGGCCACGTTGGCCGACGGAACCACCGTCGTCGCCACACCGGGGCTGCTGGCGCCGCTACTCCAGTTGCTCGACGAGGGCGCCGCCGGTTAGGGCTGCGCACTGCACGACGGCAACCTCACCGTCGTTCCCACTCAGCCCCAGAAGGCGGCCGCCACGTCATGGAGCAGTTCGGGGTCCACGGTCTTCAACTCGGTGACCGCTTCGCCCAGGGGGACTCGCACGATCCGGTCGGCGCGCAGGGCGACCATCTGGTCGAACGCCTCGTCGTGGACCGCCTCGATCGCCGCAATGCCGAAACGGGTGGCCAACACCCGGTCGAACGCAGTTGGTGTCCCGCCCCGCTGGATGTGACCGAGAATCGTGACCCGGGTCTCGAAGCCCGTCCGCGCTTCGATCTCGGCCGCCAGCAGGTTGCCGATGCCGCCGAGGCGCACGTGGCCGAACTGGTCGACCTCTCGTGATTGCAACGTCATGGTCCCCTCTTTGGGCACCGCCCCCTCGGCAACGACGACGATCGATGCGAAACGGCCCTTGGCGTGGCGGGCCTTCAAGTTGTCGCACACCACGTCGACGTCGAACGGCTCTTCGGGCACCAGGATCTCGGCCGCCCCGCCCGCGATGCCCGCGTACGTGGCGATCCAGCCGGCATGGCGACCCATCACCTCGCAGACGATGACCCGGTCGTGGGACTCGGCCGTGGTGTGCAACCGGTCGATAGCTTCGGTCGCGATCTGGACCGCAGTGTGGAATCCGAACGTGACCTCGGTGGACGAGAGGTCGTTGTCGATCGTCTTCGGGACGCCGACGACGTTGACTCCCTCAGCCGCCAACCGGTGGGCGACGCCGAGGGTATCCTCGCCGCCGATCGCGACCAGGGCGTCGACGCGTTGTGCCTTCAGCGTCGCCAAGGCTTGCTCGACCGCACCGTCGATCTTGTACGGATTGGTCCGGGAGGTGAACAGGATCGTCCCGCCCCGCGGCAGGATCCCCCGGCACCGCTCGACGTTGAGCGCAATGGTGCGGTTGTCGATGACGCCCCGCCAGCCGTCGAGGAAACCGATGAGTTCGTCGCCGTAGAACGTTTCGCCCTTGCGGACCACGGCACGTATGACGGCGTTGAGGCCGGGACAGTCGCCCCCGCCGGTGAGCAATCCAACTCGCATGCGCGGACCTTAGTTCTGCCCTAATGGTGCTTGGGCCGGGTGGCCTTGGTGAGCAGGCCGACCTCGCGTTCGAAGTCGCCCGCATCGGCAAAACCCTTGTAGACGCTGGCGAAGCGAACGTAGGCCACCTCGTCCAGGGTCCGCAGCCGGTCCAGGACGGCTCGGCCGACCTGCTCGGACGTCACTTCTGGGCCGTCGAGGCGCAGCTGCTCCTCGACCTCGCTCGCCAGGGCCTCCATGGCCGCACTGGTGATGGGACGGTTCTTCGCCGCCGCCTGGACGCCGGCGACGACCTTGGCCCGTGCGAACGGCTGGCGCTGACCCGATCGCTTGACCACCACGACCGGCAGTTCTTCGAGGCGTTCGTAGGTGGTGAAACGCCGCCCGCAGCCGAGGCACTCGCGCCGCCGCCGAATGGAGATGCCGTCGTCGGAGAGGCGCGAATCGACGACCTTGTCATCGAAGTTCGAGCAACTCGGACAGCGCACGCGCCGACCATATCCGCGCCCACTCGGCCCGAGTGGGCGCGTCCGACGGCCCTCGGCGCGGGACCGGCGATCCGATCCTGGATTAGGGGATCAGGAGGGTCAGGGGATGGGGATCAGGGGATCAGCAGGCGCTGTCCAGGCTGCAACGCCCGACCGTTGAGCTGGAGCGCGATGCGATCCACCACCGGACGAGGATCACCCCGGTGCCCACTGCCCTGCACGATCGACCAGATGGTGTCGCCCGGCTGGACAACATAGACGTGACCTCCTGCTGCCTGGGCCGCCGACGTCGCCGCCGGAGCCGACGGCGCTGCGGCCCGGCCTGCCGACACAGCTGGAGGCGCTGACCCGTCCGTGCCGGCGCCGGAGGCTCCGGTGGCAGTGAGGGCCCCACCACCGGATCCCGCCAGCGCCGGCCGGACGGCGATCGCCGCCACCAGGGCAACGACGACCAGCGCCAACAGGGCGACCGCCCTTCGGCGGCGGTACACCCCCGGGTCGTGACGGCCCCAGCGACCAGCTGAGTCGGGGCGGCGTGGTGCGATCGCCACCCACGGATCTGACATGGGATAGGCAACTGCTGCCACGGAGCCTCCTCGACGCTCGTCACTGGGTCCGTCACGAACGCTTGTTCGTTGACGCCCTCCCATCACACCACGAACACGTGTTCCCCGTCAACCCCTGATCACGAACGTATGTTTGATTTCGTCTGCGCCAGTGGCTACGCTGAGATCACATGGCGAAGCACAACGTTCGACAGGAGGATGCGGTGGTCGACACCGAGCTGACGGGCAAGCGCAGGGAGATCCTGGACTTCATCTCGGCCCAGATCCGCGATCGCGGCTACCCGCCCACGGTCCGCGAGGTCGGCGAGGCGGTGGGCCTCACCTCGTCGTCGACCGTGCACGCCCATCTGAAGACGCTGCAACGACAGGGATATCTGCGCCGGGACCCGACCAAGCCCCGGGCAATCGGTGTCAACTACGACACCGGGGCCACGGCACCGGTTGATCGGCGGCCCGGCCCGCCATGTTCCGCTGGTCGGCGAGGTGGCGGCGGGTACCAACGTCTTGGCCCAGGAGAACATCGAGGAGGTCTTGCCCCTGCCGGCGGACTTCACCGGCGACGGGCAGCTGTTCATGCTCAAGGTTCGTGGCGACTCGATGATCGACGCGGGCATTCTCGACGGCGACTATGTCGTGGTCCGCGAGCAGCCCGAGGCCTCAAAGGGCGACATCGTTGTGGCGGGAATCCCGGGCGAGGAAGCCACCGTCAAGACCTTCAGCCGCAAGGGCAACAAGATCGTCCTGCTCCCCGCTAACCCCCGCTTGGAGCCCATGACGTTCGATCCCGCCGACGTGACCATCTTCGGCAAGGTGGTCACGGTTCTGCGCCGGCTGTAACCGGCGGTCGCCGGCTGTTCCGGGGAGCGCCGGCTGTGACCGGGGACCGGTGGCTGTAACCGGCGGCGGTCAGGGGTTGGAGAGCAGCTCCGACAGGACCCGGTGCACCGTTTCCAGCTCCTCTCGGTGGACACGCTCGCCCGCAGCATGGGCGACCCCCGGATCGCCGGGCCCGAAGTTGGTAGCGGGAATCCCATGCTCGGAGAAGAAGGCCACGTCGGTCCATCCCAACTTGGCCCGGGGCTGGGCGCCGGCGGCGGCAACCAGCCGAGCCAGCAGCGGGTCCCCCAAACCGGGTCGTGCGGAGGGAGCGCGGTCCAGGACGTCGATACGGTCCCCCCGACCCCCGTCCATCGCCGGCGCCAGGAGCGCCTCGACGGCAGCGATGGCTTCGTCGGCGTCACGGTCAGGCGCGAATCGATGGTTGAGCGTCACCGTGGCCGCATCGGGAACGACGTTGCCCGCCACACCGCCTCGGACGCCGACCGCCTGCAACGCTTCGCGGTAGACGCAGCCGTCGATCACTGGCTGGCGGCCGGTGTAGCCGGCGACCAGTTGGAGGACCGGCCCGAGCCGGTGGATGGCGTTGACCCCGAGCCATGGCCGGGCGCTGTGGGCCCGCTCACCGGTCACGGTCACGTCCAAGCGCAGGACGCCCTGACATCCCGCTTCCACCTGGGCGCTGGTCGGCTCGGTGAGAATGGCGGCGTCGGCAGCGACCAGGTCGGGCCGCAACTCGAACAGCCGGGAGAGCCCATTATGGGCCCTGGCCACTTCCTCACAGGCGTAGAAGACATAGGTCACGTCGACCGACGGCTCGGACACGGTGGTCGCAAGTTCCAACATCACGGCCAAGCCGGCCTTCATGTCCGCCGACCCGAGGCCCCAGAGCATGTCCCCGTCGATCCGGGGAGTCTCGTTGTTGTTGGCGGGCACGGTGTCGAGGTGGCCGCCGAGGAGCA
This sequence comes from uncultured Actinomycetota bacterium, assembly GCA_963733505.1. Classification (GTDB taxonomy): domain Bacteria; phylum Actinomycetota; class Acidimicrobiia; order Acidimicrobiales; family Palsa-688; genus JALYXV01. Next base: position 18,082 of record CAVTDW010000015.1, on the reverse strand, counting down.
ACCGGCGTCCCCGACCGAGGCTCGTGCGGGCGACGACGTTGTGCTCGACCCGCTCCACTTCGAGCCAGGGGACAGCGCGCAATCGGCGCTCGACGTGATCGGCAATTGTGGCCTCGTCGTGGCTGATCGAAGGGATGGCCACCAGAGCCGCGGTGGCCGCGAGGAGATCAGTCACGGGGTCGGGCGGTGCCAGCGCGACAGGGCGGTGCCAGCGCGACAGGGCGGTGCCAGCGCGACATCGCGACGGCACGGCGACGGCGACGGCGACGGTGGGCGGATCACGTCGAAACACCCTCCTCTCGCAGCAACTCGTTCAGCTTGGCGCTGTCGTGGCGCTGGCCCGGCTCGAGATGGCGCAAGATCAGGATGCATGGCAGCCCGAACGCCCCCCCTGCGAACGTGCGCGGACGCGACGCCATCACGCCGACACACCACGGTGGCACCACACCACGGGAGACCTCAGCGCCGGTTTGGGCGTCGATAACGGGAATGGCCCGGTTCAGCACGCACCCCTCGCCCAGCACTGCTCCCTCGCCGACCCGCGCCCCCTGGGTGATCATGCAACGGCTGCCGATCAGGGCGTCGTCGCCGATGATCACCGGTGCCGCTTGCGGGGGTTCGAGCACGCCACCGATTCCAACACCCCCCGACAGGTGGACGTTGGCCCCGATCTGGGCGCACGACCCGACGGTCGCCCACGTGTCGACCATGGTGTTGGCGCCCACGCGAGCGCCGATATTGACGTAGCTCGGCATCAGGATGGCCCCGCGCTCGAGAAAGCTGCCCCACCGCGCGGAGGCGCCGGGCACAACCCGCACGCCAAGGGCTGCAAAACCCCGCTTCAGCGGCACTTTGTCGGCGTATTCGAATGGTCCGTGCTCGATGGTCTCGATCGAGGACAGCTTGAAGTACAACAGGATCGCCTGCTTCAGCCATTCGTGAACCACAACCGAGCCGTCGGGAGTGACTTCGGCCACTCGGTTCTCGCCGCGGTCCAATGTGTCGATCGCCTCGCGGGCAGCAGCCAAGGCCATCGGGTCTCCAGCGGTCAGCTCCGCCCGATGCTCCCACAGCTCATTGATCGTCGCCTGAAGGTCAGCCATGGCGTCGCAAACTACTAGCCCTTCCTCACTACGAACCGGCCGCACGTTTGAGCGGCTTCTTCGGTGTCATGCGCTTTTGACAGGGAAGGTGGCGGGGCGTACGTTCGCCGCAGCAGGATGATCGCTCGTTCTCGCATCGTCCGGTAAGGCGCACTAGCGCCTCACCTGCCCCGGACCCCGGCAGCGTCAGTGATTTTCGACGTTGATGGGAGGGATGGGCTGTGACGGTCGAATGGCGAGCAACCGGGCGCTACCCGGTGGCTGAGCCCACGAGCCCCACGCCTTCTCCCAGTGCAGCGCCGTCCGGCCAGCGACCGGTCAGCGGCGTTCCAAAACTCGGGCTATGAGCACGATTCAACCCACACGACAGGAGCGACAACCATGACGACAGGATCCGACGATCTCACGAAGAAGGACCTCCACGGGACGGACTTTCCCGGGGCGGACCTCCACGCCGCGGACCTCACCCGGGCCAACCTCAGCGGCGCCGACCTCACCGGGGCCGACCTCAGCCAGGCAAACCTGAGCGGGGCGAGCCTCAGCGGCGCCGACCTCACCGGCGCCAACCTGACGGGGGCCGACCCAAGCGGTGCCAACTTGAGCGGTGCTGACCTCACCGGGGCCGACCTCACCGGGGCCGACCTCAGCGGTTCGGACCTCACCAATGCCGACCTGAGCGGAGCCGACCTCACCGGGACCAATCTCACGGCCGCGACGCTGACCGGCGCCGTAGGGACCGAAGAAACAAAGTGGCCAGACGGGTTCGACCCGAGCTCCGCAGGGGTTCAGTAACCCCAGTAGGCCCGCGAGCCCAACGCTCGTGACGGCGCCGCGAACGCGGCGCCAGCACACCGGCCGTTACGCCCGGTCCTCCACGACGGTGGGCCGGGCTGGCAGGCCCAGGCGCTCGGCGACCAACTCCAGGCGCTCGAGCGGCTGCACCAACGCCACCCGTATGTAGCCCGCACCCGGTGGGCCATAGATGTCGCCCGGCGACACCAACGCCCCGCCTTCGGAGGCGAGGGTCTCGGCGAAACCCCATGCGTCGCCTCCAGGGGCTGGGGCCCAGAGGTAGAACCCGCCCTCAGGAAGTGGTGCATCCACGCCGACGCCGGCGAGGATTTCCCGCATTCGCACCAGCCGCTGCCAGTATCGATCGCGCTGGACGTCGACATGCGTCTGGTCGGCCAGCGCCGCCACTCCCGCCAGCTGCACCGGCCCCGGCGGCATCATGCCGACATGCTTGCGGACCTCCCGCAGGTACACGACCAGCTCAGGGTCGCCGGCGTACCACCCCAACCGGAGTCCGGCCAGGTTGGACCGCTTCGAGAGCGAATGGATGGCCACCACCCCGTCGAGTCCCCCGGCACCGTCGGCCAGGATCGTCTGGGGCGGGCCATCCCAGGTGAACTCCAGATAGCACTCGTCGCTGAAGACCGGGATCCCCCGCTCGCGCCCCCACCGGGCGGCGGCGGCCAGGTCGTCGCGCTGGCCGGCCGGGTTGCCGGGGCTGTTGACCCACAGCGCCAGTGCGCGGGCGGCATCGGCTTCGTCGACAGCGGCCAGATCCAGGCGAAAGGAGCGGTCAACCGGAACCGGCACCGCTCGGCACCCGGCCAAGATGGCTCCCATCTCGTAGGTGGGATACGAAATGGCGGGGTACAGCACGGTGTCGCGTGCAGGGGTCCGAAGGCGCAGCCATTGCGGCAGCGTGGCCACGAACTCCTTGGTGCCCACGCAGGCCGCGACGGCATCGGCCGGAAGCGACACGCCGAGGCGTCGCTGCGCCCACGCCCCGATGGCTTCTCGCAGCGCAGCCGACCCCGCCGAGGGCGGGTAACCGCGCACCGTGCCCGATTCGTCGGCCGCCGCCAGCGCCGCCAGCACCGCCGGCGGTGGTGGATCGGTGGGTGTGCCGATCGAGAGGTCGACCAGACCCCCGGGCAGCGCCGAGGCTTTGGCCTTGGCCGCATCCAGCCGATCGTACGGATAGACCGGCGGCACGAAGCCCGCAGAACTGGTCATTCGTCTGTCGCCGCGACCGACCCCGGCTCCACCACCCACTCTCGGAACCGGGCCGCACCAGCCTGGTCAACCCGAACCCGCAACTGAGCGGCCTCGTCGCGATGGCGCTCTACCAGCACTTCGCCCTCACGATGGACCGCGGCCAGGACGTCGCCCCGCTCGTACGGGACGACCAGCTCGACCACCTGGGCCAACGCGCGGAGCCGGTCCCCGACCGCCTCCAGAAGCTGATCGACGCCTTCGCCGGTCAGCGCCGAGATCATCACCGAACCGGGATAGCGCTGCGCCAACCGCTTCGCCTCAGGCGTCAGGTCGGCCTTGTTAAATGCCAGCAACTCCGGAACCTCACCAGCTCCGATCTCCGCCAGCACGATGCGCACCGCCTCGATCTGTCCCACCGGACTGGAGGCCGAGCTGTCCACCACATGGATCAACAGGTCGGACTCGTTGACCACCTCGAGGGTGCTGCGGAACGCCTCGATCAGTTGGTGGGGCAACTTGCGCACGAACCCGACGGTGTCGGACAGCAGCACCGACTCGCCACCGCTCAACGCCAGGCGCCGAGTTCGCGGGTCGAGGGTGGCGAACAACCGGTCCTCGACCAGCACCCCGGCGTTCGTCAGATGGTTGAGCAACGTGGACTTGCCGGCATTGGTGTAGCCGACCAGCGACACCGTCGACAGCCGGCTTCGGGCCCGGGCCTTGAGCTGCACCCGACGGGTCCGGGTGACCGACTTCAGGTCCGACTCCAGCTTCGTCATACGCCGCAGCAGCCGTCGCCGGTCCACCTCCAGCTGAGTTTCGCCCGGTCCCCTGGTTCCGATGCCGCCGGCCTGCTGAGACAACGCCTTGCCCTTGCCCCGCAGGCGGGGCAGCCGGTACCGCAGCTGCGCCAGCTCCACCTGTGCCTTGCCCTCGCGGGTGCGGGCGTTCTGGGCGAAGATGTCCAGGATCACGGCGGTGCGGTCGATGGCGGTGCGGCCCAGGATCTTCTCCAGGTTGCGGGACTGGGCCGGCGTCAGCTCGGCGTCGAACACGACGGTGTCGGCGTCGACCGCCAGGGCCAGCTCACGCAGTTCGGCGGCCTTCCCGGAGCCGATCAGCGTCGCGGGGTCGGCCGAGTCGCGGCGCTGCACGATCCGGGCGATCTCGTCGGCGCCCGCCGTGTCGACCAGCAAGGCCAACTCGTCGAGGTGGTCCTCGGTGTCGGCCAGCGACGCCCCGCCAAGCGCCACACCGACCAGGACAATCTTCTCCCGGAAGCTGCGTTCGATCAGGCTCATGCCCGAAACCCCGCACCGGTGGCCGACCCCGCACCGGCGCCCGCACCCGACCCGGTGACCGCACCAGCACCGGCACCCGCACCGGACCCGGTGACCGCAGCCAAACCCGACCCGGCGTCATCCAGCTCGACCAGGCAAACCGCCACCCGTTGCGTGGGCCCCGAGAGTACGACCGTTCCGTCCGCCCGCAGCTCGACATCGGCGTCGCCTCCACGGCTGGTGCACCGTGACTCGGCGCCCGACCCGGCCCCAGTGCGACAGCGCCGCAGCCGCCGCGCACGCCCCGGTACCACACGCCGCGGTCTCGCCGACCCCCCGCTCCCAGACCCGCATCGTGATCTCGTCGGGCCCGGGCCCAAGCGCGACGAACTCGACGTTCTGGCCGCCCGGGACGCTCTTCTCAAGGGCCGGTCCGAGGTCGCCAACCGCGACCACCGCCGGGTCCGGGCCAAGGACCACGAGGTGGGGGTTGCCCAGGTTGACCCGCAGTTGGCCGTGGCCGACGTTGCAACGCTCGCCGTCGCCGCCATCGATGATTGCCCGGCCCATTTCCACCGACGCCCAGGCGCGGGTCGGTCCATCGCCGGGGCGCACCGTCACCGTTCGCGGACCAACCGCGCTGTCCACCACGAACGGCTGGCCCGCAGCCACCAACCCTGCGTCGAGCGCCGCCTGCCCGAGGCAGCGCATCCCGTTGCCTGACATCTCGGCCACGCTGCCGTCGGCATTACGCAGTTCGAACGTGAGCCGCGCCTCGTGCCCGCCTCCACGGGTAACCCTGATGAGCCCGTCGGCGCCCACGCCCCGGTGGCGGTCGCACAGCGCCCGGGCGAGCGCGGCATCGATCGGAGTCGACGCGTCAAGGTCGAGCAGGATCAGGAAGTCGTTGCCCAACCCGTGGTGCTTGGCGAGTGCGAGCGTCGTCATGGCCTCGTCCAGTCTCCCAGCAGGGCGGGGACAACGGCGAGTGGATTCTCCGCCGCCCCGTACCACGTGATGCGGGGGTCCCGGCGCCACCAGACCCGCTGGCGCCGGGCAAACGCCTTGGTCCGCCGGATCGCCTCGGCGGCGGCGGTCGCCCACGGCGTCCCGTCCTCGAGATGGGCCAGCACCTCCCGATAGCCCAGCGCCTGGCGGGCCGTGCGGGACATGCCGCCCGCTCGGGCGGCCAGCCGGCCGACCTCGCCGACCAGGCCCGAGTCCACCATGGCCCGAAATCGCTCCTCGATGCGCCCGCCGACGACGACACGGGGCAGCCACAGCCCGGCGATCCGGAACCGGGTGGGGGGATAGGTCCCGATGCCCGGCCCGAAGGTGGAGAAAGGGCGACCGCTGCCCAACGACACTTCGAGCGCCCGTACAACCCGGCGGCGATTGGACGGCAGCATCCGCGACGCCGCCAGTGGGTCAATTCCCTGCAGGCGTTGGTGCAGCGCCGACGTGTCCGGGTCGGCTTCCAACTCAGCTCGCACCTCCGGATAGCGACCGGGCGGCGTGAGTCGGTCCACGACCGCCTGGAAGTACAACCCGGTGCCGCCGACCAGCAACGCCCGCGAGCCCCGGGCCTCGATGCCCGCCAGGGCCGCCTGGGCCGCGGCCTGGTACTGGGCCACGGTGAAATCCTCACCCGCGTCGACCAGGTCCAGGAGGTGGTGGGGGACGGCGATCCGGTCGGCCGCCGACGGCTTCGCAGTGCCGATGTCCATGCCCCGATAGACCTGCATCGAGTCGACGCACAGCACCTCCACCGGGGGCCCCTCGCCGCCGGCGATCAACGCCCGCGACAGAGCCATGGCCACCGCCGACTTCCCCGATGCGGTGCAGCCGACCAGTGCCAGATGGGGGTACCCCGCGTCGGTCAGACCGACACCACAGGGATACGAGCCCGGTGGCGGTGCCGGGCGGTCACCTCGACCAACTCGCCGACCAAGAAATGGGGCGCCCCCCGGGTGATCCGCGCCGTCACGAAGGTGCCCGCGGGCAGGACCTGGTCCACGGCCAGGTGGACCAACTTGTTCTGGCCGGTACGGCCGCTCACCACGTCGGGGTCACGCTTGCTCGGACCCTCGATCAGGACCTCCTCGACCCGGCCGACCCGACCCTCGTGCTTGGCCAAGGCGGATCGTTCGACCACGACCCGCAGTCGGGCGAAGCGTTCCGCGATCACCTCGGGGGCGACGAACTCCTCCGAGCGTTGTGCCGCCTCGGTGCCCGGCCGGGGTGAATAGATGAACGTATAGGCGCTGTCGAACTGGGCTTCGGCGACCACCTCGAGGGTCCGCTCGAAGTCGTCGTCGGTCTCGCCCGGGAAGCCCACGATCAGGTCCGTCGTGACCGCCAGGTCTGCGACCGCGGCCCGGGCCTCCGCCAAGCGCCCCATGTAGCGCTCTGCGGTGTACCCGCGGTGCATCGCCGACAAGGTGCGGTCGCTTCCGGATTGCAGCGGGAGATGCAGGTGGGGGCACACGGCCTCCTCGCCTGCCATGGCGGCGATGATGTCGGGGCGCAGGTCCTTCGGATGAGGGCTGGTAAAGCGCACCCGGCGGATGCCTTCGACCTGGGCCACCGCACGGAGCAGATCGCCGAAGACGGGGCGAGCCCGCGGATGGTCGTCGGTAGCCCACGCCACGCCCGTGCGTTCCGCGGCGCCACGCCAACTCGGGTCGGTCCGAAGCGCCGAGGTCAGGTCCCGACCGTAGGAGTTGACGTTCTGCCCGAGGAGGGTGACCTCGACGGTGCCGGCGTCTGCCAGGGCGGCAACCTCGGCGACCACTTGGCCGAACGGGCGGCTGATCTCGACACCGCGCACGGAGGGAACGATGCAAAACGCGCAACTGTTGTCACAGCCGATCTGGATCGTGACCCAGGCGGCGTGGCCCAGCTCGCGCCGCACGGGCAGCGCCGAGGGAAACATCGAGTCGTCTTCGAGGGAGGCGGCCTCCCAGATCTCGATGACCGGCCCCTCGTTGCGCGCCTGTTGGAGCAGGTCGGCGGCCCGCGCGACGTTGTGCGTTCCCCAGACGGCATCGACCCAGGGGGCCCGCTGCAAGATGAGCTCCCGGTCCTTTTGGGCCAGGCAACCGGCCACGGCGATCTGCAGGCCGGGCCGATCCTGCTTGGCCGCCTTCAGCATGCCCAGGTTGCCGTACAGCTTGTTGTCGGCGTTCTCCCGGATGCAGCAGGTATTGAGGACCACGACGTCCGCGTCGTCGAGCCGGTCCGTCGCAACCATCCCGTCGGACTCGAGCAGGCCCGCCAGCCGTTCGGAGTCATGCTCGTTCATCTGGCACCCGAAGGTCCGAATCAGGTAGCGCCGGGCGCGGTCCACAGGCACGAGGATACGTGGACCTCAGGCGGTCGGGTCCACCTTCATCTCGACCCGCTCGGGGTAGAAGCACATGAGACCGGCGATGGCCTCTGCGCCCGCGATGGGCGTCGGGTAACTCCAGGCGATCCCGTCGAACACTTCGCCGTCGAGTTCGACGGACCAGTACGACGCCTGCCCCTTGAAGGGACACGTCGTGTGGAAGTTGGTCGGCCGTAGGTCGACGCGGACGTCGTCGCGGTGCAGGTAATAGCGAGTCGGTAGCCCGGTCTCGTCCAGCAACACCGGACGGTCGGACTCGGCCAGCGTGGTGCCGTTGACGACGACCTCGACGTGGGCGCTCGACGGAGTGATCGTGATGGTATGACCAGCCATACCCCGAGGTCATAGCAGACCTTCCTCAGCTTGCAGCGACGCGCGAGACTTGTCGCATGACGAATCCTGGGCCTCGACCGGCGACTGGAATGCGGGGACTCATGGCGGATGCGTCCACGTTGGCGGCCTCCGGGTTGATCGCCGCCGTGGGTCTCGCCATCGTGGCGGGCTTCTTCGGATTCCTCGTCGATCCGGGTACGGCCGGATTCCGGGGCCGGCTGCTCAACCTGACCGACACCGTCGATGTCGGCGACATCGCCCTCCTCGGGATTGCCGCGGCGTTGCTCCTGTTGACGTTCGACCCGCCCGGGGGGTTCCCTCGACCGAAATTGCTGGCCGTGCTCTCGGGGCTCGCCACGATCATCGCCGGCTACGGCGTTATCCGCACCATCGTGCTCATTTCCGAAAAGGGATCCGGCCTGATGCGCCTCGACCAGGCGGTGGCCACATTTGGTGTCGCCATCGCGGCCGCCACCGTGGCCTACTACAGCGCCCGGGAGTCATACGCCAAACCACGGCCCGTTTGAGCGCCATTTCGCCGCTCGGATAAACTCGACCCTAAGCAGACCGGGATCGAGCTGCTGCGCCTCCAAGGCCGGCTCTACGGCCTGACCCGGACCGAGATCGAGGGGAGGCTGAGCGAGCTGGGCCAGCTGATCGAAATCGGCGATGCGCTCGGGCGTCCCATCGCCACGTACTCCGGGGGGATGAAGCGCCGGCTCGACCTGGCCGCGGCGCTGGTGCACAACCCGGAGGTTCTGTTCCTTGACGAGCCGACGACCGGGCTCGATCCGGTGAGCCGGGCACGGATGTGGGAAGAGGTCCGACGCCTGAACCGTGCGCTCGACATGACAATCTTCCTGACGACTCAGTACCTGGAAGAAGCCGATGAGCTGGCCGACCGGGTGGGCATCATCAATGACGGACGACTGGTCGCGCAAGGAACTCCTGAGGAGTTGAAGCGCAGCGTCGGCAACGACGTCATCGTCGCCCGCGTCGATGGCAGCGCCCGAGCGGCCGGTCCGGCCGTCGAAGCAGTGCCCGGGGTGCAGGGCATCGAGACCCATGACGACGAGATGATCATCACGGCGCTTGACGGCGCGGCAACGATCGGCGCGGTAGCCGTGGCCCTCAACAACGTGGCACCGGTCCGGTACCTCACCCTGCGCACGCCGACGCTGGACGACGTGTTTCTCGAACTCACCGGCAACCACATTCGGTCCCATGAATCCGCCCAACGTGAAGTCGTGGAGGTAGGTCGATGACCACCGTCGAGATCGAGGCCAGTACCAGCATCGACGCCGGCGACCACCGAGGCGTCCGCGCCCGTCCGTCACCGTTCCTGCGAGATGTCGCCTCGGTGGCCGGGCGAGCCCTTCGTGCGGTGCCCCGCGAGCGTGAGACCGTCATCCCACCGATCTTCATCGCCCTGTTCTTCTTCGTGGTCAACATCGGGACCCTGCAACAACTCACCGAAAGCAACATCAAGGGCTTCGACATCAAAGCGTTCATGATGCCAACCGCCATACTCATCGGCGTAACGGGCGTCTCGCGAGCGGGATCGCTCGTGCTCGACATCCAAGGGGGATATTTCGATCGCGGCGGGCGCGACGCGGTTCGTAGAGTCTGGGGGGAATGTTCTCCTCGCAGATGGCCCAACCGGCTGAGCCGGCTCCGACTCAGCCGGTTTTGGGGGCGCTGGACTGCTCGGCTCGCCTCGCCTTCGGCCCGCAGAGCACCATCCGCGCTGTGGTGGGCGAGCCCATCGTGAACCTGCTGTATCCGAGGGCGCTGATCATGGAAGTGGCGCACCCGAGTATCGGGGCGGCAGTCGCCGACCACAGCCGGTTCCAGCAGCGGCCGGTCCACCGCCTCGGCGCCACCTCCGACGCGGCGCTGCGCCTGATCTTCGGACAACGCGACGAGCCCATGGGGGCGGCCCGGCAGATCTACCGGTTCCACGACCACATCAACGGCGCCACCGCCGGCGGCCGCTATACGGCCCATGACGCCTCCCTCCTCCTCTGGGTCTGGGCCACCTTGGTGGACAACTGTGACCTCGCCTTCTGCCGCTGGGTGCGCCCCTACCAGCCTGGCGAGCGGGAGGCGTTCTACCGGCGACATGTGCGCCTTTGCCCGCTTCTTTGGGATCCCGGCCGCCCTGATCCCCCCTGATCGCGTCGCGTTCGCGGCCTACCTCGACGCCATGCTTGACGGCGACGCTCTCGGGTCCTCGGCCACCAGCGGCCGGGTCGTGCGGGACGTCTTGTGGTTTCGACGGTGGTTTCTCCCCCCGCCGGCAATGTCGGCCCTTCGTGTCCTCGCTATCGGAACGCTGGACCCCCGCCTGGCGCAGCGACTGGGCCTGCAGCTCACACCAGACGAGGGGCGCCGATTCGATCGCCTCGACGAACTGCTCCGCCGCCACTACCGGCGGCTGCCGCCGGGCCGCGTGAACCTCCCCGACCGCTATCTGGCGCTACGCCGGTTTCTGGTCCGTATGGACCGACCTGGCGGGCGCCCCGCTCACGCTACGCACGACATGAGCGGCAGCCGCGTCCGATGAGTAGGGATCGGGGTCGGTGGTGGAAGTCCGACCGGAACGCCGAACGGTGGCCGGAATCGATCCCCGCCTTGAACCCGCTCGACCGCTACACCTTTGACCTGCGCGGCTATCTGCTGTTCGAGGACGTGCTCGACGAAGCGACCCTTGCCCGGCTGCGAGCGGCAATCGACCGCCAGGGCCTGCCGCCGGCCGACGAGACCATCGAACGGCAGCGGTTCGGGCACAACGGGGATCTCTTCGTGTGGGACCAGGTCTTCTGTGACCTGATCGATCACCCGCTCGTCGTCGCGGTGTTGATGGATCTCATCGGTCCCTACGTGCGACTGGACCATGCCTATGGGATCACGATGCGCCCCGGGACCTCGGGCCTCGGCCTGCACGGGCCAGCCGAGCCGTTCGACTCGTCGCAGTACTACCTACACCGCATGGGCGTGATGCGCAGTGGCCTGCTCACCCTTTCCTGGTCGTTGAGCGGCGGCGGGCCCGGCGAAGGGGGTTTCGGTTGCATCCCGGGCAGTCACCGGACATCGGAGCCATTGCCGGCCGGGGCGGAGTCGCTCGTGGTCGAGGTCCCCCAGCCCGCCGGGTCGCTCCTGGTGTTCACCGAGGCGCTCATGCATTGCACGATCCCCTGGCGGGGCCCCGACACCCGATGGGCGCTGCTGTACAAGTACTCGCCGGGCAGCACGGCATGGGGATCGACGCCCGCCGCGCCGCCCAAGGTGGTGGCGGCGATGTCGGCCCGTCAACAACGGTTCTTCCAACCACCGTCAGTTGGTGGTCGGGTCCCGACCATCTCGTCCTGACCGAGCCGGTGGCAGTTCACGCACCGATCACCTCAGGTCGAACTGCGGTTCAAGAGCGCCCGAACCTCGTCGTTGTGGACGGGCGAAAAGTCGCCGTAGACCAGCCCCACCGCTCGGAACACTGCCGGCGTGAGCGGACAGATGACCTCGTCGGCCAAACCCGCCAGGTAGGAGACGGTCTGCGGCGCCCCGACCGGGACCGCGACCACAATGCCCGCGACTGCCGCATTCCGGCAGGCGGCGATGGCCGCCTCCATGGTCGACCCAGTCGCCAAGCCGTCGTCGACGAGGATCACCGTGCGAGCCTCCAGGGGAGCCGCGGGACGGTTGCCCCGGAATCGCTCCAGGTCGGTCAGACGGGCCCGCTCCGCTCTGGTCACGGCCTCGATTGCGGCCGAGTCAATTCGCAGGTGTGACACCACGTCGTCGTTGAGCACCCGAACCCCACCGGACGCGACTGCCCCCATGGCCAGTTCCTCGTGACCGGGCACGCCCAGTTTGCGAACCGCCAAGATGTCCAGCGGAGCACCGAGAGCCTTCGCGACCGGATACGCCACCGGGACGCCACCTCTCGGCAGCGCCAGTACGGTCACATCCGCGCCGGCGTAATGAGCCAGCCGCGCCGCCAGCACCTCCCCCGCGTGGGCACGATCGCGATAGACCCAGGGCACCTCGCCTCCGACGATGGACCTCCATTCTCGCACCATAGGATCGGGGAAAAGGACGACGAGTTACCGGGCTACCCCAGCGGCGCCGTTGGGCTGTCCCTGCGGCGAGCGAAGTCCGGACGCAGCTAGGGCGCCCCAACACACCCACGTCAGACCCGCGCCGAGCCCAGCCGAGCCGCGCCAGGTGATCAGTCAGGCCGGTGATCAGTCAGGCCGGGTGACCAGTCGGGCCGGGTCAGGCCGGTCGGGCCAGGTAGGCGGTCGGGCCCGGTAGGCATCGGGCCGGGCGCCGGGCAGGCGGTCGGGCCCGGCAGGCGTCGGGCCCGGTAGGCGGTCGGGCCGGTGATCAGTCGATGCTGTGACCGGCCGCCACCGCCGGCAGCCGACTGGTCTGCGCCCCGTCGCCATTGGCGGCCTCGTCCTCGGTCTTGCGGGGCCGCGACTCGACCAGCAGCCGGATGGCGGTCCGGCTCTGGCCGTCGATCTCGATGTCGGCAAAGGTCGGAACACAGGTGAGATCAGTTCCCGAAGGAGCGACGTAGCCACGGGCGATGGCCACCGCCTTGATGGCTTGGTTGAGTGCCCCCGCTCCCACCACTTGCACCTCGACAGAGCCCGACTGCCGGACTACCCCAGCCAAGGCACCCGCGACTGCGTTGGGGTTGGACTTGCTCGACACCTTCAGAACTTCCACGGTTATGTCCCCAGGGCCAGCCGAACTCGGATAGGAGTAGGCAATTCGTTCCTGCTGGTCCCAAAGGTTCGACTTGTGCCGACCGCCTTCCTGCTTAGTCGCCGATCACGATGGGGTCGTCGTCGCCGATACCCTGCCCAAGCGGCACATCGACGTCCGCGCCGATGCCGACCTTCTGGCGGACCTTTTCGGAGATCTCGATCATGAGTTCGAGGTTGTCGGCCAGGAACCCCTTGGCGTTCTCCCGGCCTTGGCCGAGCTGCTCACCTTCGTAGGTGTACCAAGCACCCGACTTCTTGACGATGGCCAGGTCGACGGCCACATCGAGCATCGATCCCTCCCGGCTGATGCCCTTGCCATACATGATGTCGAACTCGCAGGTCTTGAACGGGGCGGCGCACTTGTTCTTGGCCACCTTGACCCGGGTGCGGTTGCCGATGATCTCGGCCCCGTCCTTGATCGACTCCACCCGCCGGATGTCGAGCCGGATCGAGGAATAGAACTTGAGAGCCCGTCCACCCGGCGTTACTTCAGGACTTCCATAAATTACGCCGACCTTCTCCCGGAGCTGGTTGATGAAGATGGCGATGGTGTTGGACTTGCTGAGGGTGGCGGTGAGCTTGCGCAGGGCCTGCGACATCAGGCGGGCCTGCAGGCCGACATGGGTGTCACCCATGTCGCCCTCGATCTCCGCCCGGGGCGTCAAGGCTGCGACTGAGTCGATGACGACGATGTCCAAGGCGCCGGACCGGATCAACATGTCGGTGATCTCCAACGCCTGCTCACCGGTATCGGGCTGCGAAATCAGGAGGTCGTCGATATTGACGCCGATCGCCTTGGCGTACACCGGGTCCATGGCGTGCTCGGCATCGATGTAGGCGCAGATCCCACCGTTGCGCTGGGCCTCGGCGACGGCGTGCATGGCCAACGTGGACTTCCCCGACGACTCCGGCCCGTAGATCTCGACGATCCGGCCGCGGGGTAGACCCCCGATCCCCAGGGCGAGGTCAAGGGACAGCGCTCCCGTGGAGACCGCCTCGATTTGCATGTGGGTGTTTTCCCCCATGCGCATGATCGACCCCTTGCCAAACTGCTTCTCGATCTGGCCAAGGGCCAGGTCCAATGCCTTGTCTCGTTCCATCGGAAGCCTTTCTGTCGCGGCCTGTCCTGATCGAGGAGAACCCTACGAAGGGGGTGTGACGGTTACACCTCTGTAATTACAGTCTGATGCTATACCCGAACAGACGTTCGGTGTTGGATAGCAATCCCTTGGTGCCGTTCACCCGTACCATCAGGGCAGATGGTCAGGTCCCCCGCCGACGACGCACTCCTCGCTGGATATGGCACCGGCGACCCCCAGGCCGCGGCATCGTTCATCCGGCGCCACCAATCCCGGGTCTATGGCCTGGCCGTGTCCATCGTGATCGATCCCACCCTGGCCGAGGACGTCGCCCAAGAAGCGTTCACCAGGGCCTGGCGACACGCCGCCACCTACGACCCGCTGCGGGGCACGGTGCCCACGTGGCTGCTCACCATCACCCGGAATCTGGCCATCGACGCCTTGCGCCTCCGGCGCTCCACTCCGGTGGACCCGGCAATCCTCGCCGACCTCGACCTGAGGGCGACTGGTATCGAGTCCGAACCCGGGCGAGCCGCAGAGCTGGCCGATCACGCCACCAAGTTGCGGGTGGCCCTGGCCGAGCTCCCCGAGACCCAACGACGCGCCCTGGTGCTTGCTGGCCTCTGCGGCCGAACTGCCAAGGAAGTCAGCGAGAGCGAAGGCATACCGCTCGGCACCGCCAAGACCAGGATTCGTACCGCGATGCACAAGTTGCGGCAGGTCCTCGCCGACGACGCCGAAGCAGGCCAAATCGAAGACGATGCGACCCTCGAGACCAAGATGTTCCAGCCATGACTGCCTTCGGATGCGACGAGTTCCGTGAAATCGCGCCCGACCTGGCCCTTGGTCTGCTCGGCGGCGACGAGCGCGGCGCTGCGATCACCCATCTCGCCGGCTGCGCCCGCTGCCAGGCGCATCTCGAGGGACTGGTGCGGGTGGCCGACGACCTCTTGCTGCTCGCCCCTCAGGTCGAACCGGAAATCGGCTTCGAGTCGCGGGTGATGGCCCGCCTGGCCGCGGGCGGGGCGTTTCGAACCTCGGCCGACACGACACTCGGTGCGGCCCCCCAGTCGACTCCCGCGGTCGTTCAGCCGGCCGGAAGCCCGCCACCCACGGTGCTTTTCGAGCCGGGCCGCCGTCGGGGTCGGTGGGGCCGCCCGGTCATCGTGGCTGCCGCCGCGGCCTTGATCGTGCTCGCAGGGGTGACCGGCGTGATGGCCGGACAATCCCGAGGCCGCGACGCGGGTCGGGCCAGCGCCCTGCGCCAACAGGCGCAAGGGGCCAACCAGCTAGCTGCCAGAACCGTCGTCCTCCGCGCCGACGGGGGTCGATCCACGTGCCAGCTCGTCGCCTTTCCGGGCAGCGCCACCCAGCCGGCTCGGGTGATCATCCACCTCGATCAACCCGAAGAAGCGACGGGTAGTTACGAGGTGTTGGCGGAGCCAACCAGCGGCGGCCCGCCTGTGGGTATCGGCACAATCGTGCTGGTCGGCGGGCACGGCTGGTTGATGGCGTCTATCCCTGCCAACACCGGTCCGGTCGACGCCGTCCGCATTCTCGAAGCGTCCCAAAGCGTCAGGTACCGGGCAACCTTCGAACCGGTGTAACCGGTCGCTCCGAACCCGAGGATCTGGCCACCCGAGCGCTTTTCCTTGGACAAACCCACACAGGATGTGGGACCAATCGAGGAAAAACGACGTTGCCAGCGCGGCGGCCGCACCGCCACAACCGCGCCTCCCGTTTTTCCTCGACAAACCCACACTGGAAGGGGGCCCAATCGAGGAAAAACGACGTTGCCAGCGCGGCGGCCGCACCGCCACAACCGCGCCTCCCGTTTTTCCTCGACAAACCCACACTGGAAGGGGGCCCAATCGAGGAAAAACGCCGTTGGCCGCTCCGCGCCGCGGCGCGGCGCCGCACCCGCAACCACGGAACCGAGTCCGACTGGGCGCCCGGGCGCAGCCCGTTGGCGGCGCGCCAGCGCAGCGCACCGCGCCGCTTCTAGTCGGCGAGGTGGTAGCGGTCGATGACCTCATAGCGCGCACCGGACGGGTGCAGCGTGCTCGCGACGAGCGTCACGTCACCGACATCCCAGGTGGCGGCGAACGGTATCGGGGCGGGCGGCCGAAGATTCACGCCCTTGGCTGCCCGGGCCACGGTGAGGTGACCTCGAAACGCCCGATCCCCGACCGGCTGCCCGTAGCCCGACGTCAGCTTCGACACCGCGGCCGCCACATCGTCGAGGCCCGCGACCGGCAGAGACAGCACGGACGGCCCGAGTCGCTCCAGGGCCGGCCCGGCGACAGCGGTGACCGGCCCCATCCGCCCGACCGAGCCCAGCCGACCGAGGGCGGCTTTTACCCCGTCGACCTCCTCCAAACCGACCTCGCCCAAGAAACGCAACGTCACGTGCCATTGGTCCTCGGTTGTCCACCGAAGGCCGCGCCGCTGCGGGCGTGGGAGCTCGGCGAGTCGTGCGATCACGGCGGGCGTCGGCCAGACCGCCACAAAGAGCCGCACCCGGCGACTAGCGGGCAGCGCGGGCGGTGAGGCGGCGGCGCAGGAGGTCGAGCAGCGAGATGGCGGCCAACTGGCGCACCTGCTGGCGATGCCCGGGAAGGCGCACCAGCGTGGCCGACACCTCGCCGTCGAGGGCCAACCCCAGCCACACCGTGCCCACCGGCTGGCCATCCTGCTCCTCGGGCCCGGCCACCCCCGTCACGGCCAGGCCGACGTCGGCGCCGAGCACCCGGGCCGCTCCCACGGCCATGGCGACGGCCGCCGACTCGCTGACGACGGGTCCCGCGGGCACACCAAGTAGGTCGTGTTTTACCGCACGGTCGTACGAGACGATGGCGCCCCGGAAGAACTCGCTGGCACCGGGAACGGCGGTGATGCGGGCGCCGACCAGGCCTCCGGTGAGCGACTCGGCCAGGCCCAAGGTGAGGCCGGCGTGGCGCAGCAGGGCGGCCACGGCCACCTCCATCGACTCGTCGTCGACGCCGAAAACCACGTCGCCGAGCAGCGCCCGCAAGGCGGCCTCTTCCTGGTCCAGCATCACCCGCACCGTTGCCGGGTCGGGCCCCTTGGCCGTGATCCGGACCTTGAGGCCCTCGATCCCCGAGGCGAGGAACGCGATCGTGGGGTTGCCCGACGATTCCAGGGCGTCGACGCGCGGCGCAATCACCTCGGCGAGGGTCGATTCGGCCAGGCCCCAGGTTCGGAGGGTGCGGCTGAGGATGGTGGCGCTCGTGCCCGACCGGCGTTGCAGGTCGGGGATCACGGCGCGTCCGACCATCTCGCGCATCTCGGTGGGCACGCCGGGGACGGCGTAGATGATCCCCTCGGTGTCGCCCCGGTTGACGGGGCAGAGCAAACCGGGCGCAGTGCCCCGGGTCTGGGGGATGACGGTGGCACCGTCGGGGACGTCGGCCTGGCGGAGGTTGTTGTCCGACATGACCCGTCCCCGGGCGCTGAACATCTCTCGGATCACCCCGGCCACCTCGTCGTCTCGCTTCAACTCCACGCCCATCACCTCGGCGATCGCCTCACGGGTGATGTCGTCCTGGGTGGGCCCGAGGCCCCCGCAACAGATCACGGCGTCGCTGCGGGCCAGGGCGTCGCGGAGGGCGGCGACGATGCGAGCCTGGTTGTCACCCACCTTCACCTGAAAGTGGGAGTCGATCCCGGCCAGCGCCAGCTGTTCGCCGATCCACGCCGAGTTGGTATCGACCACCTGCCCGAGGAGCAGCTCGGTACCGACGGCCACGACTTCGCAGCGCATCCGCCCCGGACCGCCTGGACTCGGTGCCCGCTACGCCGGTGCGGCAGGTGCCGGCGGCGCCCCGGAACCGGCACTGCCGGTGATGCCCCCGCTCCCCGCACTCCCAGTGAAGCCCGCGCTACCGGCACTCCCGGCGCTCCCGGCCGGTGACCCACCCTTGCGAGCCTCGGCGAAGTACTGCACACCGGTGACGACCGTGAGAACCATCGCGATCCACAGGGCGGTCACGGCCAGGATCGGATGGTGCCCGGTCAGAGGCAGCACCATGGCGCCGACCGCGATTGCCTGAACCATGGTCTTCATCTTGGCCAGTGTCCGGGCAGGAACCGACAC
>CAVTDW010000014.1:0-19909 GCA_963733505.1 uncultured Actinomycetota bacterium | reverse complement strand
GGCGAACCGCTCAGCGGAACCGGCGGCGGAGGGCCCGGTAGCGGGTTCGGATCCGCAGCGCCCGGCGAATACGAGCCGACAACGGCCGACGCAGCACACTGGCCGCGAACTCCGGTTGCTGCTGGTAGCGGTGCACGTCGATGGGCTCGCCATCGAAGATGTGGCCGATGGCGTCGAGCAGCAGCGGCCGGGTGGCGTACTGGGCGTCATGGCCTCCGACCGGGCGCTCGTCGACTTCCACCACGCCGCCCAGGCGACGCCAGGCCTCGACCAAGGGCAGGACCTGTTCGACGTGGACGCCAACATCGTCGGCCGCCGACTGGACGAACAATCGAGGCAGGCCACGCCCCGCCGCCCGCTCGTCGAGGAGGGCGAAGATGCGCCTGGTGACGAAACGATTGTCCGGTGAGGCGGGATCGCCGTCGGGACAGATATAGGCGATTTCGTCAAAACGACCGCATTTGGCGGCGGCGATATCGAGGCGAGTATGGGGGCTGATTGCCACCACGCCCGAGGCGTCCAGGAGTAGCGCCAGTGCGATCGCGCCATGGGCGCCCATCGACGAGCCGACCGTGACCAGCCGTTCGGGGCCAAGATGGCGGAGCGCGAGTTGCTGCGAGACGATCTCGACCATGGCCCGCTCCACGAAGAGGTCACCCGCCTTGCCCGTGTAGTACGTGCCGTTGCCGAAGGCCCCATAGGTGTCGCTCAGGAAGAGCCAGTCATGCGAGGCGTCACTGCCGAGCATTCGCAACCGGTGGAAGTAGCCATGGTGCTGGTCGCGGTTCAGGCGATGCCGATCGGCGACGCCGAAGAAGGCGCTCAGGTGAACGGCCAAACCTTCCGATCCACGGTGTGCGACCACGGCGTAGCCGAACTCCCTTCCTGACGAGTCGACGTAGGTCGCAAAATCCGCCTTCAGACCGGGCACTTGTTGCCCTGGGTGCTGCACGCCACAGGCTTACCAGATGACCGTGATCAGCCCGCCTCCATGGCCCACAAATGGATTCCTGTACGCTGCCAGCGTGCGGTGGGGCCAGCAGCGACTGGGCACCGACCAATGAGCTGGCGCACGGTCGAGGAGCTGGTCGAGAAGGCCAAATGGCTTGTCTTCGCCGTCGGGGGAACGGACCGAAGTCGACCGCTGTATTGGCGCACCATCGCCCTGCTCCGGTCGGCCGAGATGAGGGCTCGTCGCGACGGCCGAAGCGAACTCCCGGACCCGCTGGTCGACCTGACAGTCGATCGGGGATTCGCAGCCTGCGACGGCGCGACGCTCGGGGGCACCGAGGGGGTCGTGGACGAGGTCCGTCGGACGGCGGCGGTCGAGTTGGCCGGGTCCCTCGCCCCGCAGGCCCCGGAGCAGTTCGGGGTCAACCTACGCGATCTTCCGCTTTCGTCGCCCCTGATGCGGTTCGCCCTCAGTGAGCAGCTGGTGGCATCGGCGGCCGCCTATCTCGGGGTCGTCCCGATCCTGGCGGGCATCCAGCTCATGCGGGCGACCCACCTCCCGGGAGCGCCGTCGGGGAGTCAGCTCTTCCACTGCGACCACGACGACTTGCACCAGGTGAAGGTTTTCGTGCTGTGTTCGGAGGTGGCCGACGAAAATGGGCCCCTGACCGTGCTGGACGCAGCGACGTCGCGAGCGGTGAAGCGCGCCGTCAGATACCGCTACGGCGGGCGCTCACTTCGACTCACCGATGCCCAGGTCGACCAGGAAGCCCTGCCCGCGTCCAGGACGGCCTTCGTCGGTCCCCCAGGGCGGGTGATGCTGGTCGACACCAGCGCCTGCCTTCATTTCGGCGCTCGCATTCGAGACGGCGCCAGCGATCGCCTCATGGTCCAGTTCCAGTACCTCACCCCGGCCGCATTCGAGCTGGTACTCCAACCCCGCCGCCGCCGCATCGCCCTTCCCGGGCCGGACAGCTCGGCGCTCGAACGTCGCGTCCTGGGCGCATGACTGCCGCCACCGGGCGGTGGCGCCGGTCATGAGTCGGGCTCCCCGACCGGGATGAAGCCCGCGGGATCACGTCCCTTCCTTCGCCGCATCATCGTGAACACGGCGATGACTGCCGTTTCCAACGGCTGGACCATCGTGGCCACCGTCATCTCGCTGCCTTTCCTGCTCCACGGGTTGGGGACCCGGGCCTACGCCTGGTGGGTTCTGCTGCAGATTCTGTCGGCGAGCACGGGCGTGCTGGCGATCCTCGACGCTGGTTTCGCCACCGCGGTGACGAGGGCCGTGGCCACCCGAGCGTCGGTCGAGCGCGACCGGCTACTTGGCAGCGTCGTCGGAACGTCGTTGACCCTGTTCAGCGGACTGGCCATCGTCGGTGCGGTCGCCGTCGCACTCGTCGCGGCGCCGGTCATCGGAGCCCTCGGACGGGTGCCGCACAGCGCCCGGCACGACGTGCGCGTGGCCGTGAACCTCCTCGTCATCCAGGTGTTCGCGGAGCTGGCCCTGCAAGGTTGCGAATCGTGTCTTGAGGGTCTGCAACGGATCGACCTGAGCCGCTCGGTCGACATGATCCGCCGCACGACCATTGCGGGCGGGACGGCATGGGCAGCAACCGCGACCCACCGGCTGGCACCGACCGAAGCCGCGGTGGCCGGCGCCACCGGATTCGCGCTCCTCCTGTGCGCTCTGGCCCTCTGGCGGGAGTCACGGGGCAATCGGCTCGGATGGTCGTCCTCCGAGTTGCGGGGAATGCTTTCCTACGCCAAACGCATCGTGTTGCTCCGGCCCATTTCCGCGATCTACCAGTTGATGGACCGCGTGATTGTCGCCGCGGTGCTCGGGCCGTCGGGCGTTCCACTTGTTGACATCGCCGATCAAGTTGAGACCGGAGTGAGCGTGGTCATGTCCTCGGTGTCGTATGCCCTCCTACCGGGTGCCGCCTGGCTGCAGGCCCGCGGCGACCGGGAACGACTGCGTACCGCGTTGGAAGACGGCACCCGTTTCACCCTGTTGATCACGTGGTGCCTGGCGCTCGGCATCGGCATGCTGGCCGATCCGGGGATCCGAGTCTGGCTGGGCGGGCGCTTCGCATCCGTCGCCGGGCCCGTTCGGGTGGCGATGGGCGCGATGGCGCTGTCGGCCATCGCCCAAGTGGCCGGCAACATCCTTTTTGGCATCGGTGAGGCCGGGCTGATCCTCCGAGCATCCATCGTCGGGGTCACCGTCGATGTCGGCGTCAGCCTCGTCCTCGTGCATCCCCTGGGGATCTCTGGGGTGTTCTGGGGCACCATTTGCGGGTCGCTCGTGACCGTTCCGTGGATATTCGGGTCCACGGCGCGGCTGGTCGAGCGACCAGCGGCTCGGCTGTTCGTCGAATCTGCCCTTCCGACGCTGGGGGCGCTGGTGCTGGAAGCGGCGGGCGTCAGCATCGCCCTTGTCAGCTTCCACCGGCCGCTGGAACGGCTGGTCGTCGGCGCGGCGCTCGGGAGCGCGGGAGCGGCGTTCGGTATCGCCCGATGGGGTTGCCGACCCGGCGAGCTGGGCCACCTCTGGCATACGGTGGCTTCACGGTCGACGTCGCGGTCGGCGCCGGGTCGGCGCCGGGAGCGGCGCCGCAGGGCGATGCCTGATGCCTGCCGGGTGAGTGCTGCTAAGTCCTCGGGGCCATCTGGTCGATCTAGTGGCGTGCGTTCGAGCACAGCCGGCGCCGTACACTCCGAATGGTGGTCCCAGAGAATGAGGTCTCTGTGATCCCCGAACCTAGGCTCGTGACCGATCGCCCTCCCTCGGGCCGCCGGCTCGCCTTCTTCACCGCGAGCCGGGGCGACCTCGGCTCGCTCGGCCCGGTGATCGACACCTTGGCTGCGCACCCCGGGGTCGAGGTCACGGTGATCGCCTCCGGTACCCACAGCGCGCCGGCCTTCGGCCACACCTTGGACCTGGCCATTCCCGACGAGGACTTGGAGCTGGTGGCGTGTGGTTTGGGGGACGACGACGGCCCAACAGCGCTGGTCGCAGTCACGGCGCAGATCGCCAACGGAGTCTCAGCGGCGCTGGCCCGGCGCCATCAGGACATCCTGGTCGTGGCCGGTGACCGCTACGAGTTGCTCGGAGCGGTTACGGCCGCGGTGCTCCATCGGGTCCCGCTGGCCCACCTGTCGGGCGGTGAGATAACCGAAGGCGCGTTCGACGATTCCATCCGCCATGCCGTGACCAAGTTGGCCCATCTCCATTTCTGCAGTGCGGAGGAACACGCGGCCCGCGTGCGCTCGCTGGGAGAGGAGCCGTGGCGGATACATGTCACCGGCGACCCCGCGATCGACCGCTTAGCCCGCCGGGCTCGCCAAGGGAGCCTCGCGGATTTGGAAACCGTCGCCGGGATCGAGATCCGCCACCCGTTCGGTCTCCTCACCTATCACCCGCCGACGCTGGCGCCCGAACGGGCGGGTCCGGAGCTCGACAGCCTCATCCACGGAGCTGGCGAACTGGCCACCGTGATCGCCACCTACCCGTGCGCCGATCCCGGTTCGGCAGAAATCCTCGACCGGCTGCGGTCGTGGGCCAAGCAGCGAGATGGCGTGGCGCTCGTGGAGTCGCTCGGTGATCTCTACCCCGTGGCGCTGGCCCACGCCGACGTGGTGCTTGGCAACTCCTCTAGTGGCTTGGTGGAGACCCCGGCATTCGGCGTACCGACGGTGAACGTGGGCGACCGCCAGCGGGGCCGGGCCAGGCCGGGGAATGTTATCGACGTAGCAGGGGAACGGGCGGCCGTGGCGGACGCCATCTCCCGGGCCCTCGAGCCCTCCTTTCGGGCGACGTTGGCGACCGTTGCCAACCCCTATGGCGACGGTCGGGCCGCCCAGCGGGTGGCCGACGTCCTCCTAAGCGCTCCCCTTGACCGGCTGCTGGTCAAGCGCTTCTGCGACCCGGCGCCCGCGTGAACGCCCGCCTGAAGGGCATCTGCGTCGGCACCGACGCGACCATCCGCCAGACAATGGAGGCGATATCCGAGGGCGCGGTCGAGATCGCGTTGCTGGTAGACGACCGAGGCCGCCTGTTGGGCACCCTGAGTGACGGGGACCTGCGCCGTGCGCTGCTCGGGGGGGCATCACTCGACGGGCCCGTTGCTGCCCACGCCCAAGCCCACTTCGCCGCGGTTTCTCTCGATGCCGACCGGGCCGGGGTACTTGACCTCATGCATGCTCGATCCATCAGCCAGGTACCGATCCTCGACAACGGTGTCGTCGTCGGTCTCCACGTACTGCGGGAGCTCCTCGGGGCACAAGAGCGCGACAACGTGGCGGTGATCATGGCCGGAGGTCGGGGCACTCGCCTGCGCCCGCTCACCGAACAGCGGCCCAAGCCGATGCTGGCGGTAGCCGGTCGACCGATCCTCGAGCGGATCGTTCTGCACCTGACCAGTGCCGGAATCCGCACCATCTATCTCGCGGTCAACTACATGGCTGAACTGATCGAGGAGTACTTCGGCAGTGGGGACGCCTTCGGCTGCCGAATCGAGTATCTGCGCGAGGACCTCGCTTGTCCCCTCGGGACGGCGGGCGCCCTGGCGCTGCTTCCCTCGGCCGTCAGCCAGAGCCACGAGCCTCTTCTGGTCATGAATGGGGATCTGGTTACCCAGTTCCACGTGGGCCGGCTCCTCGACGCCCACACCCGAGGCGCCGGGGTGGCGACGGTCGGGGTGCGCGACTACGTCCATGAGGTGCCATTTGGGGTGGTCACGTTGGTGGACGGCGCGGTGGCCACGCTGGACGAAAAGCCGGTAGCTCTGTGGTCCGTCAACGCCGGCGTCTACGTCGTCGAGCCCTCGCTTCTGCGTCATGTCGAGACCGGGCGGGAATTTCCGATGACCGAGCTGATCGCCAACGCACTGGGACGGGGCGAGCGAGTCGTGGCCCATCGCCTCGAAGGCGACTGGCTTGACGTGGGCCGGGTAAGCGAGTTGCGTCGGGCGCGGGGAGAGGAACCGTGATGCTCGACGGTGCCCGAGTCCTGGTGACGGGCGCCGACGGCTTCATCGGCAGTCATCTCGTTGAGCGCCTGCTTGCCGATGGGGCTGTGGTACGGGCATTCTGCGTCTACAACTCGAACGGCTCCTACGGCTGGCTCGACCAGATCGAGGCGCAGGCCCGGTCGAAACTGGACCTACGCCTCGGAGACATCCGGGACGGAGGCGCCGTCGACGCTGCGATGGCGGATATTGACGTTGTCCTCCACCTGGCTGCCCTGGTTTCGATTCCCCACAGCTACGATTCGCCCGCCTCGTTCATCGAGACCAACATCACGGGGACCTTCAACGTGCTCGAGGCGGCCCGCCGCCGGGGGATCGCACGGGTGGTGCACACCTCGACGAGTGAGGTCTACGGGACGCCCGACGTCCTACCCATCACCGAAGACCACCCGCTGAAGGGGCAATCGCCCTACAGCGCCAGCAAGATCGGCGCCGACAAACTCTGCGAGGCGTGGGCCTGCTCGTTCGATGTTCCCGTCATCGTTGTCCGCCCGTTCAACACCTACGGTCCAAGGCAGTCCGCCCGCGCCGTCATCCCCACAATCGTGTCGCAGCTCGTAGCCGGTCATCGCACCTTGCGCCTCGGCAACCTTCTCCCCCGGCGGGATTTGACCTACGTGGCCGACACGGTCGACGGCTTCGTACGGGCGGCCAGCAGCGACTTGGCGCCGGGCCAGGTCGTGCATCTGGGCTCGGGCACGGACGTCTCTGTGGGCGAACTGGTCGACACCGCGGCGCGGCTGTTGGGCGTCGACGTCGAGGTCCAGGAGGAGGTTGATCGACTCCGACCTCCGCGAAGCGAGGTCCAGGTTCTTCGCAGCGATCCCAGCCGGGCGGCAGCACTGCTGGGCTGGCGAGCCCAGACGAGTCTCGAGGACGGCCTCGTTCGAACGATGGAATGGTTCAAACAACGTATCGACGCCGACCGCGCCCTTCGCTATCAGCGCTGAGATGGCTCGGATCCCGCTGTGCATACCGGAGCTGGGTGGACATGCCGCCGCCTACATGGACGAGTGTCTCCGAACCAACTGGGTGTCTTCGGTCGGGCCTTTCGTGTCGCGCTTCGAGCGGGAGTTCGCAGCACGGGTCCAAAGCCCCTACGCCGTGGCCTGCGCCAGCGGAACCGCCGCCATCCATCTGGCCCTGCTGGCTCTCGACGTCCAGCCAGGCGACGAAGTCTGGGTCTCCGACCTCACGTTCATCGCGTCCGCCAACCCGGCGCGCTATTGCGGCGCATCGGTGACGTTGGTCGACAGTGAGATCGATACCTGGAACCTCGACCCTGACCTTGTCGTCGACGAACTCCAACGCCGCGCCACGCGTGGCGAGCGGATGCCTCGGGCGATCGTGGCGGTCCATCTCCTCGGTCACCCGCCGAAGCTGGCCCCGATCCTGGAGGCGTCAACCCGCTACGGCGTCCCGGTGATCGAGGACGCTGCTGAGGCCTTGGGCGCGACCTGGTGCCGGGGGCCGCTGTCGGGGCGCCAAGCGGGTTCGGTATCGACGATCGGATGCTTCTCGTTCAACGGCAACAAGGTGATTACGACTGGCGGCGGTGGAATGGTGGTGACAGGCGACGAGTCGCTGGCGGCGCGGGTCCGCCACCTCTCGACTCAGGCCAAGATGCCAGGCGCGGCCTACCGGCACGACGAAGTCGGCTACAACTACCGCCTCACGAACGTGGCCGCGGCGCTTGGCGTCGCCCAGCTCGAGCGGCTGGACGAGCACCTCGATCGAAAGCGCGGCATCGCTCAGCGCTACGACGAGGCGTTTCGCGCGGTGGCGGGCATGACAATGCCTCCACGACAGGACTGGGCGCAGCCGTCGGCGTGGCTGTACAGCCCGCTGTTTGCCACCTGTCAGATCCGCGAACGAGTTCGACTCGCGCTGGCCGCAGCCGACATCGAAGCCCGCCCGGTGTGGACGCCGCTACACCAGCAGCCGCCCTACTCGACGAGTGCGGCGCTTGGGAGCACCCTGATCGCCACGGACCTGGCGTCTCGGGCGCTCAGCCTGCCGTCGTCGGTTGGCCTCACCGGGAGTGAACAGCGCGAGGTGATCGCGATCGTGTCGGAAACGGTGAACGCTGGCAGATAGCAGAGCCGTCTACTCGGGTTCCAGCCGAGCCAGCGTCACCTGCTCCTCGATATACCAGTGTTCCGGACCCGTGGTGCGTGATCGAAGCTGAACATCAACCACCCTCATCCCTGCCCCT
This sequence comes from uncultured Actinomycetota bacterium, assembly GCA_963733505.1. Taxonomy (GTDB): domain Bacteria; phylum Actinomycetota; class Acidimicrobiia; order Acidimicrobiales; family Palsa-688; genus JALYXV01. The sequence goes on along the minus strand of CAVTDW010000014.1, from coordinate 11,707 downwards.
CGAGCCAGTACGTGGACCACCGCGTCGTCGACAAACGACACCTCGCCGTAGTCGGCCAAAGGGCCAGCGGTGATGCCGGTCGTCGTTCGGGTCCCGATGTCGACCCCGGTCGTGCGGCCGGTCGTCGCCGTGGTGAACCCGAAGGACAGCAGGTGACCAGCGGGACGGAGGACCCGTGCCGCCTCGGCCCATAGTTGGCTCCCTCGATCTTCGTGGTTGTGGGCGAACGCCTCGACGTCCAACACGAGGTCGAATATCCCCGAGCGAAACGGGATCCGGGCCGCGTCGGCTCGGGCCAGTCGAGTGGCACATCCCTCCTCAGCCATCCGTGACTGGGCGTGAACCAGTCCGACGGCGGAGAGGTCGAGACCGACTGCGTCATGTCCCTCGTGCTCGAGATACCACAGCTGGGCCCCGGTCCCGCATCCGAGCTCGAGCACGCTGAGCGGTCGGCCGATCGCCGCTGCCAGCCGCGACACGGCGCGCACCACCTCCTCGGCCGGCCACCGAGCCCACTGCCGGACGCGGAAGACGTCGTCCCAGAGCATCAGGGCGCGACGACACCGGGGGGCAGTGGGCGGGCCTGTCCTGTCGCCACGGCGGCCTCATGGGCTGCGGCATCGAAGACTCGGGCGCCGATGAGCACCGGGACCTCGTCGTCGGCAAAGCTGCGCTTGAAGGACAGAACGGGGTCGTCGTCGCCGTCGCTCGGCCCGCCACCCAAGGTGACGCCGGCCATTCCGACGTGCTCAAGTTCGGAGATCCCGGTCCACAGGGCCAGGCTGGCCGCGCCAGGGGCTTCGCCCCAGCGAGCGGCCAGGAAGTAGGCGGCCCGGGTGTCGCCGACGAGGAATACGGCGGTGGCACCACCACCGGCACCTTCGGCGGTCGCAGCCCGCAGGCGACCAGCCGCCCGGTCCGTCAGGTGGTCCGTCAGGTCCCGGAACCAATCGGCGTCAAATCGCCATCGCTCGGGGGCGCCGAACGCCTCCATGGCCCGCTGATAGCGGTCGGCGAAGCGCAGCGCCGCCGGGCCATCGAAGACGCCCCAGCTCACGTCCAGTTCTCGGCGGCCCCTCGTGATGTCCGATCGACGTCCCTTACTGAGACGACCCCACCGCTGCGGTTGGTCACCGCTATGGACGAGGCACAGTGGCTTTCCTTCGGCCGCCGACCAGGCGGCGGCGACGAGACTCCGGTTCGGCAGCCACGGGCTGAGCAGGAAGACCTCGCTGACTACACCCTGAGCCGCCAGGGCGTCGTCGACCATCTGCCGGTACATGAGTGCCGTTTCGGTCGCACGAGCGGCCGTGGCCGTTCCCGGAGGGAGCTGGATCGACGGGCCGCCGTAATCCGGTGTTCGAGCCAGCCAGCGGTCTCCCGGTAGCGGCCGCAGCAGCAGCTGGTACCGGGCGCGCCAGTCGCAGCCCTGGGCGGCCACCATGATCGCCCGACTGCCGTCGGCCTCGCTCACCGCCGCCAGATATTCCCGTCCGCAGTAGGGGTCCGGCGCCTCGTCTCCGGTGAACTCGTCCCAACTGGCGTCGTCGATGTCGACGACCGAAGCCTTGATCACCGGCTCAGGTCTCCAGATCGAGCCAGGACAGCCGCTGGCCCCGGGGCACCGGACGAGCCACCGTCCGGCCGACCGTCTCGGCCGCCTGTCCGGCCGCGATCCCGTCGCCCAACGGACGAAGCGGCTCAAGGTCGTCAAGGGTCACGACGTCGCCCGCCGCCAGTGCTCGGCGGGTGTAGAGCGCCTTGCGGACCGAAGCCCGGTTGCCGATTTCGTCGGGGGACGGAACCGGGTCATGCAGACCCCGGGCCAGCGCCTTCAGTGCCGTCACCCACGCGCGGGCGTCGCTCAGGGGCAAGGACATGGCATGGTCGGGGCCGGCGGCGGTGGTCGACCAGGTGACATGCTTCTCGACCGCCACCGCCCCTAACGCCAACGCGGCCGCGGCTGCCGCCAGCCCGACGGTATGGTCGGACAGCCCCACGGGTCGCCCGCTCAGCCGGGCCAGTCGCGACATGCGACCGAGGCCGGCGTGCTCAAGGGGCGTCGGGTAGGCGGAGACACAATGAAGCAGGATCACGTCGTCGACGACCGCCAGACGCTGGGTGAGGGTGGCGACCTCATCGTCGGTCATCATGCCGGTGGAGGCAATCACCGGCAGCTGCGCCGCAGCTACGGCGTCGAGCAACCAAGGGTTGTCGGCGTCGCCTGAGCCGATCTTCAGTACATCAGGACCGATACTCACGACGTCGCGACAGGCCCGGCAGCCGTCAGGCGTGACGATGAAGAGCAGGCCACACTCGCGGCTCAGCTGGCCCAAATAGGCCAGGTCTTCGAGATCGAGACTGAGACCCGCGAGCAAATCCCGCTGATCACCGGGGCCCTGATAGGCGGCGTTCGGTGCGTCAGGTGCCAGCAGTTCATCCAGAAGCCAATACTGAAATTTCACGGCATCAAAGCCCGCCTCGGCGCAGGATTCGACCATGGCCGCAGCCTGTTTGGGATCACCGTCGTGATTTACCCCGATCTCGGCGATCAGGAGGGGGGCGGCACCCGTCGCCTTCACAGCTGGCTCGCCTGCCTCCGAGCCCGGGCCAGGTCTGACGGTTCGTCGATGTCAAGGGCCCGTGCCTGGTCGACCAACACCAGGGCGATCGGCTCGGCCACCAACGGCCCTCCGGCGGCCAGGCGAGCGATCCGGGCCGCGAAGGCGCCACCGGTAGGCATGGCCAAGGGCGGCAGGTCCTGGGTCCGCCATTGGGAGAACTGCGGCGCCAATGCTCGGGCCAAACCGTCTTCGGCCGCCGCCAGCACGAACGCGGCGGTCGGAGCCACGGCGACCGCGGTCAGGGCCGAGACGGCCGCAGGATTCTCGTCCAGTGCCCTGACCACCGACGTCAAGTCTGAAACCGAGGTAAACGGCGACGTCGGCTGCACCAGGACAAGTATCTCCGCCCGGTCGTCGCTCCAAGACGACAGGACGTGTTGGATCACCGCGTCGATAGGCGTGTCGGATGCCGCCAGCCGGGCCGGGCGCAGGTCTCGGACCTCGGCACCGGCGTCACGCGCCTCGTCGGCGTAGCGCTGGCTATCGGTTGACACCAGCACCCGCCCGAAGGCCTGTCGCCCGGTTCGGATCGCCCGAGCCAACAGCGTGCAACCGTCGAGCACCTGCACGTTCTTGTCGGGGATTCGAGTCGAACCCGAACGTGCCGGAACCAGGCAAAGGATCCGAGGGTCGAAGGTCGAGACAGCGTCAGACATCGCCAAAAATGGCGGAACAAGCGGCGTCCACCCCTGCGTGCTGCCCCGGTAGCAAGTCTCGGAAGTCGACCGTGGACAGCCGGGCCAGACCCCCCAACGGTTCGTGGGCGGGAGGCTGCGAAACAACGGCGTCGAAGAAGAACAGGTTGGCGTAGCGACGCGCCAAGGCAACGTCGGGCCGATGGGCCGCCGGGTCGATCAGGACCTCGTCGACGAGGCGGTGGTGGTCCGCCGGGCTGCGGGCATCGATCGTGAAACCCTTGTCGGCATAATGCGTTCTCCCGGCGACGATCACCGGCTTGCCCATAAGGGCCAGCTCCAAACCCGTCGTCGATGTATACACCAGGCCGACATCAGCCGACTCCATGATCGAATAGCTACTGAGAGGATCATCGGGGAGGACCAGGCGAACATTGGGCGGGAGCGGGCCGATGGCCGACGCCAGCACGTCGACCATGCTTTCTCGGGTCTCCCATCCGGGGATTCGAACCTCGGCGGGGTGGATGCGAACGATGAGCTGCACGTCATTTCGCCCCCCCAGCTGGCCGATCACGGCGGTAATCCAGGACCGGAGGCTGGTGAACGCCAGGTTGCGGCCCTGCACGGCCGAGTCCCAGGTGACATTGGTGAACAGGACAACGCGCCGACACTTTGCCGTGTCGGCGCCATTCATCTCCGCTGGCCGCGCGAAATGAGGATTCGGCCACATCTGGACGAACGACCGGAGACCGCGCCTGCGATCGGCGAGATACCCGTCGAGGCGTTCATCCTCGACCGTGGTCAACGGCCGCTGGCGGGCCGCGCTCCAGAGATGATCGACCTCATAGCGGCACGCCCCGGGGCCTTGCGCGAAAAAAAGCGTTCCGTCGATAAAACCGCGCTCGTATGACACGACGCGGATTCCCCGCTCTTCGGCCACCGCCGCCGCGATGGACTCAAAGAGGAACAGGCCGTTCAACACCACCAGGACGTCGGGAGCAGCATGGTCGAACTGACGGCGGACGGCGAGAGCAATCCGCCGGGCCGACCGCAGGAACCGCCGGTAGGTGATCGCGCCCAGAGGGTCCGTGTCCAAATCCGAATTGCACAAGAACCAGACGACAGGGATTTCGACCAGCCGGCCCAGGGGCAATCCCTGGTCCTTGATATCTCGAAGCTCGTGCAGGGCAAGGCGATCGAGCTCGGGCCACTCGTCGGCATCGTCGGCGGCTGCCAGATCCCAGGAGTCGCGGAGGGTCGCGACCGGCAGATCGTGGCTCGCGAGCGCTCGGCCGGTGTAACCGGCGCACGTATGACAGGGGACGGGTGGCCCCTCGTACGTATTGACCCGGTCACAGATTGCCAGGCCGCCGCCACAGGTTAGGAAGCGGACGTCGGCACCCCGGAGGCGCAAGGCCTGCCCCATCAGCGCTTCCCATTGAACGTGCACGGCCCAGTCCCGGGGGGTGAGGAACAGGACGCGTGGCCCGGTGGGCGCGGATGCGAGCTCCATGCCCCGGGCCAGCGCCCGGGCCTGACGCATTTCCGGTGCTTGGCCGATCTCGCGAAGCCCCAACTCGACGCCCTTCCAACCGAGATCGCGGGCGCCGCGGACCGAGATCAACGATGCCCCTGAGGGCGGGCTTCGAAGCGACGACCGGCCATCAGGCGGCCCCATCCAGCCCAGAAACCCACGCCATAGGAGACGTGGCAGATGGCAAGGGCCATCGAGGCCCGGACGGGATCCACCCCGGGCTGGCGTCCCAGCCGGACGCCCAAAGCGGTGACTACCGAGACCCAGGCGGCAATCGGCGCCGCCATCAGCGGCTTTCGGGTCCAGGCGGCGGCCGTGCCACTCACGACGAGCGCCGCGACCAACGCGGGCGGCGCCAGCGGACGAAGGGTCGGCAACGTGTGGTGCTTGACCAAGGTGGAGACCTTGCACAATCCGTAGTTGCGGTACTGCCGCCACAGCGCCCGCGGCGAGTCGCGCGGGAAATACCAAGATCGCACCGACGGGTCACAAACAATCGTGGCGTCGCGCTGTCGAAGGCGGAAGTTCAATTCTTGATCCTCGGCCGCCCATTGCAGGTCGGTTTCGTCGTATCCACCGATGTCACGCAGCGTGGTCGTCCGGTAGCAGCCCAGGTAAACCGTGTCGACCACCCGGCGCTCCGTCGTCCAGTGGAAGGCGCCGCTCCCCATACCGATCCGAGTCGTGGTGACCGCAGCAACCGCTCGGCCGAATCGGGTGGTACCCACGGGGCGCATGGGCCCGCCCACGTCAGCCGCCCCCGTCTCACCGAGCACTTCGACGCTGCGGCGTACGAAATCGGGTGCGTACAGGGCGTGCGCATCGGCTCGCACCAGAAACTCGCCGGCGGCCTCGGCCAAGCCGACGTTCATCGCGGCGGCAGCCGACCGGCCCGGGTTTTCCAGCATGCGTACTCGGGCATCGCGGGCGCCTACCTCGGCCACCAGATCGCGGGTTCCGTCGGTCGAACCCCCGTCCACGACGAGGATCTCGCGAATGGGTGTGTCTTGACGGCGAAGGCTCGCTAAGCAGTCGCTGATCCAGGGTCGCTCGTTCAGAACTGGGATCACAATCGTTACCGAGGGGACCGCCACGCGGGCCAGCGTGAGGGGCGGCGCGCTGGCCACGGCCGCCTCGATGGTGTAAGCCCGCGCAGTAGACGCCACCTACTATGAGTCGGCATCGCGTGCTGTCGTCTTGACCCGCGCCCGGCTCTGACGACACCTCGGCGCGATCGGCTGCGCCGTGAGCCACAGCCGCCAGTCTCCCAGGTCGGAGTGCCGTCGACGCCACGACGGGGACCTCGGGGGCGTGCTCGGTTCAGCTACCCCGGCCAGATGCCGATATTCACCTGTGACAGTCGTTGCCCCGGGCGAGTCTCCCGTCGCCGGGTTCGCAGCGCCGCCGGAGGACGGGCCGGCGCAACCTGGTGATCGCCTAGCCCGGCGCAAAGCCGACTGGCGGGGTCGTTCCCCCCTGGAACTGTTTGCGGTCGCGATCGGGCTTCTCCTTCCGATCGCCTTCGTAACCTCGCTGGATAGCGCACCGTGGTCGCTGCGCGCCGCCATCTTGGTGGTCGTGGCCGGTGTGGGACTCCCGGTGCTTCTCTCGCAGGCAGGCGGACCTCGCCCCCTTGCGGCTCGGGCCGCGGTGGCCTTCTTGATGGCCGGCGCCCTCTCGGCCCTGTGGTCGCAGAACCACACCACAGCCGTGTTCGGCCTGTACAACCAGGGAACGGGCCTCCTGTTCATGGCCGCTCTGGCCGGCGCGTGGGCGATCGGGCGCCGCCTCGGACCCGACGCCCGACCACTGCTCGAGCGGGCGCTCATCGTCGGGATACTCATCAACGTCGCCGTGGCGTTGCTGGCGGCGATGGTCGACCTCACGAGCATCAGCGGCGATCTGGTCGACGCCAGCGGACGCTCGGGCGGCCTCTCGGGCAACCCGGTGCATCTCGCGGCCCTCGGTGTCCTCGCCCTGGCGCTGATTGTCCCCCGCCTGGCGAAGGCACCGGTGGCCTGGGCGGTCCCGGTCGCCGCGGTGGCTGGCGCCACCGAACTGAGCGGCACCCGGGTGGCGCTGATCGTGATGGCGGCTATCGCCGTCTGGGCGGCCCGGCGCCACGGACTGCGCGTCGCCGCGATCCTGGCGGTGCTGCTCGTGTTGGGCGTGGCCCTCGGTAGCGCCATTGGAGGCTCACCGAATGGGAGCGCCACCGCCAGGTCGGCCTCGCTCGGCAGTTGGCGGAACCGGCCGGCCACGTGGTTGACCGTCGGGTCGTCGATCGTCAGCCATCCGCTCCTTGGTGTGGGACCGGGGCAGTTCCGCACCGCGACCTCGGCGAAGCACCCGGTGTCGGTGGCCTTGACCGAGGGTCCTGAAGTGTTGTTCAGCGACGCCCACAACCTCTTTGTCGAATATGGCACCACCACCGGCGCGCTCGGACTCAGCGCCCTGGTGATCTGGCTGGTCGCGGCCATTCGGCCGGCTCGGGGCTGGTTGCTGGTCGGTGCCCTGGGCGTGTTGGTGATCCACCTGCTCGAGCCGCAATCGGTCGTCACTACTCCCCTGGCCTTTCTGGCGCTGGGCGCCAGCGCACCCGTGGTCACCCCACGACCGCAACGTGGCATCACCTCCCAGATAGCCGCCGCTTGCTGCGTGGCCTTGGCCGTCGTCGGCCGCATCAGTGTTTCTGGTGGGCGAATACCAGGCTCGCCAGGCCCAGCTCGACCTCAGTCCGGGCCTCGCGGCCCAGGCCGATCACCTGCTCCCACCATGGTCCCGGACCGCGGCCCTCCTCGCTCGGGCCTGGACGTTTCACGGCATCACCAACCACCACAACCAGGCCGACTACCAACGCAGCCGCGCCTGGCGACTGGTCGCGGTCCAGCGCGACCGCAGCGACCCGGCCCTCTGGAATGACCTGGCCCAGTTCGACGCCACGCTCGGCAAGGACCCCGCGGCCGCGACCACGGAGTACCTGACGGCGCTGCGGCTCAATCCGACCTCGGTCCTGGCGTTGAGTGGGTTGGCCGACCTGGCCGCCAGCCGCTGCGACGTCGCCCAACAGAAGTACTGGCAGCAACGTGCCGACCGGGTTTCACCGCCGCTCTCGGAACCGGTCGTGCCGTCCGCTTTGGCGGGTCGGCAACCGCCCCCGCCGAGTTGCCCGGCGACGGTTCCCCGATGAGTGTCGAGGCGGAGCCGTGGGACGGTTAGCCCGCTTTCTCATGTACGCCGGGACGGCCGCGCTGGTCCTCGGCCTCAGCGACTTCCACGCCACCTACATCGGTCATTACAGCCCCACCGGAACCGGCCGTCTGGCTTGGGCGCTGGCCTACATCGCGCTCCTCTGCGTCGCCGCCTATGCCGTTGGGCTTCCTGATCTGCCCAAGAATGCCTATAACGCGCTGGGTTTGGCAGTCGGTGCCAATCTGGCCGCGTCCCTGTGCATCTCCCTAGCGGAACTGGCGCTGGGGGTGGCCATCCTCCCCCGGTTCGTCGTGTTCTGGACGGCGAGCCTGCTGGTGCCCGGCTACGCCCTTTGTGGGTTCGTCGCGGCCCAGCGGCGCCGAGACCAGCAGCGCCGCGACCGGGTGCTGGCGGTCTTGACGAACGAGGAGACGGCGGCGTTCGTGTCGGACGTGGCAGGGTCGGAGCGGCGGGTGTCCGTGGCCTGTGTCCTCACCCACGACGAAGCCACCACCACCGAAACGGGCCGCCAACTGTTGATGGAGGCCTTCGCCAGGGTGAAGCCATCGATCTTGGTGCTCGACCGCGTCGCCCAGGGTGACGAGTCCATCGTCACCCAGGCGGCCCAGCTGCACGGGCGCGGGGTTCGTATCCGCACCCTGTCGTTGTTCTACGACGAATGGCTCGGCAAGCTGCCGCTCTCGGAGCTCGAGCGGGTGGCGCTGATGTTCGACATCGGGGAGATCCACAGGCTGCACTATGGACGGTTGAAGCGCCTGTTCGACGGGTTCATCGCGCTGCTCGGGCTGATCGTGCTGGCGGTGGTGATCCCACCGTTGGTCGTGGCCGATGCCTTCGCCAACCGAGGTCCGCTGTTCTTCCGCCAAACGAGGGTTGGGAAGGCCGGCAAGGAGTTCAACATCTTGAAGTTCCGCTCGATGCGGCCCGACTCAGGCGACGGCGAGTGGACCACGGATCAGGACGCCCGCATCACGCCGGTCGGCCGGTGGTTACGCAAGACGCACCTCGACGAGCTGCCGCAAGTCATCAATATTCTTCGGGGTGAAGTGTCGATCGTCGGACCCCGTCCCGAGCAGCCCCACTATGTCCGCACCCTCACCGAGAAGATCCCGTTTTACGACCTGCGCCACATCATCCGCCCCGGCCTCACCGGATGGGCCCAGCTGAATTACCACTACGGAGGCAGCGAACTCGACGCCATCGAGAAGCTGCAATACGAGTTCTACTATCTGCGCCACCAAGGCGCGGCGCTCGACATTCGGATCATCGTGAGGACGCTGCGCGAGGTGGTCGGCCGGGGCGGCCGCTGATCGAGCCGGCGCGCCGCACAGGTGTTACTGATCTCTTGGGGCGAAACGGGCGTCGAGTTGCCCCCGCAGCAGCTCCTCCTGATCATGCATGGCACGCCGGCCGTCGGCGACCGCGGCCCGGACGTCGCCGCTCACGGCGCGAGCCTTGTTCGCGACCCCCTCGGTGAGGCGGGTCGGGGTGTACCGCTCGATCTTCTGCTTGATGGTCCGGGTGACCCACCAGGACGTGCCGGCGCCGAGCGATGCCCCGATCGTCAACCACAACAGCCGTTTGAACACCTCAGCCCTCCCGAGTCGCTCGCCGGAGCCGGCGAGCGGCTTTCCGGGTTCCTGTCCCGAACGCCAGAACCTTCACAACCGGTCTGGACAAGGTGAGATACGCCTGGCGGGAGGCCGAGTCCACCGTCGCCGATATCGACTCGGCGGTACCCAGGAGCCCATCGGCCCGCTCGAGATCACGGCTGGCGAGCCCGACGGCGCCTCGCATCTCGGTCAAGAGCGCCACACTCTCCCGCCGAAGGTCGTCCGCCGCTTGGCGCATGGCGCGCATCGTTCGGGTCAGGTACCAGACGGCGGCCAGCAGGCACATGACCACGAGCGTGGCGACAATGGTGACCAGGATCGCCACCGTAGGATCGCCGGTGCTTGCACTGACATCGGCTGCGATCACGTCCGGCGAGCATACCGGCCCCTGCTTCGGGCGCCCGGCAACTCGTGTCATGCCGTCGTCGAACGGGCGGAGCAGTATGGTCCACGGCCGGGCGGGGACGGGGCCACGGTCAGCCAGCCGAGGGGGGTTCATGGACGACGACGTGCGGGCGGCACTGAGCGACATCATCCGCAGCGCCGGCGCCGAAGTCATCGCCGAACCCCAACGGCTGCATGCCCTATTGGCGGAGCGCTGCGGTTCTTCCGAACTGGAGGTCAACCTCCTGGTATCGGCGGCCGAAGACGGTGTACCCAGCGCCTTGTCGGGCAGCTCCGACGGTCCCCCGACGGAGGCCGCTGCAGAGCGCCTGGCGCGCCAACTCGAGGCGAGCCGTGGGATCGAATACCGCCGGGCGCGCTGGGCGGTCGACTCATGGGCCATGGGGTTGGGCGTCCCGCAGCCCCCGAGCGTGCCCACTGCTCCCACGTCCAGCTCCAAGTGGCTGCTGATCGCCGGTGGCGTCGTGATCGGCGTCATTGCCCTCGTCGTGGTCCTGGTACTGGCGCTGTCCGGCGGCAAAAGGAACGGGAAACCGACCGCCACACCGACCACCGCCACACCGACGACCGCCACACCGACGACCGGACCCCGCTCGACGACCACGCCGCCCACGACCCTGACGCCGACGACGCAGCCGACCTCCCCTGAGGCGGTGCTCATCTCCCGAGTGCCGGCCTCATACCGGTTGACGTGCAAGGTGCTGGCCGAGCAGGACAAACGCAATGACTTCCGCAATGTCCCGGCGATCACCTGCGACCCCAACTCGACGGTTTCGGTGTTCTTCTACCAACTACCCGACGCCACGGTGATGAACGACGAATACCACTCCCTGGTGTCGGCCAACACCCTTCCTGACACGACCTGTGACCCCAAGCGCAACGCCAACTTCCGGGCGGCGAGCACCTATACGACTGGCTCTACCGAACGGGGCAAGGCCCTGTGTTACGTCGGCACGGACAACACGGCGCGCATGGAGTGGACCGATGACGCCCTGAATACCTATGGGTCAATCGCCGCCGACGATTCCGCACCCAACCGCCAGACGATCTACCAGTTCTGGGTGGACAATGGAGCCTTGCTTCGGTAACCGCTTCTATATCAACAAATGGAGTTGTCCAAGGATGATCCGCTCTTGTCAACCTTGGTCGCACGAAACTGGATGTCAGATCCGACGACCGTTCCGTAGTAGCGGCTGTCCTGAGAGTTCTCCCGGTTGTCTCCCAGCACGAAGTACCCGTTGGCGGGAATATCTTGCGGCCTGATTGCCCCGAACGGGGTCCCGGTCCAGCCCGTTGATCCACCCGCCAGGTATCCCTCACTGAGAGGAGCGCCGTCGACCAGGACACCGTTTGCGTTCGTCTCGATGTGCTCTCTGGGCATGCCGACCACCCGCGAAACCCGAAGGTCGGTGGGGCGGGTCCGGTAGGCGAGAGGGGCCAGGAAGTAGATGATGTCCCCCCGCTTGATGCTGGCTGGAGCTGGTTCCACTTCGACGTTGTAACCGGGGAGCAGCGTCGGTGCCATGTTGCAACCCTGCACTCGGTAGGACTTCGCCGCTGCCCCCGGGGTCACCGATGAAAACGGAACGCCCCTGGCGGTTTGAACCGTTGCCGTCGTGGAAGTCGCATTGCCTGTCACGGCGGCACTGCAGCCGCAGCCGATGGCCAGGATCACCGCGGCGA
>CAVTDW010000013.1:0-37856 GCA_963733505.1 uncultured Actinomycetota bacterium | reverse complement strand
GCCGGGAGGCCAGCGAATCGGCAAGGACATCGATTCCGCCCCGTCGGTTGACGTCGGCGATGAACGCCTTAAGGGCGGCACGGTCGGTGATGTCGATGCCGCTCTGTTGCGTGCCATAAGCGATCGTCTTGGCCGGGCCCCAGTTCGCCGGGTCGCGGGACAGCTCGATCATTTCCGGGGCATAGTCATAGACAGCTGCAACCGCCTCCCCAACGCGCTTTTCCGGAATGCCTCGGCGTCGCCCGACGAAACGAACCCACGCGGCGAGAACGTCGGGTAGCCGCGTGAATACATCCTCGGATCCAACGAATTTTTGAGGCGCCCAATCCAATGCGAATATCTCGACCATGGCTGGGCTGAATCGAAGGGGGGCGCCGCGCACATAATCCAATGAGAACGTCATCGCCTGGAACGCCAGATTTTCGACGTCGTCTCGCTTCTCACCGTCGGGACCGCTGAGGGCGGCCGCATCCTCGGTGTCGAGAAACTCGCCGATGAGTGTCGCCCGCTCGTCCGCTGACAACGAATCTGCGACTGGAAGCTTGCTGGCCGCCGACATTTTCGACAGGCGCGCGTTCAGTAATGCTCGCAGATGGCGAAGATCCTCGGTGACCTGCGGATCCACGCTCTTGTCGGTCAACTTGAAAGCGTCGCGCCACCGTGCGGTGGCCTCTGCCAGCGATATCTCCCGGTAGTCCATCGACTCGCTGTCATTGCTTTCTCGCAGCCGGGCCACTACCTCATCTATGGACACCGGCAGTGCGAAAGTGTCCTTGGCGATGCCCCCGAGGTTGTGATCGACGAAGACCCCAAGGGTGTGTGCACCAGCAGGCCCGTCGTAGCCAACCATCACCATGACGCCATCGTCGTCTGCCGGATCGAACGACAGCCACGCTGATTCCGGCGTCGGTGCGCCGATCATTTCGGCCCACGCAGGCCCGGCAACGTCGACCGTTCCAAGGCGCTGCGCGGCTCGGCGTGCCTTGGACCCGTATGGCTCTGACGCCACAGCCGCCAGTGCCAGTAGAACGGTCAGCGAGTCCGTGGTCGGGTGTCCCGCGCAATACGCGATCAGGCCTCCGGCGAATAGTTCGAGCGGATCCATTTTGCCCTCCGAGAGCTCCCCCCAGACCGACCACATCTGCGAAGCCCATATCTCGGCCGTGAGAGGGTTCGTTGCTTGGCCAAGATCAGAGCCCGCCCCCGTGACGAGCTTGGCGAAGATGTCCTCCAATCCCAACCATTCGGGCACTTCCGACAGGCCCGAACCATTGCGTCCGCCGGCGCCACCCTTCGGTGTGACCCGTCCACCACGCTTCCGCCGCTGTGCGGCCATAGCCACCATCCCTCTCCGACCGACCGAATGCCACCGTAACGTTCGCTGGGTCCGACCGCGAATCAGACCTCGGGCGGTGAGCGACGAGGCAGCTCACCGCACTCATCCGACCCGTCGGTCCGTCCCTTTCGTTGAGCTCCACAGCCCGCCCGCAGGAGGTGCCTGGATCCGCGACTGACGCCCGGGTCACATCCCCGGTATGGACAGGAATTCGAGGATCTCGATCGAGGTGTCGCCGGGGGTGTGGAAGTGGGGGTGATCTTCGAGCAGTTTGCTCACGGCGTCCGAGGAGTCGCCTTGCAGGATAGAGAACCCGGCAATCTGAAGCTCGCTGGCACCCGGCTTCCCGAGCGTGCCGGCAGGCGTGAGCGGGGCGCCGAGGTCGACGATCGCGTCGCCGGCCTTGCCGGCCCACTGCATCCACAACTCCATCCCCGCTTGTGCCTGCTCGGGAGTGGTGTTGGACATCTGTTCCAACGCACTGGTCGACGCCCGGTAGAGGACCATGAACTTCGCCATGTCGCTTCCTTTCGTTGGGTCGCGCATCCCTTGTTCGTCACCTACTAAATTAGATGAGGACCGAAATATAGAACCAGTTGGCGCCGGAGGCAAGGGTGCGGGACATCGACAGGATCATGGGTGCGCTCTCGTCGCCCGTGCGGCGCGAGATCCTCCGCCTTATCTGGAGCCAGGAACTGGCGGCCGGGGACATCGCGGCCGCCTTCGCCGTCACCAAGCCCACCATCTCCCAGCACCTGGCGGTCCTGCGCGAGGCCGGGCTGGTCACGATGACGGCCGCCGGAACATCCCGGCGTTACCGAGTCCGCCGAGAGGCGTTGTCCGGACTGCACGCCGTGCTCGAGGGCTCGCTCAAGTGGGAACCAGCCGATGACATTCCCGAGGTGGCGCTGTCTGAAGCGCACGACCAGCTCGTTGTCGTGGTGGCTGTCGATGTCGAAACCGACCACGCCACAACGTTCTCGGCGTTCACCGACGCGGGCATCTACTCCCGCTGGCTCGGCGTGCCCGTCACGATCAACGAAGGGCGCTTCGCCGCCACCATGGAATGGGGCACAGAGGTGCGGGGAAGCTACGAGGTCGTCTGCCCCCCCGATCTCATCGCCATGCGATGGGACTTCGAAGACAACAACGTCCCGCTCCCGGGCCGTGAGATGGTCGGGTATCTGCGGGTCCACAGCAGGCCATCGGGGGGTGCACGCGTCGAAGTTCACCAACTCGTCGCCACTCCCGAACAAGCCGATTTCATGAGGGCGGCCTGGGGTCTAGTTCTCGGCCGGCTACGAGTGGGAGTCGTCGCGGCATCGGATCCGGCTGGCGCCGCGGTCCCGCGACCCCGGCGGGCCAAGCGGCGCGACTCCGCATGACGGGTTTGGCGCGACCTCGCTCGTTCGCCTGGCCACCCCACGCCAGACGGGGGATCGAGCCCGAGGAGCTTCGATGACCCACCTCCCGACCATGCCGACCTCGACGACCCCACGGGGACGAGCACGCTGAGCGTGCCGTCCCGACCGACGAGTCGAGTCAACCAGCAGGTCAGAACTGCGACGAGGCGGCCCCGATCAACGTTGCGCGTCCCGATCTCGACCTCTGTTTGCGACGGTGATTCAGGCGACGAGGACTTCGGTGGTCCGGTCGGGGTGGTAGCGGACCACCCGCCCGACCAGCGGTACTACGTCAGAGAGGCCGCCGACCACGGTGATCTCCTGGATGTCGCTGACATCGCCGGAAAACTCGGCGAGCGGCTCGAACGTCGCACGGCCGCGGCACGGGCAGCGATCCCAGGGCACCGGGGCCGTCGAGGGCACGGTCGCGACTTCGACGCGGCCGGGCGTGGCGGCCAGCAGTCGAGCCGTGTCGAACACCACCACATCCAGCCCCTCGGTCGCCTGGTAGCGACCGAGGAAGGCCGTCAGCTCCTTCTGCCTGGCAAAGACGAACAGCCGCTCGTTGAGGATGTTGAGCCACCCGGCAAGGTCGACGCCGTCGAGATGCGCCTCGATGTTGGCCCGCGCCATATGCCGCTGGTCCCGAATCGATATCGGGTGGCCGGCATCGAGCTCGAGCTCGATGCGATCCGATCGGATGGCCCGCAATCGGGCATCGTCACCCAGCAGGTCCTTGGCGGTCAGCAGTCCTAGTTCGGCGATCGACGGCCAGGCCAGGTACGGCGCAGCGTGAAACACCACCTTGCGAGTTTTCGCGAGCATCTCGATTGGCCCACTCCCAGCGCCTTCGGCGGCACGGGCGGGAGTCCCCTTCGAAGCCGCGGTCGGCTTGGGCGCCGCTACCCGGCTCTTCGAGGCTGGCGCAGCGCGCGGCCTGCGGACGCCGCCCGGCAGCTCACCGGCTGCCCGCCTCCGACAGAAGGTGCACCATGCCGGGTTCAGCCCGTGGGGACATTCCTCTTCGACCACGCCTGGACCCTATCTCGGCTGTCCGAGCGCCTAGACGCGGAGCACGTCGGTCGTAGGTCAGGTCCGGACACCCGGCCCCGGGCCGCGACCACCCACCCGCTCACGCAAGAGCGGCGCTGCCCTCCACCCCATCAACCGATACTCGCCCCACCGGGCTCAGGCCGAGCTCCCCGTTCTTCGTTTCGCCAGCGACGGAGCCGGTCGTCGATGGACACGAGCAGCCCATCTTGTGCCGAGGCGCCGATCATGTTGTCGTTGAACCGCTCCGCCCGGACGATTGCGGTGACCATGCGTACCGCCTCCGCGACCGATGCCGCCTCCAGTCCGCGGCCGCCCGGGTAGCGCTCGATCCCACCCCATTTCGACCAGTCGAAATGGACGACGGGGGCGACCGCCTGCAGGGCCGCTACGAAGGTCGTGAGGTGCTCCGAGTACGTGACATACGCGAATCCACCAGGAGGTGTACGCCAGGTGACCAACTCACCGGCGGCGTCGAACGCTTCTCGCGCTCGAAGCAACTGGATCCAGAGCTCCTCTGGCACGGCTTCGAGTTGCGCGGCAATCAGATCGTCGTCGTCGCCCATCGGACTCCTGTCGCTAGGTCAGGCGGCGGGAGATGCAACCTGCACCTCGGTGAGCAGGTCGGTGAGTATCCCCCTCGTGCTCTGCGGTGACCCGCCCCAGAGTTTGGCGGACGAGACTGTCAGCCTCGCGGTGCGACCCTCGACGGTCCACGTCGCGTAGTAGTCGAACATCCCGCCGCCCGCAGCACCCAAGTCGAAGCGGTGAGAGATCGTCGCCGTCGTCCCTCCGACTTGCGCTGTGCCGTCGGCAGCCCCGACGTCGTTGCCCGTCTGGCCCACCTCCAGATCGGCTAGGGCCGAGTTCGAGTGGAGTTCCTCGACGAAGAGACTGGTCCCGTTCCCGCTTTTGATGGTGACGAGATGGATGCCGTCGGTGGTGAACCCGCTGGGCAACGCGAGCCACGCGATGGGGTGTCCGGCCCGCATGGCCGCGTGGCGGGCACACGCTGGCGTCATCGGCCCGGAACAGAGTTCTGAACCAGCCGGGTAGGTGATGATCCCGCGGTGGAGCACGTCGTTGGGGCTCAGTTGCGGTTCGTGTTGGAGGCGCCACGCGATCAGCCCAGCCGCAACGACGAGGCCGGCACCGATGACCACTATGACGCGCCGGCGTGACCGTCGCGGTCGACGCCCGGCCTCCATGAGCTCATATCGACCGTCGCGACCTGCAGCCTGAAGTTGCTGGAGGGGCCCGGACTGTCAACCAAGGCCGAAGGCGGCGCCGGCGAGGCGTCATTTCCCGACAATCCCGCACGACCCGACAGAATCCCGGCAAAGCGCTGTGGTACAACGGCGGCGACATAGTCCGGCGCCGGTTCGGTCGTTCCCCCACTTGGGCCGTCGCCATCAGCCACGGGAGGGTCCTATGTCCTCGACGATGGTTCGGCGCTCCGAGCTTGAAGTCTTCTTCGACCGCGACCTGTCCACACTGCGGGTCCATCACCGCCCCGCACCCTCGCCATCGGCCATCGCCCGTCGACCCACGACCGGTCCGCCTGCGGTCGCGATCGGCCGAGACATCTACCTGCCACGGCCCGCCGGCCCGCCCCGGGCCCTGCGCGACCGCGCCGTGTTGGCCCACGAAGTGGCCCACACGCTCCAGCAGACGACAACACTGCGTTGGTACCGCCGCGACGATCAGCCCGCCAGCCTGGAACGCGAGGCCGTGGCGCTGGGCCAGGACTTCGCCCTCGGCCGTTTGCCGCCGCGGGCCGGCTCGGCCCGGCGACCGGTCGGGATCCGGATGCAGGGCCACGACTCCTACGAGCACCGCCTGCTCGGCGACACGCCCACCAGTTCCCTCGTTGCCATGATGGCCGACGCCAGCAACGGCGCGGCACGCGATGCCGCCCTGGCCAACGCCTGCAACCTCCTTTCCTACCTGGCCGAGAACCCCACCAGCGTCAACCCGGCGCAAGTGAATCAGCTGGCCGGATTCCCGGTGCGCACGGTCACTTTGAACGGAAGTGGCCTGGTCGTGACCTACGGCGAGCTGAACACCATGGCCGACTACCTGACCACCCCGGCCGAAATCGACTCGACATCGTCGACAATCCTGCTCCCAATCCTGGAGATGATCCGAGTGCGGGGATTCATGCAGCTGAACGAGATGATGTCGAACCCCGAACCCATTCCTCACTTCGCCAGCACCATCACCTCGTTCTGCCCGGGTGCCGTGACCTCCATCCTCGAGACCGCGTCCTTCGACCTGTTGACCAAGGGCTTGGGCGTCGGCGGGCGGGACCATTACGAGGGATGTTTGGCCCGCAACGCCTGCCATTTCGCCCCGTACACCTGGTGGCGGTGGCAGGCCTCTTATGCCGTGGCGGTGGCCGCGGCCCAAGCGGCCTACCACGGCGGCATGACCCCGGAGTTGGTGCGCCAGGCGTGGCTGGCTCACGGCTACGCCGACCACTTTCTCCAGGACGCCTTTGCCGCCGGCCACCTCATCGACAAGACCATGATCATGCAATGGTTCGTCGAATGGGCGGCCGGGCAGACCTTCCTTCCCGTCTACGACTGGGATGCCGTGTCGGTCATGACCCAGGGCAACCAGCCGGGGTTGTCAGGCGGGAAACTCTATTCGTCGGCCTATTCCGGGCTGTCCAACGACCCCCAGACCACCGAAGAGCAACTCACCATCAACCAGCGGATCGCCAATACCGGTCTGCAGGCCCCCGACCCGAGCGCCCTCCAAGTGGCCTATCAGAACTATCTCAGCCTGCTCGACAACACGGTGTCCCAATCGGTCACCGCCCAGCTGCACGATCTGCTCAACGGTCGCAGCGTGACGGCGTCGTCGGGGACCGCGAGCGACTTCGTCATTTGGGGGGACGACACGCTGCTGCGCGGCGGCACGGGGGCCGGCTTGGCGAGCGCCGCCGGCCAGCAGTCGCAACTGTCGATCCAACAGATCCTGGAAAATGGTGGGACCGATATCACCTGGCAGCAAATCTTCGATCAGTTTCCCGACCAGGTCGAAAGCGAAGGCAACATGATTTCGCTGAGCCAATGGCACGCCCGCGGCGGCGAGTTGTGGAACCTGTGCACCGAGGAGATCTTCGACTCGTGGACGACGTGGTTCGTCGCCGCCAGCGGCAACGTACTCCCGGATATGGGAATAGTTTCGATTGACCAGCCGGGCGCGTCGACATTTACGCCGTCGTGGGGTCCACCCCAGGGCGTCGGCTTCCGGACCACGACGCAGCCCGCCGTGTGCCTCGCCGACGGGATGTATTGGGCGGTGTTCGTGTCCTCCCAGCCGGGCGCGCAAGGCGGCGCGCAGCCCGGCGCGCTGTGCGCCGTGTCCCTGTCGGCGGGGTCCATCTTTCCGTGGAACGTGACCGAGCTGGCGCCCTCGGTCGCCGGCCCGCCCGCCATCGCGGTGTTTGACGGCGTCGTCGTGGCGGCCGCGGTCGCGAGCGACGGCTCGATCACCACCTACACGTCGAGCGGCGGGCCAGTATGGACGCCGCAGACCAATGTGGCCGGCGTCACCGACGCCCTGCCCGCGGGCGGCGTCGCGTTGTGCCAGGTCGGCGCCACCCAGTACCTGCTGTACGCCAACTCGTCAGGCGTGCAGCTCCTGTCGAATCCCGGGACCGGTTGGTCGGCGGCCACCGCCATCCCCAACGGCGCCGGGGGTGTCTGCCCGGCCGTCACCACCGATGGGGCGTCCCTGTACCTGGCCTTCCAGCACGGAAACAGCATCTACTTCGGCATCCTCGGCGCCAGCGGGTGGAGCGCCCCCAAGGCTATTGGGGGATGGGCCACCCAGGGCGGTGTGAGCCTGGCATATGTCGCCGGGTCGGTCCAGATGGGCTATTGGGGGACCAACAAGAACCCGTACCTCGCCACCTACAATGGAAATGGAAATTGGGCGTCGTTGAAGGCTTCGTCATGGGGTTCGACCGCCCCCGTGGCGGCGGTGGCCAGCCCGACGGGCCAGCCCCGTCTCCTTTTCGCCCAGTTCGGCGCCTTGATGACAATCGACGCCAATCCTTCCGGCGCCAACTTGCAATGGGAGGGCAATGCTTACACCTTCGGCGGTTTTTTCTCTGACACCTTGCCTGCCACGGCCAACTTCGGCGGCTCGACGTATGCCTTCTTGACCGTCGACACCGACGTCAACATGTTTCAGGGCACCGATGGCGCCTGGACCGCAGCCGGCAACCTGCCCGGCGTATACGGCGGATCGCAGCTCGGCGTCGCTGTCCGTACCGCCGAGAACGGCACCGAGTCGCTGTGGTTGGCGTCGGTCGGAGGCAACGGTGCGGTGAGTGTGTCCAGCTACGACGGCAAGACCTGGGTGGCGACGCCTTTGGTAACCGGTGGTGGCGCCGACGGCGGTGTCGCCCTGGCCGACTACTCCGGAAACCTCTACGTCTTCTACGAGTCGGGTAATGCCCTGGGGTGGTCGGTGTACAACGACGCCAGCGGCACCTGGACGGCGCTCGGAAATGTGCCGGGAACCGATTCACCGTCGAGCACGTCCACCGTCGTGGTCGACGGGATCTTGTATATCGGCTACATCTGCGACGACCCGAACCACAACAACCAGCGCATCTACACCGTCGCCTACGACGGGCAGTCGTGGGGGCCGCCGCTCATGGAGGGCAACGACATCGGCCTCTCGGTCTCGCTGACCGGATACGACGACAAGCTGATCCTGGTATTTCTCCGCACCGATCGGGCCGGGCTGCAAGCGGTGTGGAGCGGGACCGGCGGGACGAGCTGGAATGGTGCCACCCGGCTGGCGCCTGCCGCCAGCGCCCCGGGATTTATCACCGTCGAGGCCAACGTGGGCAACGACACCCGCTCCGTCGCAGTTCAATCATTGAGTACCTATGCACCCAGCGGAAACCTGTCCGGCCTGTTCGGGCAGGTCCTGAGTGCGCCCGGCTCCTGATTCGAGGCAATCACAGCAAAGGGGGGAAAAGGGGGCGCCACCCAAGCCTAGCGCGCGGCTACTCGACCGGCCCCCGTGCTCGGAAGGCGGCCGGTCGTCGACGCGACCAAAGCGTGGAAACAGGAAAGAGCCGGGACGCGTAGACCGCGGCAGGCGCCTGCCGTCTCAGACGATCACCCGTCAGCACAGTTGCCATCGCGGGTGCAAGGTGCATCGCCGCCAGGCACCATGTGCTCGTCGTGTCGAAATGCGCCGGAATCGTCATGGCCCATATCGTGGCCACCGCCAGCACGGGGGCGACGACTTTCGCAGTGGTAATGACCCCCGGCCACGGGCGCGACAGCCACGCCGTGAGAGCGAGGCCGATCGTTAGCGGGATCGCCGACATCACACTGACGGCCACCACGTCAACCCTGGTGAGCTGTCCGGACTGCATATACCTGAACGTGCCGCCAATGGCACGGCCCACCAGGTACATCAATAGGTTGAACGCGACCACGCCGACGACCACGCCGGCGACCGCCGAAAGCACTCGGGACTGCTGTATCGGTATCAGGCATCGGTCAGCGGATGCCCACAAGATAGGAGCCGAGATTGTCGAGAATGCCGCGTGTGCCCTCTTCCCTGCCCTCGACGCTGTCGAGCCCGTCGAAGTGGACCGCCTGCTCGGTGTAGGTCAGGCGAGTCCCACCGTCGTCGGCTTCCACCGCGATCGTGGTCAGGGAGGTGGAGAGGTGTCGATCATCGACCCACATGTCGTAGGTGAAGACCACCCGCTGCTGGTCGACGATATCGGTGTAGGTGGAGACAAATCTCGACCGGGGGCCGCCGTGCCACTGACCATCCTCGATCGCCTGGCCGCCGACGCGGAAGTCGTGCGACTTCTCACTAACGTCGAATTCCGAACCGCCACCGAACCATTGGTCCCGGGCTCCGTTGTCCGAGAGCGCGTGCCATACCGCGTCGGGGGGTACCGGATAGCTGCGTTCGATGATGAAGGTGGCGTGGGTTTGGCTGCGCTCGATCATGTCATTCATGTCGTCGTCTCCTTGTTGGTGGGATGAGTCAGGAAGGTGCCAAGTCGGTCGAGTCGCCGCTCCGCGGGTAGCCGTTGATGGCTGATCCACTCCGCCACCGGCGTCATTCCCTCGACCGCCAGCTGGTAGGTCCGAACTCGGCCGAGCTTGGTCGAGGTGACAATTCCGGCGGTCTCGAGCACGCCAAGGTGTTGCACGACCGTCGGCAACGACATGTCGAATGGACGGGCGAGTTCTGTGACCGACGCGGGACCGCGGACCAGCCGCTCGACCATCGCCCGCCGGCTGCTGTCGCCGAGAGCGTGGAACATCCGGTCAAGAGGGTCCTGATACTTAGGCACTTACCTTAGTATCAGGGAACGGCACCGAAATGTCAAGCCGGACCGACGTTGCGGTGGTCGGGCTCACGCCCGCCCACCATGCGGACTCGGCGAGGTTCTGCGCCTATTCGGCGTCTGAGGGACCGGCCGAGATGGCCTGTACGAACAGCAGAAGCGCTCGCAATCTCAGGTCGCCGGGGACCGCGTCGGGATTCAAGGTCTCCTGCAGCACCAAGCCGTCGTCGACGGCGAGAATCACCGAGGCGAGGTCCTCGGCCCGCTGCGGTGCCTGATGGCCCATTTGAGCGCACAACTTTTCGATCACCCGGGCCAGGGCGGCTCGCCCGGCCTGCTGGCGCGCCGCCAGCTTGTCCGCCAACTCGGGATTGCGGACCGCGTGGAGCCAGAACTCCGCTGACAGCAGGGCCCACTGCTCGCCGTAGTCGCCCCGGCGGCTGGCCCGGGTCGCAACAAAGTCGACGAAGGCGGGTACCGAGCTGTCTTCTGCGAGGACCTCGAGTGCTCGCAGGTCGGCGTCGATGCGGTCGTCGAGCAGGGCCAGGAAGAGGTCGTCCTTGCTCTCGAAGTTCGAGTAGAAGGCGCCCTTCGAGAACCCGGCCCGCTCCGCGATCTCCTCCACCGACGCTCCGTAGAAGCCCCGTTCGGAGAATACGGTTGCCGACGCTTCGAGCAGGCGGGCCCGTGTTCGCCCCCGGCTCTCCTGTCTGGTCAGCCGCTGTTGGCCGCTCGTGATGGCAAACGTCCCTTCCCGTCGGCGCCACTGGTCCGTGGACGTCACATACTGTACCGTATCGGAATACGCTTGAGTATCCCAGGGCGCCGCGGCGTCGGAGGTGGGTAGATGGTTCACGGCATCGTTCTGGCCAGCGGCGGCCAATGGGGATTTGCCGCCTGGATGTGGCTCTTCGTCCCCCTCGCCGGCTACGCAGTGATCGTTCTCGGGCTGTTCGTGTTCGGCCCCACCGAGCCCACCTTTTCCAACTTCTTCTTCGGCCAGATCTCGGGAAGCCTGCGTCGAGCCACGGGCTTCCCCGGTTGGTCGATGGCCGGAGTCCTGACCGGCCTGTGGTCACTGCTGGTCCTGGTGATCGGCTTCTACTGGGACGTGGCGTGGCACATCGACTACGGGCGAGACACCCAACTGTTCACCGCCCCCCATGTGATGATCCTGGTGGGACTGGGAGGGCTGGTGTTCAGCGCCGGGCTGGCGGTGCTGTTCGCGACCCTCGACGAAGCCGCCGTCGGGGTGCGGGTGGGGCCGTGGTGCGTACCGCGGTCGGCCATCCTCCTCGGGGCCCTCGGCGTCGGCGCCATCGCCGCCTTCCCACTCGACAACCTCTGGCATCAGGCATATGGAATCGACGTCACCCTCTGGAGCCCGACGCACCTCCAGCTCGTGGCCGGGGGGTCCCTCGGGACGATCGGTGTGCTCCTCATGTGCGCCGAGGCATTGCCCTTTGCTCACCCCAACCGACTCGGGCGAGGCATTTATCTGTTGAGCGCCAGCACGGTGCTGGTCGGCCTGTCGACCTTCCAGGGCGAGTTCGATTTCGGTGTCCCGCAGTTCCAGCCCCTGTATTGGCCCCTCCTCATGGTGGCCGCCGCCGCCTTCGCACTGGTGCTCGCCCGGGTTGCGCTCGGTCGTTGGGGGGCAGTGAAGGTGGCGCTGGCTTACCTCGGGCTACGGGGTTTTCTGGCGCTGGCGGTCGGCGGGGCGCTGCACCATAGCGTTCCTCGCTTTCCCCTCTACCTGCCCTCGGCAGTGGCCGTCGAGATCGCCGCCTGGTCCGTGAGCGACAAGGGGCGCCTGCGCCTGGCGCTGGCTGCGGGCGCGCTCGTCGGGACGGTCGGCCTGGTCGGAGAACTGGCCTGGGTGCGCCTTTCGGGGTGGTCCACCTCCTCGATGTCCACGTCATTGGTTGTCAAGACCGCATTGCTGGCGCCCCTGGCGGCACTCGCGGCCGCAGTGCTAGGCGCCGGCTTGGCCCGCGTCGTCGCCCGCGGCAAGGAGCGAGTGCCAATCGGTGCGTTGGCGCTGGCGGGCGTCGTGCTCGTCGGGGTGCTGGCCTATCCACTGCCCCGGCGGGTGGGCCAGGTGGCGGCCGTGATCAGCCTTCAGTCACAGGGGGACCGGGCGGTGGTGGAGGTCGACCTCACGCCGGCCACCGCCGCCCGCAACGCCGATGTGTTCAACATCGCTTCATGGCAGGGTGGGGGAAAAATGACCGTTGCCCTGCACGAGGTGGCGCCCGGACACTTCAGATCCTCGGGGTCGGTCCCGATCGCCGGTACCTGGAAGACGACGGTCAACTTGATTCGAGGTGATCAGCTGATGGCTGCGCCGGTGTATCTGCCGGCTGATCCGGCGATCGGCGCGCCGGCGGTTCCCGCGCTGGCCGAACGGCACGTGGTCTTCGTCAAGAACACCACCCTGTTGCTGCGCGAACGGCACCCCGGGCCCGCCTGGCCCGCGGTCGCCGCCTGGTCAGGCCTCGCCGCCCTCCTCGCGCTCTGGGTCTCGCTGATGGGGTTGTGCGCCTCGCGCTTCGGTAAGGCACAACCGCCTCCCCGAACGTGGCCGCAGGCCCCCCATAAGGGTGGCCTCCCGGCGGACGCTGCGGTCCGTCGTCGAGCAGGCGTGGGGGGCCGCCTGGCGGGGTGAGATCGAGTTCGCGAGTCGGTTCTCGAAGTCAAGGGCGGCGCCTCGTCGGTAAGGTACGGGTGTGACCGAAGACGATCGCAGCGCGCAGGGTCGCTCCGATTTCATCCGCGACGTCATCGAGGACGACCTGCGCACTGGTAAACATGGCGGCCGCGTTGTCACCCGCTTTCCGCCCGAACCGAACGGCTATCTGCACATCGGCCATGCCAAATCGATCTGCCTCAACTTTGGCATCGCCGAACAATATGGCGGTCATTGCAACCTTCGCTTCGACGATACCAACCCCCTCACCGAGGGTGTCGAGTACGCCGACTCCATCGTCACCGACGTCAACTGGCTTGGTTTTTCCTTCGGCGATCGGGCCCGGTACGCGTCCGACTATTTCGACGAGATGTACCAGCTGGCCGAGGAGCTCATCGGCGACGGGAAAGCGTATGTCGATCATCTGAGCGACGAGGAGATCAAGGAGTATCGAGGGAGCCTGACGGAGCCGGGGCGCCCGTCGCCATTTCGGATGCGGACGGCCGAGGAAAACTTGGCCCTATTCCGCGAGATGCGCTCCGGTGGCCTGCCGGACGGATGTTGCGTGCTTCGGGCCAAGATCGATCTCGGGTCCCCGAACATGAAAATGCGCGATCCGCTCCTTTACCGGATCCGCCACGCGCATCATCAGCGTACGGGCGACGCGTGGCCGATTTACCCGATGTACGACTGGGCCCATCCAATTTCTGACGGCATCGAAGGTGTCACCCACTCAATCTGCACCCTCGAGTTTGAAAACAACCGGGAACTGTACGACTGGGTGATCGACAGCACCGGCGTCTCGGAACGCCACGGTTTCAGTCGGCCCCACCAATACGAGTTCGCCCGCCTTAACTTGGATTACACCATCATGAGCAAGCGGCTGCTCCTGGCGCTGGTCGAGGAAGGCGCGGTCAACGGCTGGGACGATCCACGGATGCCGACGATCGCGGGGATGCGCCGCCGAGGCTTCCGCCCTGAAGCCATCCGGGCATTTGCCGATCTGGTTGGCGTCGCCAAAGTGAACTCTACGGTAGATATTGAAAAGCTCGAATTCTGCGTGCGGAACGATCTGAACTGGACCGCGCCTCGAGTCCTCGGCGTCCTCCGCCCCCTCAAGGTCACCGTCACATCCTGGCCCGACGGCAAGGTGGAGGCATTGACCGCCCCGTATTTCCCACCTGACGTCGGTAAGCCGGGCGAGCGGACCATATTCTTCCAGCGAGAAATCCTGATCGAGCGGGACGATTTCCTCGTCGACCCGCCGGCTGGTTACCAGCGTTTGGCACCGGGCCGGACGGTCCGTCTGCGCTACGGGCCCTGCATCACCTGCGATGAAGTTGTCACTGAAGCGGGCGAGGTGGTCGAACTGAGATGCCACCATATCCCCGAGTCGGTCGGAAGGAACCCGGCCGGTGTCAAGGTCTCCGGCGTGATCCACTGGGTCGCGGCCGCAGAGTCGGTGCCCGCGGAAGTCCGCCTCTACGACCGCCTTTTCCTGGCCGCCCGGCCCGAGGACCTGGCCAACGAACTCAACCCCGACTCGGTCGAGGTGATTACCGGTGCCAGGCTCGAGGGCAGCCTGGCCGGCGCCGAGCCCGGAAGTTCGTGGCAACTGGAACGGGTTGGCTATTTCGTGTGCGACCCGGTGGAGTCCCGATCCGATGCACTGGTCCTCAACCGGATCGTGACCCTCCGCGACTCACGGCCAGGACGGCCCGAACCGGCCGCGGCGACATCGGAGGTCAAGGCATCGGGGACCAGCACGCGCCCTGCGAAAAGGAGTCGGATCGAATACCGGGCGGAGGCTCGGGTGCGCGACCCACTCCTGGCCGATCGGTTCGCCACCTGGTCGTCGCTCTACGGGTTGGCGG
Organism: uncultured Actinomycetota bacterium; assembly: GCA_963733505.1. GTDB lineage: Bacteria > Actinomycetota > Acidimicrobiia > Acidimicrobiales > Palsa-688 > JALYXV01. Next base: position 23,158 of record CAVTDW010000013.1, on the reverse strand, counting down.
AAGGCGACGTGGATCTGTTGACAGGTGACCGGCCGACTGGTGATCTGTTCGAAGCGGCCATCGCCGCCGGCGCTCCCTCGGCCGCCGTCGCCCGGTGGATGATCAACGAACTGCCCCGCGAACTCAACGACCGCCTCCTCGACGAAACACCATTGACGGGCCCGGGTCTCGGTGCGCTCGTCCTGGCCGCCGAGATGGGCGAGATCACGGCAGCGGCCGCCAAAGAGGTCTTTGCCGAGATCGTCCATCGGGGCGGTGACCCCGCGCAGATCATCGCCGAGCGCGGTCTGGCCCAGGTCAGTGACGAGGCCACCATCGCGACCATCGTCGACGAGGTGCTGGCCGCCCACCAGGACAAGGTGGACCAGTACCGTGCCGGCAAGACGGGACTCTTCGGGTTCTTCGTCGGCCAGGTGGTCAGGTCGTCCCAGGGAAGAGCCAAGCCCGAGGTTGTCCGGCGGCTGCTCGGTGTACGCCTGGATTGAGCGTTCTGCTGGCATGCTCGCCGCAGCCTGGATGGCGACGTCACGCGTAGCTTGGACGACCATGGGCGTGACCAACGAGCAGATGATCGCGTTCTGGAACGGACCCGGGGGCGAGGCATGGGCCAGCAACGCCGAGGCCCAGGACCGGGACTTGCAGGAACTGGGCGATGCCGCGCTCCGCGCGTTGGCCGTCGCCTCGGGCGAGTCCGTGTTGGACGTCGGCTGTGGGGCGGGCACTACTACCCTCGCGCTGGCAGGAAGCGTCGGCGCCCGAGGCCGCGTCGTCGGGGTCGACGTCTCCGCCCCGGTGCTGGCTGTGGCCCGCCAACGGGCGGCCGGCGTGGCCAATGTCACCTTCGTCCAGGCCGACGCGCAGACGGCGGCGGTGCCTGGCGCCCCCTTCGACGCGGTGTACTCCCGGTTCGGCCTGATGTTCTTCGACCAGCCGGAGGCCGCCTTCGCCAACCTGCACCAGGCAACCTCTCCCTCGGGCCGCTTGGCCTTCGTGTGTTGGCAGGCGGCGACTGCCAACCCGTGGTACGACGTGCCCATGGTGGCGCTCAGGGGTCTTCCCGGCCTGGACCTGCCACCGCCGCCTGCTGCGGAGGAGCCTGGGCCGTTCGCCTTCGCCGACCCGGATCGCGTCACACAAATCCTCAGTGCTGGCGGGTGGCAGGGGGCCGAGCTGCGAGAGTACGCCGACGAAATTGTCGACGACCTGGACCGCCGGGTGGAATTCTCCCTGCGTCAAGGGCCGGCGGCCCGAGCATTGGCCGGCGCTGCTCCGGATGTACGCGACGTGGCCGCCACCCGAATGCGCGACGCGCTCGCAGCTCACCTCGTCGACGGTCGGGTGCGCCTCCGCCGCGCCGCATGGATCGTGACCGCCCAGGCCTGAGCATTACCGGGTCTCATGCGCTGCTGAGGCAGCCCTCTGGCCCGATCGGGCCCTGGACCGCCTCCCGGGGAATGGGTGGACGGCCTACCCGTAGGTGGGGTGCTGCGGCCAGCCGGGGGGCGAGTCCTCCCAGTCCTCTTGGCGGCCGTAGGGGGTGAGGTCGAGGATGTTGTTGGAGAAGAGGACGCGATCCACGCCCCGAGCCGTGGTCGAGTACGTCAAGTAGACGTCGTCGCCGTCGCGCAGGAACACGGTGAGCCGGAACAGGTTCCCCGCCCCGGTGTCGTCGGCGAAGCCGTTGCCGCGTGACGAGACGAACGGCATCGTCCAGCCCATTCGGGCCTTATATTCCTGGATCTGGTCGAGCGGCATGTTGGACACCGTCACGTACGTGACCCCCGTGTCATTGAGGGTGGCGAGGTCGGCGACGTTGTTGGTGAGGTGGGTGCAGCCGGGGCAGAACGCGTCCGGTCCGTTGTCCATGAACTGGTAGACGACGAGCTGCACCCGACCGTCGAACAGGTCGAGCAGGGTCTTCGGACCCTCGGGGGTGTCGAACACATAGCCGTTGTCGAAGCGCACCATCGGCAGCCGCCGTCGCTTGGCGGCGAGGGCGTCGAGGGCCCGGGTGGCTTCCTTCTCGGCCCGGAGCAGCTCGTCACGCTGACGTTGCCATTCCTCGGTCGAGACGACTGAGGGCCGGGCGACCGCACCTGATCCTTCGCTCACGCGCTTCTCCTTCTCTCGTCCACCGCGGTTCAGACGAACCGCCCGGCCGGAACTCATCGCGGGACCCCACCTGTGCCGCTGCCTTTCAGAAAGCTCGGGGCGACGGCGTTCGGCGACGGTTGGACATCCGAATACGCTGCTCGACTATGGCGGCGTGGAGGGCGATCGAGCAGGCAGAGCCAGAATTTGCTGCGACGAGTGCAGAAGCTGTTCGACGCCGGTCGTCACAAGACGATTGCGACACTGCGTGCCGACGGCTCGCCCCGCATCTCGGGTATCGAGTGCGAGTTCGTAGACGGCGAGCTCCGTTTCGGTTCGATGACCGGCGCACGTAAAGGGGCGGACCTCAAACGCGATCCCCGCTTCGCCCTGCACGGCCCAGCCGTCCACCCGCAGAAGGGCAAGGAAAACGACTGGCCGGGCGAGGCGAAGATCGCCGGACGAGCCGTATTGGCCGGACCGGTGACCAAGGAGGCGGGCGAGCAACCGGACGGCGAGACGTTTACGACCGACATCACCGAGGTGGTCATCACCGGACTCAACACAGAGGCCACCAAACTCGTCGTTGAGTCATGGACGCCTGAGCGAGGACTACGGAAGGTCGAGCGGGACTAGCAGGCTGATCCGCCCCGAACCGCTAGCCGCGCTCGACCGACCGGTCGCCCCCGGAAGTGGAGGCGTTGTCCATCTGCGCCAATCGCTACGCCTCGAGATCTTTGTTCTCGGGGACGAACTGGCTGGCGATGAACGTCGCCCCCTGCGGGTCCTTGATCACCGCCATTCGGGTCCACGGCGCCGCAAAGGGGCCGGCTACCACCTCGCCGCCAAGCTGGCGGGCTTGGTCGACAGCCAGGTCGACGTCGTCGACGCCGAAGGTGACACTCCAGTGCGCCGGGGTCTCGTCGTCATCGGCGATCGGGGTAAGGGCCGCCACGACGTCGATGAATCCGTCCGGGGCCCCCATCCCAGCCATCTGCTGGCGTAGGCCGGGGCTGCGTTCCTCGAGATGGTCGCCATAACCTGGAAGGGTCCACAGCACCCCAAACGGCAGGTCCAACGTCGTCCAACCGAAGACGGCGCCGTAGAACACCTTCGCCGCTTCGGGATCTCGGGTGGCGAGGCCGTTGAAGTTGAGGGAGCCGTGCTCGTTGACGACCTCCGCCCCCCGATGGTTCTTGGCCTGCCACACGCAAAACGCCGCCCCCTCGGGATCGCTCAAAACCGCCATCCGACCCGAATCCATGACGTCGAACGGCTCCACCACCACGGCGCCACCGGCAGCCTGAACCTTCGCCGCCGCGTCGTCGGCGTCGTCGACCCAGATGTAGGTGTTCCACCTCGCCAACGGCGGACCACCGGCCGGGCCTGACCCGATGGCGGCCACGTCTCGGTCTCGGATGCGGGCCATGAAGTAGTGGCCGTCGGTTCCTTCGGGCATCACGTCCTCGAAGTCCCACCCGAACAGACCGCGGTAGAACGCAAGGACGGCTTCATGGTCGGTATGGCTGGTGTCGACCCAGCAGGGAACGCCGGCGATGTATCCGTCTCGATCAGGCATGGTCGTCTCCTATCAGCTCCGCGTTGTCATGGAGGACTGTAACGGCCTAAACCGGCCACCTTGTGTCCACTTTCCGGCCGTTTTTGTTGTCCCCTGACAGCGACGGCGATGCTCGCGACGTTCGGGCGGGCGGGCGGGCGCCGCACCGAAACCGAAGGCAGCACCGGAGCTGCGCTCGGTCGCGGATCTTCGCGCTCGAGAACCTTCGGCAGCGGTTTCGCCGCGCCGAGTGTGTGAGACTTGGGCGTGTCCTCGATTCACCCGCGGGCGGGGTATCACTCGGTCACACCTCGCATCGTCGTAAACAACGTCGAGGCACAGGTCGCCTTCTTACGAGCGGTATTCGACGCGACAGGCGCCCCGGTCCCTGGCCGCCCGACAGAGGTCCGCATCGGTGATTCGATGATCATGGTGACGCCGGCTACCCAGCGGGACGTGTTCACCGCCTTCCTCTATGTCTATGTCGACGATGCAGACCGGACATACGAACAGGCGCTCGCGGCCGGGGCAACCTCTCTGGAGGCGCCGCTCGATACGCCCTATGGTGATCGACGAGCGATGGTACGTGACCCATTTGGCAACGTGTTCCAAATCGCGCACCAAATCGTCACGGGTTGAGATGGCGAGCCCGGATCGTCTGCTCCATGCCCAACCGCCATCCCTGATTCTTACCGATAGAGACTCATCGGGTTGCTGACCATCCATATCGACGCGCGACCTGTGACGGCCGCCACGGTGTTCGACGACACGCCAAGGCTTGCCGCGTATACTCCCTTCTCGCGTCGCCGTGCAGCAACAGCCGGCGCGGTCGGCGCGGTCGGCGCCTTCGGCGACGGGATCCGAGGGGGGATCATGACGAGTCCTGGCGATTTTGACCCGCACCAATTCATTGCGAAGTGCGCGCCGCAGGTGCGCCTCTTTCCGGACGACCCAGTCAACGACCCGTCGCATGTCTATCGGCCGTGCACTCCGGACTGGTTTCTCAACCAGGTTGAGCTCGTGTCGGGATCTACCGCTACCGGACCGCCGGTGACAAACCTGCCGAGCAACGCGGGTGCAGGCGCGCACTTCACCATGCCCGGTTCGACCTGGTCGGCAAACCAGACGATCCGTCAGGGCGATCTCGCGGTGGCGACGACATATGTTCATGCATGTGCCGTTCCGGGCTATTCCAACCTGTACGATCTCCAGTACTGGTTTTTTTATGCCGTGCGCGGTTTCTCAACGTTGCGAATCCAGGCAAGCAGCAGCGAATCCGACGTCGACCTCGAGGTGCCCGGTTCGTTACCACAGCAGGCGTACCAGGGGCTCGGTGAGCATCAGGGCGATTGGAAGCATGTCACCGTCCGGATCGACTGCAACGGCGACATTCAAGGGGTATTCTATGCCCAGCACACGACGGGGGTCTGGTGCTTTCCTGGTGACTTTCAGACCGTGACCGATTCCGACGGCAATATGCATCCGGTGGTGTACTCGGCACGGAACACTCACTCGTGCCTCCCTGCGCCCGGCCGGTTCGACCAGATCGACACACTGCACGAGTTTCCCCTCTTCTCCTTTTCACTGCTCGAGACGGCCGCAGACAACGGCCAGTACTGGAACACGTGGGAGAGCTATGTCGATGCCGACAACAACCCACCGTGGTGGATTTCCTACGCGGGACAATGGGGGCCGACCGAGGATCAGCTTGATCTTGTGCGCACCATTCTTACGGTCGTCCTCGCGCCATTGAAGTTTGTCTCGATCCCGCTGGTCGCACTGATCGTCAGCCACTATGTCCGATACGACCAGTCGGGGCCTTCGACACCGACGTATCAGGAGCCGCCCTGGACGACAGGCGACGGCTCGTACACCTGGACCACGGTGAACCCGCAAACGGCCTGGTCGTCAGGCGGTGCGCCGGTCACGGCCGTGAATGAGCCGGTCAACTCCCTGAACCGCCTCGATCTCTTCATCTGCGGCGATGAGAACGGATGGGTGTACAACACCGGGCGTGCGGAGGGTGTGGGCTGGGACAGCAGCTGGCTCCCGGTGCAATCGGAAAGTGCCTGGTCCCTCGGGGGCGGGCAGGTCACCGCCCTCTACCGGCCGAGCGCCCAGCCCGCCCAGATGGACTTGTTCATCTATGGCCGAAATGGCGTGGTGTATACGACGACCCGAGTGGCAGGCGCGGGCTGGGACACGGCGTGGACCCCCGTCGGGGCTCCGTGGTATGGGGCTGCCGGCCACCACATGCCGATCAGCGGGGTCTACCGTCCGGGGGCCACACCCGACCGCCTCGACCTCTTCTGTTCCGACAACGACGGCCACGTCCACACGATCGGCTGGACTGCTGGCTCCGGTTGGGATTCATCCGGTTGGACCGATGTCCGCTCGGAAAGCGGGTACACGACCGCGGGAGGGCCTGTTACGGCCGTCTGGACGCCGACCGGAGATCGTCTCATTCTGCTGATGTGCGGCCAGGGGGGTCAGGTGTACACGATCGGTAAGACCCCCGGAGCAGACTGGGACGCAACATGGCGCCAGCTCGTGGGCCTGACCACACCGGGTGGCGCACCCGTGGCGGCCGCCTTCCGGCCGAACGCCCAACCGGCCGCTCTGTCTGTCGTCGCGGGCGATACCAATGGTCAGGTGAACGAGATTGGCTGGGACGCCAACGACGGGTGGCAACAGTCGTGGACCGAGATCTCGTGCGAGAGCTTTCCTGGCGGGCCGTTCGTGGCTCTCCCTCTGCACATCACGGCGACCTGGCGCGATCCCGACCACCTTGACTTGTTCTGCGCGGGCTCGCTCACCGGCCGCGTCTTTACCAATGGATGGTCTTCGGCGACCGGGAGTTGGGGAGGGTGGTCGATGGTTTCCTCCTCGACCGGATGGACGAACTTCGCTTCGCTCATTACCGCGGTATCACCCGACCCCTCCGCCCTTTCGGTGGACAACCCCTTCCTCGACCTGTTCATGTGCGGGCAGAACGGCGTCGTATTCCGGACGCGATACCTTCCCTACACCGGCTGACCGGGGTCGAACTGCCAGCGGATGCTGGAATTTTCTGCCCGACAGCGTCGGAGTAGGCCGGCGCCGAACGATGATAGGGATGTGACGGCTGTTCCGGATCGACCCGACGTCACGCTCTTGTCGCTGTATGACCGGGCACTGCCGCAGGTGTACGGCTACCTGATGGGGCGCTGCGGCGACCAGGCGGTGGCCGAGGACCTCACCTCCGAGACGTTCCTGGCAGTCGCCGCGGGACGCCAGGACGTGGCCCTGACCGTGGGTTGGCTGATCGGAGTGGCCCGGCACAAACTGGTGGACCACTGGCGCTCGCAAGCCCGACAGGAGCGCCTGTTCCAGGCGCTCGAGGGGTCGGCGGTCGAGGTCGACGACCCGTGGGACGTCGAGTTGAACCGCTGGCTCGCCCATGAGGTGCTCACCCGCCTGGCGCCTCAACACCGCGCCGCGCTGACCCTGCGCTACGTGGACGGCCTCAGTGTCCCCGAGGCCGCGACCGTCCTCGAACGAAGCGTGGCCGCAACCGAGGCGTTGCTGGTGCGCGCCCGCCGCGAGTTCCGGCACGTCTACGAGGGGAGCATCGATGCCTGAGTCGCGGGCCGATCCGTTCGATGCGCTGCGCGCCCCGATCACCCCCCTCGCGCCCGACCCCGCATTCTCGGCCGCCCTGCGGGTCCGCCTGCTGCGAGCCGTGCCCCCATCCACCCCGAAGGAGCCTCTTGTGAGCACCGAAATGGCCATGCGTCAACGCAATGGCTTCCGCCACGGCGACGTCTCGTACATCACCCTCGTGCTGCCCGACCTGGCTCGGGGTCGGGCGTTCTACGCCGCCGTTCTCGGTTGGCGTTTCAGCCCGGGCAGCAGCGAGCACGGGGTGCAGGTCGACGACATCGTTCCGATGATGGGCCTGGCGGAGGGCGAGGCGGAGCCCGGTGCGGGGCCCGGTGCGGTGCTCGGCTTTAGGGTCGATGACATCGTCGCCGCGGTCGCCGCTGTTCGAGCGCACGGGGGAACGATCAACGACCCCCACCGCGAGCCGTATGCCATGGCCGCCGAGGGCTATGACAACCAGGGCATCCGGTTCTACCTGCACGAGATGCCTCCCGTTTCTGGCGCTCCCACTGCTTCCGACGGAGAATTCCACAATGGTGAGGTCCACGGCGACGTGTCGTACCTGACGATGGTGGTTCCCGACCTCGACGCGGCGCATGAGTTTTACCGCGGCGTATTCGACTGGACGTTCAACATCGGCCGCGCTGGAGGGGCGCAGGTTTCCGGCGTCGCCCCGCAGATCGGCATGACCACGAGGCCCGAAGCCGGACCGGCGACACCGGGCGTGATCCTTTGTTACCGGGTCGACGACATCGCGGCTGCGGTGCAACGAGTGGAAGCCATGGGCGGTCAGGCCCGTGAGGTGGCGCGACGCCCCTACGGCCTGGAGTCGTTGTGCGCCGACGACCAAGACACCCCGTTCTACCTGCACCAGTTCTGATCTGAGGCGTTCGCTCCCGGGCGGCGGACGACGACCTGGCGGGCTCCGGGACCACGCATCGTGCGCGGATCGCAGCCGTCGCAGCCGTCGCGACCGTCGCCGCCTGCGCCTGCCTGCGGCCGGGTCCATCATGGAGGTGTGCCCTCGATCGGTCTCGTCTGCCTCGTGGTTCGCGACTACGACGAGGCCATCGGCTTCTACGTCCATTCCCTGGGATTCGACCTGATCGAGGACTCCGTTCTTGACGGCAGCACTCGGTGGGTAGTCGTCGCTCCGGAGGGGGCGGGAGGCGCGGCGTTGCTCCTCGCCCGCGCCGCGACTTCCGAACAGCTGGCGCGGGTTGGCGACCAGACAGGTGGCCGGGTCAGCCTGTTTCTCCACACCGACGACTTCAGCCGAGACTTTGAGAGGTTCGTTGCCGCGGGAGTGACGTTCCTCGAGGAACCGCGCCACGAGGCATATGGAACAGTTGCGGTCTTCGAGGATCTCTATGGCAACCGGTGGGACCTGATCCAGCAGCGGATCTGATCCCGACATTCACAGATGGAGCGACGCGCGCCATCGCCACCGACGCCGCAACCGAGCACAAGATATCAGCCGATCCGGCTGGCTGCCGAACGGATCGCGCGACGTCCCGGTTGCTCACGTCGTTCGGATCATCGTGCACGAAACCGGGCCGCTAGGATCCCGGAGATCGCTCTGTCGATGAATGTCGATTCCGCCGCTACTCCCTAAAGGAGCGCAATGACTAGAAGGGGCCAGAGTCGGAGGGAAGCGATGACGGCGAGCGCCGCCGAGGAGCGGTCCGTCACATGGCTCATCGCCGGTGGAATGATTTCCTTGTTGGCCGTGATCGCGCTGACACGTTGGCTTGCCAAATTGACGTCATTCCCGGATCAGACCCTTCCCGTCGAGCTGGTCGGAGGACTTGCCGGCTTTCTCATAGCGATTGGCCTGCTCATCCTCTTGTTTCGACGACTTGGAATCGTTGACCGCACGCAACCTCTGGGCATGCCGCCGGGAAGCATTCGTGCCATCATGGCACTGATCTTGATACTCCTGTTCGTGTTACTGGTGGTATTCATATACTTCGACATTGCACGCCCTCCAGGTACGATTGTGAGAGGCGTAACTGCCGAACAGTTCGCCAAGATCCCATTCGACCAGATAGAGAGTTCCAGTCTTGACCCGCAATCTGGGTTGTACACCGTTGGGAAGTATCCGCCACCGAGGTCAGCTGACAGCGTCGATATCGGAAAACAGGTGATTACGACCGTGAGCACGCTTGTCGTATCGATCTCGGCGTTCTATTTCGGTGCACAGTCGGTCGAGATGGGGCGACGTCCGGCATTGATTCAGCCCGGACCTACCGCTCCCCGCGGCGCAGGCCCCACGCCCGCTGGTAGCGCGACCCGATCCCGCTGCCAAGAAGGACGAGGCAGCCGACGTCTCTGACCAACCGGCTGGCTAGCCATCACCGGATCGGATTGATTGGCAGCGGGCTCACAAGCGGCTCTGAGCAAAATCTGAGGTTGCGATGTCAAGGTGCCAGCGGAACGAGAGTTGCTCGTTGCAAGAAGGGACAACCGCATGAAGAATCGCCTCGCAGCCATCGGGCTCGCTGTCGGTCTGGTGGGGGGTGGCGCCGCCGGTTTGTATCTGGGCATCGCCGGCACCGCGGGCGCTCAGACATCGCCTACCACGCCGACGACAAGCGCCACGACAGCGCCCGGACAGACGCCCGCCACGCCCAAGTCGAACGAGGACGCGGCCCACGAAGCGGGCGAGTCGGCAGCGCAAGAAGCCGCCGAGAACTCAGGCCAAGCCCACGCCCACGGTGGCCATCCCGGCGGCGGCTCCAACGAGGACCCAGCCCACGAGAAGTCGGAGAGCGCCGCTCGTGAGGCCGAGGAGAACGCGCAGGCCGCGACACCAAATACGACTACCCCGGCGACAACGGCTCCGGCAGCCGGCTGATCGCGCCACGGAATCGTAGGGCGGGCCTGGCGGTCAGTCGACTCCACGTTCCGAGCGGACGGGCCCGGTCGATCGGCACGACCGGGGCTCGACGTTCACGCGCCGCGAAATCTGATCCTACGGCGCGATTCTCGCGGCGTCGAGAGCTACCCCCATCTTCCGCGCCACCCGCACGGCCTCGTCAGCGGTCAAAGTTTTGCACCACTCGCCACATGAATAGGGATCCTCGCCCATCCCCGTGATGGCATCGAGCATGTACGCATTCCCTACCTTCCACCGACCGGTTGTGGTCTCGGGATGGAGATATTCCGGCCAGGACCAACCACCTCCCTCCCGGCCGTCCTCGTCCCAGCGCCACTGGCGCATGAGACCGATCGTAGATTTGTCGTTCAGGAAATACCGGTAGTGACCGTCGGGATGGCTGGCGACGGTCTCCGACACCCTCTCGTATGCCGACAAGTCATCAAGGAGCCGGCGGGCCGCGCCGTACTTCTCGCGGAGCCGGGCCGCTTGGGCCTCCGACAGCACGGCAAGGCGGGATTCGTCGGCGTTGTCATCAATATCGGCGCGCTTGACCCGACGGGCAATCGGGTTCGGGGCCAACCTCCGTATGAACGCTTCGTATGACTCCTCTGGCAACCGGGAGAGCAGCACCACGACCTCGACGACGTTGTCGGGGCACCCGCGAGAGATCAGGTCCTTGGCGACCAGCGGTGTGTCTTCCAGGACGTCATGAAGGACCGCGGCCACGAGGGCCGCTTGCTCGTCGGGTCGGTTCACCCATTGGGGGTCGCCGATACGGGCCGCAAATCGCTCACTATCGGCCCGCAACCTTTCCATGACTCGAAGGGGATGTTCGATGTATGGCCGCCCAGCCTTATCGGTAGCGCCCGCATGGGCCGTTCGAGCCAACGAAATCGCCTCATCGAGGGTCATCTCACGAGCACCTCGACCACGATCGAACCAGCCTCAGCCACAACGACGCCGGCATCGCAGCCGGCATGCAGCCTGGACCAAGCCGGAACGGCAGCTGTCACTGCTGACCACGCAGGCTCATGCCGGCCACGGGCCTCAGGTCTGGGTCGAGTAAGGCTGCAGCCTGGGCCAGGTAGTGGGAACGGAAGAGATTCGCCTGGCTCAGCTTCAGTGCGTCCTCGGACATGTTCGGCCCCCTTTCACCGGCGACGATGCGCCCCATCCTGCCACCGGAACACGCGTGCGTGGATCGACCGGCGCGACCGCACGAATTTGACCGTGAGGTCGCACCCGCCACCAGATCGGACCAGGACGGCTGGTGGACCACCTTTCTCCCGCCCTTCGCTATGTCGAATGACAGCCCGAGCTGATACCGGCGCCCACGATCGCCAGTGGGCCGTCACCGCCAGCGAACGCGATCTCCTGGCGGCGGCTCGCCATGGGCCACAGTGGCCGACATTTCCCTCTCCGAGGGAACGGCAACCGCCGCGCTGCGGGTGGCCGACAGCGCGCGAGGCTGTAGCGGGTTTCCTGGCGTGCTCCGCCATCGCCGGTCAAAGAGCAGACGGGGGAAAATGCCTCCCGCGCCGCTTGTTGACCGTTTCGGGAGGAATTTTCCCCCTCCTTCGATTTGGCCACCGTTTGGTGCGAACAGGATTGGCAGTAAAGTGGCGAAGGCGGTCGCGTCCGTGATCGGCGTCGAGCGGTTGCTCCCAGTCCCCGGGCAACTTCGACGGACTCGCAGGACAGGGGGACTAATGAAACGTTATTTCGGTGCATCCAAGGGCATTGCCGTCACGATGACGGGCACATTCGCCGTCGCAGCCTTGCTCGCAATGACCATGCCGTCAGCGCTTGCCAGTTCTGTGGCCACTTCCGGTGACCAGCCGGCGACAGGGCACTGCGACCGAACCATGACGGGACGCAACCATGCCGTAATCAATGTCCCCGCCCCCCGCACCTATTGCCTGGTGAATCTCAACCAGATCGGCGCGGTCAATGTCGCACCGGGCGCCGGGCTCTCCGTGACGGGCGGCTCGATCATCAACGGAGCGATCACGCTGGTCGCGGCCAATGCATTTACGTTCTGCGCCAGTTCCACGAAGCAGGGTGCCATCAAATCCTCGAGAGGCACCGGATTCATCCTCATCGGCAACGGCGGCGACGGCATGGGGGCAACACCGTGCGGCGCCAACCACATCGACGGCGCTGTGACGTTGGCCAGCAACAGGGGCGGCGTAGAGCTGGGTGGCAACTCGATCGTCGGCGGGCTGACCGTCAGCGGGAACGTCGCCCCCAATCTCGGCATCCCGAAAGAGGACAGCGCGACCGAGATTGAGGCCAATGTGGTCACCGGATTGACGACCTGCGCCACCAACAATCCCGCTCCCGTGAACGATGGTCGAAAGAACACCTTCACCGGCGGCGTGAAGGGCCAGTGCATCGGCCTTTAGGCCGTTTGGGAGTTGGCGACGGTGCCATGTGGGCACGTCCCGGGTCCTGCCTAGTTCGTTGTGACTACTCCGGATAGTCAATTCGGGTCATGGACGGCGACGGCGCCACCCAGCAGAATCGGGCCCGACAAGTGTTCAGCGTTGAGCCACCCAGGAGGATGAGCGATGGCGCCACGATCGCATCGTCAACGCACAGGGCGTCGAACCGACGGACTGAGCCGCCGGTGAGTGATGCGAGTGACAGGGCTGAGTCGCTGAAGGGATCGTGCTTCCTCGTCGAGTGGCAGCTGTCTGATGGCGACGGGCCCGTGAGCGTGGGCAACGAGACCAACAACTCAGCCGGATCTCCTGGGATGTCGCGGCGGGACCAACCGGTCCCGCGGCGGCCGAGGTCTGTGGTGGCGAAGGCGTGGTCGCCAGCGGCCGAACTCTCTGGATGGTTGTGGTGAGGGTGCGGTGGGCATTCGGTTGCGGCTCTGGCGCGTCTCTGGGGTGAGTTCAGCGCTTTGGGCCCGGTTGTTGTCGTAGGACCGCAATAAGTGGGCCCAAAGCGATGAAGTGGACCCAAAACGTCGGGTGGGCCCACGGTGGGTGATCCGCCGCAGGCGCCCGGCGACCGGGTCAGGTGTTGCGCCCCCGACCGGTGGAACCGGGCACCACGGGATGGACTTCCAGGTCGCAGAGGCTTTTGGCGGGAAGTCGAACCGAATGGGTTTCATTGGGCGGGGTAACCAGCAACGTGGTGTAGATCGGGCAAGCGGACTGGCTGGGCGTCGGCGCGAGGAGCCCTTCGATGGACGCCGAGGCCGTCGCCCCGGTGGCCAACGACACGGTCGGCTCGGGCCCGAGCAGTCCGACGCCGGCTAGGTAGCCGTTGGTGGTCCGCCGAGCGCTCACGACGTGGGTGCCGCCGGCCGCCAGCCCGTCGGCGCCGGGGTATCCATGCATGACGCAGGGCGGGCCGAGGTCCCGGAAGACGACCACCGTCCCCCCATGCCCGGCTCCGCTGGAGAGTTCCGTCGTCGTGATCGCAAGCTGGGCGGTGGTGCAATGGCCCGACCCGGGCGTCGTCGTGGCTGCTGCCACTGGCGCAGCGGTGGTGGTCGGCGGAGGCGAGGTGGTGGCGGGCGCGGTGGTGGCGGTGCTGGCGGTGGTGGCGGTGCTGGCGGTGGTGGCGTCGTTGCTCCCGCCTGCCTTTGTGGGGGTTGGGTGGCATGCCGCCAGGCAGACCGCGAGTGCCACGCTCGCTGCCATCGTCCACAGTCGTGTGATCTTCAAAGGTCTCCCTTGGCTGACGAGGAAGTGATTGCGATCTGGACCACGTTTGAGGGCTTGGTCGGCAATGCCGTCGTCGTCGCCGACACGGTATCTTGGCCCGACCCGAGACCATGGCAGGGCTCCTTGTCGCTTCTCGACGCGCAACTGGAGGGATGAGTTCGTGGTCGACGAGGGTGGCGACGCGCCGTGCTGGGCCGAGAACGTCTGCGAGTCCTGCGGCGCGCTGGTCGACACGCGGGACCACGCCTGCCCCCGCGTTCGCCCGATCAGGCGCACCGTCGTGGCGTTTCGTCAAGACCCTCTCGGTGACTGGGTCGCGGAGCTGTCGTGCCTGCACAGCCAGCACCAAAGGCACCGGCCGCCCTTCCAAATGCGCCCGTGGGTGCTGTCAGCCGAAGGAAGAGAGGCGCAGCTCGGTACCGGCATCGACTGCCCGCTGTGCGCCCGCGCTGAACTCCCGAACGACCTGATCGTGGCCCGCACCGCCGGGCCCTTCGACGCAGCCGGCGTGCCCGCGGGCCTACTTACCAACCATGTCGTGGCGGAAGGCAGGTGGGGCTGCCTTCATGTGGTCGAGGGAGCCGTCACGTTCTCCATGTACACCGACCCGCCCACCGTCGTGCGCCTTGGCGCCGGCGACCGCCAGCCCATCCCGCCGGGAATCCCTCACGCCCTCACCATCGACGGCCCGGTCCGCCTCAGCGTCGACTTCTTGAAGGCCGCCGACACGGCTTCGAGCAGTGCCCCTGACGACGTTTGGCCGTGAGGGAGGACCGCCCACCGACGTCCGCCGACGTACCGAAGGTACGGAGCCCAAAAGCGGTTAGCGGAACCGCGGTTCGCTCATTCGAGTCACGCTCTCCTGTTTAGTCGTCGGCGAAGGCACTTTCGAAAGGTTCGGTTTCCCACTCGTTACGATCTCGCCCGCGGCATGTTCTCCGCGGATAGGTCGACGCGGAGACGCACGCAGCACCATCCCGGCGTGGGTTGCAGCCGGGCGACCATGCCCGAATCGGTCAGCGAGGCCGCCATGCCCGCCAGGAGGGCCAGATTCATGCCACATATCAGTTCGGTGTGATCGGCCGCCAGGCGGTGGAAGGGACAGTTGGCCAGCACGACATCGCCGTCTGAGATTCGCGGCTCGTAGCCTTCTTCGGTCAAGACTTGGACGGCTGCGCCCACCAGAGCGCTCCGACGGGGTCGGCTCCCGGTTCGACGCCGAGCGGCGCGGCCGAGTTCGGCTCCACGATCGTGGGCGACGCGTGCGAGCGCCGCGCCCACCGGAGTGGCAGTGTCGGTCGCCTGGCGGACCGCGCTGGCCAACAGGTCGGCCGCCTGGTCGTAGTGCCGCGGCGGCAAGCTCAGAGCGATGTCATGGGCGGCGCGTCGGTACAGCTTGGAGGGCCGGCCCGCCCCAGGCCCTTGGCGCCCCCCGAGACGGCGGAACTCGACGTCAAGCAGGCCGCAGTCGGCCAGTCGATCAAGGTGGGTCGCAGCCACAGGTCGGGCCACGCCGACCGCCGCCGCCGCGTCATCCCGACTCACGGCCTGGTCCTGGGCGGCCACAAAACGGTAAAGCGCCCGCCGCAGAGGGTCGTTCAGGGCTGCGATCCCGGACACGGAGTTGTCGATGTCGTCGCTCATCGTCCTCGTACCAGCCTACCTTGTAAAGAACCGTCCGTCATGTTTTAGAGTGGATGGGCAAGTCCGGCGTTGGAGGAGGATGCGAATGACCATGGTGGCTGAACTACACGACGGTGGCCCGGCGCTGCACGTGGTGCGTGGTGAGGCGACCGTCGATCGAAACGCGGCCGAGGCCGCCGTCTCGGACTTGCTGGTCGCCCTGGGACAGGACCCGTCGTCCCCGCACCTGGCGGGAACCCCGGCCAGAGTGGTGGCCGCCTTTGAGGAACTGCTCTCCGCCGCGCCGTTCCAGCCCACCACGTTCGCCAACGACGAAGGCTACGACCAGTTGATCGTGGCGCGCGATATCCCGTTCCGATCGCTGTGCCAGCATCATCTCCTTCCCTTTCGCGGTGTCGCCCACGTCGGTTACCTGCCCGGGGCCCGAATCGTCGGGCTATCCAAGCTGGCCCGGGTGGTCGAGCACTTCGCCGCTCGACTTCAGGTCCAGGAGCGTCTCACCGTCCAGATCGGCGATTGGCTGAGCAGCCAGTTGGAACCGAAGGGAGTCGGGGTGGTCCTCGAAGCCGAGCATCTGTGCATGACGGTGCGCGGCGTGATGGCCTCTGGAAGCCATACCGTGACGTCCTCGCTGCATGGCCTGGTCCGCGACGACGCCCGCTGCCGCGCCGAGTTTTTGTCCCTGGCGCATTGCAACTGAGCTCGCGTGGCGGCGAAGGGGCGACCGGCGCCGGATTTCGCGCTGCGGTGACGCACCGGGACTTCGCCGACTTGGTGTGGCCGGGCGCAACGTGGATCGGGACGATGCCTCGACGCCGACGTTTCCCACCCTCGGCTGCCGATTCGTCGTCGGGCCTCCTCGGGCCGCTGCTGATCGACCCGGTGTCGTCCTGGCCAAGGCCCGCCAAGGCGCCCGGCGGCGACCGACGGTCCCGTGACTTTGTCCGATGCGGGTAGGCTGGGTCTTGTGAAAACCTTCACAATCATCTGCCGAGGAGCCGGCCGTGTCCCCTCGTGAGGAACGTCCGGCGGTAGGTCAGCCGGCCGAGACAACGTCAGACGCCCTCCGTGTACTGCACGAGGCATACACCTACAAAGTGAATGCGGCGCTCGCCGACCGGTCGACAAGCGTTGTCTCCGAGCTGTCCGACGCCTATCTCGCCGACTCGATGGCCCTGATGGTGGCGCGAGAGTAGGGCGAGACCGACCCGTCGGCACCCCCGGCCCGGCGGCCCGGACCCCGGTGGACTGCTCGCACAGGCCGAGGTAGGTCGCGCTTCCTACACCAGCCAGCATTTGTCATCGGGATACCTGAACGACACAACCTCGGATCAGAGGCGCGATGCCGCGATCTTGCCAATTTTCGCAAGCGTGTCGACCGTCAGGTCCTTCGACATGCCGGACAACTCGAGGCCGACGCCGCCGTTCATGCTGATCAGGGTGTCGCCCTTTAAGACATAGAGCGTCGCGGGCAGGAAACCGGGGCCGTCGTAGTACGCCAGGTCGCCGATACCGGCGACCAGCTGAGCGGACGAGTCCCTCGCCGCGGCTTCCGCCTTACCGCCCGTGCCCTTGACCAGATCGATCCCAAAAGAACCCTTGAGGGCCTGGACGCCCGCCGCTGAGTAATAGGAGCAGCCGTCGAGGTCGGTCGGGGCGTTGGTCTCGGTGATCTTCTGACCGAGGATTCCGCTCAACTCGTCCTTCGTCACCAGGTCACAGATATGGCGCTTCCCATCCGGCGCCGTAGACGTCGCGGGCGGCGTAGTTGTGGCCGACGACGCCGTGGTCGGCACGATCAGGGCAGTCGAGGACGTTTGCGCGGGCCTCGATGTCGTGGTCGCGGATCCACTGGCCACCTTGCTGGCCCCGCATCCACCCAATCCACCAGCGAACACAACTACCGAAACACAGGCCGCCACAAGGGTCATCATGAGTCGCTTCATCGATTTCTCCGCCTAGAGGGATCGTTTGCGGCGGCCAGAATACCGGCTCCACCCGGCCCGCGGACCGATGAGAGGCCGCGTCCTACCTACCGATACGCCGCGGCTTGGATGCCGTACAACTCGGCATACTGGCCACCTGTGGCCATGAGGGCTTCGTGCGTCCCGACCTCTACGACTCGTGCCCCGTCGAGCACGACGATGAGATCGGCCATCCGGACCGTGCTGAAGCGGTGCGACACCAAGACGGTGATCCGGCCGTCGTCGGCGTCGCGGCGGGCGCCGGCGGCGTAGCGCTCGAACAGCGCGTGCTCGGTCTCGGCGTCGAGCGCCGCGGTCGGCTCGTCGAGCACCAAGACCAGCGGGCCGTCACGCATGAAACCTCTGGCCAGGGCCAGCTTCTGCCACTGGCCGAAGCTCACCTCGACACCCTCGGGCCAGCTGGGACCAAGTTGGGTCTCGAGGCCCGAGGTGAGGTGCTCGACGACATCGTGCGCTCCCGCCCGGTCGATGGCGGCATCGACCGCGGGCGCGTCCTCCAGCCTGAGCACGTCGCCCAGGCCGACCGTCTGGCGCGCCAGGAACTCGAAACGGAAAAAATCCTGATACGCCCCGGCCAGTCGGGCGCGCCATTCGTCGGCCGGCATCCTCGCCAGCTCCTGCCCGTCGACAAGGATGCGTCCCGAGGTGGGCTCGTAGAACTTCGAAAGCAGTTTCACCAGCGTGCTCTTGCCGGCACCGTTCTCACCGACGATGGCGACCACGATGCCGGGCGGAAGCGTAAAGCTCACCTTCTCCAGGACCAGGCGGGTGGTACCTGGATAGGCGAAAGACACGTCGTCGAAGGTGATCCCCGATTGGATCCGGTCGGGCACCGGAAGGTCGGCGCCGACGACCAGGGACGCGGCGTAGTCCTCGAGCCAGGCCAGGCGGCGGGAGCCATCCATCCAGATGCCGCGCAGAAAGCCGATCTCGCCCACGGTCGCTCCGATGTAGGACGAGAGGCGGGCCCCTGCGGCCAGGACCAGAAGTACGTCCTGGGGCGGCGCGTTCAATCCATCGGCTACGAACGCCACGGCGCCGACAAAGGCACCGCCGAACAGCGCCCACGCCAAGGTGTGCCACACCGCCGAACGCCAGCGGGCCGCCGACACGACGGCGTACCAGCGTTCCCACGAGCTGCGCCGGTCGGCTGCCAGGCGGGGACCTATACCCGTGACGCGCACCTCCTTGCCCGGAGGAGCGGTGGTGGCGGTGGTGAATAGGTGACGGGACAGCCGCTCGAAGGGGGCGGCGCGCTCGTAGGCAGCGCGCTCCACCGCCGGGCGCCAGGTCGAGCTCAGCACCGTCGGAACAGCGAAGAGCGCCAGCAGTGCCAGCGCCGGGTGCACCGACATCAACAGCGCCACCGTGATGCCCAGGCGCAGTATCCAGCCGCAGGTGGAAAACAGGGACATGTACATGTGGTCGAGCACGAATATCTGGTCGCGCAGGACCGAGAGGCGATCGAGATAGTCGGGGCGCTCCTGGTGAGCGATCGTGGCGACCGTTGCCTGCAGCCGGGCCACATGCGATTCCAGGGCGATCGTGACCTTGTCCCGGAACCGGCGCTGGACCCGGGTGGAAATGATCCGCAGGAACCAGGTGGCGACCCCCGACAGCGCCATGCCGATGGCCGCCACCAAGATCAGCGATCTGTGGTGTTGCAACACTCCTTCGCCGAGCAACTTGAGCCACACCGCGATCAGCGCGTCGGGCACCGCCGCCAGGAGCGACAGGAGGAAGGCCGCCAGGATCAGGCCCGGTTCGTGCTGGTACCCGAGCTTGCACAGCCGCCACATCGACGACAGGGCAGGCGGCAGATCCTCGTCCTTCAGTTTGGCGGCGCCGTCGGTAGTCGCAGCAGCCGCGCCGGCCTCAGCGCCCGCTCCCGGCCGCCCGCCTCGCCGGCTTCGCCGCTGGCAGTCTTCTTAGGTGAGGACGTCATAGGTCGTTTCCTCCTCTCCTTCTTCCACGCCGCCGAGGACGAATCGTTGTGCCTGTAGCTCGAACATGGTGTGGTAGCGCCCGCCCTGCGCCATCAGCTCGTCGTGGGTGCCAAGCTCGATGACCCGGCCCTGTTCGAGCACGCAGATGCGGTCAGCCTGACGAACGGTCGAGAACCGGTGGGAGATCAAGATGGTCGTGCATTGACGGGTGGCGGCGAGGATCCGCTCGAAGATCTCCGCTTCGCCCCGCACGTCGAGCTGCGCCGTTGGCTCGTCAAGGATCACGACCCCCGCCCCGAGTTGCACCGCACACAGGGCGCGGGCCAAGGCGACCCGTTGCCACTGCCCGCCCGAAAGATCGGTACCGCCCGCATACCCCTTGGCCAAGATGGTGTCGAGGGCGGCCAGGTCGGAGCCGCCGGCACTGGCCAATGCGGCCGCCACCGCGTCGTCAGGGGCGCCCTGGGGGGCCACGTTGTCGCGGAGGGGAAGTTCGAACCGGATGAAGTCCTGGAACACCGCCGTGACCCGAGACCGCCACGAAGCGAGGTCGAGGTCTCGCAGGTCGACCCCGTCCACTTCGATGGCGCCTGACTGCGGGTCGTACAGGCGGCAGAGCAGCTTGGCCAAGGTGGTCTTCCCGGCCCCGTTCTGGCCGACGATGGCCAGCGACGACCCCGCCGGGATGGCGAGGTCGAAGTCACGCAGGACCGGCTCGGCGGACGAGGGGTAGGCGAAGGTCAGGTCGCGGAAGCGCAGTTCGTGCGCGGGCAGGCCGTCGGCGGCTCGCGTCCCCGCGGGAAGATCACCGGCCCGTCCCATCTCGCCCTCCAGCCGCAGCACCGCGGCCACCGGGGCGGCCGATCCGTCCAGGGCCCAGTTGAGGCCGCCGAAGGCGATCATCGACGCCCCGATGGCGGCTTGGGCGTAGACGACGATCGAGCCGAGATCCAGCCGACCCGCCCCAGCGGCATCGGCCAGCGACCAGAAGACCACGACGTTGGCGGCACTGACGATCACCAGGCTGGTCACCACCGAGCGTTCCCGCAGACGTGTCGCCTGGTACTGCAACTGGTGGAGCAGGGTGCGCCGGGCAATGAACCGGTCAAGGGTCCACCCGGCCAAGCCGAACAATCGCAGCTCCTTGGCGGCTGGTGGATCCACGGCCAGGCGGTAGGCATACTGGGCGTCGCGTTGGGCCGAGCGAACCTCGTCGGTGTTGCGATCACGCCAGATAGCGCTCTCCTTGAGTAGCCAATGGGTCGAGAGCCAACCTCCCCCGAGAACGAGTGGCGCCCACCACGCGTAAGCGAACAGCACCGCGGACGACGCCAGGCCACCCAACATCTCGACCAATCCCCCGGCGATGAAGTCCATGCTCATCGACAGCGGGGGGCCACTCATGCCGAAGTCGAACTCGCGGGCGGCCGTAAGGTCAGAGGTGAGCTTCGGATCCTCCAGGTGACCCATTCCCGGAGGATCGACGCACGCATCGGTCAACCGGTCGTAGAGCCAGGCCGCGGTGCGGTCACCGAGGCTGGCGCTGATGGCGGTGTGGATCGGACTCAGCACTTGTAGCAACACGAATACGACGCCGACCAAGCTCAGCGGTCCCGCCAGGTCGTGTCCCTTCTGCACCGCCCCGACCAGGCCACCGATGGCGATGGCGAAGCCGGCCGGCAGCAGGCCGCGCAGGACCAGGACCGTCCACCAGGCGGTCGCCATTGCCCGATCGGCCTTGGGGAGGACCCCGAAGAAGCGCCACTCCTGGCGGCCGCGGAGCTTTTTCACCATCGCATCTCTCCAATGAGCACGGCGCAGACTTGCACATGCATTGTGCTAGTCCGGTGTTCCAACCAGGCAACGAAGGGGAGGGACGAGACGTGCGCACCTCACAGACGCCAGTGCGCCACACCATCCAACGCACCGCCGAGGCGGCTGAGGCCCGAGGCGGTGAAGGCCGAGGCAGCTGAAGGCCGAGGCGCTGAAGCCGGAGTCGCCGTCATCGACGGGAGGCGCACCATGGCAAAGTTGATCTACTCGGTCATCACGTCGCTCGACGGCTATGTGGCCGACAAGGACGGCGACTTCGACTGGGCGGCGCCGGACGAGGAAGTGCACGCCTTCGTCAACGACCTCGAGCGGCCAATCGGCACCTACCTTTACGGGCGCCGGATGTACGAGACGATGGTCTACTGGGAGACGGCGCACACCCTCGCCGGTCGGCCGCCGGTCGAGCACGACTACGCCCAGATATGGCAGGCGGCCGACAAGGTCGTCTACTCCAAGACGCTGGCGACGGCATCGAGCGCCAGGACACGGATCGAGCGCGACTTCGACCCCGAAGCGATCCGGCGGCTGAAAGCGTCAGCGGGGTCCGACATGACCATCGGCGGCCCCGACCTCGCGGCCCAGGCCATCAAGGCCGGGCTGGTCGACGAGTGGCAAGTGTTCCTCACGCCGATCGTGGTAGGAGGCGGCACGCAAGCCATCCCTGACAATGTCCGATTGAAACTCGAACTCCTCGACGAACGCCGTTTCGCCAATGGTGTGGTTTACCTCCACTACCGCAGCGCCTCATTATGAGCGCGCAGAAGATCCTGGTCACGGGCTCGTCGGGCCATCTTGGTGAGGCGCTCGTCCGCGTTCTGCGAGCCGAGGGCCACGCCGTCGTCGGCCTCGACATCGTGCCCTCGCCGTTCACCACGATCGTCGGCTCGATCGCCGACCGAGCCGCCGTGGCGCCGTACGTGCCGCGCTGGCCGGCGTCCAAAGTGTCATCCACACGGCAACCCTTCACAAGCCCCACGTCGGCTCGCATGACCGCCAGGCGTTCGTCGACACCAACGTCTCCGGGACGCTGGTCCTGTTGGAAGAGGCCGCCGCGGCTGGCGTAGCGAGCTTCGTGTACACCAGCACGACCAGCGTCTTCGGGCGAGCGCTCACTCCCCTGCCCGGCGCTCCCGCGGCCTGGATCACCGAGAACGTCGTGCCCGTACCCAGGAACATCTACGGCGTGACCAAGTCAGCGGCGGAGGATCTGTGCGAACTTGTGGCCCGGGATCAAGGACTCCCCGTCATCGTTCTCCGAACAGCTCGCTTCTTCCCTGAGGCCGACGACCGAGATGATGTTCGAGCGCCTACCCCGACGCCAATGTCAAGGCCAACGAATACCTCTACCGCCGCGTCGACCTTGAGGACGTCGTCAGTGCCCATCTGCTGGCCGTGGCCCGGGCGCCCGCCATCGGTTTCGCCAAATACATCGTGAGCGCCACCACGCCCTTCGGACCCGACGACCTGGCCGATCTGACCCGGGATGCGCCGAGGGTCGTCGGTCGCCTGTTTCCCGACCAGAATGCGGAATACCAGAAGCGGGGCTGGAAGATGTTCCCCGCCATCGATCGTGTGTATGTGAATGCCCAGGCCCGCACCGAGCTCGGCTGGACACCGAAGTTCGACTTCGGCCACGTGCTCGAAATGCTCAAGGCGGGCGAGGATCCGCGCAGCGAACTGGCACGGGCGGTCGGCGCCAAGGGGTATCACGAGGTGTCGACCGGCCCGTACACCGTCCGCTGAACCCGGACCTGAACCCGGACCGAACCGAACCCGAACCCGCACCCGGACCCGGACCCGGACCGAACCGGGCCGTGACGCCGGTGTCTCGACGTCGTCGCCGTGGGCCACGCGATCGACTGGATATTCGTGTGCGACCCGGACGCGGCGCCGCC
>CAVTDW010000012.1:0-145564 GCA_963733505.1 uncultured Actinomycetota bacterium | reverse complement strand
ACCAGTTTCGTTGGAATGCTACCGTGACGGTGTTCTGGAAGCCCTCACAAAAGCTAATGAATGACATCAGGACGACCTCGTGTCATCAAGCAGTTCACAGCTGAGAAGGACGCCGCGTTCCCCACACGGCGTTGTTCAAGGAGGCAAGCGACCCGGATCAACTGCCCAGCTCGAAGTCACCCAGCGCAACGCGGCCAGTTCCGCGAGGAGGAGCGGATTGTCGTCTATCGCAACCTGATCGGCGACTTGATGAACGTCGCCGGACTTGGAGAAAAGCAACGCTGAACCGACGGTGCGCCATGTATTCGCCGAGATCGTGGAGTCGATGTTCGACATCGACCAAATGCTCTACTTCGTGGCACCGGAATGGTGGATGCCACGTCGCCACAAGCAGCAACGAGAATCTTGGCATACGAGACCCCCTGCCGGCTCAGCCGGCACGGGGGGCGAAGGCCCTCGGCAGAAGTCACCCAGGCCCCGGCGCCACCGCCACCGCCTTTGACCTGGACAACACCGTCGACTGGGGCGGCCCCGACCGGCCCAACGACTACTACATCACCGGGGATTCGCTACCAGCCCGCCTGGGAAGCTCGCTCGGCTGGCTGCTACAGCTCGATGGCGACAACCTGCGCAACGCCTTCCTCAACACGCCGTGGGTGAAGGCCGTCATCCCGATCCACGCCGACCACGAGTGGAAAGCGCTCGAATGGCTATCAAGCCCCGAGATTGAAGGCAACACCGGGCTACAGGGGCTCTACCAGGCAAGAAGCGGATGAGAAGACGAAGATCCTCGAACAGCGCTCCAGGCACACGTCTGGGACGACGGCTACACACCGCCGACCGACGCCGACGCCGTCCGCATCATCGACGCGATCCGCTACCTCATCTTGCACGTCCAAGATCGCCAAGCCAAATCGCTTCAGCCCGTGCCAGACCCGGACGACCCGACGATGAACTACCTACCAACCGACGAGGTATTCGAACACGGGCTTCGACCCCCTCCAAGGCGGCTTCAAGGCCGTGGCCTCAGACGATCCAAAGCTCGGCCCGGAAGCCCAGCACCCCTTCAAAGTGTTCGACCAGTGGATCGAAGTTCTCCCCACGGACCAGATCGTGCCCGTCGAGGTCAAATACAACCCAAAAACCGGGATGCAATTGTGAGGCGCAAGACACAGAGCCAGTGCTGAGCTGTGTTGCGCCACGCCACATCTATTCTCGATCATTGCTCGAACGTGCGTCCAGCTGGCCAGGCCGACCGGCGCGCCTTACCGTCCAAGTCCAGGACCTTGGGCAACAGCTGTGCTGGCAGCTCTACCTCGACAACCCGGGTGACACTCTTGGTACTGGCGAGTTCGTTCACGCCACCGCCGCTGCCCTGGACGGCGGGTGTCAGCCCCAGATCTCCAGCCCTACCCTGACAACCAGGAAAAGACCTTCACACAGCAGATCCCATTCGTCCTCTACCAAGGGGCCGATCACGATGGATCGGATACGTATTCAGCCCGAGTCCGGCAATCGAGACCACGGCATTTTTGAACCGGACATTGGTAAGAACGAATATCATCCAATTCGAGTTCGACTTTGTGTGCCCGCCTGCTCCGCCTGGCTTCGAGATCAGCGCTATCAACCAAATTGACTTCCACGGCGCTGATGTCAAGTTCACAATCTCAGATTGCGACCTCCTGCCCAACCCAAATCCGGCTACTGGGAACTTTTCGATCCGTCTTTCGTACCACGAACTTTGGGAGCGACCGAGAGCCTCCCGTTCGATGTGACACTCGTCTACGTTCCGACAGCGGCCAGAAAGGCAGCGATCGATACATCAAACGCGACGCTGACGACCCAATACTCCGACGAGTTGGCGGCGAAGAAGGAGAAGCTTTTCTATGACACGCTCCGCACGAGGTTAAAGCTCATAGGTCAGGTCAAACCACGATCGCCGAACGACCTGCGAGAGGAGGAGCGCGATGTGATCTACCGGAGTGTAATCGCCAAGCTTTACGGCAATGAGTCCGGCTGGAGCAATGAGAGATTTATCATCTCGCATCGGAACTGATACGCTACCTGTTCGATGTCGACGCGATGCTCTATTTCGTTGCTCCAACTGGTGGCGGCCGCGCTCGCAACCGCTCGTTTCCATTAACGACCAGGGCGAGCTGGGGCCGACAATAATCGCCAATCCCACGGTCAGCGATCGTGTCGTCAATCTGGGGATGTTCGGAATGATCGTCGTACCGGGGCATCGTCCGTACTACATGTCACCCGAAGAGACTGTCCCCGCCCCGTTCGGAGCATCTCTTGGCTGGTTGATCGAGCTCGACGGAGATACGAACCGCAATGCATTTTTGAACTCGCCTTGGGTGAAGGCGGTGTTGCCGATGGTTAGGGACCGCGCGAGATGCCATCGCCTGGCTTGGACGCCCCGAAGTTGCCGGTACCGATGGCCTGTCAGGCCCGTACCCGTACGATCCAGCGGCCGACCCCATTGGCTATAAGGGCAAAACAATTGAGCAGGTGTTGCTCATCATTGCGGACAACATCAGGGCCGAGTACGAGTCCTCCTTGGTTCCGATCCCGAGCGACCCTGCGGCGGTGAACCCTCAGCTTGCACTGCCCACGGAAATGGTGTTCACACATGGCTTTGACCCATTGGCCGGCGGCATCGCCTTCGGAAAGGGTCCGTTCAAGGTCTTCAGCGAGTGGATGGAGATCCTCCCGACTGATCAGGTGGGGTCGCGACTCCGGTTGCAGCCTTGAGGGTCTCTAGGCGGGCCTCATGGAAGGCGACGAAAGGTGGTCCCCGAAGCCAACGAACCCTGGGAGCAGCAAGATCCTCGGCTACGCCCAGTGCTCGTCCTTCGTCGACGCTGAGGGCGCGGACCTCGGCACGATGGTCGAAGCCGTACCCGAAGGCGGCTGGGTCTTCTGGATCGGCTTTGACACGGGGGTTTCGACGCCTCCCAGTCTGAGGGGTCGGGTCCGGAGGTCATCGGCCATATAACGACGGCTTTGGCGGGAAAGCTCTACGGTCTATCGAGTTAGGGGACGTCGGCCACGTGGCTCGCACCTACAACAACTTCTCGTTATTCGAGAACGAGCGGGGCTCGGCTATCTAGCTGGCCGGCGACTCTTCGCGAACAAGTTTCGAGAGCTTGGTGCAAGCAACAATGCAGACGCCATGTTCCTCAACTTTCTAGATCCGGCTATTCGTACTAATCGTCAGGTCCAATCGATTCCCTCGGCCAATCCGCGAGCTTCCTCTCGGTACGACCTGTTCGTCGGCACAAAGACGTTGAAGGCGGTACAAACCGCCCACGATGCGGGAACCGCGCTTCCAACACTCAACATCTCGATCCTCTTTTGGAGTGGGACAGCGACCTCGACAACCTCGGGCTTCGCTTCTACTTCGAGGCAGGAACGCATCACGTGCTAATCAATGTGCCAGGGGCGGAAGCCCCTCGGTGGAACTTCGGGATTAGCGGTCTCATCGACGCCACTCGAAGCATCAACGAGAACCAAGTCCTGACGCTGCTCAAAAAGGTGCACCTCGACGACGCACCGATCGAGGTCACGACGCTGGCCGCCTACAGCACTGGCTACGGCAGTCTGAACCAGACCGTGAACGAAGACCTCATCCCGTCCAGGCCGGCGGCTGCTGCTCCGCCGCTGCTGCCGCCGCCCGCGCCCGCGAGCTCGGCATCCGCAGCCACATTGACTGCCTCCAGCAAAAATCAGGGTCCGGATGAGGTCGATGCTGCCCATGCGGGTTCGGCCTTCAATACGCAGCGAGCGAGGAGGGCGACCGAGCGGCAACGGCGGGCAAAGCGCAAATCGTCGGCTACACAGCTACAAGCGGGGGAAGCCCCCCTCTACCTCAACGCCAGCTCGGCCCCCAAGCCGTACACGGTCGAATTCAGCGTGAAGGTTAACCTAAGGGCCCCAGCTCACGGATTCCCGATCGGCTTTGCCGAATGTCTCTACGCCCTCGCTCTAACTCGATGCCTTGCATTCGCCCAAGTGGATGGCCAGGTCAAGCTGACCGAGGTGCCGCCCGCTTCCGAACTCTCGCCAGTCTACTGCCGAGCACGTGGCACAGTCGCGTCTCATCGCGACACTAAGGGCGAAGCCAGGGTTCGCCCCAACGACAACATTGCTCGATTGGGGAAAAGCCAACCTCCAACTCGTGCAGGAGGCTAACAAGCGAAGGCACGAGGCCATCTCGCTGATCTCAAAGTGGCAGCTGATGTATCAAGGGGGTCAGCCGTTCCCTGGCGCCAGCTACCCGCTCCCTCGAACGAGGCAGGTGCCCTCCATGCGAGCCTGTTGCCCGAGTTTCGCATGGGAATACCTGCTTTGAGGGTTCCACGGCGGCGCCTCGGCGGCGCCTTGCTCCGGGCCACCTAGAAGCGGACGGCACCAAGGTCCTCGAGTTCTGCCGCTACCTGCGATCGCTGTACCCCGCCCGACGTGCGCCTGGGGATCGTGCTCGATACCTACTCGCCTCACCTGTCGACAAAAATGGACGAGCGGGCTGGGGTCTGGCGGCAGCCCACAACGTCGAGTTCGTCTTCGTGCGGACCGACGCCACGTATCTCAACGGATCGAGCGCCATGTCACCGCATTGCGGCATCTCGCGGTTGAACGGGACCGATCATTGCGGGCACGACGAGCAGCCGCCGATTCCAGGCCGTGGCTGGGAAATTATTGATCGTCAACACACTGCTTGTCGCTGCTGAGGTGCATGCTTCCCGAACTTTTGTGATCTTCGGACGACGACCCCGATCCCAAGAACATACTGGGTGTCTCGTCGATCAGTGTTTTGTCGATCAAAGATCTCGCAGGAGAAGCCTTCCTCAGGCAAATACGAGGCTGTCCGCCGACGGCGTAACAACCGAACGGCGTCCAACACGTTCCCACTCCCGGGGATAAGGGGTATTATCAACGGGTTCCGTGTGCCGGGAAACCACTCCCTGCCACCCCCGAGGGGCGCGACCCGTGGCCCGAGCGGGACCTGGCCCTGGTGGCCACGTTCTGCGTCACCGGCCTCCGCGAGGCTGAAGCCGCCGACCTCACCGTCGGGTCAATAGACGGGGACCGAGGAGCCCGCTGCCTGCAGGTCACCGGCAAAGCCAAAAAGACCCGGGCCATCCCAATCGAAGCCGGGCTGGACCAGGTCCTCGACACCTATTTCGCTACCCGTCTCGCCCGCTTCCCCGGTCACGACCTCGACCTCCCCGCCACCAAGTTGTTCGTCGACGTCCGAGGCCGCCAACTCTCCGTCGACCAGGTCAAATACCTCATCGAGCGGCTCTACGTACGCGCCGGCCTCCGGGCCCGGGTGCCAAAAGGGGCGCTGGTCCACGCCCTGCGCCACACCTTCGCCACCTCGGCGCTCCAGGCCGGAGCCGACGTCGTCGAGCTGCAGACCCTGCTCGGTCACGCCTCCTTGGACACCACCCGCCACTACCTCGACGCCACCGCCGAAGGACTCCGCCACGTCGTGCGGGGCCATCCCGGCCAGATCGCACTCCGAAACACCTCAAGGTCCAGCAGGACCCGGCCCCTCCCCTCCCCCGCGAAACAGGAACGACCGGTACCTGACCCCGCTCGCACGGACTTCGGCGAACACGGCCACCAGAATGTTGACGCGGATTCTTGCGGACGCAATGAACCGGCTGAACGACGGCGCCAGAACGACCTACACGTTGATCACCCGACCGGCATCCCCTGACGCCTCCCAGTGACAAGGAGCGGCCAGTGCCGGCCGGAGCACCTGCCACAGCCGTCGGCGACACCATGGTTCGGCCGCAGCCGTCCGGCAAAGGGCAGCGATACCGGACGGTTGCACCCGTCCGATCCGACGCTCGGACGTCGCCCCCGCGGCCACCACCTGCCCCTATCCCCGACCGGCACGCCGTAAAGCGCGCCGTCCGCGAGTTTGGGCTATCTAGGAGGGAGCGCCGAACGCCGGTTCGGTCGCACAGGCCAGGGGAGGTCTGGCCTCCAAGGCCAGGTCGTTCGGTGCGTTGGTCCCGCCGGGGTGGGAGCGCCCTGCTGTAGACGGCCGCAACGCCACGGGGGCGGGGGCGAGCGAGTACGCCGCGGGCAAGCGGGTGATGCCGTCGTGACCGCGGTTGACGGCGAACCGCAGCGGTCTACTGGGTCGTCGGTTTCATCTCCTCGGGGTCACCGACGTCGTGCTCCACCTCCGCGAGGGCGTCGTAGATCGTGATCTGCCTTGGCGACAGCTCGACGGTGGGCTCAACTGTCTTCTTCGACGTGCCCGCCTTCGCCACGCCGCCGAGCTGCGCAGAGATGTCTGGCGTGTACACGTACGCACGGCACGACTCTGCTGGAAGCCGTCCGTGGTCCAGAACGCCACTCGTTCGTTCGCACCCTCGTCGCGGCGTACCGCTGAGGTCGAGGGCGAATCCCTCATATCGCTGGCCCACGTACCCAGGATCGGAACTCTTGACGGTCAAGTTCCCGAAGCGGTGGAAGAACCTCAGGTCGCTTCGCACGGCAATATCGCGGCCCCACTGCTCCTCACGCAGCACGCGGGCGTCGACCGTGAAAATGTTCGACTTGCGGTGGACGAGGCAGAAGTTGAGCACGTCATAGAGACGTAGTCGAAGGCGCTCGACGTCTTCCCCCGGCACGTCGACGCGCAGGTCGTCCTCCTTCTGCTTCAGGAACTCCGGCACCGCCATGTTGACGTCCTCGGCGGTGATGCGGTTCTTCGGCCTGTTCGTCTCCCCCAGCCTGCGAGTCGCCTTGTCGAGAGCCGCGGTCACCAGGTTCACGTAGTCGCGCGGCACGCCGCCCGACGCGAGGACTGCGGCGGAGGCGGGCACCATCTGTCAGCAGCTTGTCGATGTTGACATCGGCCTCGTTGCACACGTCCGCGAGGATGCCCTCCAAGAAGGCACGCGTATGATCGAAGTCCACGAGGGTCACGTCCATCGGGATCTTCCCAGCATCCTGCGTCAGTTGAAGACCGCGGGGCGGGTCGCCGTCCTCGAACTCATTCAGTCGATGCTCGACAGCGCCCACCTTTAGCCAGATGCCGAGGTTCTTCACCACCTGCTGTAGGTATGCCAGCACGTCGGGTTGGTTCTCCCGACGAATGAAGTAGAAGTCGTCCAGGATGACGAGCACACCGCGGTCGCCGGTTGCCTTGACCGCTCGCGTAACACCTCCCTGAACTCCGTCGCCTCGCTCTGCAGGCCCTCCAGCTTGGTGCGAGCGAACGAAGCTTCACGGCCGAAGGCCGACGATTCCGCAGAACCCCTCTCGGCGGCCCCCTCCAGCTGCGCCGCGACTCCTGCGGTCTGCGAGGCGACCCCGACACGCCCGCCGAGCCGCCTCGCGCGCCCCGAGGACTTCGAATCCGCGATGTTGTAGTCCGCCTGCTGCGGGTCGCGGAGCAGCACCTCAAGCCGCCCTCGTAAGGCGCGCAGCCGCCGTCGGGCCTTCCAACGCGTGACGAGCGGGGGGTGGAATCCCCGGAGATGTCGCTCGAGCTCACCGGCCAGCTCGATCAGGAGACGGACCAGCACGTCGGGGTAGGGGTTGTCCCGCAGGGTCTCAAGGTCGATATAGACGGCCGGCCGACCGGCGTCCGCCGCGTGCTTGGCGACGTTGAGCAGGAGCATCGACTTGCCCACCCCGCGCCTGCCGACGACGAAGTGGTGCCAGTCCGCGGCCACCTGCTCGACGATCCCGGTCCGAGGAGGTCGGAAGGCCGCTGACGTCTTCTCAGTCGCTCGCGCACGAGCGGCAAGGATCGGCAAGAGCCGCGTTACCTCGTCGTCGGTCAGCGTGTCGGAGATGTGATCAGGGTAGGCCCCGCTGACCGCTGGTTGGCCGCGTGGTCGGCCCAGCAGCCGAAGCCCGATCGGCACAGGCGGCCTTCGGTTGCACACATCGCGGATCAGCGCGCTCGGGCCGGTGCGGCCCGCCGCGGGTCGCAGTTCCGTTCTCGTTTGGTCGGCGCCTGCCGGCCGCAGCTTTCAGGCGGTGTGTGTCGTAGCGCCCTCGCCCACCTCACCGTCGGCTGGACCGGCCCGGCCGCTGCCAGCTCGAGGTGCCTGCCCGCTAGCGCGGGCGGACCGCCGTCGCGATCTCGTCCAGGCACGGCCAGCCAGCGCGGGCACCAGTCTGCGGGCCGGCTGTTCGGCACCCCGGTCGAGGCGAGCCCGGCCCGGGGTGCGAGGCCACCCCTGCACCGTCGAAAACCCGCTGTCCACCCGAACGAGATCCGCCTCCCTGGGCGGGACCGCGACGCGGGCAACCTCCGCGTGCCGTAGTTGTCCCATACCGCCGGCCCGGTGACGCACCCCGGAGAAGGTTTCGCCGAACGTGACCGTGCCGGGGTGATCGGCACCCACCGAACCCAGTTGATCCTCGGAATGTCAATGTTCGGCCTAACCCGTCTCGTTTGCCGGAGTTAGCAGTCCACACGCAGGCTGATGCGGAACAACGACGAAATGAGGGTTCCCGGGATCGTCAAATGCGAGGACGGTTCGCCGGCTTGAGGTTGAGAAATGGCGATCGAACTTGTCTCGGAACACCCGGGGCCCGACAGACCGGGTTCTCAGGCCGCCGAGGTGCGCGCGTATCTGGCGATCCCGCCTCCTGGGCGGTTTGGCGTCACCGGTGTTGAGTCAAGCCCCGAGGATCCGGCGCCCAGGCCCGACGCTGCTGACGGGATCGGTCCTCCCACAACACTTCCAGTCCAAGGATGCTTCGGCCTCCCCCTCATTGTCTTTACGCTTGGCCACACGCGAGGCCGAGGTCGGCATACCGATCGCCGGGCGGCCTCCGGGATCGGACGGCCGGCTGACTAGGGCCTACAACCGTGCGGACAGGGACCTACTGGAGGGCTGTCCACGTGGTCAGCGGGCGGCGTTCTTGTTGAACGGCTCGAGTTCCTCGTCCGCCCCGAGGCGCCGGCCGCCGAGAAAGGTCCCCCGGAGGTGGCGACGCACGCCGTCAGGGGGATCTTCGGTTGCCCGGGCGGCGGAGTGCCATAGATCGGAGTGGTGGAACAACACGTCGCCCCGCTCGCAGTAGAGGCCGACCTCGCCAGGCGCTTTCTCAAATCCGAGCGGCATCCCGTCGGTACCGCCGAGGTGGCTGCCGGGCACCACCCGGAGGAAGCCGTTGGCCGGCGACGTGGCGTCGAGGTGGAAGGTGATGGCAACGCCGGGCCAGATATCGGATGTGGGCCGGCTCTGATGGTCGGTGTGCCATCCAATGCGGGTGTAGGTCATGCCCGCGCCCGGCCGGGCGTCCTGGTAGACCGCGCCGTGCCCGTTGTAGTCCCAGAAGTAGGCGTGGGGGCCGAGGAAGCGTCCGACGAGATCGAGCACGACCGGATGGTTGACGGCGCGCTGCGCCGCCGGGGAGATCTCGGTGACGCCGTTCACATAGTGGACGTACGGCGGCTGATCGCCCTCGAACGGGGCGAGGAACATGTCGCCTGCGTGGCGTGGGGCCAGCTGGCCGGACGCCGGCCTGGCGTTGCAGCTCCTCCATCTCCGCCTGGAGCACATCCAGGTCGGTCTCGGAGAAGATCCCCGAGACGACGGCGTACCCGTCGCGGGCGAAGTCGGCGACAACGCTGTCGTGGGCCAAGGTCGTGGTCACGGGCACCACGTTAGGCACCTGGCGCACCGGCGATGATCAGGCAGGAGGTGACGGGGCCGTCGTCGGCGGGGGCGGCGGGCCGACCAGAGCATCGTCGATGTTCACCGCCTCGGCGTAGATCAGTCGACCCGGGGCGAGGCTTCGCAACGGAAGGGCCTCGCCGCCGGGAATGATCGTCGTGTAACTGGCCGACACGTACTCGTACTCCTTGACCAGTAAGCGGTACCGGCCCGGATCGATGAGGTGCTGGAACGTCACCGAGCCGACCCACTTGGCCAGGTAGTCGCGGTCGGCGAAGCGGCCGCCGTCGACCTCGGCGTTCACCGTGGCTACCCCGCCGGGCGCGTCGTGCCACGCCAGGTCGCCCGAGATCCTCGGGTCGCGCTCTTGGACGGTGACGGTGACGGCCGTCGGGCGTGACGGGTCGTCGGAGGGTGGGAGCGGTGCGTTGCGGTAGTCGGGCGAGGGGCCGTTGGGCACGGGCCCGCTGATCGTCACCCGGATCGTCCTGGGGTGGTACGGGTCGGCGGTGGCGATGAGGGCGCGATCGGGTGTGAGCTGGGCGAAGTCGGCCAGAACAACGCGCGACAACTTGGCATCGTCAAGGGCATAGGGCTGATAGCGGGCCAGGGCCAGTCGGATGAAGGGGCTGTAGACGTCCTCTGACGGCTCGACGACGATGTCGGCGTACCACAGGCAGCGCTCGGCGTCGTAGGCGACCGAATGCCCCGCGACCGCCACCCGGCCCGGGGTGCCGTCCACGCCCACGGGTGTGCGCTCCTGCAGGCTCACCGCCGATTCCGCAGCGTGGCGGAGCGGGAACTGCCAGCTACTCGGGATGGTGTCGAGGAGCGCAGTTTCCCAGGTCGGGTCGAGGCCCCATTGGGTGACGAAGGGCTTCCATCGCTCACGGTCCACCGGGAAGCCCTCGTCAAAGAGGACGACACCGAGCAGCTCGTCGGCTCCCGAGGAGAACCAGGGCCGGTCCAGGTAGACGCGCAGGCCACCGCCCAGGCGGACGCTGCGCTTGACGTTGGTGGCAGTCTGGCGTTCCCATCCAAAGGTCGGGACGACGTAGCGCACGAGGGGCGCCGCCGGGCGCGCCGACGCCGGCACCTGGACGGTCACGGGGGCGCTGGCACGGGTGAAGTCGAGGCCTTCACCGGCCGGGAAGTACTCGCGGAAACGAGAAGTCGAGCGCGCCGTATAGGTCACGGTCCGATGCTTGGTGTCGCCGAAGTGATGCCGGGGTGCGGCGTCACGCACGATCAGAACGACCGTTCAGGTTGGCGCTCAGCACGTCGCCGTCGCGGACGAAGCACATCAGGTCGTGGGCCGGGTTGTAATAGCCCACCGTCCTCACGTCCTGCCCCGCCCCGACGACCAGGTATCCCTCGTTGCGCTGGGCCAACGGGATTTCGTCGACGGCGTCGGCGTGATGTTCGACGGTGGGTAGCGCCTGTGCGGTGTCGTCGACCGGCTCGTCCCACGTGGCCAGCAGATCCACCTTGTCGGTGCTGGCACCGTGCACATGCAGGCCGCCCATCAAGAAGGCGTCGAGCTTGCCCGGCTGGCGCCAGGCGGTGATCGTGTCGAGCGCCACAGCGGCCGTCGGGCCAGCCATGTCGAGTCCCTGCAACACGCTGTCGGAGCCTCCGGGTTCCGGTAGCCGGTGCTGGACGTCGAGCTGGACGAACTCGGGGCGTCCCAATGGCTGCTGTACGGCGTGCACGAGGGTGAGCACGTGCGGGGGAGTCAACATCCAATGCCCCCCTTCGAGCGCCCGTTGGATCACGTGAGCGATCCGGTCGTCGGGGCTACCCGGCTCCTGCTCGGTGCGCAGCGGCGTGGCCTCCGCCAGTGCCTGGACGTACTCCCGGAACCACTGCCAGACGCCCATGAGCTTCAGGTCGTCCTCGGTCATGGCACTGCTGAGCGGGACCAGCCTGACCCCGGCCTTCGGGAGGTGCACCGTGAGAACCCGGGCCTCGGCGTCCCACTCCGGCGGTCCGTCGCCCTCGGCCAGCGCCAGTCGGAACGGCGCGGCCTTCGTCCAGTCGTCGGCACCGTCGAACGAAACGAGCGTCGCCGAGCCCGGGCGCGGGTCGGGGTCGGTCAGTTCGACATACGGCACGGGTCCGGTACCCGCCGACGGGGCCCGTCCGATGGTGCCGCTGCCCGAACCGGGAAGGTCCCGCAAGGCGGCGGAGCGGGCCAGCGTGTCGGGCAAGTAGGGCACCGACGCCTGGATGTCGTCGACCACCGGGAGGGGGTTCGCCTGGATGGGGAATGGGGACCGTCGGGAACGTCCCCTCGTCCCTGTCGCGGATCAGGTCATACATGGCTGAATCGCCCCGGAGCCTGCCAGTGGCGTCGTCGAGCATGCCCAGATGCTCGGCCAGGTTGATCGGGACGCGGGGCGGCACGATATGACGTCGAGCGGCGCTCAGGTCCGCCGCCACGGCGTCCAATGACGGATCGGTGTTGCGGGTCCGGATAACCAGCCGGTCGACGGCCGAGCCCGGCCCGCTGATGGCGGCGGCGTCGGTGGGGATGATCGTCGGGGCCACGACCGGCTCATAGCGAAGGTAGGCAAATCCGTCGGTACCTCTCGGCGCCCCGAGCCCGTTGGCGAGCAGGTCAGCGATGGGGTCGTCGTGGCTCAGGCTGTTACCCGCCAGATCGACGGCGCGCGCCCGGAGCCGGTACCGCCGGCCGAAGCGCAGACTCGGGAGTGACCCCGGCCGGACCTGGAAGCTCGTCGTCATCGGGAAGGGCGTGACCGGGGGATTGATCGGGTCGTAATCGGGGTCGGTGGGATCGTCGACCGGCACGGCCTTGACCGGGTCGGGGTCGCGGCTGAGGGACTTGCCGACCGGCGGGACACTGAGGCTCCACCCGTTCCATCGGGCGATGGCCTCCTGGAGGTACAGGTCGTCGGCCAGCGCTGCGGGCTCGGCGCCAGGAGCGGGCTGGGCCACGGCCAGATGGGAGAATCCCTCCTCGTCCAGGGACTCGAACGTCCTCGCTCCCAGCTGATAGGTGGCATCTCGCCGGTGCAGGGAATGCCACTTGGCGGTGTGGGAGTCCCAGATGTCGAGCCGAAAACCCCGGTTGAGGTCCTCGGCGCAGAACGGGCGGGGTTGGGGCTGGTCACTCTCGAGGGCGTCGTTGAAGTCCTTCGAGTTCTGAAACGCCGCCAGAAGCTCCGCCCAGCGCTGGTCGGCGACCAGGGCCAGCCCAGCCGAGCGCAGCGTCGGAAGGGTTTCGGTTTCGTCGAAGACCTCGGGATGCAGCGCCGGAGCCAGATTGTCGATCGATTCCGCCACGATGATCGCCTTGTGCATCGCCCCGTCGACGTCGACCTGGGCCAGGCCGAACGCTCTCGGATCCAGGTTGAGCAGTCCCTCGATCGCCCCCGGTCCGCCCGAACGGGGCGCGGTCGTGAAGATCCGGTGGGTGCCCAACTCGAAGTGCAGGTACGCCGTCTGCATCGGCGGCCGCTGGACGGGTGCGACGGTCCATGACCAGCCGGGCTCCACCTCGGAGATGCTCACCGATGCCGGTGTCGGCCCGGCACTGGCGGGGAGGACGGACGGTGGCACCTCCACGTCGAACACCAGGCCGAGCGCCCGCAGCAGCTCGGGGTACGACTGGAGCGCCGACACCGCCTTGTGGAAGTCGAGCACCCGGTCGAAGTCGGGAGGGGCCAGCGGGGGCGCCGGAGGCATGTGGTGGTAGAGCGAGAATCGCCGGGCCAAGCCACTTCGAAGATCCCGCGCCTCCTGGCTTCCCGGCGCGGGGAGTTGCGTGGCGTCGGGCAAACCATCGGCACCCGTCTTGGCGGCGGCCCCGGAGGCGGCCCCGGAGGAGTGGGCCAACAACGAACCAACGATTCCACCGGGCGCCGCCCCGTGTTCGAAGCGCCGTTGCTCGTGCGCCAGCTCGTCTCGTAGCTCCCGACCGAGGCGGGTACTCCAACCAACCTGCAGCCCGTCGAGCAGCGCTCCCAATCGACTTGACTGTCGCTCGCCCAGGTCAGGCAACGGCAGCGCCAGCTCGAGGGCACCGATCTGAAAGATCGATTTGACCAGGGAAAGGGTTTGGCGGGTGGCATAGGAGATCACGACCCGATCGGACAGGTCCTCGAAGACGAAATCCTCGACGTAGGTCTTTTCGTCGAAGATGGCCCGCCACAGGTCCGGTCGCAGGACCGTCGTGTCGATCTCGGACGTGTACGCCTGGCCGCCGGCGCGAACGGTCAAGTGCCAGTCCCTTGGACTTCAACAACTCGGTCCAGTTGAGCCAGTCATCGAACGAGGCGAGCGTCGGGGCACCCGTGAGGCGCGGTGAGACCAGGACCGACAGCGGGAGCGGATCCGGATCGAGCGTCACACCGCGAGGCATGACGGTATACAGGATGGTTTGCGACGCAGCCATTTATTCGCCTTCCTCCGAGTCCCTTTGGCGTTTACGCAAATGCATTGGCGTACCCCTGCCAGATCGCGGGGGCGGTGATCAGCTGCGCGAAACGCGGGTCGCTGCCACTGCCGCCGAATTGCTTTTCGACCGACACGGAAAATGACTTCGAGAAGAATGCGACGTGCACGCTGATTGACACCGTCGCCTGCCCGGCCGCTTTGCCCACACTCAGGTAGCTGAAGCTGAGCTCGAACTCGATGGAAATCGACACGATTCCGAGGACCGACACTTCGCCACCGACTCGAAAGAAGCCGGTAAGGGTGGTCTTGTTGCGCCCCGGATTCGCGGGGTCGTCCTGGATGCAGAAATACACCCCGGCCATGACGTGGACACCGCCGCTGGCGACGCCGAGATTAATGCTTACCGCCGCCCCGAACTCGAACGCCGCTTCCAGCATCTTGATGCCGGCCGTGTCCAACTGGAGGTGGAAGAAGCCACCGCCACCAAAGAGCGACACCGTGAGAATGAATGGATGTGCTCGTTCCGCGAAGGAAAGGTCGACGACAGGACTCCCGCTGAAGAATGGCAGGGTGAGTCCGGCGCCGAACTTGATGTTCTCCAGGGTGAAGACACCGAGCGAGGCGGGCGGCAGGCTGATGGCGAAACCGACGTGGACCCCGGTCGGGAGGATGTCGAGGCTCGGTCCGTCGCCGAGGGCACCGGCGGGGATCAGGTCCTTCAGGTCCTGGACGAACGACAGGTCGCCGGTGAACTCGAAGGGGTTGACATCGTCGAGCTTGACTTCGACGTTCGGCTTGCTGCCGCTGTCGCCCGTGAATCCGAACGACACCACGTTGAGGGCGACCGAGTCGAGCAGCGTGATGGTGAAGTTGGTCAGGGTTCCCTGGAGATGCGAGCTGCCCTCGCCGACGGGCGACCCGTCGGGTTTGATCTCCTTGATGACGTCGGCGTGGACGGTCAACTCGGCGTTGCCATGTCCGGCGAGCGAGGGAGTGAAGCTGACGACGAAGGCCGACAGCGGCACCAGGTCCGGTTTCCAGTCGAACTCAACCTTGACGAGCTTGCCTCCGGCCGCGGTGTCGGTCGTGTGGACGACCACTTTGGGAGCGTTCTTGCCCGCAGTCCCGGAGGGCAGGATGTCGGTCAGCTTGAGGCTGCCGAACAGCTTGGGAACGAGGTCGCCCGACAGGCCGCCGAAGAAGTCGCTGGGATGAAAGGCGTCGGTCGCAGCATTGGCCAGCGACCCCGCGGTCGGGCCGTGCTGGCGGGTCAGCGACGAGAGGTTCA
Source organism: uncultured Actinomycetota bacterium (assembly GCA_963733505.1). GTDB lineage: Bacteria > Actinomycetota > Acidimicrobiia > Acidimicrobiales > Palsa-688 > JALYXV01. Next base: position 130,183 of record CAVTDW010000012.1, on the reverse strand, counting down.
TGTTCGGCGTCGCCACCCCCCCGCCCTGCTTGGGCGTGAAGCTCATGGGCAGGGGATCGGGAATCAGGGTGCCGGCCGAGTCCTTCACGATCTCGGCGAACACGCCTGCGTGGATATCGAGCCCGTGATTGAGGTAGCCGTCGTACAGACGGATGGTCGTGGGCGCGTTCGTTCCGAGGAGCTGCTCCACCGCGTGCAGGCGAACCTGGGCCTTGAACAGGAACGGCAGGAAGCCCCCGAAACCTTCGACCTCTGCGGCGTTGGTCTGGGTGTCGAAGTACAGCCCGTCGGTGGGGATGGTGGTGTTGTCGGTGCTCGGAGTGGCCGGGTCACGAGGGGCGAAGGTCATCTTGCGACCGCCGACGACGCACGCCCGGCGCTCGCCTGACGTCCGGTAGGCGGACTGGACCGCCCCGAGGCCGCCTGGGACGTCAGCGAAGCTGTAGAAGATCAACGACGTGGTGAAGTCGGCCTCGTTGCCCGCGAGGTCGGTTGCCACCACATGGAACTTGAAGTCGTGGGGGTTGTCCTGGTCGACGACGATCCATGACGAGAACTGTGTCCCGCCCAGGATGGACCTCGGCAGCGCCAGGTCGGGGGTGACAACCGACGTGACCCGGATCTTCTTGACCGGCATCTCCAGGCCGCCGTGCTGGTACGGGGTTCCCGGGTACACCTTCTCGGGTTGGCGAACCACGATGTACTGGCGTTGGATGAGATAGGCGACCGGTGTCTGCCAGCCATTCTCGAGGGTGACATCGACGAACTTGCGCTCGGTGACCTTGATCAGGGCGGCGCGGTTGCCGAACGGGTACAGAAAGCCTTCGTAGACGATCTTGACGTAGTGGTCCCGGCCCTGGGCCGCCACGTGCACCCATTCCGACAGGTCCAGCTGGTTCTCGTCGACCCAGATGCCGGTCGGAAAGCGGACGGCGCCGACGGAGGCCGGGGCCACGCGCCCCAGATCCCCACGGACCGCGGCCACTGTCGCAGGCAGCACGCCGGGAGCGCCGGACAGGCCGGCGGCTGCGCCGGGCAGGACGCCGGCTGCACCGGGCAGGACGCCGGCTGCACCGGGCAGGACGCCGGCTGCACCGGGCAGGACGCCGGGAGCGCCGGGCAGGACGCCGGCTGCCCCCGCCGTGGCCGTCGCGGGCTGGGCGTGTTCTGCCAGTAGGGGCCCGCGGAGGTGGCCGAACGGCGGAGCCGGGATCTCGGCTCGTTCCGCCACCGTGATGTCGGAAAGCAAGGAGAAGCCGGGCCAGATCAGGCGGTGGCGGTGGGGCGGATCCCAACTGCCGCGTGATCGGAGCCATCCGCCCAGCGACGACAGCATGAGCAGGCGGACCTCGACGGGTGCGGGTACGTAGGGCTGCTCGGTCGGCCCCGGGTTCTTGGGTATGAGTCCCTTGGCCCAGCCATGAAACGCCGACGTCAAGATGACAATCTGGTGGCGGTCGTTGGGCGAGATGTCGGTGACGCCGAGGCCGTTGGGGTCGGGGGCGGTCTTGGCCGGCGGGTTGGCCGGGTTGTAGTCGGCCGACCACACGGCCCGGAGGTACGCCGGCTCGGTCGTCGCCCACAGCTCGGCGTGGTCGGGAGTCGCGCCAGGAGCCGGACCCGGACCCGGAGCCGGAGCCGGGGCCGCCGATGGTGGGAGGGCAAGGCGGGTGTGCCACAGCTCGACGCGGCCGTTCCCGCGCTGCACCGGCGACGTGGCGTGCGCCCAACGCGCCCGGCGTTGCGGCGCCAGGACCAGGCGGTAGGGAAGTTCGAGCGCCGTTTCGGTCGCTCCCGGCGGCGTGATGTCCGGTGCCTGGGCGATTTCAGCGGGGCTGGGGTTGGGTCCGATGTCGGCCAGCGCAGGCACCACGGGCTCGAACTTGGACCAGTCGAGCAGGCCTTCCATCGTGTAGGGCACGAAGGGCATGGCCGCGCCGGCCGCGATCCGAAACGCCAGCCGGCTGGGACCGGCGAGCTGCGCGGGGACATTCCCCGGCGCCACCAGCTTGCCGTCGGGCTGCCCGTCGGGCGGGGGCGCCGACGCTCCGGGTGCCGCCGGTGGCAGCTTCAGCGGGTGTTTCTCGTCGCCCGCCCGCTTGTAGTACGCCCCCTCGGCGATGTTCTGGGGCGGGAACCCCACGACGAAACGTGCGTCCTTGGTGGCATCGATGCGGTCGAGATGGGGCTCGTCGGTCCAGACGACGTGAAGGTTGTAACCATCGATGTGCAAGCTGAGCAGGTCGTCGGGCCGAACCAGGTCGACTTGCAGGTCGGGGCGCAGCTGGCGCGGAGGGAAGGGATGAAGCGGAACCGCCGGCTCGACGATCTCGCCGATCCACTCGGGCAGGTGGCGGACAACATCGGGCGGGGCCACCCGCTCGACGGGCGAGGCCGTCGCCGAGAGCGTCGTGTCGGCGAGACGTTCATTCGGCTTCGATGCCGCTGGGGTCATGATGCCGTGGCCACCTTTCCTCACGCGGAACCACGGCGAGGATGCCCGTACCATGACGCCCTCGCTGAGGCCCCTTGTTGCGACGAACTGCCCGAGCGTCACGGTAAGGCGACGCCTGCGACGGCACAAGGCGCAAGATCCGTTCGGATCGATTCGCCGGCCCGAGCACGCGGGGGTGTATCCGTTGCCTACCGACTGCGTCCACGCGAGCGGCACGTGAGCGTGAGTGCGAGAGTGGCTCGATGAGTATTCGCTTCCTCAGGAGCCGGACGACGATCGGGGTCCGGGACGTGGCCGCTTCGATCGCCTTCTACCAGCGAGCGCTCGGTTTCGAGGTCCTCGCCACCATGGGGGAGCCGGCCAACTTCGCCCTACTCGGCCTCGGCCTCGGCCTCGGCGACGTGGGAATCGGGTTGGTCCACAGCGCGTCCCCAGCGGTCGCCGACTTCGTCTGCTGCTACTTCGACGTCGAAGGCGTCGAGGAGCTCCACCAGCGCTGCACCGACGCGGGTGTTCCAATCACCGGGGCGTTGACGCGCCAGCCGTGGGGCAACTACGACTTCGTCATCGCCGACCCCGACGGCCACCAGTTGGCATTCGGTGAGGTACCGGCCCGGCTGGCCGAACCCGGAGCCTGACCAGCGGCGGCGACTCAGGAGAGGCGGGCGGCCAAACGTGGATGGGTGGCGCTGAGCAGGCCCGGCCGTGCGGTCCATCCATCGCGCTCCAGCCGGGAACCATCGAGCCGCAGCATCACCGAATTCTGCCGCGTTCAACAGGGCGATGGCGCGCCACGGCACAAAGTCGGCAGAATGGCGCATCTGTAGTCGGGAAAGAGGGGGGAACGGCAGGGCGCGTCGGGGCGCCCAGGCGCTGGCGCTGACCACCACGGTGGTCGCGCTGGTCTGGACGTCGTGGGCCTCGGGGACCGTGGCCCAGGCGCAAACGTCGACCACCACGGAGTCGCCGCCGCCGTCGAGCACCACGACGACTGCGCCCAGCGCCACGACGACAACGACGACAACCAAGGCCAAGGCAACGTCCACCACTGTTTCCCAGTCGACGACGACGACCACGACCGTGGTCCCCACGGCAACGACGTTTCCGCCTGCGCTGTTGGCCATTTCCAACGCGGTGAAGCGTTCCCGGCCGAGCAACGATTCGGCCCTCCTGGCTGCGCTGGTTGCGCTGCAGAAGTTGGGATTCACCGCTCAGCAGGCCGCGATCGTCGGAATGGGCCAGTTTCCGGTGGCCGGGCCGGCATTCTTCCGCGACGACTGGTTGGAACCGCGGCCGGGCCCGGTTCCCCGGCTGCACGAAGGCGACGACATCGTCGCCGCCATGGGCACACCGATCCGCTCACCCATCGACGGGACATTGCGATACGACACCGGCGACCCGCAGGGGTACGGACTTCTGGCCGTGGTCACGGGGCCGGACAAGACGCAGTACTACATGGCCCATATGAGCGCGACCGTGAAGGACCTCAACACCGGGTCGCCGGTCAAGATGGGCCAGGTGGTCGGGTTCGTCGGCCAGACCGGCGATGCGACCGGTCCCCACGTCCACTTCGAGTATCACCCCTTCGGCGGCGCGGGCGTGGACCCGAAGCCCATCCTCGACGCCTGGTTGGCGGCCGCGGTGAAGGCGGTACCGGAGTTGATCCGCTCGATCAAGGCCGCCACCGAGTCGATCGCAGCAACGGCCCAACCAGTCCCGGTGGTGTTACCCGCAGCCCAGGCCGCCATTTTCCCACCCCTTGGCCTGCCGCTGGCGCTTCCCCCCGAAAGCGGGGCACCGCGATCGCTGGCCGGCCTTGGCCTGGTCGGTTTGCTGTCGCTGCTGGCTACCTCGGGCCTGGCGGCCGCCCGCTACCGCCCGTGGCGTCGGGGACTTCGGCTACGGATCGCGGTGGATTCCCCGTAGGCCGGCCCACGCCAGTTCGCTGACCCGGCGAGCCAGCCGGGTGGCCTCCGCCGCCCGCTCGGCGTCGTCGAGTTCGTCCACCCGGCGGGAGCCGGCCCACTGACGGCTGCTGACCTCGGCCAGGCCCACGATGCCGTAGCCGAGCAGTTCTCGGTGGTCGTCGGAGATGTCGGTCTCGATGAGTGCCGCCACCGCGGCCGCCATGACGTCCTCGACGCGGCGCACCGCGTCGTTGAACTCTTCGTCGCGCCGCGCACCGCCGCCGAACAGCAGCCGGAAGGCGTTGGTTTGCTGGGTCACGAACTCGAAGTAGGCCTCGAAACCGGCCTCGACCCGCTGCCGGGGCCCAACCGCGCCGCCCACCGCAGCCGTGACCGCCGACACCAGGTGACTGCCCACGTCGTCCAGCAGCTCGACGAACAGGTCCCGTTTCGACTCGAAGTGCTGATACAGGACCGGCTTGGTCACCCCGGCCGCCTCCGCCACCTCGTCCATCGACGTGGCGTGAAAGCCGCGCTCGGCGAACACATCGACGGCGACATCGAGGAGCTGGCGGCGCCGCCGGGCCGCCGGGAGCCGGCTCGACGGGGGCCGGGGGAGGACAGGTTCAGTTTCCACCGGGGTTCACGATCTCGAAGCCGACGACGCAGAAAGGTTCATGGAACTCGGTGAGGATGCCACAACGCCGTCTGCCTCCCAAGAGGGCCGTCCCCAGGATGCCTCGAATCACCGGCCTGACTAGGAGGAATTGACTAGTCACCGTCGAATATCCCCACCATGAGGCGACCGCGGACGACACCGATGCGCGATTCCACCCGTCCGCCCGAGCCCATCCGGCCCGCGCCGGCCCAGCGCAGCGCCGTGACCCTGCTGGCCGCCAAGGCTCGCCGCCGCCGCTACCGCATCCTGCCGCCCGGCGGGGTGTAGCCCCGCTCGAGCGCTTGGCCGGCCGCCGGCCTGTCAGTACGTGATCACCGAACGTGCGACCTCGCCTACTTTCAGGGCCTCGAACGCCTCGTTCACCTGCTCCAAGGCAATCCGCTGGGAAATGAGTTCTTCCAGCTTGAGCCGGCCCTCCCGGTAGTACCCGATGATGCGGGCCACGTCTCGACGGACGTGGGAGCCGCCGTACCAGCAGCCCCGGATGGTCTTCTCGGCCAGCACCACGCCGAAAAAGGCGGGAACGTTGACCACTGCGTCCATCCGCGCCACTCCCACCAGGATCGCCTGGCCGCCGCGCCGGGTCATGGCGATCGTCTGATCGATGGTCTGCTGCAGGCCGATGACCTCGAAGGCCACGTCGGCGCCTCGTTGGCCCGTCAACTCCATCACGGCGCTGACCGCGTCGCGCTGGCTGGCATCGACCACCGCGGTGGCCCCGAAGGTGCGGGCCAGTTCGAGCTTCGACTGGTGGACGTCGACCGCGATGATCTGGTGGGCACCCGCGATCACCGCACCCTGAACGATGTTGAGGCCGACGCCGCCACATCCGACCACGGCAACGGTGTCTGCTCGGGCGATCTGGGCGGTGTTCAACGCCGCTCCCACTCCGGTCAGCACGCTGCAACCGATCAGCGCCGCGACCGACAGGTCGATGTCGTCGGGAATCTTGATGGCGCTCGCGGCGGGGATCACGCTCAGCTCCGAGAAGGTCCCGGCGGACGCCATCTGATGCAGCGCCTGGCCGCCCGAGCGCAGACCGGGTGGTCCCGTCGAGCAGGTACCCCATGGCGACGCTGAGCGACGTGCTCTCGCAGATCTCGGGCTGGCCCCGCTCGCAGTAGTAACACGACCCGCACTGCGGCACCCACGAGATCACCACGTGGTCGCCCGCGGCGAGTTCGTCCACGCCATCGCCGACCGCCTCGATGACGCCCGCCCCCTCGTGTCCGAGCACGATCGGCGTCGGGGTGAGCATGGTCCCGTTCTGCATGGACAAGTCGGAGTGGCACACGCCCGAGGCAGCCATGCGGACCAGCACCTCGCCCGGATGCGGCGCCTCGATCTCGACGTCGGTGCGGACCTCCAGCGGTTGCCCGATCGCCGTCAGCACGGCCGCCTTGGACATGGGGCGAGGCTACCGGCCCGCCTTGCGGTCCTCCCGCTCGGCCGCCTTCACGGCGTAGCCGGCGACGATGGCGGGCGGCAGGACCACGCACGCCCCGACCAGCCCGACGATGCTCACGGTCACCGCCAGCTGCGGGAAATCGGTCGCGAACCCGGCCACGAACGCCACGATGGCCACGCCGAGCAGGAGATACCCGATCCGGTTGCCGATGTTGGCCAGCCGGGCGTAGAGGGCCCGGCGCACGAGGATCGGGTCGGGGCCGGGGCGGGGGCCGGCGGTCACGTCCAACCGGCCTCATCGAGCAGGTGGAAAAGCCTCGCCGGGAGCTGCTCGAGCGAGAACTGGGTGCGAGCGATGTGCTCATTGTGGTCCAGCAGCGCGGTGTCGGGGGACCTGAGGAAACTCCGGACCGCCTCGTGGTCGGTCACGTCCAACCAGCGGAATCCGGCTGCGGCCAGCTCCCGCCCCACCTGGTAGGGGCCGACGGCCACCGGGCGTCGCTGCAATGACGCCTCGACGGGCGGGTTGCCGAACCCTTCCTCGAGCGACGGGAACACCACCACGTCGCAGGCGGCATAGGCGTCCTCGATCCGGGCGACCGGCGCGTGACGGGTGGGCACCGTTGCCGCGTCCAGCAGACGGGCCAGTTCCGCCCCGTATCCCTCCTCGGCCGGCCCCAACAGCCAGTACGTGGCGCCCAGCGCCTCGGCCAGGGCGAGTCCCAGAGGGACGCCCTTGCGGGCGATGGCTCGGGTGGGTTGCATCACCAGCCAGTCGTCATCGTCATTCGTGAGGCCCATCTCGGTGCGGGTCGAGTCCCGGTCGCCCGCCCGAGGGTGCGGGTCGAAGGCGTTGGCGATCGTCGTGGCTGCGATGCCGCGCTCGTCGAGTTCGCGGCGGGAACGCTCGTTGATGGTGACGTGGCGCCACGCCGGGTCGGTCGGAGGAGGGGGGCAGGCTTTGAAGCGGTCCCGCTGCCAGGGCAGGTCGTGGTGGCGCAAGATCGCCGGCCGACCCCGGAGTTGGGCGGCGAGGGCGGCGGCTGCGGCCGGGTTGAGTGGTAGTGAGAGCACGTTTTCCACCACGACCAGATCCGCGCCTTCGAGCGCCCGTTCGAGCGCCCGGCTGTCGATGGGTGGGGGATCGATTCCGTTCAGGCCGGCGCCGGCCGCCAGTCCTGGGATCAGATGGTCGACCGGACCATCGCCGGCCACGGTTCGAACGCTGAAGCCCAGTTGTTCGAGGGCCCAACCCCATTTGGCCGCTTCGATGGCGACGCCGTCGAGCCGCCCAGCCGGAACGACACGATCGCCGCGACCCGCGATGCGCTCACGCACTCACCCCGTCGGCCTCCGCCTGGGTCGGCCCGGGCGACGGGATGCGGGACGTATGCCGGGCACCGGGGCGCAACAAGTGGGCGATGGTCGCAGCCACGCCCAGCGCCAGGATCAGGTCGCCGAAGGAGACGACCTCGTGGAACTGGGGTAGCGGGATGATGTCGCCGAGCACCCGGAGCTGGTCGCTCGGGCCCTCGGCGTGATGGCGGAAGCCATAGTCCAGCGTCGGTTCTTCATCCCGGGTGGCGATGTGGGCCGCGACCACCGACTTGGGCCGCACCGGCATGCCGTCGTTGAGGCCGATGACCAGCGCGTTGGCGGCCACCCCGACCGCCACGACACCGATACCGACCAACGTGGGGTTGAGGGCCGCGAAGGCGAGGAGGGCGGCCGCCCCCGCCAGGACCATGGCGGTGCCCAAGCCAGCCACCTTCAGATGGTCGGTCGCCAGTTGGAGGCCGAAGCCCACCATCACCAGCCACCAGGCCCGCAGGTGGTGGCGCCCGAGGAACCGGAGCCGTCCCCCGGTGGCCAAACCGATGACCGCGCCGGCGACCAGAGCCAGCCCGGTGACGTAGAACATCGAGTCGAGACGCTACCGTCCGGTCAGTGCCAGCCAACGCGGACGGCGACGTGCTGTACTCGGTCGAGGACCGCGTCGCCCGCATCACCATCAACCGCCCGGAGCGGCGCAACGCCCTGACCTGGAGCGCGATCGAGGAGTTACTGGAACACCTGGCGACGGCCAAGGCCGATCCCGACGTGCGGGTGGTGGTGCTGTCGGGCGCGGGCGAGGCGGCGTTCTGCTCAGGGGTCGACCTGGCGGACATGTCGTCGGACATGTCCCACGGCGCCCTTCACGAGGCGAGGGGACGCGTGGCCGAGTTGTTCGCCCGGCTCTGGTCCCTCGGCAAACCGGTCATCGCCGCGGTCGGGGGCTTCGCGGTGGCGGGTGGGTTCGGTCTGGCCCTGGCGTGCGACCTGGTCGTGTGCAGCGACGACAGTGTCTTCGCCGCTCCGGAGATTGACATCGGCTTGTGGCCGTTCATGATCACCGTGCCCCTCGTCCGGTCGATGCCCCCGAAGCAGGCCCTGGAACTGATGCTCACGGGCCGGCGGGTGGGGGCCGTCGAAGCGCAGCGAATGGGCTTCGTCAACCGGGTCGTACCCGCCGCCGAACTTGATGCCGCCGTGGGCGACCTGGCATCGACGCTGGCGGCGAAATCGCCGGCCGCCATGCGACTGGGCCGGGATTCGTTCTACGCGGTGTGGGACATGGCGGCCGCCGAGGCGCTCGCCGTCCTCCACCCCCTGTTGACCGTGGCGGTCGGAACCGACGACGCCACCGAAGGGATCGCGGCGTTCCGGGAGAAGCGACCGCCGAAGTGGCGAGGGGTCTAGTAGTAGACCCGCCGGCGACGGGTGCCGCTGACGAGGGCCACGATGGCGGCCGCGCCCAGCACCTCGCACACGAAGATTCCGAGCCGGTGATTGGCCGGGACGGTCCAGATCAATCGGGCGATGACCCCGCCGATCAGGGCGCCGACGATGCCGACCACCGTGGTTGCGAGGATGCCCATCGGGTTGTGCCCGGGCACCAACAGCCGTCCGAGTGCGCCGACGATGAGGCCGAGGATGATGATGGAAAGTATTAGGAAGAGCACATCACTACTGTGACCCCCGGAGGGTTTACGTAAACCTCCCACCCAATGCCCGAGACCGCCACCATCACCATCGATCGGCAGGATCGGCGCAATGCCCTCGACGTCGCCACCTGCGAACGGCTGGTGGCTGCCTTCGACGACGCCATCGCGGACGGAGCCCGGACGATCGTGCTCACCGGCGCCGGCCGGCACTTCTGCGCCGGGGCCGACCTGGCTCTGGTGCACGGCACGGCGCTCGGGGCGGTCCTGCGCCACCTGCTCGACACGGTGGCCAACGTTGCCGTTCCCGTTATCGCGGCGGTGCATGGCGCCGCCCTGGGCGCCGGTACCCAGCTGGCGATGGCGTGCGATCTCCGTGTCGTCGACCCGACCGCACGATTCGCCATCCCCGCCGCCAAACTGGGCCTGATGGTCGACCCCTGGACCGTGCAGCGCCTGACCCTGCTGGCCGGCCACGGCCCCGCCCGGGCCATGCTGTTGGCGGCCGAGGAACTCGACGCCGACACGGCCCTGCGCCTCGGTTTCGCCCAGCGATCAGGCGACCTTGGCGACGCGGAGGCATGGGCGCACGAGCTGGCGGAGTTGGCACCATTGAGTGCCGCGGGCCACAAGTTGCTGCTCAACACGTTGTCGGCCGCCCACGGCCCCGGAGCCGCCGGCGCCGAGGCGTACGACCGGGTCTGGGGCTCGGCCGATGCGCTGGAGGGGGTCGCCGCCTTCAGGGAACGCCGCCGCCCCAAGTTCGAGGGCACGTGAGCACCCGCAAGTGAGCACCCAAGGCCTGATCGCCGACTCGCCACTCGGCTTCGTGGTGGCCTTCGGCGCGGGCATGGCGTCGTTCCTGTCCCCGTGTGTCCTGCCCCTCGTGCCGAGCTATCTCTCGCTGATGTCGGGCCTCAGCGCCAACGAGATGACGGTGCGTACCAAGGCCGACCAGCGGACAATGCTGCGGGCGGCGCTGCTGTTCGTCGCCGGTTTCACGGTGGTCTTCGCGGCGTTCGAGGCGGGAGCCAGCGCGATCGGCCAGACCCTGCGGGCCCATCAGACCGGGCTCACCGAGATCGCCGGGGTGCTGATCATCGTCATGGGGTTGGTGTTTGCCGGGTTGATCCGGCCGTCGTGGCTGATGCGCGAACGGCGCTTCCATGTCCTGCCGTCGCGGCTCGGCTCCTGGGCTCCGCCGCTCATGGGGATGGCCTTCGCGTTCGGGTGGACTCCGTGCATCGGTCCGGCGTTGAGCGCGGTCCTGGCATTGTCGAACTCACAGAGCACCCTGGGCCGGGGCGAGCTGATGTTGTTGTGCTACTCGCTCGGCCTCGGGGTCCCCTTCATCGCGGCCGGGTTGGCCTTCGGGCGCCTGGCCGGGGTGTTCGAGTGGGTGCGAGCGCACCTCTGGGCGGTCAATCTGGTCTCGGGGCTGCTGCTGGCCGCGCTCGGCGTCCTGCTGCTCACCGACAACATCCACCGGCTGTCGAACTGGTTCATCAAGCTCCCGGGGTTGAACCACTTCAACCTCTGACGGCCGGGCCTGGATGGTGAAAACAGGGGGTCCGCCAGTAGCGTTATGGGCGTTGTCATGGCCCCTGCCGTCCGCCTCCGCTCAGCCGTAGCCCTCCTCGGGGGTTTTCCCGTACTCGCCGGCGCCGATCTGGAGGTGCAGCCAGGCGAGGTCGTGTTGCTCCAGGGGGCCAATGGCGCGGGCAAGACCAGCCTGCTGCGCACCTGCGCGGGCCTGCTGGCGGTCGTGTCGGGCAGCGCCCAGGTCCTCGGCTGTGACCTGACCGTGGACCGTCGCGCGGTGCGCCGACGGGTGGGCCTCCTCGGTCACGCCACGGCGTTGTACGACGATCTGACGGTGGAGGACAACGTTCGCTTCGCGGTCCGGGCGGCGGGCGCGCCGACCGCCACAGTCGAGCCCGCGCTGGTCCGATTGGGCCTCGGCGGGCGGCTTCGTTCAGTGCCCGCAGGGCGGCTGTCGGCCGGCCAGCGGCGGCGCACCGCCCTCGCGGTGCTCGTCGCCCGAGCACCCGAGTTGTGGTTGCTCGACGAGCCCCACGCGGGGCTCGATGCCGAGCACCGGGATCTGCTGGACGAGCTGATCCGCGGCGCCGTGGCGGGCGGCGCCGCGGTCGTCCTGGCCTCCCACGAACGTGATCGGGCGTCGGCGCTGGCCGATCGGACCCTCGTCATGGCCGGCGGTCAGGTCGTGCCGGTTCGACCCGCACCCCGGTCGGGGCTGCCCGAAGCAACCTCTGTCCCCCCCGAGGACGCCACCGAACAACCGGCCGGCATTTTCCCATCCCTTGATGCGTTTGAGGACCTCGAGGCGGCACATGTGGCGTGACGCCGCCCTCATCGCCGGCAAGGACCTGCGAATCGAGGCCCGCTCCCGGGTGGCCACCAACCAGGTGGCGCCGTTCGCGGTCATCGTGCTGGTCCTGTTCGGCTTCGCCCTCGAGCCCGACCGAAACTTCCTGCAGACCGCCGCCCCCGGGCTGTTCTGGGTTGCGGTGTTGTTCTGCTCGGTGCTGGCGGTGCAGCGCAGCTTCGCCGTCGAGGCGGCCGACGCAGCCGGCGACGGCCTGCGGATGTCGGGCCTCGACCCGGCCGGGATCTTCCTCGGCAAGGCGGCCGCCGTCGCCTTGGAGCTGGCCGCCCTGGAAGCCCTGCTCGCGGTCGGGATCGTGATCTTCTACAGCACGGCGCTCACCGGGGTGGCGCTGTTGTTGGCAACCGCGGCGGTCGCGACGATTGGACTGGCGGCGTGTGGGACGCTGTACGGCGTCTTGGCCGCGGGGTTGCGGGTGCGCGAAACGCTGTTGCCACTGCTGATCTTGCCCGTCGTGGCTCCCGTGCTCATCGGGGCCACCCGGGCCTGGGAGGTAGCCCTCGGCCAAAGCCTGGACGACGGCTGGAAATGGGTGACCCTGCTGGCCGTCTTCGCAGTCGTCTACGTCACACTCGGGGTGCTCGCCTTCGGGACCCTGCTGGAGGAGGCATAACCCCGTGACTCGAACCGAGAGGTCCCCGACCAAGACCGGGACCGGCAATCGCACCACCCGGGTCCTCGGCGTCAGCGCCCTGGTGGCCAGCGGGGCCGTGGTGTACTTCGGGCTGGTCTCCACCCCGCCCGACGAGGTCCAAGGCGATCTGGTCCGGCTGATCTACATCCACCCGGCCGTGTCGACCATGGCCTTCGTTGCGTTCGGCATCACCGCCCTGGCCAGCCTGCTGTACCTCGTTCCCCGGACACGCAGCTGGCGTTGGGATCGCCTGGCGGGGGCGTCGGGCGAGGTGGGCGTGGTGTTCTGTGCCCTTTCGCTGGCCACCGGGTCGATCTGGGGCCGGCCGGCGTGGGGTGTGTGGTGGACCTGGGATGCCCGCCTCACGCTGACGGCGCTGCTGTGCGCCCTGTTCGTCGGCTACCTGGCGTTGCGGCGCACCGGCGGTGGGGCCGAGTCGCGGGCCATCCGCTCGGCGGTGGCCGGGGTGTTGTTCGCCGCCGTGGTGCCGATCGACCATTTCGCGACGGAATGGTGGCGGACGTTGCACCAGGGCGACACGCTGGAGTCGCTCCACCCGAAGATCCACGGGGCGCAGCTGTGGACCATGCTGCTGTCGTTCATCGCCTTCGCGTTGATCTATGCGTGGCTGATGTTCCACCGGACGCGACTCGAGCAACTCGAGAGCCGCCTGGAGAACGAGGGTTTGGCGTACGCGCTGGCGGCTCGCCGAGCCGAGGGCGGCCCCGATGTCGACCCGTCGTCGTCGCGGCGCCTGCGCCTGCGTCTGCCGATGCGCCTGCGGCTGCCGATGCGCCTGCGGCTGCGCCTGCGGGACGGCAGTCGTGACCCAGATGGGGTACGTGTTCTTGGGCTACGGCGTGGTATCCGGCGTCTTGGGGGCCTATTCGGTCCGGGTTATCCTCCGGGGCCGCAAACTCTCCCGGACCCTGCCGCCCGACGAGCGCACGTGGCAGTAACCGCGGGCACCGCGGGCGCGGCGGGACCCCAACCGGCGGGCCCCGGTCTCCCGGGCGACCGGCGACGACCCCGGCGAGTCGGCCGATGCCGGATCCCTTGGGCCTCGCCTCGGCGGCCCGGTCAAACCCCGAGCCCGGCTCGGGTCGCGCCGTCGCCAGATCGTCGCCTTCGCGATCTTGGCCGCGGCACTGCTGGTGCTGGTGGTCCGGGGCCTCGGAAACGCCACCCTCTACTTCAAGACCGCCGACGAGGCGGTGGCCCAGCGAGCCAAACTGGGCGGCCAGCGTTTCCGGATCGAGGGAACGGTGCAGCCCGCCATTCGGCAGGTGGGCCAAGACGTGGACTTCGTCATCGCCAACAACGGTGTCGACGTCAACGTCGTCTACCGCAGCGGGCCACCGCAGCTCTTCAAACCCGGCATCCCGGTCGTGCTGGAGGGTCATTTCGAGCCTGACGGCCACTTCGCCAGCGACCTCATCATGGTGAAGCACACCGAGGACTACGTGGCGAAGCACCCGGAACGGGTGACCACCGTCCCGGCACCAGCGTCGGGCCAGTGAACGCCGCGATCGGCCAGAGCGCGGTCGTGCTCGGCCTGCTGGCATCGATTGCCGGGGCGATCACGCTGGCGGTCGGACTGACCAAGCAACGGCCGAGCCTGCTGCGCGCCGGGCGCAGCTACACCTGGCTCATCCTGGCGGGCGCCGTCCTCGCCGCCGTCGCCATGGAGCGGGCGTTTTTGACCCACGACTTCTCGTTGACCTTCGTGGCGCACAACTCCAGCCGGTCCACCCCGCTGCTGTACCAGGTGACCGGCATGTGGTCGGCGCTCGAAGGTTCGATCGTGCTGTGGACCCTCATCCTGGCCGGCTACATCGCGGCCATGGCCCGCAAGTACCGCACCCGCATCGACGACCCCATGGTCGGGTGGGCGACGCTCGTGACCTACGTGGTGTCGGCCTTCTTCTTCCTGTTGATGGTCGGGCCGGCCAACCCGTTCCGCACGATCTCCGGCGCCGTCCCGAGCGACGGCCCCGGCCCCAATCCGCTCCTCCAGAACCACCCGCTGGTCGCCTTCCATCCGCCCATGCTCTACCTGGGCTTCGTCGGCTTCACGATTCCCTTCGCCTTCGCCGTGGCCAGCCTGGTGACGGGGCGGATGGGCGAGGGATGGCTGATCGACACCCGGCGCTGGACGCTGTTCGCGTGGGGCTTCCTCTCGGCGGGCATCGTCCTCGGGGCGTGGTGGAGCTACGAGGTGCTGGGGTGGGGCGGGTTCTGGGCATGGGATCCGGTGGAAAATGCGTCGTTCCTCCCGTGGATCACCGCCACGGCGTATTTGCACTCGGTGATGGTCCAGGAACGGCGGGGGATGCTCAGGTTGTGGAACCTCTCGTTACTCCTGGCCACCTTCAGCCTGACCATCCTCGGGACGTTCCTCACCCGCTCCGGCGTGCTGCAGTCCGTCCATGCCTTCACGACCTCGGGTATCGGACCGCTCATCTTGGGCTTTTTCGGGCTCACGGTCGCGGTCACCATCACGCTGATCGCGTGGCGCGGTGACCGGCTGCGGTCGCCGGGGACCATCGACTCGCCGGTGTCGCGGGAAGGGGCGTTCCTCGCCAACAACCTCCTGTTCGCGGCGTTCGCCTTCGTCGTCTTGTTGGGCACGGTGTTCCCGCTGTTGTCGGAGGCCATCAACGGCCAGCAGATCTCCGTCGGTGAGCCCTACTTCGACCGGATGACGATGCCGATCATGGTGGCCCTGCTGTTCCTCATGGCCATCGCACCGGTGCTCCCGTGGCGCAAGGCGTCGGGAGAACTCCTGCGCAAGCGGATCCAGTGGCCGCTGACCTTCGCGGTCACGACGGTGGTGTTGTGCGTGGTGTTCGGGGTCCGCGGGCTCAACCCGCTGCTGGCCTTCGGCCTCGGGGCCTTCGCCGCTGGGTCGGCAGGGCGGCAGTTGGCGTTGGCGGCACGTCGCCAGGGCTGGCGGGGTCTGGTCGGCCGGGCCAACGGCGGCATGATCGTCCACATCGGCGTCGTGGTGATCGCGGTGGCCTTCGCGGGCAGCCGGTCCTTCGCCCACCAGACCCAGCAGGCGGTGAGCCCGGGCCAGACCATTGCCTTCGCGGGCCACAAGGTGACCTATCTCGGGACCGAGCAGGTGACCCACGCCAACCGGCTGTCGCAGGAAGCCAAGGTCCGAATCGACGGCAGCAAGGTGTACCGGCCCGCCATCAGCCAGTACACCGGCGGTGGCGCGGCCATTGCCACGCCCGCGGTGCGCAGCACCCCGCTGGACGACGTGTACATCAAGTTCGTCGACGCGCCGCTGCACCCCGGGGACCCCGCGACGATCGGCGTGATCATCCAGCCGCTGATCATGTGGCTGTGGATCGGTGGGGGGATCGTGGGTCTCGGCACGTTGCTGGCGGCGTGGCCGGGACGGCGGCGCCGGCCCATCGACCCGGTTTCGGCACCGGTCGCCGACTCACCCCAGGCCGTTGACAACGGTGGCCGGCCCGGCGGGGCAGCCGGAAACGGCGGGTCCACCGGTACTGGGCCGTCTGTCGAGCCGGAGGCTATGCCCGGGGCGCCCAGCCCGCCTGGCCCGCCGGAGGGAGTCCCGGCGACGCCCGGTTTGCCTGGCGCGCCGGAGCGTGTACCTGCCGGGGTGCTCGGAGCGTCCGGTTCGCCTGGCGGGTCGGGGGGTGTGCCGGCGGCGCCTGGTTCGCCTGGCGGGCCGGGGAGTGTGGCGGCGCCTGGTTCCTCTGTCGGGCCGGAGGGTGTGGCGGCGGCGCCTGGTGAGCCTGGCGGGCCGGGGGATGTGCCGGGGGGGCCTGGTTCGCCTGGCGGGCCGGAGGGTGTGCGCGCCGGGGTGCCGCGATGACTCCTGCCGCCCACGGGGGCGGACCCGCCAGCGACGTGGCTCCGGACCAGCGGCCGGCCGAACGATCGGAGCCGGTGTCCGGCACCGGAGACTCGACGACGGGAGCCCCGGGTGTCGTGCGCCGACCCCGCAGCCGGGTTCCCCTTATCAGTGCGATCGCGGTCGGATGTGTGACTGCGTTGCTGGTTGCGGTGTTGGCCACGAGTAAGGACGCGTCCACGAGCGGGACGGTTTCGGCGAGCCCGCTTCAGAACCAACCGGCGCCGGAGATCAGCGGGCCCACACTCGGTGGGGGCAGCGGCGCCCTCTCCGCCTATAAGGGCAAGTGGGTCGTCGTCAACTTCTTCGCCTCCTGGTGTGTGCCTTGCCAGCAGGAACAAGCGGATCTCGTCAGGTTCCAGAACGCGCACGGCGCCGGCGACGCCGTCATCTTCGGTGTCCGCTTCGACGATCCCGACACCGGCCCCATCCAGGACCTGATGAACAAGAGTGGCGGCAAGTGGCCCATCGTCGACGACCCCAACGCCAAGATCACCTACAGCGTGACCGGGCCACCCGAGTCGTTCCTCGTGTCGCCCGGTGGAATCGTTCTGGCGCACATTGTCGGCCCGATTACCAACAGCAAGCTCGAGGAGCTGCTCGACCAGGTGAAACTGGTGGTCTCGACGCCATCGCAGGTGGGCCCGGCTACATCGACACCGTGAGCAGGCGGCGGGCGGAGTGAGCGACGGTCGCCGAGTCCAGCGCTGGCTTCCGCTGGCCGGGCTCGGGCTGGTACTGGTGATCGCCCTCGCAGTCGGTACGGCGGGGCACTCGGGATCGAGCTCAGTCGATGACCGGGTCCACCGCATCACGTCGCAGATTCGCTGCCCGGTGTGCTCCGGGGAGACCGTCGCCGACTCGAGCGCCCCCATTTCGCAGGACATCCGGACCGCGGTGCGCCAGCAACTCGTCGCCGGGCGCTCCGATCACGAGATCACCGCCTACATCGTGCACCAGTACCCGGGCACGGCGCTGAATCCACCGTCGACCGGTGTGGGACTGTTGGTATGGGCCCTTCCGGTCGTGGTGTTCGCGGGGGCGGCTGCCGGGCTGGGCCTGGCGTTCGCTCGGTGGCGGACTCGGTCGGGGGCCATCGTGAGCGACGAGGACCGCCAACTGGTGGAAAGGGCTCGACGAGATGTCGACAACTGAACCAGGGACCGACGCCGACCTCGAGAGCTTGGAACAGGAACGCGAGTTTCTGCTGCGCTCCCTCGCCGACCTCGACTCCGAGTACGAGGCGGGTGACATCGAGGACGACGACTACCGGTCGCTGACCAACGACTACACGGCGCGGGCGGCCGCAGTCCTTCGCGCCATTGAGGTGACCAAACCAACGAAGAAGCGTGGGAGTAGCGGATCGGTGCGGCCGGCCCGGGCGACCGAGACGAAGGCCGAACGCAGCGGGCCAGCCGCCGACAATGCGCGGCTCAGCGCGGCGTTGCAGAGCCGGCGACGCTGGCGCGCGACCGTCGTGGTCATCGTGGTCCTGGGCTTCGGGGTGCTGGCGGCGTGGGTCGTGGCGCAGTCCAGCGGCTCCCGGTTGCCGGGTCAGACCGCAAGCGGGAACAGCCAGCTCACCGGAACCACCGCCGCGGGCGGAGTCGACCAGCGCTTGGTGACGGCGGCTGACCTGGTCAACCAGGGCAAGGTGGCCGACGCCTTGAAACTCTACGACCAGGTGCTGGCCGACGACCCCAACCAACCGGTGGCCTTGGCCGACGGGGGTTGGCTGCAGGCCCAGGCAGGCCTGGCGGGCAACCGTTCCGACCTGGTCGACAGCGGGCTGGTCAGGATCGAAAAGGCCGAAACCATCGCGCCGGACTTCGCCGACGCCCACTTCTTCCGGGGTTTCCTGCTCCTCCGGGCCAAGAACAACGCACCGGGCGCGGTGACCGAACTACGGCTCTACCTGGGCATCGTGGACCCGTCGGCACCGCAAGTGCCCCAGGTCCAAACCCTGCTGCAGGAGGCCATCAAGGCGGCAGGACCGAGTGTTCCCGCCGGACCCAACGCCCCGACAACTACGACAGCTGCGGCCGCCCCGACCACCGCCTCGAAGCCATAGCGTCGAAGTGGCGATTGGTCGGCGGCCCGACCGGACCTGCCGTCGGTCAATTTTGCGGGTTTACACTTTTAGCTACCGCTGAAGCTCGACTGGGCCGGCGGGGTCGGCTATTTTGAGCCGTACCGAGCTCGATAAACATGTGGCTCCAGGGGAGAGGACGAAGGATGCGGACGTTGAGGCGGGGAGCGGTAGCCGTGGGGGTCATGGGGCTTGTCCTTTCGGCCGGCGCAGCCGGATTTGGTAGCAGCGCCGTCAAGAATTCCCCCGAACGGAAAGCGAGTACGGCATGTGTCGCGATCGACGCGACCTACGACTTGCTTGAAGCTCACCCGCATGGGGTTTCACGCGCGTTTTGGGAAGCTGCCGAGAGCGTCGCGCTTGCCGCGCAGCACTGCCCCCGCGAGCTCTGAACCTGCGTCGCCACCTGAGGTGGGCGCTCTTTTAGAGCGAGCACCTCAGGGGTCTCACGCAGACCCGTTCTCGAAACTCTCAGCGACGTAGCGCGCGGAGTCCGTCGATGACGCGGGGTCAGCGCGCCCGCAGCCACTCCACCTCGTCGTCGGTGGTCGACCAGCCGACCGACAACCGGAGGCTGTGGTCGGCGTCGACACCCATCGCCGCCAGCACGGGCGAGGGCTCGAGGGACTCCGACGAGCAGGCGCTGCCGGAGTGGGCGGCCACGCCGGCCTGGTCGAGGCCGATCAGGACCGCCTCGGCCTCCACGTCGTCGACACCGAGACAGAGCAGAGAGGGAAGGCGGCTCTCGGGCCGTGCGGGCCCGTAGGCCCGAACGCCGGGGACCGCGAGGGCGGCGCTTCTCAGCCGGTCGGTCTGGACCGCCGCGGCCGCCGCCTCGAGCGCCAAGGCGCCGTCCGCCAACTCCGAGGCCGCGGCGCCGAAGCCCACCCAGGCGGGAAGGTCTTCGAGCCCGCCCCGCCGAGCGCGTTCCTGTTCGCCGCCCACCAGGAACGGCGGTAGCCGCACACCGCGGCGCACCAGTAGCGCACCCGCCCCCT
Organism: uncultured Actinomycetota bacterium; assembly: GCA_963733505.1. Taxonomy (GTDB): domain Bacteria; phylum Actinomycetota; class Acidimicrobiia; order Acidimicrobiales; family Palsa-688; genus JALYXV01. Next base: position 110,731 of record CAVTDW010000012.1, on the reverse strand, counting down.
TCGGGCCGCCCAACTTGTGAGCCGACATCGACAGCAGGTCGGCGCCGAGTTCGTCGAACGCGATCGGCAGGTGCCCGGCGGCCGCGGCCGCGTCGACGTGGACCAAGATTCCCCGCTCACGGCAGGCCGCCACGACGTCGGCAACGGGCTGGATCGTGCCCACCTCATGGTTGGCCCACTGGCAGTGAACCAGGGCGGTGCTGGGCCCGATGGCGCCGAGGACGGCATCAATGTCGACCAGACCGTCGCCGTCGACGGCCGTCAGGCTGACACGCCCGGCCCGCGCCGAAGCCCGGCGCACGGCGGAGTGCTCGACGCCCGGGCACACGATGTGGTCACCCCGGCCGGATGTGATTGCCCCGTACACCGCAGCATTGATCGCCTCGGTCGCCCCGGACGTGAAGATCACCTGCCGGGAACGGGTACCGCAGAAACCGGCCACCTTTTCCCGTGCCTCTTCGAGAACGGCGCGGGCGATTCGCCCCTCCGTGTGGACCCGCCCGGGGTCGGCGAGGCCCAACGAGGCGACGAGGGCGGCGACCACCGACGGGCGCGGCGGCGATGTGGACGCGTGATCCAGGTAGGCCCGTGGCACTTAGACGACGGTGATGCAGGCGTCGTCGCCGAGCGCCCTGGATGACTCCGTCGCGAGGACCGTTTCGCCGCCGTACAGGCTGGCCAGCATCCCCCGCACCATGCCCCGGTCGACGGCACAGATGACCGGGTGCTGCTTGGCCGTGTCGAAGAACGGGCAATTGTCCTTGATCAGCGCCAGCGACGAGCCCCGGGCCTCGGCGTGGGCCTCGAAACCGTGGGCCGTAAGGGCGTCGGCCACCGCGTGCAGGGCGGACCGAAAGGACCGCTGCTCGTCGGCCGCCGACATCTGGCTGGCCAGTTCGCGGCCATATTCTTCGCCGACCTGTTCGGCCATGGCCTCAGCCTGGGCGGTGGGCACTAAGGCGAGCGCTCGGCCGAGGAGGGTGATGAGCAGGTCGCTGCCCTTGACCGGCAGTTCCAGGCCCGCCGCCCGACCCGACACCCGGTACCCCTTCGAGGGGCGCCCGGCCCGGGCTGACTCGCTGCGGGCGACGAAGACCTCGACGTAGCCTCCGGCAGCCAGCTTGTCCAGGTGATGGCGGGCCACGTTCGGGTGCAAGGCGAAGTGCTCGGCCACGTCGCTGGCCGTCACACCCAGCTCATGCTCCCGGGCGAAGAGGTAGATGCGGCGCCTCGTGGGATCACCGAAGGCAGTCGTCACCGCCACCACGGCGGCTGAAAACTCGACGTCGGTCAACGGGTTGGCGCTGCTGTTTCGGCTGCCCGGCGTCGGGTGGGCTAACCCATCCACGGCGGTATTGTACCTACGGCGGTAGTGCAAATACCGGAGGATCTCGTGCCCGCAACCGAGCCGCAGTTAATGGAGGCGCTCCGTGGGGTGCTGGACCCGGAGCTGCACATCAGCATCGTCGAGCTCGACATGGTCAAGGGGGTGTCGCTCGCCGACGGCGGGCGCCGGGTAACGGTAACCGTGGCGCTCACCGTGGCCGGCTGCCCGATGCGCACCGAGATCACCGAGCGAGTCACTTCGGCCCTGCTTCCTCTCGACGGCGTCGAGGAAGTCGACGTCCAGTTGACCGTCATGAGTGAAACCGAACTGTCGGCGGTGCGGGAGAAGATGCGGGCCCACAACGGGGGTGGTGGCGCCACCGGGGCGGCCGCCGGCCAGCCGCTGGGTCATGAGAAAGGTGTGCCCAATCCGTTCATGAACCCCGAGAGCCGCACCCGTATCCTCGGCATCAGTTCGGGCAAGGGCGGGGTCGGCAAGTCCTCGGTGAGCGTCAACCTGGCCGTGGCGCTGGCCCAGGCGGGCCACAGTGTGGGCATCCTCGACGCCGATGTGTACGGCTTTTCGGTACCGAAGATGCTCGGGATCGAGGGCGATCCGGTCGTGATCGACGACATGATCGTGCCGCCCGTGGCCTACGGGGTCAGCTGCATCTCGATCGGCTTTTTCGTGGGCGACGACCAGCCGGTGATGTGGCGGGGACCCATGCTGCACAAGGCGCTGGAGCAGTTCCTGGTCGACGTCTACTGGGGCGACCCCGAGTTTCTCGTCGTCGACATGCCGCCCGGCACGGGTGATGTGGCGCTGTCGATGTCGCAATACCTGCCGCGAAGCGAGATCTACGTCGTCACGACGCCTCAAGCGGCAGCCCAGCGGGTCGCCCAGCGGACCGCGTACATGGCCAAGAAGGTCAACATGCCCCTCCGGGGAGTCATCGAGAACATGAGCTGGTTCACCGGCGACGACGGCACCCGATACGAGCTGTTCGGACGCGGTGGCGGCGAGGCCCTGGCGGCCGACCTCGGCGTGCCTTTGCTGGCCCAGCTCCCATTCGTACCAGCCCTGCGAGAGGGGGGCGACGTCGGCCGTCCCATCACCGCGACCGATCCGACCAGCGACGCGGCCGTGGCTTTCGAGGCGCTGGCCAAGGCGATCGTGGCGAAGGGAGCGTCCCGGGTCTTCCGGCCCGAGCTTACGATTCGCTGACGCGACGGCCGTTTGCCCCGGCGGGGCGTCACACTGCAATGGTGGGAACCGATGGCAGGGTCGACGCGGAGGCCATCGGCACGCCGATCGGTCGCCGCGTCGTCCTGGGCATGCTCGGCCTCGGGGTAGCCGGGATTCTGGGCGGGGCCCGGGTCCAGGATGCCCTGAACACCGTGTTGAGCCCGCTGGAGGCGGCAGATCCGACCGGCCTCAGCCAGCTGATCCCCGCCGCGGGCGGCTTTCGGATCTACTCGGTGACCGGGTCGCTGCCATCTTCGAGCGCCGCCGACTACCGCCTGACCGTCGACGGGATGGTCGATCAGCCCCTCACATTGACCTTGGCCGACCTGAAATCGATGGCGCCGACGACGCTGGTGAAGGACTTCCAGTGCGTGACCGGTTGGCGGGTACCCATGGTCCATTGGACCGGCGTCAGGTTGTCGACCGTGCTGGACGAGGCCGGGGTGCAGCCGGGCGGGGCCGCCTTGAGGTTCGAGTCCTTCGACGGTACCTACACCGAGAGCCTCACCATCGACCAGGGCCGGCGGCCCGATGTGCTGGTGGCCTACGAGATGCTCGGCGCCCCGGTGACCCGCCAGCACGGAGGCCCGGTTCGGATGTACGTGGCGCCCATGTACGGGTACAAGTCGTGCAAGTGGCTGTCCAAGATCAGCGTCGTCTCGAAGGTCGAGGCCGGGTACTGGGAGCGGCTTCGGCTACGACATCGACGGCTGGGTGGGTCGGAGCAATGGCCGAAGCGACAAAGCGACCACCTGAACCGGCGTCATCGCCGGCGACGCAAGGCGCGAAGGTGATCGACGGGGCGCTGCGCCCACGACGGGCCAGCAGCCAGGCGACACCGAAGGCCGCGCCCCAACTGCTGCGCTTCGACGTCGCCGAGCGGGTCGTCCACTGGGCCAACGCCACCCTCTTCGCCATCCTCATGGCCACCGCGGGCGTTTTGTACCTCCCGCCTCTTTCCGCCGCGGTCGGCCGTCGGCAGCTGGTGGTGACCATCCATGTGTATGCAGGCCTGATCCTGCCGGTGCCGTTGGTGCTTGGCATCGTGGGGCGGCGTTGGGGCCACCGGTTGCGGGCCGACCTCCGTCGACTGAACCGCTGGATTCCCGAGGACCGGGTCTGGCTACGGCGACGGGGTTGGCGGCCGGAGCGGGTGAGCGGGTTGAAGCAGGGCAAGTTCAACGCCGGGCAGAAACTGAACGCCGCCTTCACGGGCGGCGCCATGCTCCTCATGCTGGCCACCGGCTCGATCATGCACTGGTACAAGCCCTGGCCCCTGTCGTGGCGCACTGGGGCCACCTTCGTCCACGACTGGATCGCCATCGCGCTGTTCTTCACCATCACCGGCCACATCCTCTTTGCCTTCTCTGACCGCGACTCGCTCGACTCGATGTGGTCAGGCAACATCAGCCGGGCCTGGGCGAAGAAACGGGCCCCGAAATGGCTCGACGAGGAACTCGCCACGTCGAGGGCCGCAGCGTCAAACGACGCTCGCTCCATCTGATCTCACCTCAGAGGTTGACGCCGGAGCGGGGCAAGCGGTCCCGGTCCCAGCCGAGTTGTGCCACCGCCGTCTGGCAGGCGTAACGATCGGTCATCCCCGCCACATAGGTCACCGCAGCCCGCACGGCCGCATCGGTCCCCGCGTCCACCCCGGGGAACCCGACCGACGGGAGCAGGTTGGGCCGGTCGGCGAAGTGCTCCACCAGGGCGCGCAGCAGGTCGACGACCGCCGCACCCTGGGCGACGGATGTCGGGCGCAAGTAGATCCGCTCGTAGTTGCATTCACGGAAGTCGGCCAGCGCTTCGGCCAAAGGCTCGCTCATAGCCACGTAGCAAGTTGCCAGCGTCCCGCCAATCAGGCCTTCGATGAACGCGTCCAGCTGGCGACTCCTGGTCCGTCCACATCGCTCGAGTACCGACGGCGGGAGTACCCCCTCGGTGACGATCCCGGCGCGCACCGCGTCCTCGAAGTCGTGGCAGACGTACGCGATGCGGTCGGCCCAGCTGACCACCTCCCCCTCGGGCGTGGCCGGGGCCGGGCGGCTCCAGGAGTGGTTGCGGATGCCGTCGCTCGTCTCCCGGCACAAGTTGGCGGGACCGAGGACGACGTCCGCGCCCCACACGGCGTGGTCGAAGCCCTCGGGAAGATACGGGGTCAGTGCGTCTTCGCTGGCGTGGCCACCAGGGCCATGGCCGCAGTCGTGGCCCAGCGCGATCGCCTCGGTCAGGGCGACATTGAGCCGGCACGCCCGGGCGACCGCCGTCGCCACCTGCGCCACCTCGAGGGCATGGGTCAGGCGGGTGCGCTGGTGATCGTCGGGGAAGACGAAGACCTGGGTCTTGCCAGCCAGGCGCCGGAACGGCGCCGAATGGAGGATCCGGTCTCGATCACGCTCGAAGCACGTCCGGTACACATCGGGCTCCTCCAACCGCTGCCGATCACCGCCCTCGCGTGATCGGGTGGCGCCGGGAGCGAGGGTTGCTTCCTCAACCGCCTCGCGTTCCTCTCGGCGGAGCCTCGCGGGCGAGCCGACGTAGGCCGAACTGTCGCCATGCGCCCACCGACTCGGCAGCTCCGCCTGCCCGCCATGACCGGACATGGTTGCGGCCCAACGCAACTCCCGATCGGAGAGGTCCCGGGCGGCCACAGGTTCAGTCGTCATCGAGTACACCGTACCCAGGGGGTGTGACCATCTCGGCGAGGCACATCACGCCGCCTCGGACGGCCTGTGTCGGGGATTGCGTGGATCGGTGGGGCCCACGAAGGCCCGCTTGCCGACACCGTCGACGAGCGCCCAGCCGTGTTGGGTCTTCAGTTGGTGATGGTGGTGGCACAGCGCGTCGAGCCAGTCGATGAGGGTGATGTGGGTGTCGGCCCAGTCAACCCGGTGGTCGATTTCGAGGCGGGCAGTGCACGCGCAGCCGCTGGCGGCGCAGGTGGGGTGGAGCCATTCGAGAACGCTGCGTTGGCTCGCGGTCGGTTGTCGTCCGAGGTGGGCGACTCCCACGACTTGGGTCGCTCTGGTCAAGATGGCGGCGACAAACGGGTCGCCGTGGCGCAGAATGTCCTGGACGGCGGACAGGGAGATGGGGCCGTAGCCGACCAGGTCGCAGGTCTCGCCTCCGGTGGGAAAGCCTCGCAGGAAGGCGTCGAGGTCGACGCGCAGAAGGAGCTTGGTGGGCGCGCCGCGCCGAGCCCGCGGTGTCGTCCGGGCCGCCTTTCGTCGTTTGCCCCTTGGTGGGCCACCACGGCCGCCGGGCGGAGCGGTGTCCGGTGCCCGGGCCGTGCCGGCTACGTCGGCCGTGGGCCGGCTGGCTTCGACGTCGGGCTCCCTCCAGGGGGCCGGCTGCGCCCGGCGGGGAGTCCGATGGCCAGAGCGGCGAAGGTTGGGACCCGGGTGTAGCCGCACGGGTGTCGACCCCGCCGCCTGGCGTGCCGCGACGGCGGTCGCCTGGCCGCGCCTCGTGATCGTCGGGACTCGGGCGGTCGCGGTCCCCGTCCGGCCCTGGGTGGCCCGTGGAGTGGGCGTGGGTGTCGGGCAGCGGGCGGTCACGGTCCCGGTCGGGGCCTGGGTGGCCCGTGGCGTGGGCGTCGGGACTGCGGGCGGCGGTCCCCGTCCCGGCCTCGGCCGGCGGCCTGGGCGTGAGCGTCGGAGCTCGCGGCAGTCCCCGCCCGGGCCTTGGCCGTCTTCGCACGCGCCGGCCGCGTTGTGGGCGTCGGTGGCGGTTGGGCTGGTGGCGTTGAGGGCCAGTTGCACGAGGGCGTCGAAGCGGTAGGCGTTGGGGTGCTCGCGCACGCCGGCTTGGCGGGCCAAGCGGAAGACCTGCTCGGCCAATGGGGCTAGTGCGGCCATGATCTGGGCGCCGTCCTCGGGGTTGCCGGCCGCCACCAGGTGCCACTCGCCGCCTTGGTCGGTCCAGGCTCGCAGGTTGCGCCGGCGCCTGATCGCGGCCCGCCTCGCCTCGAGGTCGACCTCGGCCGCCGCCTTCACCGCCGCGCACTGATCCTTCAAGTCGGCCAGGGAGCCGCCGGCGGTCGCCGCTTCGAGCAACTCCCCCGCCGCGGCCGGAGCGGCATCGACGGCGTCGGCGATTGCCGACGCCTGCGTGGGCGACAGGGTTCCTGACAAGGCGGCGGCCGCCACCTCGGGTTGCTGGTCGAGCCGCCGCCCCAAGGCCAACGCCTCGCGAGCACCGGCGACGGAGGTCCCGGTGCAATGGGCCAACTGTTCCTCGGCCGAGCGGTGCCCGCTCGCCTTCCACGACTGGACCTGGGCCGCCCGGGCCGCGGCCAAGGATTTGACCGCCGAAGCCATGTGCTCGACAGCCGCCGCCTGCTGGACCACACTCGCCGCGTCCGCTGCCGACAGCAGCGAGGCGTCGAACCGGGTCGAGTACTCCCGCATCGCTGCGGTCAACTGTGCAAGGCGCTGGCACATCGGAAACCTCGATGAAGGGAACGTATGTTCGTACTCTACCAGCCCTATGTGACCGTTATCAACACATTTCAGCGATTCTGGGCTAACCCTGACCGTCTTCGGCCATCGCGCTCAGGATGAGGTGCCACGACGCCAAGCCGTGCCGGCACCAACCATTTGGCGTCACGAGGCACTCGTCGGGACAGCGGCAGACGCCGTCGGCCAGCCAGTCGGCGAGGGTGTCCTCATCCGGTGGCGCCCACCCGTCGTTGACTTCGAACCAATCATGGGCGTTGCGAATGGCCCTCGCAGCGGTCATGGACACCGCCCAATCCTTGCCGACGGTCGTTCGTCGTCGAGCGACAGACACGCACCGAATTGCGACGGTCTCCCGGTGCCGGCTTCGCCGCGGCAGGCAGGACGGCATCGGCCACCACGGGACTCGAGGGCACCACGGGAGGCATTTTCCCCGAGAGAAGTTGTACCACCGGGTGGACTCCGCGTCCCCCTGACAGCCGCAGCGGTTCCCGGCGGCCGGGTAGAGGCGCCCCCCACGTAGCATGGACGACGCCTGACGAGTTTCTACAAGAGAGGACCATCGCCGTGGAGGTTCGCATCGGTGTGACCCAATCACCGAAAGAGATCGAGGTCGACCTCGGTGAGGATGCCGACCCGGCGGCAGTGGCCAAGTCCGTCGAGGACGCCCTGAGCGGCGACCTCGGGGTGCTGTGGCTCACCGACCGCAAAGGGCGGCGCGTCGGCGTGCCTGGGGCCAAGCTGGCCTACGTCGAGATCGGCAGCCCCAACGAGGACCGGCGGGTCGGCTTCGGATCCCACTCGGCTGGCGTCCGTTAGCGCTACGCCTCGGGCGGCCTCCGCTCCTCCGTTGAACCTGCTCGACCGCAAGCTGGTGTTCGTCACCGGCAAGGGCGGCGTCGGCAAGACCGCGGTCACCGCCGCCCTCGGCCTCTTGGCCGCGGAGCGGGGCAAGCGCACGCTCGTGTGCGAGGTCGACTCCAAGGGCAACTTGGCCGACTTCTTCGAGACCGGCCCCACCGCCTTCGAGGAGCGGGAGCTCCAGCCCAACTTGTGGGCCATGTCCATGGACACCGAGGCATCGCTGAAGCAGTACCTGCAGCTCCAGCTGAAGCTCGGTCTGGTGGCGCGCATCGGCCCGCTGGCGCGCATGTTCGACTTCGTGGCCACCGCCGCCCCCGGTGTCAAGGAGATCGTGACGGTGGGCAAGCTGTGCTGGGAGGTCCGGGAGCGCCACTACGACCTGGTCGTCGTCGACGCCGCCCCCACCGGCCACATCGTGGGGCAATTGGCGGCACCACAGGCGATCAACGGGCTGATTCAGGTCGGCCCGGTGCGCCAGCAGACCGGGTGGATGCTCGACATCCTGGGCAACCCGAGGACGACCGGGGTGGCCATCGTCACCACCGCCGAGGAGATGCCGGTCAACGAGACGATCGAGCTTCAGGGACGCCTGCAAGCCGAGACCAATGTCGACCTGGCGGCGGTGATCGTCAACCGGGTGCTTCCGGAGTTGTTCGGCCGAGGCGAAGAGGAGGTATTCGAGCGCCTGTGGGACCCCGAGGTGTCGTCGTTGCTGGAAGACGAGATCGGGGGATCGGTCGAGCCGCTGCTCGAGGGCGCTCGCATGGCGGTCACGCTGCGGCGGACCAGGGCCGAGCATCTCGAACGGCTGCGTGATGGCATCGAGGCCGGGGTTCCGATGCTGTACCTGCCCTACCTGTTTGCCCGGTCCCACGGATTGCGGTCGACCCGGCAGCTGGCGGAAGCCTTGTCGGCCGAGCTCGGGTTCTAGGCGTCGCCGGCCATGGCACCGCGCCCGAAACCCGAGTCCGAACCCACCTCGTTGGAGTCGCTGCTGGCGGCCAAGGAGATCGCGGTGTTCTGCGGCTCCGGCGGGGTAGGCAAGACGACGACCGCGGCGGCCGCAGCCGCCATGGCGGCGGTCAAGCTGGGCGGCAAGGTGCTGGTGCTTACCGTCGACCCGGCCAAGCGCCTGGCCAACGCTTTGGGCCTCCAGGGGTTCGGCAACGAGGAGAAGCGAGTGCCGGTGTCGGCGTTCAAGGCGGCCGGCCAGCCCCACCCCCGGGGGGAGCTGTGGGCCGCGATGCTCGACACCAAGCAGAGCTGGGACAACCTGGTACGCCGCCACGCCCCCGATCCCGCCACCGCCGCCCGCATCCTGGAGAACCCGCTGTACCAGAACATCTCCGGCCGGTTCGTCCAGAGCCACGAGTACATCGCCATGGAGCGGCTGTACGAGCTGCACTCCGAGGGGAACTTCGATCTGATTGTGGTGGACACCCCGCCGACGCGCAACGCCCTCGACTTCATCGAGGCTCCGGAGCGGATGGCGGAGTTCTTCTCGTCCCGGCTGCTGCGACTGCTGATCGTCCCCTACCGGTCTCGGGTGGTCAACCTGGCGTCGCGGCCGTTCTACCAGGTGGCCGACCGGATCCTCGGGTCGCAGTTCCTGCAGGACATTGCCGAGTTCTTCATCCTGTTCCAGACCATGTACGCCGGCTTCGTCGAGCGTTCGCAGGCGGTGGCCCGGTTGCTGCGCGACAACCGGACCACGTTCGTCGTCGTGACCACGCTCGAGGCGGCGCCGGCCCATGAGGCCGAGTTCTTCATCGACGTGCTGACGGCCAAGAAGTTCCACCTCGACGCCCTGGTGCTCAACAAGGTCCTGCCCCCCTACTTCAACGACGAGGCGGCGGCGACGCGGGCGATGCTGCTGACCGACCGGGCCCCCGAACTGGCGGCCAAGGTCGCGGGCGTCACCGGGGACGACGCGGCGCAGGTCGAGCGGGTGCTGGCCGAGGTGGGCGAGAGCTTCTGCAACTTCGGCGTGGTTGCCCAGCGGGAGGCCTCGCAGCGCGCGGTCCTTTCGGCCGCCCCCGCGGTGGTGGCGTCGGTGCCGTACTTCGAAACCGACATCTACGACCTCGACGGTCTGCTTCGATTGGGCGAGAAGTTCTGGACGTAGAGGTCCTGGACGTAGAGGTCCTGGACGTAGAGGTTCGTGACGTAACAGCCGTCGAGTACCGGTCTGAGTAGTAGGGGAGCCTGATGGCAACGATGGCCGAGCTGGCCCGGGACTACACCGAGCTTGACGGTCCCACGCTGTCGCACCTGCAGCGGCTGGTCGCATCGTGGGGGATGCTGTCGGACCTGTGTTTCGCCGACCTCCTGCTGTTCGTCCCGGTATCGAGCAGCGCCGACCGCTTCATCGTGCTCGGCCAGGTCCGCCCGACGACGTCGCAGACCCTGCACCGTGACGACCTCGTCGGTCACGTAATCGACGAGGTCGAGCGGCCCTTGGTCTCGCGATGCTGGCGCCTGGCCAGCATCGTCGAGGGCGAGGTGGGCATCCCGAGCCGCAACGAGCGGGGCCGACTGGTTTCGATCCCAGTCCGCTGGCAGGACAAGGTCGTGGCCGTCATGACCCGGGAGTCGGCCCTCTCAGTCGGGCGCCGCCCAGGTGAGCTGGAACGGGTCTACGTCGAGGTCTTCGACCGCTTCGCCCGCATGATCGTGGCGGGGGAGTATCCGTACCCCATCGAGGAGCCGGTCACGAGCGAGCTGCGGGTCGGCGACGGCGTGTTGCTGCTCGATTCGACCGGCCGAGTGGAGTACGCGTCGCCGAACGCCGTCAACGCACTCCACCGGATGGGCATGTACTCGGGGCTCGAGGGCATGCGCCTCGACGAGGTCGGCATCGACGAGACGGCGGTGGACGAGGCGTTCGAGACCGCCCTGTCGGTGACCGAGGAGGTGGAGGGTCGTCCCGATGTCACGGTGGTGATCCGTTGCATGCCGCTGCTGGAGAACCGGAAGGTGACCGGTGCGCTGGTGTTGATGCGCGACGTCTCCGACCTGCGGCGTTTCCACCGGTTGTTGCTGTCGAAGGACGCCGCCATCCGGGAGGTCCACCACCGGGTGAAGAACAACCTCCAGACGATCTCGTCGCTGCTGCGGCTGCAGGCCCGCCGGTTGCCGCCGGGTGAGGGGAAAAGCGCACTGGAGGAATCAGAGCGCCGGGTGCGCACGATCGCGTTGGTGCACGAGATCTTGTCGCGCGACGCCTCGGACCAGGTCGACTTCAACGACATCGTCCCGTCGCTGCTGCGGATGGCCGAGGATCTGCTGGCGCCCGAGGCCCACTTCCGGATCGGACACGACGGCGAAGCGGGGGAGTTGCCGGCCACAGTGGCGACGCCGCTGGCGGTCATCCTCACCGAGCTGTTGCAGAACGCGGCCGAGCATGCATTTCCCGAGGGTCCGGGCGTGGCCGCCGGCCAGGTCCCGCCCGGGCATGAGCCGCTACGGGTGCACGTGTCGCTCAAGCGAGACGACGGGCAGTTACTGGTGCAGGTCCGCGACAATGGTCGAGGCTTGCCGGAGGGTTTCTCGATTGAGGAGTCGACCAGTCTGGGGCTGTCGATTGTCCGCGACCTGGTCAGGACGCAGCTCGGGGGCACGATCGAGATGCGTACCGACGGCGGCACGGTCGTGGACGTGATCGTCCCAACCGCGGCGCAGGCCGACGACGACGAAGGCCTGCCCGCCCCGCCTTAAAGCTGAGCCCGGTGCCCGGCTTCGCGCGGCCCGGCTTCGCACGGCCCGGCTTCGCACGGCCCGGCTTCGGGCGGCGCGGCGTGGCGGTGGTCGAGCGTCCGCGACATGCGACGACGAATGCTGCCGCTCGCCGGTCGCGCCAGCCGGCCCCGGCCGGGGGGAGCCGGAAGCCGGCGATGGGCGATTTTGTGCCGCCGTAGCGGCGCGACTGGGGTTGTGACCCGAGTGGGCTCAGCAGGCGCGGCGCTGGCGGGCCAACCAGGCCTTGCGCAGCTTGCGGCGTTCATCTTCGGATGTTCCGCCCCAGATGCCTGACTCCTGGTTGGTCGCCAACGCGAACTCAAGGCACGCCATCTGGGCTTCACATTGCCGGCACACTGCTTTCGCCGACTCGATCTGTTCGATCGCCGGCCCAGTGGTACCAACCGGGAAGAACAGGTCGGGGTCTGTATCTCGGCAAGCCGAGCGACAGCGCCAATCTTCGAGATCCCACTCGATCGAGCGGCTCCAAGTGAGGGCCACTTCGCCTCCAAGGGACAAATGTGAATGTGAAAACGTTCACAAGCAGTATCCCAACGTACTGGTTTGCCGCCTGCGCCCTCAGACTAGGGTGACGAACCGTCCGAGGCAAGGGGTTGGCCAAGAAAACCTGAGAAAATCCCCGCCCGTGGTCATGATCCTCGCCCATCGAGGCGCCTCTCGGGTCGCCACGGAGAACACCCTCGAAGCCTTCCGCGAAGCGCGTCGCCTCGGCGCCGATGGCGTCGAGCTCGATGTGCGTTCCAGCGCTGATGGAGCGTTGGTCGTACACCACGACGTCGAGATCGTCGGCCTCGGTCCCATCGCCTCGCTGCGGGTCACGGACCTCCCAGCCCACGTACCGCTCCTGGCGGCGGCGATCGACGCGTGCGGTGACCTGATCGTCGACGTCGAACTCAAGGATCTTCCAGGTGAGCCGGGCTACGACCCGGGACACCCTCTGGCCCGCCGCGTCGCCCAGTTTGTCGTCGAGCAGGGCTTGACCGGCCGGGTCGTCGTGTCGTCGTTCGATTTGCTGGCGCTCGATGCCGCGGTCGCCGCCGGGCCGGGACTGGCGACGGGGTGGCTCACCCCTCGATGGTTCAACCAGGCCGATGCCCTCGAAGCCCTGCTCGGGCGAGGCCACGGCGCGCTCCACCCGCACCACGAAGGGGTGACCGACACCCTCGTGGCGGCAGCCCACGAGGCTGGGATCAGCGTCACCACCTGGACCGTGGACGACCCCGACCGCATCCGCTGGCTGGTTTCCGCCGGCGTCGACGCCATCATCAGCAACGTGCCGGACGTGGCCCGCACGGCCTTGCGCGCATGAGCCCCGTGCAGGGTCGAGAGACGTCGAGCGCTGCAACACGTCGCGTGCCGTCGCTGGCTAGGCCACCGGGATCACGAGGCTCAGCAGGTCGGGCTGGTAGCGCAGTTCGAGCTGGTCCACCTGGCCGAGGTAGTCGCCGTCGAGTTGATAGGGAAAGGGGCCCCGGCCACGGACGTCCAACGCGGTCAGGTCACTGGCGTACGCGAGACCCTTGAACTTCGCCAGGTTCGGGCCGCCCCGTCCCGTCATGGTCGCGCCGACCACCCGGGCCACGGTGGGCAGTGAAAGTGTCTGCAGGGCGACGATCGTCAAGCCACTGTCGAGACCGGCTTCGGGCGCCACGTTCAGTGGACGGTTCCCAAGGAACGTGTACGGGTTGGTCTTGATGCAGATGGCGAAGTAGACCCCCGGAATCTCCCGGCTCGCTCCCCGCACCAGGCCGCCGCCGGGCCCCCGCCACGGCCGCCGGGCTCCGCCACGCCACCGGGCGCCGACGAGGGCCCGACGACGATGTCGAAGTGGGGCTTCGACCGGTCGTAGTGGCGCAACCAGGTGTCAACCGTCGCGTACAGAAACAGCGGGTGGCCGGCGAAGCGCTTTAGCGACCCCCGACGCTCCACCTGCTCGACCACGGCCGCGTCGAACCCCATCCCGGCGTGGAAGAGGAAGTAACGGTCGTTGGCGCTGCCGAGCCCGATGCGACGAATCGACCGCTGCGGCACTCGTAGCGCCAACAAGAGCTCGGCCGCCGCCTCGACCGGGTCGTTGGTGAAGCCGATGGTTCGGGCGAAGACGTTGGTCGATCCGCCCGGCAACAGCCCGAGGGCGGTGGACGACCCCGCCAAGCCGTTGGCGGCCTCGTTGACCGTCCCGTCGCCACCGAGGACGACAACCACGTCGTAGCCATCGGCCACCGCGCCCTTGGCCAACCGGGAGGCATGGCCCCGTCGACTGGTCTCGGCCGCCGTGACGTCATGGTCAGCCTGGAGCGCCTCCTGGATCAGCACCCGAACCCGGGGCGTGACCGACGAGGCCGAGGCGTTCACCAACAGGAGCAGCTTCATCGTGATGGCGCGGGCCAGCCGAACACCGGGCCGGCTCGAGGGCCCTCAGACCTCAGGCTTCATCGTCGGCGGCCGCCCGAAGGTGGGCGACGCTCTTGGCGAGGAGGCGTGACACGTGCATCTGGCTGATCCCGAGGTGGGTTGCGATCTCGGACTGCGTCATGCCCTGGAAGAACCGCAGATGGACGATGAGCTGTTCGCGGGGAGCCAGCCGTTGCATGAGCGGCGCCAGGACCGCCCGGCGTTCGGCATCATCCATGCCCGGGTCCTCGTCGCCCAAATAGGCGGCGTAACTCGGCGACTCACCCTCCCCGCTCGGGGCGTCCAGAGATGCGAAGCGGTAGGCCTGCCCCGCTTCGAGCGCTTCCAGGACCTCTTCCTCCGAGACCTGCACCTCGGCGGCGAGCTCCGCGATGGTCGGGGAATGACCGAGCGTCTGGCCCAGCACTCCGATGACCTTGGTCAGCCGGAGGTACAGCTCCTGCATGCGCCGTGGCGCTCGCACCGCCCAGCCCTTGTCGCGGAAGTGGCGCTTCAGCTCGCCGACGATGGTGTGGGTCGCATAGGTGGAGAACTCGACCCCGCGCTCTGGGTCGAACCGGTCGACCGCCTTGACCAGCCCCATGGAGGCCACCTGGACCAGGTCGTCCAGGGGTTCGCCACGGTTGGCGAATCGGCGGGCCAGATACTCCGCCAACCCCAGGTGGGCCGCGACCAGGTCGTCGCGAAGATGGCGGTCGCGGGACCCGGCGAATACCACGAACTTGGCCCGCAGCTCCTCGCGCAGGACTGGATCCGTGCTCACGAGCCCGCCCCCGCGCCAGTCTCGGAGACCGCACCAGCCGACAAAGCCGCGCCCGAAGCCGCACCCGCGCCTGAAGCGCCCGCCGCGCCCGAAGCGCCCGCCGCGTCCGAAGCCGCACCCGCGCCCGAAGCCGCAACCGCCCCTGCGACCGCGACTGTCCAAGCCCTGTCCGGCGCCCAGCGCGTCATGCCGTGGCTTCCGGAAGGTCCGGCTGTTCCGGGATGCGGCGCTTCACCAGTCGATACCGCGGCCCGTTGGGGCCCGAGGCCAGCTCGTGGTCGTCGACCAGCGCGGCCAAGATCACCTTGGACCACTCGGACTCGGGGGGTGTTTCCAGCGAATCGTCGAAGAACCCCTCGGCCGCCACCTCGAGCACGTCGCCACCGACCAGGAAACGAACATGCACCGTGCCGGGCCGCCCGCTGGCCCCGGTCAGGCCGAAACACATCTCGTCGATCGCCAGGCGAAGGTCCTCGACCTGGTCGTAACTGAACCCGAGCCGGCTTCCAAGCCCCGCGGCCGTCACCCGGACCAGCCGGAGGAACTCCGGCATGGCGGGAACCGCAAGCCGTACCTCGTCGGGCGCCGTCACCCGTGGCAACCTACCACTCACCTTTTCGCCGCCGACTGCCCCACTCCCGACCTGACCGGCGTCCGCAAGTTACCCCGTAAGTTACTGAGTGGTAAGATAGCGACCACACTGGAGGACGAGCGAACGATGAAGATTGCAGTGTGCGTCAAGCAGGTGCCCGACACGGCCAGTCCCGGGAAGCTGGATCCCACGACTCACACCCTGGAACGCTCCGGCAAGCTGATGCTTGATCCGTCCGACGAGTTCGGCGTGGAAATGGCGCTCCAACTCGTGCAGCAGGCCGGCGGCGGTGAAGTCACGCTGGTCTCGATGGCGCCGCACGGGGAGGTCAGCGGCTTGCGCACGGCCTTGGCCATGGGCGCCGACAAGGCGATCCTCGTCAGCGACGAGAGCCTGCAGGGCTCCGACGCGCTCGGGACCGCGAAGGTCCTGGCCAAGGCGCTCCAGCGGGTGCAGCCGGACCTGATCCTGGCGGCCACCGAATCGACCGACGGCTACACCGGCACGCTCCCCGTCCAGGTGGCCGAGCTGCTTGGCCTGCCCTCGATCACCTTCGCCAAGCGAGTTCGCGTCGAGGGCGACAAGGTGCTGGTCGACCGCCAAACCGAGGCCGGTTACGACGAAGTCGATTGCCCACTGCCGGCGTTGGTCACCGTCACCGCCGGCGTGGTAGAGCCCCGCTACCCGTCGTTCAAGGGCATCATGGCCGCCAAGAACCGACCCATCGACCAACTCAAGGTGGCGGACCTCGATCTGTCGAGCGATGACGTCGGGTGGCACGGCGCCGGCCAAGAAATCGTCTCGGTCGAACCGGCGGAAGCTCGCCAAGCGGGCGAGATCGTCGTCGACGAGGGTGACGGCCACGAGCGCATCGTGGCGTTCCTCGAACAGCTCAAGGTCATCTGAGGAGGCCGGCAAACATGGCAACCGACCGCATCTTGGTCGTGGCAGAAGCATTCGCGGGCAAGGCGCTTCCCGTCAGCCTGGAGCTGCTGACCAAGGCCCGCCAGCTGGCCGGGACCGTCGAGGCCGTCACGTGGGGGGATGACGCCGAGAGCGTGGCGACCCAACTCGGCGCCTATGGCGCGACCAAGGTGTACTCCCTCGGCGATCTGGGCGCGGCGCTGCCGGGGGTCCCGGTCGCGGCCGCGATCGCGGCCCTGGTCGAGCAGGACGGCCCCCCCGACGCCATCTTGATCCCGACGACCTACGACGGCCGTGACATCGCGGGCCGCCTGTCCGTGCGGCTCGACCGGTCGGTGCTCACCAACGTGGTCGGCATCACGAGCGACGACGGCACGCTCGTGTCCGAGCACGCCATCTTCGGCGGCTCCGAGGTGCTGAAGGCCCGCTTCACCGGCGCGGCACCGGCCATTTTCGTGGTGCGGGCCAAGTCGTTCGCGGCCGAGGAAGCGGTCGACACCGGTGGCGCCGCCCCCGACGTCGTGGCCCTCGACATCCCCGACACCGGTGCCACCAACGCCGCCACCGTCACCGCTCGCCACGTCGAGGAGCGCACCGGCCCGAAGCTCGACGAGGCCGCCGTCGTCGTGTCGGGAGGGCGGGGGCTGGGCGAGGCCGGTCGTTACCAGCTGATCGAGGAACTGGCCAAGCTCCTGCACGGCGCCCCCGGCGCCTCCCGGGCCATCGTCGACGCCGGTTGGGTGCCCTACTCCTACCAGGTCGGGCAGACCGGAAAGACCGTCAAGCCGACCGTCTACATTGCCGCGGGTATCTCCGGAGCGACCCAGCACATGGTCGGGATGAAGGGGTCCAAGAACATCGTGGCGATCAACAAAGACGCCGAGGCGCCGATCTTCGCCATCGCCGACCTCGGCATCGTGGGCGACGTGCAGAAGGTGCTGCCCAAACTCATCGAGGCCCTCAAGGCCCGCACCTGAGGGCGCCCGCGTGCCCGTCGTAATCGAGCAGCCGCGCACGGAGGCCGAACTGGTTGCGATCGTCAGCCAGGCGGCCGCGGCGGGCCGCCCCGTCCGCACCGTCGGCCGGGCCCGGCGATCCCGGCTGCTGCGCGGTGAGGAGATCCTGGTCGACCTGGCGGCGTACCGCCGGGTCCAGCGCGTCGACCGCGAGCGGGGAACCGCCACCGTCGAGGCGGGGATCTCGCTGCGCGAACTTGGGATCGCCCTCGGCTCGTGGGGGCTTTCGATGGAAAATGGCGGCCGCCGCCCGGGTCAGACGCTCGGTGCCGCGGTCTCGCTGGGCGCACATGGCAGTAGCGCGACCCACGGGAGCCTGGCAACAGAGGTCACGGCGATGCGGCTGGTGACGCCGAGTGGCGCCATCGTCAACTGTTCCGCCGAGGAGGAACCGGAGATCTTCGATGCGGCCCGCGTCGGCTTGGGGGCGCTCGGGGTGATCTCGACGATCACGCTGCGATGCCAGCGCGGTTTCAACCTGCGATCCGAGGTGACGTCGCTCGGTCTCGACGAGGCCCTGGCCGCGTTCGACGCCTACGCCGACGGTCACGAGTATTTCGAGATGTCGTGGCTGCCGGGCCGGGACCGGGCACGGGTCGTGACTGCCGACCGGACCGACGAGCCGGCCGACGGTGGAGCGGTCGACCGGGGCTACCGGTGGTTCAACCGCCGGCGGATCTGGCCTGCGAAGGTTGCCTATGCCTTCGCGCGCCCGGCGTCGGGCCCGGCGCTGCAGCGGGCGAGGGAACTGAGCGCCGGCAGCCGCGTCGCTCCCCTTTTTCCCATCGAGGTTTCGGTGAGCGCCGGCGACGACATCGCGCTGTCACCGGCATACGGGCAGCCGTCGGTGTACATCGCCGGGGTGGCCGGCCTGGCCGGGCGGCCGGAGTGGGGCAGCGCCCACGGACTCGGGCCCGACGCCCTGCGGGCGCTGTATCCCCGCTGGGACGAGTGGCAGGCGGTGCGTGACCGGCTCGACCCGACCCGGCGATTCGCTCAGAGCAGGGGCCAGGGGTAGGGGCGGCCCTCGCCGGGATCGGGAAACACACCCGACGCCGTCAGCTGTTCGGCCCGGTGCAGCATCGCCTCGGCTTCGGACGGGTGCAGGAGCGAGTCGAGCGACGTCGGGGGTTCGAGGGTGAGGCGGCGGAGGTCGGCCAGCAGCGGGTCGGGGATGGGCTCGCCCGCGAAGTCCCAGATCACGGTGCGCAGCTTGGGCGCCACGTTGAAGCACAGGCCGTGGTCGATGCCCCAGATCCGTTCCTCCTTGTCGAGCAGGCAGTGGCCGCCTTTGCGGTCGGCGTTGTTGGCCACGATGTCGAAGACCGACATCGCTTGCAGGGCGGCGTGGTGTCGGGGCTCCTCGAGGAGGGTGAAATAGTGCTGGTCGAAGTCCGCCTCGACGAAGCGTTGCAGGGAGCCCTCGCCGAAGGGCGCGCTGGTCCGCACGATCGTTTCGGGGATGAGCGGCCAGCCGACTTCGGTGGCCAGGCGGTAGGCCGCGACTTCGCGCCGGTACAGCCCGTCGGGGAAATCCCAGAGCTGGCGTTCGCCCCGGTGGGGCTTGTAGATGGCCATCAGCCGGGCGCCGTCGAGGGTCACCGAGACGAGGAACGTGGCGTTCGAGCTCCACGGCATCCGCCCCTGGATCTCGATCTCGCCCTCGGCGAGGACCGTCAGAGCGTCGGCGACCGGTTGCCGTTCGTCCGTGGGCATGAGTGGCCTTCGGAGTCCAACGGGAACCCGCACAGCGGGCAGAGCGGCCGGCCGGCTTCGACCAGTTCCATACCCCGACGGGCCAGGGCGGCGACCTGGGTACGGCTGGCGCCGAAGCGAGCCAGGGCGCCGGTGGTGAGTGGTTCACCCTCCTCGTCGAGTTCGGCGATCTCTTCGGCCATGAGCACGATCTGGTCGCCCTCGCGGTCGTCGAGGATGCGCAGGGCACCGATCGGCCATTCGGCCAGGACCGGTTCGGCCAGCTCGGGAGCGGGGGGCGCGATGGCGAGGGTGTCGCGCAGGAGTTCGAGGAGGCGCTCGGCCAGGACCCTGACTTGTTGTTTCTCGATCTTGAGGGTGACGAGCTGGTCGTCCTGGCGGGCCTGGAGATAGAAGGTGCGGTGGCCCGGTTCGCCGACCGCACCGACGGTGAGGTGTTGGACCGACGGGAGGTCGTAGCTGCTGCTCATCGGTCGGGGCTGATCATCGGCTCATCAGGGGCGCAGTGCCCCGAGGCCGCCGGTCGAGTTGACCGCCAGGACGACAGGGCCGGTGGGCGAGTAGCTGATCGCGGTGACCGAGCACGGGGAAACGACGATGCGCTGGAACAGGTCGAGGTGAGTGCCGAGGGCGTCGCTCACGGCGGCCTTGATGACGTCGGCGTGCGACACCGCGACAATTGCCTCGCCGGGGTGACGGAGGCAGAGCATGGCGACCGTGGCCGCGATGCGGGCCCGCATGGCGCTGAACGCCTCGCCGCCGGGGAACTGGAAGCCGCTCGGGTAGCGCTGGATGTTGCCCCACTCGGGCAACTTGCGCAGCGCCTTCAGTTCGGCCCCTGTCCATTCGCCGAAGTCCATCTCGATGAGACCCTTTTCGACGACAACCTTGTGGTTGAGGCGCTTGGCGATCGGCGCTGCGGTCTCGCGGGCTCGCTCGAGGGGCGAGGCGTAGACGGCTGCCACGGTGAGTGCGCCGTGTGCGCCGTGGGATTTGTTGCCGTTGGTCGAGGGGGCGGGAGGGGTGGTCAGGCTCGTCAATCGCTCGGCGACGGCTTCGGCCTCGGCTTTGCCGGAATCCGCGAGGTGTAGGCCCGGGGCGCGGCCCGGCAGGACCTGGCCGGTCGTGGGGGTCGTGCCGTGGCGAACGAAGAAGATGAGGGTGGCGGGCGCCGGTTTGGCTTTGGGCTTGCGGGTCGGCCGGCCCGGTGCGTCCTGCGCCGCGGAGGCGGCCGCGGTCGTGACGGCATCGCGCGTCGAGGCTGACGTGGCCTTGCGCCGGGGTCTGGTCGGCGCCGCGTCCTCGGTGGTTGCTGGTGTCGCCATAGCGCCGCCAACCTACCGTGTCGGCTATGCAAGTCCGCCCCGACGGTGACGACTCGCTCGATCCGGTGGACTCGCTCGAAGCCGTGGACTCGCTCGAAGCGGTGACGGGCGAGGTGGTGTCGTGCACCGCCTGCCCACGCCTGGTCGCATGGCGAGAGCAGGTGGCGATCGAGAAGCGGGCCTCGTTCGCCGACGAGGAGTACTGGGGACGGCCGGTCCCGGGGTTCGGCGATCCGGCCGCCCGACTGTTGGTCGCGGGGCTGGCGCCGGCCGCGCACGGGGGCAACCGCACCGGGCGGGTGTTCACGGGGGATCGCTCCGGCGACTGGCTTTTCGCTGCCCTGTGGCGGGCGGGCTACGCCAACCAGCCGACGAGCGTGCGGGCCGACGACGGCCTGCGGCTGTCAGGGTGCTATGTCAGCGCCGCGGTTCGTTGCGCACCCCCGGCCAACAAGCCGACCGTCGAGGAGCGGGACCGGTGCGCGCCCTACCTGCGGCGGGAGATCGATCTGCTTCTGCTGGGCGAACTCCGCGTGATCGTCGTGCTGGGCCAGTTCGCCTACGACGCCGTGGCACGGTTGTTGGGGGTGACCCGCCGGCCCCGCTTCGGGCACCTGGTGGAGACGGGCGTGCTCGCGGGGAATCGCGAGCTGACGCTGCTGTGCTCGTTTCACCCGAGCCAGCAGAACACCTTCACCGGCAAGTTGACCGAACCCATGCTCGACGCCGTGTTCACCCGGGCCCGGGAGCTGGGCCGGGATCCGGGCCGGGACTCGGCTCAGGGCGGATAGCGGTGGTCGTGGGCCTGCGGGGTGGGCCTGCGGCGTGGGCCGGGCGTGGGCCGGCGTGGGCCGGCGGGGGCCTGCGGGTCGCTCATGCTCTTCGAGGCTTTGGTGCATTCTTCCGCGCTCTCAGGCAATCTTCGCGCGTTATCGGTGCATAGCCGCGTTATCGCGCCACGGTTGCCTGAGCGCGCGGAGGTTGGAGTTCTAGGTCGCCGAGGAGGTCGCCGCTGGGGCCTCCGCAGGCTTCGGGGCCTTGGGTTTGGGCGGGGGCACACCGACTTTGGGGAACGGGAGCGCCTGTTCGGGCCAGCGTCGCCGCGACACAATCGACAACTTGCGCAGCAAGGCGATGGCTCCTGGATCGTCGTCACCGGGGCGGCCTTCGATGGTGCCGTCCTCGAGCATCTTGATCATGATTTCCCGACCGATGTCGGTCCGCACGATCGTCAAGGTCCAGTCGTTGAACGCCCCGATCCCACCGGTCGAGATGTCGGCATGCTCGGCTGCGAAGTCGGGGCAGGTCTTGCAGCCATCCCGAGTCCAGGCGTGGCACTCCTTGAGGTTGACCTCGTGGTAGCTGCCGTCGCGCATCCAGATCTGGAACACGCCCTTGATGTTCATCTTCACCATGTCCTGCTTGCGCAGGCCGTACTTGGCCTCGAACAGCTCCTCGAAGATGGCGTCGTCGAAGGTCTTGGAGCACAGCAGCCCGATGTTGAGGGCGAAGCGGCGGGCGGGCTTGCCGGCCTTGCGCGCCTTCATGGCCGGCGGCACCGAGCTCTGGCAACTCATCCCGACCAGGGCCAGCTTCTCCGCCCCGGTGGCGACCGCTTCGGCGTAGGCCATCGTGTTGGCGGAGTAGGTGTAGCGCGATCCCGCCGCGGCCAGGATCTCCTCCCGTGTCCGGGCCACGCCCGGTATTGCCTTCCAGGAGGTTCCGTCGCCTTCGAGGTAGGACACCAAGGCGGCGTCGATGTAGCCGTGGTCGAGGCACCAGAGGAGGATGGCCGACACCAAGCCACCGTCCTGGCCTTTCTGATGGACCTCCTGGTCGGTCGCCCGGGCCAGGATGATGTCCTTCGAGACGCCGTCCATTTCGTCGGGTAGGCGCTCGCGGCCGAACAGGAAGGTGTCGAGTTCCGGTTCCCATGCCCGAAAACGGGGGCAGGCTCGGGTGCAGCTGGTGCAGCCCCGGTCGCCGTGACCGCAGCCCCCTGGGCCGCCTTCGGGCTCGAGGTGGAACGGCTTGTAGACGCCATTGCTGTCGTCGTAGCCCAAGACGTCATAGGGACAGGCGACGACGCAACCGGCGCAGCCCGTGCACAAACCGGTCGTCACAACCTCGTCGTAGAGGTGAGCCCAATGGGCCTGCCAGCGTTGCTTCTGGGGCGCCATGGCCGTCGAGCGTACTGGCGGCCGACGAACTAGCCGCTGTGTCGGTACGTTCAAGTCATGCCGGAACTGGCCGAGGTCGAGGCGTACCGCAGGCTGGCGGAGCGCCAGGCCCTCGGTCGCGAGATCGCCGCCGTGTCGGCACCGGATTCTTGGTACCTGAAGGGTGGCTTGACCGCGGCCGACCTGCCCCCGGCGTTGGTGGGGCGGCGCTTGGTGAGCGCCGATCGGCAGGGGAAGCTGCTGATGCTGCCCACGAGCGCGTCCGGCCCAGTACTTGGCCTTCGTTTCGGGATGAGCGGGCGCCTCATCGTCGATGGCACCGCCGGGATGGACGACCTGTGGTATTCGTCCAATCGCGAGGAGACCCGGTGGGATCGCTTCGCGCTCGAGTTCGCAGA
Source organism: uncultured Actinomycetota bacterium (assembly GCA_963733505.1). Classification (GTDB taxonomy): domain Bacteria; phylum Actinomycetota; class Acidimicrobiia; order Acidimicrobiales; family Palsa-688; genus JALYXV01. The sequence goes on along the minus strand of CAVTDW010000012.1, from coordinate 87,750 downwards.
CGGCGGGCGGCTGGTTATGCGCGATCCACGCCGCCTCGGCGGCGTGACACTCGATCCGGGCCTCACCCGGATGGGTCCTGACGCCTTGACGGTCACACTCGGCCAGTTGCGCCAGGCGCTGGCGTCGTCACGCCTCCCGCCGCCTCGCCCGGCCGCTGCGGCGGCTGCGGCGGCTCCGGCGGCTGCGGCGGCTCCGGCGGCCGACGGTTCCGGGCGGGTCAGCCGGATGTCGCTCAAGGGTCGATTGATGGATCAGTCGCGCGTGGCGGGGGTCGGCAATCTGGCGGCCGACGAGATCCTGTGGCGGGCCGGGCTCGATCCAACCCGGCCCGCCATGTCACTCAGCGACGCCGAGCTTCGCCGGCTCCACCGCCACCTCCGATCGACCCTGCGCGACTTCCTCGAGCGGGGTGGCTCGCACACCGGGGAGTTGATGCCGCAGCGCCATCGGGGCGGGTTGTGTCCGAAGGACGGGACGCCACTCCTGCGGGCGACCGTCGCCACCCGAACGACTTGGTGGTGTCCGAAGCACCAGCACTAGCGCCACCCGTCCAGCACGAGCGACCGCGCGTCAGGCACGGCGGAGCCAGGGCGGGTGCTCGGGTTAGCGCGCCGCGGCGGTGAAGCTGACGTCGCTGAAGTGGACCCAGCTTCCGGCGATGTAGCTGTAGACCCGGGCCCACAGGGTGCGGCCCGACGGGGAGGGCCGGCACGGCGTCGCTGGTCTGGGTCGCGGGGAGCGAACCGGTGTTGAGCAGGTCGTAGCCACCGAGCGTGGTTCCGATGCTGAGCCAGTAGTGACTGGCACTGGTGACGGGCGCCCAGGTGAACGGCTGGGTGGTGTCGACATTTGTCGCTCCCGCGAGCGGCCGGGTGAAGGTCGCCGTGCTCGGGCCGGTCACCGAGAACCTGACGTCGGCCCAAGTCCAGGTGGACTGCACGTAGCTATAGATCCGGGCCCACAGCTGCTGGCCGCCCGGAAGCGCCGGGACGGTGAAGCTGAGCTGGTTGGCGGCAAGGAGCCCGCTGTTGACCAAGTCGGCCCCGCCCTGGGTCGTCCCGACGGCGAGGCAGTAGTACACCGCGCCCGCAACCTGCTGCCAGCTGAACGCCTGGGCGGAGGGGAAGATCACGCTGCCGCTGGTGGGGAACACGAGCGTGGCCACCGGTGGCGGCGGATAGGCGCCGAAGGCCTCCGCCAGCCATACCTGGCCCCTGGTGTCGGTGGCCACCCCAACGCCGGTGCGGTTGAACGCCTTGTCGACCATGTTGGCGTAGTGGTCGGGGCTGGCAACGAGCGCGTTGTACACCGCCGTCAGGCTGAAGCCGTCGCCGATGTTCTCTCCGATCTTGGTCCATCCGGAGGGTGCCTGGGTGGCCAGGTTGGGGTTATGGGCCAGCACACCGGTGCTCGCCATGTGGTTGGCCCACTGCTGGGCCGCCGAGGTGAGGGTCGCGTCGGTGGCGAGCGGGGCTGCGCTGACCGTTGCTCGAAGATTGTTTACCTGGGTGACGATGTCGCTTGGCCCGGCGGCATGGGCGGGTGGGGCGAGGACCAAGACGGGGACACAACAGGTCACAATCGCCACGACAATCTTGAGCAGCTTGGGACCCATCGCATCTCCTTGACCGCTGGGGGAGTTTGGGTCCGATGTGTCGTAGGGCCGTCTTCGCCGCTTGAGTGTTTGTCTCGTCCGCGTGAAGCGAGAAATCGCAGGTCAGACGAGAGTTCCGTATTCCGCGCCATGTCGCGAAAATGGCGCAGCGCTTCGCACCGGAGGCGAATCACGGCGTTTGCGCCATACCGCGTCGGCTTTCGTGCGCGCAATCGCGGCGCAGGCCCAGGAGGGACCGCACCAGCGCGCGACCGGCTCGCCCTAGCAGCGCCTCGTCACACTTACGCCCGGCGGCCCAGCATGCCGAGCAGGCGGGTCTGCGCGTCGGCGTCGTCGGAAACCTCGACTCGTGTACCGAACGCGCCAGAGTTCAGGAGTGCGGTTTGGGGCTCCATGACGGCGATGCAGGCGTCGACCAACTCGGGGTCGAGGGTGCTGTCCTGGCCGGTCGATTTCGCCAGGTCCCAGCCATGGATCAGGACGTCGGTGAACCGATGCCCGGCAAAGACCGACCCAGGCACCGGGCCGTACGACACCGCGCAGGGCGCGTCCAGGGCTCCCGGCGCTTCGAAGACCTCCGCCGCTGCCGTCGCGGACTCGTCGTACGCCGCCAGTGGGTCGTCGCCGAGAATGTCGCCGTCGAGCCGGTCGCCGACCTCGGCGATGGTTCGACCGGCGCCGAGCTCGGCCGCCCACCAGTTGCCCGTCACGACGTGGTTGAGCAGGGCCCGGACGTTCCAGTCCCCGTCCAGCGTCGGGTGGCTCAGCTGCTCGGGCGTGATGCCCGCCACGATCTTGCGGGTCTCGTCGAGCGCCCGCCGATGATGGTGCGCGATGTCAGTCATGTGCCCCTCCCGGTCGGTGCCCCCGGCAGGATTCGAACCTGCGCACCCGCCTCCGGAGGGCGGTGCTCTATCCCCTGAGCTACGAGGGCCCGGCGCCGAGCTTAGCGACCGGCGCTGCGCTCGACGGCGGTACCAGAGCTGAGTCCCATACCATCGGCTCAGTGGGGCCACGGATGGTATTGGTAATCGACGACGACCCGGTGATCGTCAAGTTGCTCCAGGTCAACTTCGAAATCGAGGGGTACACCGTCATCTCGGCTGAGAACGGCATGACCGGCCTGACCCGGGCCCGCGACGACCAGCCCGACCTGATCATCCTCGACGTGATGATGCCGGGTATGGACGGCCTGGACGTGGCCCGTTCGCTCAAGGCGGCGCCGGAAACCCAGTCGATACCGATCATCCTCCTGTCAGCCAAGGCCCAGGCCAACGATGTGGCCCGAGGTCGCGAGGTGGCGGACGACTACATCACCAAGCCGTTCGATCCGCTGGAGCTGCTCGATCGAGTGGCGGCCTTCCTCGAGGATCGTCCGAGCCGCCACGACGGCCCGTAGCGCCAAGGGGAAGGCGCAATAGCGTTTTCGGTCCCCTGCCAGACCTGCGACGATTTAGGAAACTGTGACCGCCATCCGAAGCACCCTCGCCGAGGCTGTCGCCGCCTCCCTGAACACGCTCGGCATCGAGGTGGACGCCGCCGCGGTGCACCTCGAGCGCCCCGCTCGGCGCGAGCACGGCGACTGGTCCAGCAACATCGCCCTGACCATGGCCAAGACGTCGGGTCGACCGCCGCGGCAACTGGCGGCCGAACTGCAGGCCCAGTTGACCGAGCACCCGCCGCGCCACGTGCGCAAAGTCGAGATCGCCGGTCCCGGCTTTCTCAACTTCTACCTCGACGACGGCTGGCTCTACGACGTCCTGGAGGACGTGGTGGCGGGCGGTGAGCGTGACTACGCCCGCCTCGACCTGGGTCACGCCAAGACGGTACAGATCGAGTTCGTCTCGGCCAACCCGACCGGCCCGCTGCACGTCGGCAACGGTTGGTGGGCCTCCTACGGTGACGCCGTCGGCCGGTTGCTCGAGCGCTGCGGCTGGCTGGTCAGTCGGGAGTACTACGTCAACGACACCGGGGGCCAGATCCGGCGCCTGGGCGCCAGCCTGCTGGCCCGGCGCAATGGCGAGCCCCTTCCCGAAGGCGGCTACCCCGCCGGGTTCATCAAGGGCTTGGCCGCGGCCTACGAGGGTCCCGACGACATCGCGGCCGCGGGACGCTGGGCGGCCGAGCGGACCCTCGGCTACATCAAGTTGCAGCTGGCCGAGATCAACATCCACTTCGACGAGTGGTTCAGCCAGGCCTCCATCGAGGAGAGCCCGGCCATGGGCGAAACCATGGCCCAGCTCGAGGCGGGCGGCCTCACCTACACCGAGGACGGGGCGCTGTGGCTGCGCACCGCGGAGCTGGGTGATCCCCGGGAGAAGCGGGTGCTACGCAAGTCCGACGGCGACTGGACCTACCTGGCCGGCGACATGACCTATCACTGGAACAAGTTCGTCACCCGGGGATTCGACCGGGTGATCAACGTCTGGGGCGCCGACCACGAGGGCCAGGTGCCGAGCCTGAAGGCGGGCGTGGCCGCCTTGGGCGTCGACCCCGAACGCCTCGAGATCCGCCTCGGCCAGATGATCTCCCTCGCCAGCGGGCGCATGTCCAAGCGGGCGGGCAACGCCGTCGACCTCGACGACCTGGTCGACGACATCGGGCCCGACGCGATGCGCCTGCTCAGCCTGGTCAACTCGCCCGATCAGGCGACCGTCGTCGACCTGGACAAGGTGCGGGCCGAGTCGAAGGAAAGCCCGGTCTTCTACGTGCAGATGGCCTACGCCCGCATCGCGGGCATTGGCCGGGAGGCCGACAAGCGCGGCGTCTCCAGAATGCCGATCGCCGAAGCCGACCTCACGCTGCTCACCCACCCGAGGGAACTCGAGGTCCTGCGGGCCCTGTCGGAACTGCCCGAAGTGGTGGCGCTGGCCTGCGCCGAGCGGGCCCCGCACAAGGTGACGACCTGGGTCCGGGAGCTGGCCGACCGCTTCCATGGCTTCTACCACGACTGCTACGTGCTGCACTCCGACGTACCCGCCGAGCTGACCCAGGCCCGGTTATGGCTGGTGGAAGCGGCCCGCATCGGCCTCGGCATCGGCCTCGGACTCCTCGGCGTTGCCGCCCCGGAGCGCATGTGACCGAGGCCAAACTCCCGGCGCCCCCGCTGCCGAGTGAGCTGCTACCCGACAACGCCGTTATCGCCGCCGATGGGCGGCTCTCGGTCGGCGGCGTCGACCTGCTCGACCTGTGCCAGGACGTCGGTACCCCGGTGTTCGTCTACGACGAGGACCACCTGCGGCGCCGCTGCCGCCAGGCGGTCGAGGCGTTCGGCGACGGAGTTGCTTACGCGTCCAAGGCGTTTTTCTGCCTCGCCATGGCTCGCCTGGCCCACGAGGAGGGAATGTGGATCGACGTCTCGACGGGCGGTGAGCTCCATGTGGCGTTGCGGGCCGGCGTCCCCGCCGACCGGCTGGTCATGCACGGCAACAACAAGTCCGAGCGCGAGCTCGCCGCCGCCCTTTCGGCCGGCGTGGGCCGCATCGTGGTCGACAGCTTCGACGAGATCGACCGTCTCGATCGCCTCTGGCGGCCCGGCGCCACGTCGAAGCCCCAGGTCCTGCTGCGGGTCACGCCGGGCATCGAGGCCCACACCCACGAGTACGTCCAGACCGGCCAGGACGACTCCAAGTTCGGCTTCGGCATCGCCAGCGGGGCGGCCGCCGAGGCGGTGCGCCGCCTCCGCCATCCGGGCTCGTCGGTGGAGCTGGTGGGCATCCACGCCCACATCGGCAGCCTGATCTTCGAGCTGTCGTCGTTCGAACGGGCGACCGGTGTGCTGGCCGAGTTCTTCTCCCCCCTTGGCCTGGAGGAACTCTGCATCGGGGGGGGACTTGGCGTGGCATACGTCGAGGGGGAAAAGGCGCCGTCGCTCGCCGAATGGGCCGCCGCGGTGCGCGGAGCGGCCGGGGCTGCGGGTATCGCGGAATCGGTGCGACTGACCGCCGAACCGGGCAGGGCGATCGTGGCCGCGGCGGGGATTACCTGCTACACCGTCGGCACCATCAAGACCATCCCGGGCATCCGGACCTACGTGAGCGTCGATGGCGGCATGAGCGACAACCCCCGGCCGGTGCTCTACGGCAGCGGGTACGAGGCATTCCTGCCCCGGGCGACGGCCGCCGCCCGCCCGTTCACCGCCACCGTCGTCGGTAAGCATTGCGAGTCCGGTGACCTGATCGTGCGAAATGCCAACCTTCCCGCTGATCTGCGAGTGGGCGACATCCTGGCGACGCCGGTGACCGGCGCCTACGGCCATTCCATGGCGTCCAACTACAACAAGGTCGGACGGCCCCCGGTCGTCTTCGTGCGCGACGGCACCGCCCGAACGGTGATCCGGCGCGAAACCGACGAGGACCTGCTGGCCCTCGACGTCGGGCTGTAGCCTCGGCCGCCGTGGAGCCAGGGACCATCCGCGTCGGACTGCTGGGGTGTGGCAACGTGGGCGCGGCCCTGGCCCAGTTGTTGCTCCGCGACGGCGACGACATCGAGTCTCGGACCGGCATCCGCCTCCAGCTGGCGGCGGTGGCGGTGCACAGCCTGGCCCGGGAGCGCACCGTGGAGTTGCCGCCCGGCCTGCTGACCACTGACGCCCAGGCGGTGGTGAACGATCCCAACGTCGATGTCGTGGTCGAGCTCATCGGCGGCATCGAGCCGGCCCGGGGGCTCATCCTGCAGGCGCTGAAGGGCGGCAAGCCGGTCGTCACCGCCAACAAGGAACTGCTGGCCAACGTGGGCTCGGAACTGTTCGAGGCGGCCAACGCCGGGGGAGTGGACCTTCTTTTCGAGGCGGCGGTGGCGGGCGGCATCCCGCTCATCCGGCCGCTCCGCGAATCCCTTGCCGGCGAGCGCATCCGGCGCATCATGGGCATCGTCAACGGGACCACCAACTTCGTGCTGACCAAGATGACCGAAGGCGGCGCCTCCTATCACGATGCCTTGGCCGAGGCCCAGCGACTGGGCTACGCCGAGCGGGACCCCACCGCCGACGTGGAGGGCTATGACGCGGCTGCCAAAGCGGCCATCCTCGCCAGCGTTGCCTTCGGAGTGCGGGTCGTGGCGGGTGACGTCTATCGGGAGGGGATCTCGGGGGTCACCGTCGACGACATCGAGTTCGCGGGGCGACTGGGCTATGTGATCAAGCTGCTGGCGGTCATCGAGAAAGCGGGCAACGACATGGTCGCGGTGCGGGTCCATCCCGCCATGGTTCCGGCGAGCCATCCCCTCGCGGCGGTCCGTGACTCGTTCAATGCCGTCTTCGTGGAGGGCGACGCGGTCGGCGAGCTGATGCTGATGGGCCGGGGTGCGGGTGGCATGCCGACCGCCAGCGCGGTGCTGGGCGATCTCCTCGACGCCGCCCACAACCTCTCCTGCGGCCACGCGGGACGCACGATCACGCTTCGGCCGGCCTCGATCTTCCCCATCGACGAACTGCGCTCCGAGTACTACCTGTCGGTGGACGTCGCCGACCGGCCCGGCGTGCTCCACGCCGTCTCGGGCGTGCTGGGCAGCCACAACGTGTCGATCCGCCTGATGGAACAGGTCGGCCTGGGCGCTGAGGCCCGGCTGGTGATCATCGTCCATCCCGCCCTCGAACGCGATGTCCAGGCGTGCCTGCACGACCTGCGCCAGCTCGACGTCGTCGATCGCACGAGCGGCTTGCTGCGCGTGGTCGACAGCCAACGTTGACGCCGTGATGGCGTGGCGAGGGCTCATCGAGGAATACCGGTCGTTCCTGCCGGTCAGCGAGGACACGCCCGTCGTGACGTTGCTCGAGGGCGCGACGCCGCTCGTGCCTGCTCCCCGGCTGTCCGAACGAGTCGGCGCCAAGGTGTGGCTGAAGGTGGAAGGGGCCAACCCGACCGGGTCGTTCAAGGACCGGGGCATGACCGTCGCCATCTCCAAGGCGGTCGAGGAGGGTGCCAAGGCGGTGGTGTGCGGGTCCACGGGCAATACCTCGGCGTCGGCCGCCGCCTACGCCGCCCGGGCCGGGCTGACCTGCGTCGTCCTCATCCCCGACGGGCATATCGCCCTCGGGAAGCTGGCGCAGGCGCTGATCCATGGCGCCCGGGTGTTGCAGCTGCGGGCCAACTTCGACGTCTGCCTTGACATTGTCCGGGAGTTGGGCGACTCGGCGCCGGTCACGGTTGTCAACTCCATCAACCCGTACCGGATCGAAGGCCAGAAAACCGGGGCGTTCGAGATCGTCGACGCCCTCGGCGACGCTCCCGACTACCACTTCATTCCCGTCGGCAATGCGGGCAACATCACCGCCTACTGGAAGGGCTACCGCGAGTACCAGGACGCGGGGCGCATTACCCGGCTGCCCCGGATGATGGGTTTCCAGGCCGCGGGCGCGGCGCCGATCGTCGAGGGCCACCCGATCGACGACCCCCAGACGATCGCCACGGCCATTCGCATCGGACGCCCGGCGTCGTGGTATGGCGCCACCGCGGCGTCGTCGGAGTCAGGCGGCGGGATTCATGCCGTGACCGATCGCGAGATCCTCGACGCGTACCGTTTCCTCGCCCAGTCGGAGTCGGTGTTCTGCGAGCCGGCATCGGCGGCATCGGTCGCGGGCTTGTTGAAAGTGGGCGTCGACGCCGGTTCGACGGTTGTCTGCGTATTGACCGGCCACGGCTTGAAGGACCCCGACATTGCCATCAGCCAAATCGCCGTGCCGACGCCGGTCGAGGCCGACACCGCCGCCATCCGGGCCGAGCTCGGCCTCTGAGTGGTTGCCCGTGAGCGGGCATCCCGAGTACCATCGGAGACTGTCATCGCACTCCATGACGGGGCATGTGCCATACCAGCGCCCCAAATGCTGGCTCGGGGCTTCCGGAGGCGGGTGTCGGATGCTTCCCGGTAGGACAAGACCGCGGCACCCCGACCCTGTGCTGACCATCCCGGCCCGCCGCGGTGTCACCGCCTGATCACTCCACCCGATCCAAACGAGGTAACGATGAGCGAGCCGCAACTCGAGCGCTCGGTCCTAGAGGCCAAGGAGCGCGAGGAGCTCTACGCCATCGCCGAAGCGCTGGGCACCACGCCCGGCAGCCGAGCGCGGAAGTCCGACCTGATCCTCCAGATACTCCGGGCCACCGGAGTCGCGGTCGATGGACCTGACGCAGACGTGGCCGCCGAGAAACCCCGCCGTGCCCCGAGGGCCCGCAAGGCCGTGAATGCCCCAGCTGCCGAGCTGCCCTTGGGAGATCCCGCCGATGCGGGCCCGCCGACCCCTGCCCCGCCAGCTGAGCCGGCACCAGCGCCGCCCCCCTCCGCCACCGACCACCCGGCGGGCGACGCGGGCGACTCGTCAGCCAACGGCAACCAGGGCCACCGTGGCTCCCCGGCTCCGGATTTCGCCGAGGATGCCGACGACGAGACGGTTTCGGGCGCCAGCGGTGCGCCCAATGGCCGGGCGGACGGCTCGGAGCCCGCGGCGCCGACCTACCAGTCGCGATCGCAGACGCAGTCCAGCGGATCGGCAGCCCAATCCAACTCAGGTCCGGGTCAGAGCCAGGGCGGCGGTCCAGGCCAGGGCCAAGGGCGATTCGACGGCGAGGTGGGCAACCGGCGTAACCGCCGGCGCCGGGGCCGTGAACGCACACCCGAACGCGGCCCCACCAACGGCGACCGAGACCTGCAGGCCCAGCCGATGGACGTCGCCTATTCCGGCGAACCGGTGTCGGTCAAGGGCTATCTCGACCTGCGGGAGGAGGGATACGGCTTCCTGCGGACCCGCGGCTCCCTCGCCAGCCCCAACGACGTCTACGTGTCGATCAGCCAGGTGCGCCGTTTCGCGCTGCGCAAGGGCGACGAGATCGAAGGCGCCTGCCGGCCCGCGGGCAGCACCGAGAAGTATCCCGCCCTGCTGCGTATCGACACCGTCAGCGGGCTCTCGCCCGACGAGGCCCGGGTGCGGCCCCGGTTCGAGGACCTCACCCCGTTGTTCCCCGACCAGAAGCTGCCGCTCGAGATTCCCGGCGACCCGGCCAACCTGACGGCTCGCATCGTCGACCTGATCTCGCCCATCGGCAAGGGTCAGCGGGGGTTGATCGTGTCACCGCCCAAGGCGGGCAAGACCACCGTGTTGAAGCAGATCGCCCATTCCATCGAGGCCAACAACCCCGACGTGGTGCTCATGGTGCTGCTGGTGGACGAGCGGCCCGAGGAAGTCACCGACATGCGGCGCTCGGTGAAGGGCGAGGTGATCGCCTCGACCTTCGACCGCCCGGCCGACGAGCACACCCAGGTCGCGGAGCTCACCATCGAGCGGGCCAAGCGGCTGGTGGAGCTGGGCAAGGACGTCGTCATCGTGCTCGACGGCATCACGCGCCTGGCGCGCGCCTACAACCTGGCCCAGCCGGCGACGGGGCGGATCATGTCGGGCGGCATCGACACCGGCGCCCTGTACCCGCCCAAGAAGTTCTTCGGCGCGGCGCGGAATATTGAGGAAGGCGGATCGTTGACCATCCTGGCAACCGCTCTGGTCGAGACGGGAAGCCGAATGGACGAGGTGATCTTCGAGGAGTTCAAGGGCACCGGCAACATGGAGCTGCGGCTGGACCGCAAGCTGGCGGAGCGCCGGGTGTATCCCGCCCTCGATGTCAATGCCAGCTCCACCCGCCACGAGGAGTTGCTGTTCGACCGCCAGCAGCTTCAGCAAGTATGGAAGCTGCGCCGGGTGCTGAACGCCCTGGGCGCCGACGGCAGCGATGCTGCCGGTTTGCAGCTCCTCATGGACAAGATCAAGTCGACCAAGAGCAACGACGAATTCCTCGCCGAGATCGCCAAGACCCCGGCGCCCTCCATCTAGGAGAACCCAGTGAAGACAGACATCCATCCCAAGTACGTCGATGCCACCGTGACCTGCTCGTGTGGCAACAAGTTCATGACCCACTCCACCAAGGACACGTTGCACACCGAGCTGTGCAACGAGTGCCATCCGTTCTATACCGGCAAGCAGAAGCTGGTTGACACCGGCGGCCGGGTGGAGCGCTTCGAGCGCCGTTACGGGCGCCGGGCGGCCAAGAAGTAGCACCGCTGGCCAACCCTCCCGACCGCGCCGTCGACCCGCGGGAGGCGTTGCTCCGCGCCAAGTTGAACGTACTGGTCCGGGGCCATTGGGGCCCCGGCACCGGCGCGGTACCGGCGCCGTTTCCGACGGGGGCGGCGCTGCGGCCCGCCGCGGCGGGCGAGGCGGCGTTCGTCCTGGTGGACGCGCCCAGCCACCGCAGCCTGGGGGGCGTACTGGCGTGGGCCCTGCGCTACGAGGCCGGGGAGGTTCACCTGCTGGCCGAGAGCAGCGAGGAGGTCGCAGCATTGTTGGCCCGCCGAGCCCAGGCATTCACCCTGCCCGTGACGGTATGGCAGGTCACCCCTCCGACGCTGCGCTTGGCGGAACCGGCGGGGTTTTTCCCACCTCCTCCGCTACCCAGTGCCGCCGCCCCCTTCGCCGAGGTCCTCCGGGCGGCGGGCGTGGAGCCGGTCGTCGAGTTCGGCGTGCTCACCGGCGAGCTGCTGGGACTCGAAGTGGCCCGGGTCGTCGTCGACGCCCGCGGGGCCCGCCTCGAGGTCGGCGTCGGCAGCCAGGACCGTACCTTCCACCGGGACCTCGAGCCCGACCGGGTGGTCTCGGACGTGCTGGCCGAGGTGGTGGCCATGATCCGGCGCTGGCGCACGCCCGCGGGCACCGCGCACCTGGCCAACAGCCTGGCGGTCGAGCGATGGTTGCGCCACGTCGTCGTCGCCCGGCCCGACGTGGTCGGTGCGGCGTGGCTGGCACCGATGCCGCCCGCGGTGGCTCGCGCCGACCTGCGCACGTCGACCGCGGCCATGGCCGCGGGGGTCGATATGGCGGGTGAACCGGTCGTGGTTGCCACCTCGACGGGGATCGACCTGGACCTGGTGCCTGCAGCCGCCGATGCCCGCCGGGCCGCGGGCCTCGACTCGGCCCGCCTGGTGCTGGCGGTGCCACCGGGTGACGACCACCCAAGGACGCGCCAGCTGGCGGCGGCGTTGCGGGACCCGGCCGAGGTGGTGACCGTCCCAGCCGGCTGGAAGGGCCTGGCCGGTACCCTCTAACGCGACATGTTGGAACGGTTGCAGGGCCTCGAAGAGGAGTATCAGTCGGTGTTGCGCCGGCTGTCGGATCCGGCCGTGCTCACCGATCAGGCCACCCTGCGGGACGTGTCGCGGCGCCACAAGGCGCTCGAGCCGATCGTGGAGGCCTACCACAACTACCGCCGGGCGCTCGACGACCTGGCGACGGCCAAGGAGATGCTGCCCGACGCCGAAGGTGAGGACCGGGAGATGGTCCGGGCCGAGGTGGACAGCGCCGAGGCGCGCATCGCGGCGGTCGAGGACGAGCTGAAGGCCCTGCTGCTCCCCAAGGACGCCAACGACGGCAAGAACGTCATCTTGGAGATCCGCGGCGCCGAGGGCGGTGAGGAGGCCAACCTGTTCGCCAAGGTGCTCTTCGAGATGTACCTCCATTACGCCGAACGCCACGGATTGAAGATCGAGATTCTGGGCAGCGACCCCTCCGACATGGGCGGCTTCAACGAAGTCACCTTCATGGTCAAGGGCAAGACGGCGTGGAGCCACTTCAAGTACGAGGGCGGACCTCACCGGGTGCAGCGCGTACCGGTCACCGAGTCGCAGGGCCGGATCCACACCTCGGCCGCCACCGTGACGGTGCTGCCCGAGGCGGAGGAGATCGACGTCCACATCGAGGAGAAGGATCTGAAGATCGACGTGTACCGTTCCACCGGCCCCGGCGGGCAGTCGGTGAACACGACCGACTCGGCGGTGCGCATCACCCACCTGCCCACCGGTGTGGTGGTGGCGATGCAGGACGAGAAGAGCCAGATCCAAAACCGGGCCAAGGCCATGGTGGTCCTGCGGGCCCGCCTGCTGAAGGCCGAGCAGGACCGCCAGGCGGCAACGCTCAGCGAGACCCGCCGCAGCCAGATCGGTGGTGGCGGGCGCTCGGAGAAGATCAGGACCTACAACTTCAAGGAGAACCGGGTCACCGATCACCGCATCGGCCTGACGCTGCACAAGCTCGACCGGGTGCTGCTCGGCGATCTCGACGAGATCGTCGATGCACTGGGCGCCGACGAGCGGGCCCGGCAGCTGAGCGGTCGGACCGCCGACGCCTGACGGGCTTTGCCTGCGACGGGCGGTGTGAACTGGCGGGCGCGCTACGACGAGGCCGCGGCCCGGCTCGGGTCCAAGGTCGAGGCGCGGTGGATCGTGGAGGAGGCGGCCAGCGGGGCCTGGCCGTTGCTGCTGGACGAGGCGGTCAGTGAGCGGGCGCAGCGGTATTTCGACCAGATGGTGGCGCGGCGGGCGACGGGGGAGCCCCTGCAATACGTCCTGGGCCGGTGGGGATTCCGGCAGTTGGACCTGCTGGTCAACCGTCAGGTGCTGATTCCCCGGCCCGAGACCGAGCAGGTCGTCGAGGTGGCGCTACGCGAACTGGCGTCGCTGGAGCGCGCCGGTGGCGTGGTCGGGCCGGTTGTCGTGGACCTGGGCACGGGTTCGGGCGCCATCGCCTTGTCGCTGGCGGCCGAGGGCAGGCCGGGTGCGGTCTGGGCCACGGACGTCTCCCCCGAGGCTCTGGCGATCGCCCGGGCCAACCTGGTCGGCCTGGGCGGGGCGCGGGCGGCCAAGGTGCGCCTGGTCGAGGGGTCGTGGTGGGCCGCCCTGCCCGCGACATTGCAGGGTCAGGTGTCACTGGTCGTCTCCAACCCTCCCTATGTGACGACCGAGGAGATGGCGTCGCTCCCGACGGTGGTTTCCGATTGGGAGCCGGCGCTGGCACTCGACGGCGGCCCGACGGGGCTCGACGCGATTGCCGTCATCGTGTCCGAAGCGCCCCGATGGCTGGCCCGACCGGGGGTCCTGATCGTCGAGCTGGCGCCCGATCAGGCCGCCGCGGCGGGCGAGCTGGCGCGCCGTGCCGGGTTCGACGACGTGGGGATCGAGCCGGACCTCACCGGGCGCGATCGGGCCTTGGTGGCCCGGCTGCGGGCGGTCTCCTGATTGACCGGGCGGGCCGATATCGTCGAACAGGTGGCAATCGTCGATGCACGGGGCGACCCGCCCCCGGTCGAGGCGATCAACGCGGCAGTGGCGATCCTGCGCGCCGGAGGAATCGCCGGCGTCCCCACCGACACGGTGTACGGCCTGGCGGCCGATCCGTTCCGGGCGGGCGCGACGGACCGGTTGTTCAAGGTCAAGCGGCGGCCCCGGTCGTTCGAGCTTCCGGTTCTGGTGGCGGACATCGACCAGGCTTTGGCGCTGACCGTAGCCGGCGCCGTCCCGCCCGCAGCCGAGCGGCTCATGGCCTTTTTCTGGCCCGGCCCGCTGACCGTTGTCCTGCCCCGCCGTCCCGACCTCGACGCCGACTTGGGCAGCGACGACGCCACCATCGGGTTGCGATGCCCCAACCACCCGGTCCCGCTGGCGTTGTGCCGGGCGATCGGCCCGATCGCCACCACGAGCGCCAACCGCCATGGCGAGGACCCGGCCACTTCGGCCGCGGATTTGGCCGCGGCGTTGGGGTCCGCGGTCGAGGTCGTCCTCGATGGCGGCCCGTGTACCGGCACCCCTTCGACCGTGGTCGATTGCACGGGAGCCGAACCGCACCTCCTCCGCGAGGGCCGGCTGTCCTGGGATGACGTCCTCGCCGTGGCCGCTGGCGCGACCAGCTAGCCCTCGCGCCCTCCGGAGTGGCGCCCAGCGGTCCGACAGCCACCACATACACTCGGCGGGTGTCCCGTGACGACGAGTTGTTCGCCATCATCGACCGCGAGCAGGAGCGGCAGCGCAGCACCTTGCAGCTCATCGCGTCGGAGAACTTCGCCTCCCGCCAGGTTCGAGAGGCCACCGGATCGGTCCTGACCAACAAGTACGCCGAGGGGTATCCGGGCAAGCGGTACTACGGCGGCAACCGGATCATCGACGAGGTCGAAGACCTGGCCCGGCGGCGGTGCTGCGACTTGTTCGGTGCCGAGCACGCCAACGTCCAACCCCACGCCGGCGCCAACGCCAACATGGCGGCCTACCTGGCGCTGCTCGAACCGGGCGACACGGTCCTCGGGATGCGGCTCGACCAGGGCGGCCATCTGACGCACGGTTCGCCGGTCAACATGAGCGGGCGGTTCTACAACTTTGTCGCCTACGGGGTGACGGCCAGCGACGAGCGGATCGACCTGGAACAAATGGCCGCCTTGGCCCAGGAGCACCGGCCCAAGCTGATCGTCGCCGGGGCGACCGCCTACCCGCGCCTCATCGATCCCGAGCCCATTCGCCGCATCGCTGACGAGGTGGGCGCCCTGTTCCTCTTCGACGCGGCCCATGTCGCCGGGTTGATCGCCGGAGGGGTCCATCCGAACCCCGTCGGCGTCGCCGACGTCGTGACCTTCACCACCCACAAGACCCTGCGGGGACCGCGAGGGGGGTGCATCGTCTGCCGCAAGGAACTGGCGACCGCCATCGACAAGGCGGTGTTCCCGGGGTTGCAGGGTGGACCGCTGGAGCACGTCATCGCAGCCAAGGCGGTGGCCTTCTGGGAGGCGCTGCAGCCGTCGTTCAAGGAGTACTCGGCCCAGGTCGTGGCCAACGCGTCGGCGTTGGCCGAGGCCCTCACGGGCGAGGGATTCCGCATGGTCTCGGGCGGGACCGACAACCACCTCATCCTCGTCGACCTGCGGCCCTTCGACGCCGACCTGACCGGAAAGAAGGCCCAGGAGTCCCTGGACCTGGCCGGGATCACGTGCAACAAGAACACCATTCCGAACGATCCCCGCTCGCCGTTCGTCACCAGTGGCCTGCGTCTCGGCTCGCCCGCCATGACGACGGCGGGGATGGCGGAGGCCGAGATGGCGGAGATCGCGACGCTCATCGGCCGGGTGCTCCGGGACCCCGACAACACCGCCGAGCGGGCCGCGGTGCGTGACCAGGTCGCCAATCTTTGCGGCAAGTTCAGCCCTGATTTTTGAGGGCCACCAGGCGAGAGGCGGCACAGACGTTGTGCGCCACCCCCATAGCCGGGCGGCCATGACCCCGCCGCCCGCCCGCTGGGCTTAACGTTGTCGGCGATGCCGTCGCGCGCCGGGGGGCCGGCCCATGTCTGACTACGGCGGCTACGGAATCGTTCTCGGCGTCGCCGCAGGGGGAACCTATGCCCTCACCTTCGTCGCCCGCCGCTTGGCGTCTCGGTTCTCCTTCCTCGTGATGCCCGACGAACGTCGGGTCCACACCCGTCCCACCGCCACCGCGGGTGGCGGTGCGATGTTCATCGCGTTCCTCGCCGCCATGGTGGTGGCGTCCCAACTGAAGCAGTTCCGACCGGTGTTCCGGGCCAACTCCGAGCCTCTCGGCGTGGTCCTGGCGGCTGCGGTCGTGGTCGCGATCGGCCTGGCCGACGACCTGCGGGAGGTGAGCCCGCCGGGCAAGGTGTCAGGCCAGGTGCTCGCAGGCACAATCCTGTATTTCGCGGGCATCACCATGCTGTTCTTCCGGGTGCCCATCCTTGGCACGACCCTGGTGTTGTCGCCCGACATCGCCCCGCTCATGACGGTGATCTGGGTCGTCGGGATGGCCAACGCCGTCAACCTGATCGACGGCCTCGACGGCTTGGCGGCGGGAATCGTCGCCATCGCGGCCGGGACGTTCTTCGTGTACTCGCACCAACTGCTGCGGTCGGGGAGCATCAGCGCCGACAACTCCGGGCTGCTGATCGCGGTGGTGTGCCTCGGCCTGTGCCTCGGTTTCCTGCCCCACAACTTCCATCCCGCCCGGATCTTCATGGGCGACGCCGGTGCCATGCTGCTCGGGTTGCTGATGGCGGCGTCGACGCTGTCGGTGGTGGGCCAGACCGACAACGCCTTCAGCGGGCGCACGTACTTCACCTTCGCCCCCATCTTCATCCCGTTCTTCATCCTCGGGATCCCGATGCTCGACACCGCCTTCGCGATCGTTCGTCGGGCGGGCCGGCGGGGCAACCCCACCAAGCCGGACAAGGACCACCTCCACCATCGCCTGATGCGCCTCGGCCACGGGCAACGGCGCTCGGTGATGATCCTGTGGGCGTGGACGGCGTTGTTGTCGGCGCTGGTGCTCTACCCCACGTTCTCCAACAACCAGGGCAACGCGGTCATCCCCTTCGGGGTACTCACGCTCGGCGTGGCGCTCTACACCGTGTTCGCCCCGTCGGGCCGACGGGCCGGAGCTCCTGGATTGCCAGGCGAGCCCGGCGAGGCCGGTGAGGCCGGTGAACCTTTGCTCGAGGGCTTCGATGGCGACGAGCTCGGTGAGCCCGGCGACGAGCCCGGCGACGAGCCCGGTGAGCCCGGTGAGGCCGGTCAGCCCGGTGAGGCCGTCGTTGTCGACGAGGCCGGCGAGGGCGGTGAGGCCGTAGCGGTTGTCGTGGCGGCGCCTGCGCCACCCACGACGGAGGGCAATGGCGGTGCCTCGTCAAGCGGCCTACACGACGCTCCGACGGGTGTATCTCGGCTGGTCGGGGCGACGAATCCGCACGATAACGTGGGTCACTGACCGCCTCGACGATCGGGCGCGGACTTGCGCGAGCGGACCCCCGTTTCATACATTCCCCAGTGCCGGCTGATGTTCACTCCAGCTGAGCCCATCGGACACTTCATGACTCCCAACGACACGCGCGACCTTTACCGAGCCGAAGACGACGCTTGGACGCGCGCCATGGAGCTGGCCCTCACGCCCGTTGTGGCCGGGGGGCTCGGTTACGTGGTCGACCGCGTGATCGGCACCGTGCCGCTCTTCACGCTGGTCTTCCTGGTACTCGCAGTGGTCGCGACCTTCGTCAAGATGTATTACGCCTACGACGCCAAGATGAAGGCCCACGACGCCGAATCCCCTTGGGGCCGGGCCCGGGCCCATGCCGCTGACCGGGCTGCCAACCCGAGATGACCCAGCCAAATCTGCTCACTACCCGCCTCGATGGGCCGGCAGTCGAACAGCAAGTCGCTCGGGACATGGTCCGCCGAGCCATACCCATCGCCCCGGTCCTCATGCTGATCGCGGGGCTCATCTGGGGGATCGACGGCGCCCTGTCCTCCGGCTACGCCATCGTCATCGTGCTGGCCAACTTCTTGCTTTCCGCCGCCATCCTGACCGCCACCGTCCGTATCTCGCTGGCCTTGATGATGTCCGCGGTCCTCGGTGGCTACATCTTGCGCCTGGCGCTGGTGACCATTGCGGTCCTCGCGGTCATCCACCAGTCCTGGGTCGTGGTGGTTCCCCTGGCATTCACGCTCATGATCACCCACCTGGGCCTGCTGTTCTGGGAGACCCGCTACGTGTCTGCGACCCTCGCCTACCCCGGCCTCAAGCCCCGCGGCGTGCACCCGGGCAGAAAGATGGCTGATCCCTCGTGATGCTTGAAGCCGCGCTCAAGTTCCCCCCCATCGGCGAACTGGTCAAGTGGCCGTCGTTTGGTCCGGGCGGGTTCAACAAGGTCGCCCTGATCTGCGTCGCCGCCACCTTCTTCACCCTGCTGCTGTTTTTCCTGGCGGGACGCAATAAGGAGCTCGTGCCCACCGGGGTGGGCAACCTGGTCGAGTCGGTGGTGGAGTTCATCACCGACGGCGTGATCCTCCAGACCATGGGTCAAGAGGGAATGAAGTACCTCTGGTACCTGACGTCGTTGTTCTTCTTCATCTTCTTCTGCAACATCTTCGAGATCATTCCGTTCATGCAGTTCCCGGCCAGCGCCCGGATGGCGATCCCGTTACTCCTGGCAATCATCACGTGGGTCATGTACATCGTGGTCGGCCTGAAGAAACACGGGATCTCCTACATCTCCAAGAGCGTCAAACCGCCCGGCGTGCCCTTCGCCCTGCTGTTCCTGATCATCCCCATCGAGTTGCTGTCGACCTTCATCGTCCGGCCCTTCTCGCTGGCCGTTCGGCTCTTCGCCAACATGCTGGCCGGCCACCTGCTGCTGGTCACCTTTGCGGTCCTGACGGGGGCGCTGCTCGGATCGAGCATCGTCTTCATGAAGCCGGTGGCCATCCTGCCACTGGCGATGGATATCGCCATCACGGGCTTCGAGGCGTTCGTCGCCATCCTGCAGGCCTTTATTTTCACCATCCTGACTGCCGTGTATCTCGGCAGCTCTATTCACATCGAACACTAGGAGGACAGCTGTGATCGACCTGCTGGCCCAGGCAGCCTCATCATCAACCGCGGTTGCGCCCACCGAGATCCTCAAGGGACTCGGTGCTGTCGGCGCAGGTATCGGCTACGGGGCTGCCGCCATTGGCCCCGGCATCGGCATCGGCATCGTGGTCGGCAACGCCATCACGGCCATGGCCCGCCAACCGGAGTCGGCCGGCGTGGCCCGCACGACCATGTTTCTCGGGATCGCCTTCACCGAGGCCTTGGCGCTGATCGGCTTCGTCGTCTTCATTCTGCTGAAGTACACCTAGGGCGCCCGGATGTCCTTCACCAGTGCCCTACTGACGGCGGGAAACCGCGCCGCGGCCGCGTTGTACGCCCAGGCGACCACGACGACGACGGCTGCCCCAGCCCAGCAGGCGCCCAACCCGATCCTTCCGTCCACCACCGAACTCCTCTGGGGGTCGGTGTCGTTCGCGGTGCTGGCGTTTCTCATGTGGAAGTACGCCTTCCCGTTGGTTGAGAAGGCGATGAAGGCCCGTACCGACAAGATCCGCAGCAACTTGGACGAGGCCGAGCAGGTGCGTCAGGAGGCCAACGGCATCCTGGAGGAGTACCAGCGTCAGCTGGCCGACGCCCGCAACGAGTCCAACCGGATCATCGAAGAGGCACGGCAGGCCGCTGACCAGCTGCGCCAGGACATGGTGCGCCGGGCCGACGAAGAGGTAGCCGAATTGCGCCGACGCAGCATCGAGGACCTGAAGGCGGCCCAGGACCGGGTGATGGGCCAGCTGCGCCTCCAGGTCCGAGACCTGGCCATCGATCTGGCCGAGAAGGTCGTCGGGGCCAGCCTGGACCGGGAGCGCAACCTGGCCCTCGTCGACCAGTTGATCGCGGAGTTGGAAGCCCGGCCGGCCGGAGGGGGCTGACGTGGCCGATCTGAACGACGCCTACGCCGCCGCCCTGTTCCAGATCGCCAAGGCGGAGGGCAACCTCGAGCGCATCGAGGACGAGCTGTTCCGATTCGCCCGCACCCTCGAGAGCAACGAAGACCTGCGGATGAACCTGACGGATGCGACCATCCCGGTCGAACGGCGCCAGAAGATCGTCGAGGAGTTGCTGGGCGGCCGGGCGTTGCCGGTGACGATCGCCCTGATCTCGTTTGTGGTCGGGGTCGGTCGGGGCCGCACGCTGCCCGAGATCATCGACCGGTTGGTGGCCAAGGCAGCCGAAGAACGCAAGGAAGCGGTTGCTGAGATCCGCACCGCCTTCCCCCTCGACGATGCCCACCGGAAGCGCTTGGCCGATGCCCTTGGCCGGTCGACCGGCAAGCGGATCTCGATCAAGGAAGTCGTCGACCCCTCCGTGCTCGGCGGCGTCGTGGCGATCATTGGCGACACGGTTATCGACGCCAGTATCCGCCACCGCCTCGAACAACTTCGCGAATCGCTGTAGCTAGACCGGCCAGGAACTGAACCCAGGAGACCGCAGCATGACCGACCTCACCATCAACCCCGACGAGATCGCCGCCGCCCTGCGAAAGGCGATGGAAGGCTTCACCCCCGAGGTCGAGGCCCAGCAGGTGGGGCGCATCGTCGAGGTCGGCGACGGCATCGCCCGGGTGTCCGGCCTGCCCCAGGCGTCGGTCAACGAGCTGTTGGAGTTCCACGGCGGCGTGCTCGGATTGGCCCTCAACCTGGACGAGGACACGATTGGCGCGGTCATCCTCGGCGAGGCCAGCCACATCGAAGAAGGCCAGACCGTCAGCGCGACCGGTCGCATCCTGTCGATCCCGGTGGGCGACGGACTCCTCGGCCGGGTGGTCGACCCGTTGGGCAAGCCCCTTGACGGCAAGGGCCCGATTCCGCAGGACACCATCCGCCGCATCGAGATCCAAGCGCCGGGCATCGTCGACCGACAGCCGGTCAAAGAACCCATGCAGACCGGCATCAAGGTCATCGACGCCATGACCCCGATCGGTCGGGGCCAGCGGGAACTGATCATCGGCGACCGCAAGACGGGCAAGACCTCCGTTGCGGTCGACACGATCATCAACCAGCGGGGCCTCGGCGTGAAGTGCATCTACGTCGGCGTGGGCCAGAAGGCCTCCACGATCGCAGAGGTTGTGCGCGTCCTCGAGGACAACGGTGCCCTCGAATACACCATCATCGTGGCCGCCCCGGCCTCCGAGCCCAGCCCGTTCAAGTACCTGGCGCCGTACTCCGGATGCGCGATGGGCCAGCACTGGATGGAGCAGGGTGACAGCGCCCTGATCGTCTACGACGATCTGTCCAAGCAGGCCGAGGCGTACCGCCAGATGTCGCTCCTGCTGCGCCGCCCCCCGGGCCGGGAGGCCTACCCGGGCGACGTGTTCTACCTCCACAGCCGGCTCCTGGAGCGCTCGGCCAAGCTGTCGGAGCCCCTCGGGGGTGGCAGCCTCACTGCCCTGCCGATCGTCGAGACCAAAGCGGGCGACATCTCGGCGTACATCCCGACCAACGTCATCTCCATCACCGACGGCCAGATCTTCCTCGACCTCGACCTGTTCAACTCCGGTGTCCGGCCCGCCATGAACGTGGGCACCTCGGTGTCCCGGGTCGGCGGGGCCGCCCAGATCAAGGCCATGAAGTCGGTCGCGGGCGGCCTGAAGCTCGACCTGGCCAACTTCCGGGAACTGGAGGCCTTCGCCAGCTTCGGGTCCGAACTCGACAAGTCCTCCCAAGCCCTGATCGACCGGGGACGGCGCCTGGTCGAGCTGCTCAAGCAGGCCAACGGCAAGCCGCTGCGGGTCGAGGAGCAGGTGGTCTCGCTCTTTGCCGGGGTCCGCGGCTACCTCGACGACCTCGAGGTCAGCGACGTCCGTCGCTTCGAGACTGGGTTGCTCGAAGACGCCCGCAGTCGCTACAGCTCCCTCCTGGCCGACATCCACAACGGTTCGGCCCTGCCCGAAGACGAGCTGAGCAAGGCGATCTCCTCGTTCAAGGAGCGTTTCGTGTCGGACAAGAAGGCCGCCAAGGACCAGCCCGCCGCCAAGGACCAGCCCGCCAAGGCGACGGACAAGCCTGACCAGCCTGACCAGCCTGAAGGCTGACGCATGGCCGGTGGGGTAGAGCGGGCGCTTCGACGTCGGATCAAGAGCATCCAGTCGACCAAGAAGATCACCCGAGCAATGGAGTTGATCGCGGCCAGCCGCATCGTGCGCGCCCAGCAGCGGGTGCTGGCCGCCCGGCCGTACATCGAGCAGCTGACCGCGGTCATCGCCAACCTGTCGAAGGCCGGCGCCGGGCTGACCCATCCCCTCCTCGAGACCCGGGAACAGGTGGCGAGTGTGGGGTTCGTGGTCGTCACTGCCGACCGGGGCCTGTGCGGCGGCTACAACGCCAACATGCACCGGTCGACCGAGCGGGCGGTCGCCCGGGAAAAGGCGGCCGGCCGGGACTACCGGCTGATCGCGGTGGGTCGCAAGGGCAACAACTTCTTCCGGTATCGCAACTACCGCATCGACGGCTCCTTCGCGGGCTTCAGTGAGACGCCGACCTACGAGGACGCCCGGGCCATCGCGGCCAAACTGATGGAGCAGTACGAGTCGGGCGAAATCGACCAGGCGCAGCTGATCTATACCCGGTTCCTCTCGCTCGGGTCGCAACGGCCGACCGAGCGCCAGCTCCTCCCGCTCGACCCGAAGGCCATCACCGAGACGGTGCGCGACGAGGAGGCCGGTTCGGCCGACGCCTACGAGTTCGAGCCGTCACCCGACGAGATCCTGGCCGAGCTGCTGCCCCGCTACGTCGAGGCCCGGATCTTCGGGGCCCTCTTGGAGGCCGCCGCCTCCGAGCAGGTCGCCCGTCAACGGGCCATGAAGGCCGCCACCGACAATGCCAACGACCTCATCAAGAATCTCGACCGCATCGCCAACCGGGCCCGCCAGGAAATGATCACGACCGAGATCATGGAGATCGTCGGCGGCGCCGAGGGCATGGCGCAGGCCAATGCCGCGGCGCACGACAACTAGGACGCAGGAGTGACTGGAGTGAAGGGACGAACATGAGCACCACAACGGAGACACCCAAGGCGGCACTGAAAGAGGGCCGCATCGTGGCCATCATCGGTCCGGTCGTCGACGTCGAGTTCCCGCCCTCGTCGCTTCCCGAGATCAACTGGGCCATCGAGT
This sequence comes from uncultured Actinomycetota bacterium, assembly GCA_963733505.1. GTDB lineage: Bacteria > Actinomycetota > Acidimicrobiia > Acidimicrobiales > Palsa-688 > JALYXV01. The sequence goes on along the minus strand of CAVTDW010000012.1, from coordinate 64,794 downwards.
TCGAGAGCGAGGTGGCCGGCACCGTCACGACCATCACCGCCGAGGTGGCCCAGCACATCGGCGAGTCCCGGGTCCGGGCCATCGCCATGAAGCCGACCGACGGCCTGAAGCGGGGACAGGCGGTGCGCAACCTGGGCGAGGGCATCAGCGTGCCCGTCGGCCCCGCGACCCTCGGACACGTGTTCAACGTTCTCGGTGAGCCGCTCGACACCCGGGGCGAGGCGATTCCCGGTACCGAGGAGCGGTGGCAGATCCATCGCCCGGCCCCGCCGTTCGACGAGGTCGAGCCCCAGCGCAAGATCTTCGAAACCGGCCTCAAGGTGGTCGACCTGCTCGAGCCCTATGTGCAGGGCGGCAAGATCGGCCTCTTCGGCGGCGCCGGCGTGGGCAAGACCGTGCTCATCTTGGAGATGATCACCCGGGTGGCCAAGGAACATGGCGGTGTCTCGGTGTTCGCCGGCGTGGGCGAGCGCACCAGGGAGGGCAACGACCTCTGGCTGGAAATGCAGGAGTCGGGCGTCATCAAGAACACCGCCCTGGTGTACGGCCAGATGGACGAGCCCCCTGGGGTGCGCCTCCGGGTGGGGCTGTCGGCGCTCACCATGGCCGAATATTTCCGCGACGTGATGAGCCAGGACGTGCTGCTGTTCGTCGACAACATCTTCCGCTTCGTGCAGGCGGGCTCGGAAGTGTCGACCCTGCTCGGCCGCATGCCGAGCGCCGTGGGCTACCAGCCCACCCTGGCCGACGAGATGGGCGAGTTGCAGGAGCGGATCACCTCGACCAAGGGCCGGTCCATCACCTCGGTCCAGGCGGTGTACGTGCCGGCCGACGACTACACCGACCCGGCGCCGTTCACGACCTTCACCCACCTCGACGCCACGACCAACCTCTCCCGCGACGTCTTCGCCAAGGGCATCTTCCCCGCCGTCGACCCCCTCGCATCGACCAGCACCCTGCTCCAGCCTGACGTGGTCGGCGATCGCCACTACGACTGCGCCCGGCGGGTCGTACAGATCCTCCAGCGCTACCGGGAACTGCAGGACATCATCGCCATCTTGGGGATCGACGAACTCTCGGAAGAGGACAAGGTGCTCGTCGGCCGGGCCCGCAAGATCGAGAAGTTCCTGGGCCAGCCCATGTACGTGGCCGAGACCTTCACCGGCCTCCCGGGCACCACCGTCCCCATCGCCGATACCGTCGAGGCGTTCGAGAAGCTGGCCAACGGCGACTTCGACGAGATCCCCGAGCAGGCGTTCGTCGCCGTCGGCGGCATGTCCGACGTGCTGGCCAAGGCCGAGAAGCTCTAGGCGGCCCCGATGTCGCTCGAAGTCGCGCTGGTCAGCCCCGAGCGCATCCTCTATACCGGCGAGGCGGACATGGTCGTCTGCCGTACCCCCGAGGGTGAGATCGCCTTCCTGACCGGCCACGCCCCCTTCGTGGGCACCCTCGAGATCGCCCCGGTGCGGGTCATCCTGACCGATGGCGCCGAGGTGAAGGCGGCGGTGCACGGCGGCTTCGTGGAGGTGCGCGACAACAAGGTCAGCGTCCTCTCCGACGTCGCCGAGCTCCCGGATCAGATCGACACGGCCCGAGCCCAGCGGGCCCTGGAGGCGGCCGAGCGAGACGGTGCCGACAGCGAGGGAGCCGACTGCGGAGCGGGCCATCCGCCGGGCCAAGCTGCGCCTCGACGTCGCCCAAACCAAATAGCCGGGGAAAAGGGCGGCCGCCTCCCGAAGCGAGCCCGCGGTGCCGTTCGGGCGGTGGCGCGGTCGCCCGAGGCCGGTACTACCGGAGCCGCTATCGCCGCCAGGGAGGGGTGCGGCCGGTGTACAGCTCGACCGGCACACTCCCCGAGTCGAGGGTGTGGTAGCTCCAGTCCGGCTGCTTGTTCGAGGTGGCGAACGTCCAAGATGGCCTTGCCATCGCGGATGTCGAGCAGTTCGGAGATGAGTTCCGGCTCGGTCGCCTCCACGGTTCCGGCGACGTGGGAGTCGAACTCCTCGGGGAACTGTTCGAGGATGCTCTCCAGGACCACTTGTTGCTGGGTCGCCAGAAAGCAACGTGATCGGTCGGCAACGGTGCCGATGCGCTTCTGGATCTCGGTGATGTCGTAGTCGTGGGCGTCCGAACGGCTCACCGAGGCCAGTCGCTCGGACAACGTGATGCCGTCCAGCTTGCACGGCGAACACTGGCCGCACGATTCCACCGCCAGGAAGCGGGCCACGCCCGCCGCCACTGCGGCCATGTCGACGGTGTCGTCGAGCACGATGAACGCCCCCGACCCGAGCCCGCTGCCGATGGCCGCCATCGCTTCGTAGCTCACCGGGGTGTCCAGCATCGAGCCCGCGATGACCCGGTTGGCCACTCCCGACAAGACCGCCTTGATCTCACGGCCCTTGCGGGGCCCGCCGCCGATGGCCGAGATGACCTCCCGCAACGGCGTGCCCATGCGGACCTCGCCGACGCCGTGGCGCCTCGTCCGGCCGGTGATGGTGCACACCATGGTCCCGGGCGACTGGGCGGTCCCGACGGTGCGGAACCAGTCGGGGCCTCGGGCCACGATGCGGGCCACGTTGGCCAGGGTCTCGGTGTTGTTGACCAGGGCGGGCGAGTCTTCGGGCGAGTCCACCATGGCGGTACCGCGAAGGCCGCGACGGAAGGTGGGGACCACCCGAGGGAAGGGCCAGCGGCCGTCGATCGTCTCGAGCAGCGCGCTTTCTTCTCCGTAGAGATACTCGTCGGGCCCTTCGAAGACTTCCAGTGTGATGCCCTCGGCCCAGCCGGCGTCGGAGACGTCCTCGATGGCGGCGCGCATCCGGTCGATTTCGCCCGCGAACGCCCGCTTCATGGCGAAGATCACGTAGTCGGCGCCGACCGCCCGGGCCGCGATGATCGCCCCCTCCAACGGGAGGTAGGGGTTGCGGCGCAGGATGGTGCGGTCCTTGAACGTGCCCGGTTCACCCTCGGCGGCATTCACGATCACCGTGGTCGGCGCCGACGGCGAACGGTTGTCGGCCACGGTCTGCCACTTCCGTCCGGTGGGGAAACCCGCCCCGCCCCGGCCCCGCAGGCCCGACGCCATCACTCGGTCGATGACGGCGGCGGAGCCGATTCGCTCCGCCGTTCGGATGCCCTTGCCACCGCCTCGGGCGACGTGGTCGTCGAGCGAGATGATGGGTCGGGGGTACAACACTCGATGCACGAGAGTCATGGCCGCCCATTCTACCGCTTGTGATCCTTTTCACAAACCGGCCCGGTCGTCGTCGGCGGGCACCCGCTAGAGTCGAGGGGGCCCCTGTTTGTCGCTCAAGCCGGTGGTTACCGCAACTGCACAGAGAGGGACACGATGCAGATCGAGCCGCTGGTCACCCGGGCCATACTCACGGTGAAGAACTCCGACAGCCTCCGCAGCGCGGCCATCTCGATGATGGAGCGGGGCGTGGGATCGGCAGTCGTGATCACCGACGGCAAACCCTCCGGCATCATCACCGACCGGGATGCGCTCCGGGTGATCGCCCGGGGTGAGGACCCCAACGTCCTCAGCGTCGGCGACTGCATCAAGCGGACGCTGAAGACCGTGACGGGCTCGCTCGACGTGGTCGATGCCGCCAACATGATGCGCGAAACCGGTTTCCGCCAGCTGGTGGTCGTCGACGACTCCGGTGCCCTGGCCGGCGTGTTCTCCATGCGCGACCTGGTGGTCGGGTTGCTGGAAGAGCGAGCGGTTTCCGCCTGAGGGTGGTTCCTCGGCCACGGTGACGACGAGGCTGCGTTTGGGCGTGGCCCTGTTGTTGCCCTCGCCGCTGGCCGAACAAGTCGACGGACTGCGCCGCGCGCTGGGCGACCGCAGCCTGGGGCGGGTGCCGCCCCACATCACCCTGGTGCCGCCGGTGAACGTGCGTCGCTCGGATCTCGGCCAGGCGCTGGCAGTGCTCCGAGGCGCCGCGGCCGTCACGCCGCGCCAACTCTCGGTTGCCCTGGGCGCTCCTACCAGCTTCCTGCCCGCCAACGCGGTCCTGTACCTGCCGGTGCAGGGCGATGTCGACGCGCTGCACGCCCTGCGCCAACGGGTGTGGGCGCCGCCGCTCACCCGCTCGCTGACCTGGCCGTTCGTCGCCCATGTGACGTTGGCCGACGCCGCCTCGCCGCCCCGCATCGAGGCCGCGGTCTCCGCACTGGCGAGCTTCGCCGCCGTGGTGGCCATCGACCGGGTCCATCTCCTGGCCGAGTACCGGCCCGGCCCGCACTGGCGCCCACTGGCCGATGTGGCCTTCGGAGCGCCGGCGATCGTTGCCCGAGGCGGTCCGCTGTCGGTCGAGCTGGTGCGCAGCCAGCAGATCGACCCCGAGGCGATGGCCCTGCTCGAATCCGAGGGGGTACCGGTGGAGGTGCCCGACGGCGCCTTGGGGCGGCCGGTGGTCGTGACCGCCCGCCGTGAAGGCGTGGTGGTGGGCGTGGCGGCGGCGTGGATGACGACCGAGGGCGGCCGCAGCGCCGTGTACGTGGCGACCGAACACCGCCGCCAAGGAATCGGGCGCCACTTGGAGGCGGCGCTGCGGGCCGACCCTTCCTACACGAAGCGGATTGCCGAGTAGACGGCCAACTTCTTCAGCTGGTGGTGGGCATCGATGCGACGCACCGTCCCCGACTTGGAGCGCATCACGAGCGATTGGGTGGTCGCGCCCTTGGAGTCGTAGTGAACGCCCCGGAGGAGCTCCCCGTCGGTGATGCCCGTGGCGGCGAAGAAGCAATTGTCGCCCCGCACCAGGTCGTTCGCCGTCAGCACCGCGTCCAAGTCGTACCCGGCGTCGATCGCCGCCTGACGTTCGCCGTCGTTGCGAGGCCACAACCGGCCCTGCAGTTCGCCGCCCATGCACTTCAGCGCCGCGGCCGCGATCACGCCCTCGGGTGTGCCGCCGATCCCAAGGAGGAGGTCCGCCCCTGATTCCGGCCACGCGGTCGAGATGGCGCCGGCCACGTCACCGTCGGGAATCAGGCGGATCCGGGCTCCCGTGGCCCGTACCTCGGCGATCAGCGCTTCATGTCGGGGGCGGTCGAGGATCACCACGGTGATGTCCTGGACCGATTCGCCCTTGGCCTTGGCGACCGCCTCGATATTCTCCGATGCCGACAGTGTGATGTCGATAACCGACGCGGCCTCGGGCCCGACGGCAATCTTCTCCATGTAGACACAGGGCCCGGGGTCGAACATGGTGCCCCGCTCGCTGGCCGCGATGACGGCCAGCGCATTGCCTCGTCCGAGCGCCGTCAGCGTCGTGCCGTCCACCGGGTCCACCGCCACGTCCACTCCGGGCGGGGTGCCGTCGCCGATCCGCTCGCCGTTGTACAGCATGGGTGCTTCGTCCTTCTCACCCTCGCCGATGATCACGATGCCGTCCATGGGCAGCGTCTTGAGGACGACGCGCATGGCGTCCACCGCCGCACCGTCGGCGCCTTCCTTGTCGCCGCGTCCCATCCACCGGGCGGCGGCCAAGGCGGCTGCCTCGGTCACCCGGACCAGTTCCATGGCCAGATTGCGGTCGGGTGCTTGAGGGGTCGATCCGGTCGTCATATGCCCGGAATGTACAAGACGGGGCCGGGTCGTGATGTGCCCGGAGCCAGGTAAGTGGGTAGTTTGCTGTCGTGGAAACCACTGTCGAGACCGAGTTGGCCTCGGCGGATGTCGCTGAAGTCATCCCCGCGGCCCGGATCTCGCCGCGACAACGGATCGACCAGGTCCTGCGCTACGCCCTGCCAGTGGCCACCGGCCTGGTGGCGGTGGGGGTGGTCCTGCGCTTCATCACCCCGTCACAGCTGTGGCTCGACGAGGCCCTGAGCGTCAACATCGCCCGGCTGCCTCTCGGGCAAATCCCCGGCGCCCTGCGCCACGACGGTGCCCCGCCCCTGTACTACGCCCTGCTGCACTTCTGGATCCTGGCGTTCGGCGACGGCAACTTCGCGGTGCGGGCGTTGTCCGGGCTGGCGTCGTTGGCCGCCTTGCCGTTGGTCTGGCTGGCGGGCAAACGACTCGGCGGGCGGCGCCTGGCCTGGGCGGCCCTGCTGCTCATGGCCAGTTCGCCCTTCGCCATCAGCTACGCCACCGCGGCGCGGATGTACGCCCTCATGATCGTGTGGGCGCTGCTCGGTTTCCTGGCCCTGGCCCGGGCGCTCGAACGCCCGACCACGAGTCGCCTGGTCTGGGTGGGCGCCGTCACCGCATTGGTGCTGTACACCCACTACTGGGGCCTCTACCTGGTGGGGGTGACCGGCCTATGGCTCCTGGTACGGGCCAAGCGGCCTCGGGTCCGCGGTAGGGACTCCGCCGCTGACGAGGCCGACGAAGCGGCCCGGCGGGCCAGTTGGATGTGCCTGCGGGCCATGGCGATCGGCTCACTGGCCTTCCTGCCCTGGCTGCCCTCGTTCGTCTTCCAGACCTTCCACACCGGCACGCCATGGTCCAACGCCGCGGGGCTGGGCGACATCTTGAGCGTGCTCGGCCAGTACGCGGGAGGCGGGCCATGGGGGGCGGCGCTGAGCCTGTCGCTGTACACCTTGGTCCTGCTCGGCATTTTCGGGGAGTCGATCGACGGCCACCATGTGCTGGTCAAGCTCAAGGCGAGGAGCGAGTCTCGCCCCATCGCCTTTGTGTTCATGGGCACGCTCATGGTTGCGGTGGCGTGCGGCGCAGTCGCCCAGGCGGCATTCGTGGGTCGCTACACCGCCGCCGTCTTCCCGCTGTTCATCTTGCTCGGGGCACTCGGCGCAACCGTGTTCGCCGACCGCCGGGTGCTGGCGGCGGTCCTCGCCTGGACCACGGTGGCGGGACTGATCGTCGGCATCGGCGCCGATCTGACCCAGCGGACCGAGGCCGGGCGCATCGCCAGCGTCATCAACAAAGAAGCCAGTCCGAACGACCTGGTCCTGTACTGCCCCGACCAGCTGGGCCCGGCGACGTCGCGCCTGATTACCGCAACGGTGGAGCAGTTCACCTTCCCTCGGGGTGATCCACCCCAGCGCATCAACTGGGTGAACTACCGGCAGGTCATCCATGCCACCAACGTGGAACAGTTCGCCGAGCAGATGCTCACCGTCGCCGCGGGCCACGACATCTGGTTCGTCCAGAACCCCAACTACCCGGGCACGGAGCACAAATGCACCCGGCTCATGGAGTGGTTGTCGACCAAGCGCAACAGCCAGGTCTGGGTGGCGGCCAATCCCGGGACGTATTCCGAGTATGCGTCACTCACTCGATTCCCCGAGTGACGTCCCACCCCCAACAGCCCTGGAGGGCATTTGAGTAACAGCAATCCGGCGGCGGCCAACGACGTCGTCATCGTAGGTGCGGGACCGGCCGGCCTCACGGCCGCCTATCAGCTGGCCAAGGCCGGCAAGCCGGCCACCGTTCTCGAAGCAGATTCGGTCGTGGGCGGAATCAGCCGCTCGGCCGAACGCGACGGCTGGCGCTTCGATATCGGCGGTCACCGGTTTTTCACCAAGGTGCGGGCGGTCGAGGACCTGTGGCACGAGATCTTGCCCGACGAAGACTTCCTGCTCCGGCCCCGTATGAGCCGCATTTACTACCAGGGGAAGTACTTCGACTATCCGCTCAAGGCGCAGAACGCGTTGTCCAACCTGGGTCCCGTCGAGGCGGCGCGCTGCGTCGGTTCCTACGTCTGGGCTCGGGTGCGGCCGCCCAAGGATCAGACCAACCTCGAAGGATGGGTCGCGGCCCGATTCGGCTACCGCCTCTACCGGACGTTCTTCAAGACCTACACCGAAAAGGTCTGGGGCGTGGCGGCGACCGAACTGCCCTCCGATTGGGCGGCGCAGCGGATCAAGAACCTGTCGCTCTCCAAAGCGGTCTGGAACGCCGTGCTCCCGAAGCGCAACCAGAAGGACATCGCTTCGCTCATCGAGGAGTTTCAATATCCGAAGTACGGCCCGGGGATGATGTGGGAACGGTGCCGGGAAAAGGTCGAGGCGGCGGGCACCAAGGTGCTCATGAACACCGCCGCCAGCTCCATCCGCCACGCCGACGGTGTCGCGGTGTCGGTCGTGGCCAAATCGGAGGACGGCTCCGAGACGGTCTACCCGTGCAGTGCTGTCATCTCCTCGATGCCCATCACCGCCTTGTTGCGATCCATGGACCCGCCGGTTCCCGCCACGGTGAAGGATGCGGCCGACGACCTCCACTACCGGGACTTCCTGACGGTTGCCCTCGTGGTGCCCGAATCCGCCGGTTTCCCCGACAACTGGATCTATATCCATTCTCCCGAGGTGAAGGTCGGTCGGATTCAGAACTTCGGTTCCTGGTCGCCGTACCTCGTCAAGGACGGCAAGACGTGCCTCGGTTTGGAGTATTTCGTCTTCGAAGGCGACGAGTACTGGACCATGAGCGACGAGGCCCTCGTCGAGCTCGGCAAGCGGGAGCTGAAGCTCCTCGGCCTGGTGGATCCCTCCTTGGTGGAGGCGGGGTACGTGGTGCGGATGCCGAAGGCCTACCCGCACTATGACGCCGACTACAAGGCCAATGTGGATGTGTTGCGGGCGTGGCTGGCGGAGCACGCCGCCAACGTGTTTCCAGTTGGCCGCAACGGGATGCACAAGTACAACAACCAGGACCACTCCATGTACACCGCCATGCTGACCGTGGAAAACCTGCTGGGCGCCGACCACGACGTCTGGTCGGTCAACGTGGAAGAGGACTACCACGAGGAAAGCCGGCCCGCTTCGAGCTCCAAATCGGGCGGCACGGGCCGCGACGCCCCGATCCTGCCGAAGCGGGGGTAGCGACGCCCGGTATCACGGCCGCCATGTGCGGCCGCGGGCGGGTTCTGGCCGAGCCCCGGTTGTCGCCCGACGCTCGGTCGGTGGCCTTCGTCGCGACCGCTGGTGGCCGGGCAGCGCTGGTGGTCGTCGCCGTCGACGGCGGACCAGAGGTCGTGGTCACGAGCGACCCGCGGCCACCGCCCACCGCGGCCTACGGCGGTGGGACTTTCGACTGGACGCCTTCGTCCGATGGCCTGGTCTATGTGGGCGCCGATCGCCTCCTCTACTTCCAGCCATTGGCGGGCGGGGCGGCCCGTCTCGTCGTAGGCGATGGCCCAGTGGCCGCGCCGGCCGTGTCGCCTGACGGGAGCCGAGTGGCCTATGTACGCGACGGCCGCCATGTCGCGGTGGCGTCGCTGGTCGACGGCGGGCCGTGGCCGGTCCGGCTCTCCGCCCACCCCGACTTCGCCTTCGACCCCGCCTGGTCGCCTGACGGGGGGACCGTCGCCTGGCAGGAGTGGGATGTGCCCGCCATGCCGTGGGACGACAGCCGCATCATGGTCGCCTCCTCCGACGGTGCCGGGCGACCGGTGGCGGTCGCCCTAGGTACCGAGCCCATGGCGGTCAGCCAGCCTCGGTTCGCGCCCGGCGGGGCGGCGTTGGCGTTCCTCTGCGACGCCGGCGGCTGGCTCAATGTCTGGCGGGCCAACGCCGACGGAAGCGACGCCCGACCGCTCGTCGACGAGGCAGCCGAACACGGCGGCGCGTCGTGGGGGCCGGGTCAGCGCAGCTACGCCTGGTCACCAGACGGGCGGCAACTGGCGTTGTGCCGCAACGAATCGGGCTTCGGACGCCTGTGTGTCGTCTCCTCGGAGCCCGACGGCACCGACATACGCGAACTCGATCGCGGTGTGTACACCGGCCTGACCTGGGTCGGCGACCGCGTCTGCGGGCTCCGAAGCGGCGCCCGCACCCCCGACCAGGTGGTCGCGCTTTCCGTTGGTGACGCGGGGCCCGAACCGGCGCCGGCACGGCGCGCCACGCTGGCCCGGGGGCCCGTGGCGGGGTTCGAGGCCGCAGGGTTGGTCGAACCGGAGCTGGTGAGCTGGGATGGCGAAGACATCCCCGGGCTGGGGGCGACCGTCCACGGACGCCTGTACCGCGGCCGGGCCGGCGAGGCGCCTGGACTACTCCTCGTCTGGATCCACGGCGGCCCCACGGGGCAGACCCAAGTGGCCTTCAACGCCCGGGTGGCCTTCTTCTGCGACCGGGGCGCCAACGTGTTGCTGGTCGACTACCGAGGATCGACCGGGTGGGGCCGGGACTACGCCCAGGCCTTGCGGGGTGAATGGGGTCGCCTCGACGTCGACGACACCGCCGCGGCGATGCGGGCCGCGGCCCTCCGGGGCTGGGGCGACGCCCGCCGCATGGTGCCCATCGGCGGCTCGGCCGGTGGGTTGACGGTGCTACTTCTTTTGGCCCGGCATCCCGAACTTTGTGCCGCTGGGGTGGACCTGTACGGTGTCACTGATTTGTTCGACCTGGACGAGACCACGCACCGCTTCGAAGCGCACTATCTCCGGTCCATCGTGGGCGAGCTTCCCGCCGAGGCCATCCGGTATCAGGAGCGGTCGCCGATCACCGTGGCCGCGGGAATCACCGCGCCCTTGCTCGTGCTCCAAGGCTCGGCCGACAATGTGGTCCCCCAGGCGCAGTCGGCGTCGCTGGTGGCCGCGGTGCGCGCCGCGGGCGGCACCGTCGAATACCAGGTCTACGACGGCGAAGGCCACGGTTGGAACCGGGCCGAGGTGGTCGAGGACGAGCTGCAACGAACCTGGGCGTTTCTGCGCCGCTTCGTCTTGAGGAGGCGCTGATGGTCACCACGATCTACTACTGCTCGACCTGCGGCTATGAGGTCGCAGGGCGTGGTGGCAGATGCCACAACTGCAAGGAACCGCTGATCGAGTCACCGCTCGAGGAGCTGGCCGAAGGCGAGGTTGACGACGAGGTCGGGTACAACCTTGACGAGTGGGAGGACACCGCCCGCGGTGAACTGATCGAAGCGCTCAACGCCGCGGGCTTCCGCCATCGTTTCGAAGGCGACGAGCTCGTCGTGGCGGCCGAGGACGAGGACGACGTCGACCGCCTGATTGCCAACTTGGGCGCCGACCTCGAACACGGCGATCCGACCGACCCCTTTCCCGGGGAGGTGCTCACCCGCTTAGCCGACTCCGCCGGCCGACTGGAGGTCGACCCCACCGACATGATCGCCGACGGGGACCTGGCCGAAGCGGCTGCGGGGGTGTTCGCGATCGAAGTGGTGTGGGGGGTCGACGAGGAAACGTGGGCCGCCATTGGCCGCGTGACCAGGCGCCTCCTCGGTGCCCTCGGTGCCGACGAGGCGTTGGAAACGGAGATCTCCGAAAGCGCATCGGTCCTGTCGCGCATGCTTCGCGACCTCGAGGGCGTGGTTCCCGGCTTCGGCGGACCCACCGACGAGGCCGAGGACGCCGACGAGACGGCCGACGCCGACGACGAGACGGCCGACGCCGACGAGGAGGGCGACGACGACGGCGAGGAGGCGAGCGGCGAAGAAGACGAGATGGTGTACGAACTCGAGGATTGGCGGCCTGAGGAACGAGCCCAGATCAGCCTGCTGCTCGAACGGGGCCAGATCAGGTACCACTGGGAGGGGAGCGACCTGGTGGTCGGGGCGGCCCACGACGAGGCGGTCGAGGGAATCCTGGCCGAGGTCACCCGGGCCGGCTCCGACGTTGCCGGCGAAGCCGACGACGAGACGCGCTACCTCCTGCTCTCGGACCTGTTCGGGGCGGCCGACCGGCTGGCGGGCGACCCCGAACACGAGCAGAAGCAGGAGGACGTGGTCGTACTAGCCAGCATGATCCAGACCTGGGCCACACCTTTTGCCGTGAGCGATGACGAATGGTGGAAGATCCGCCTGCGGGCCGGCGACCTGGCGGAATCGATCGGCCTGCACGCCAGCCGTACCGTCGTCGAAGACGGCGCCGTGAATCTCCGGGACCTGCTCCGCAAGTTCGTCTGAACCTCGGAGTCGCTTAGCTGAGCGTGCTGCTCGCGGCCGAGGCCACATAGTCGGCACTACCGGCGTAGGCCACCCGGTAGCTGTCTGCGAACAGCCGGGCGTCCCAGGCCAGAACCCCGCGGCAGGTGGCAACGCCCGTCGGGCCGGTTACCGCCGAGCACAGGGCTTTGGGACCGCCGAACAGCGACGTGGTCGAAAACGTCACCGTCTCGCCTGCCACCGCGCCGCCGGCGCTACCGGTCAAGGTGGCCGAGAACACCGCGGTTGCCTTGCTTGCCGGTGAGGCGGACAGCGTGGTGGCCGCCGGTTGCACGGTTTCGGTCAACACCGTCGACGATGCCCGCTCGAAGGCCGCGTCGCCGTTGTAGGTGGCTCGGAGCTGATGGGTCCCGGTGGCAAGCGACACGGTGAAGCCGGCCACTCCACCCGACAGGTTGACGGTGCTCAGGGTCACCGTGGCGTCGCTCAGCGTCACGGTTCCCGTGGGGATGGTGGTCCCGCTCGGAGCGGTCGCACGAGCGGTGACGGTCACGGGCTGGCCGTAGCCGGCTGGATTGGCACTGGCCGACAGCGACACGGCAGGCATCACCGGAGGCGAAGCCGAAGGGGGCGGGGGAGGCGGTGAGGGTGGTGGGGTCCCGCCGCCGCCTCCGCCACTGGAGCTCACGGTGGTGACGGTGACCGCCGCGTTTTGGTCCAGGCAGCCGGTCGGTGACGCCGCGAAGTTGTTGGCGTCGCCGCTGTAGCTGGCCCGCCACTTGTAGGTGCCGGTCGCGGTGGGGCTGAAGTTGGCCGACGCGTAGCTGGCATTGCCGTTCACGGCCACCGTCGAGCTGAACACCGGGGTACCGGAGCAGAACGTGTCACCAGGCGGAGTCAGGAAGAACGTGACACTGCCCGTCGGCCCGTAGCCGCCGATCGTGGCGCTGGCGTGGATCATGGCGGCGGACGGGGCGGCCGCGGTCACGCCGACGAAGGTATTGGCGGGCTGCACCATGACCGCCGCCGACGCTTGCGAGCAGGAGGTGGGACCGGCGGCAGCATTGGCGCCGTCGCCGCTGTAGCTCGCCGTCCACCGGTACGTCCCGGCCTGGTTGGTGGTCCAGCGGGCCGAGTTGATCGACGTACCGTCGACGGGCACGTTCGAGGTGAAGATCGGTGCAGAACACGCCGGATCACGGGGCCCGAAGAGCCGGAACTCGATGGTGCCCGTCGGGCTGGTACCCGAGATGTTGACATTGGCAAAGACCGTCAGTCCCACGGTGGTCGCCCCCGACGCCGTGACACTCAGCTGGGCGCCGCCCGAGCCCGTGGCGCCCGCCGCGGGAGCCAACATCGTCCCGAGGGAGCATGCGAGTAGTGCCGCAGCCATCACCGTCAACCGCCGTGCTGTAGTCATCTTCGGGCTAGGTCGGTCGTCACGCCGTCGTTCTTGAGTCGGCGCCCACAACCGCGCGAAGCGACCGAATCCCCGCCAACTGCCGCACTTCAGCCGGTTCGTACAAGCGCGGCCTACGGTCTACCGTTTCGTCTTGTGCTGCTGGCCGAACTCGAGATCCGCCACTCGCGGGCCATCGCCCCGACACGGCGAGTCGCGCTCGGGGACCTGTGGCTGCCGACCGAGCCGGCACCGGGATTCGGCGGAATCCTGTTGGCCGGCATCCTGGCGGGCTATGTCAACCAGCTCGAGGACGACCTGCGCGACGAGCTCGACGCCTTGGTCGACGACCTCGAACGCGGCGCCCGAATCGCCCAGCCGCGCCTGCGCCACCGCTTCCAGACCGACGTCGTCGGACTCGACCGCAGCCGCCACCGCCTGGTCGGCGTGGGCGAGTCGATGGCATTGGAGCTCGACGACCACGGCGCGGTGCTGCCCCAGGTCCTGGGCGCCGCCTATGCCGCCAGCAAGCTCTCCTACCGGGTGCGGGGCAGTGTCTTCCGGTTGTTGCGCCGCGCCACGCGGTGGCACGCCGACAACGACGAGCGACTGATCGGCTACCTGACCGGCGACGAGGCGTCCTACCGCCCCTGGCGCACCAGGGTCCACGACGAGCACTGGGCCCTGAAGGTGCTGGGTTTCAAACCCGACGCCGACCCGACCCGCTCGGCGGTGCTGGCCATGTTCCGCCAGCGGATCTTCCATGCCCACCCCGACCACGGCGGAGCCAGCGATCAGGCCAGCGCCCGCATCACCGAGTTGACCCAGGCGAAGCGGATCCTCCTGGCCGAGATATGACCACCGCGGGTCGGGCGACGGGCTCTCCTGCCGCGGTGCTGCTGGCTCCTGGAGCCGGTGCCGATCGCAACCAGGCGGCGCTGGTGGCGATCGAGGCGGTGTTGGTTCCGGCTGGCCTGGCGGTGCGGCGGATGGATTTCCCCTACCGCAAGGCGGGGCGGAAGGCGCCGGACCGCGAACCGGTGCTGCTGCGCTCGGTGATCGAAGAAGCCCAGACGTTGGCGGTCGAAGCCCGCTGCCCACCCGAGGCGATTGCCATGGGGGGCCGTTCCATGGGTGGGCGGATGTGCTCGATTGCCGTGGCTGACGGCTTGCCCAGCGCGGCGCTCATCCTGATCAGCTACCCGCTGCATCCTCCGGGGCGGCCCGACCGGCTGCGGACGGAGCATTTTCCCCGCTTGCTCTTGCCTTGCCTGTTCCTTTCCGGAACCAGAGACTCCTTCGGTACCCCCGAGGAACTGACCGCCGCCACCGCCGCCATCCCCGGTGCGGTGACCCACCACTGGATCGAGGGCCGGGATCACGGGTTGCGGGGGTGCGACGCTGCGGTCGCCGAGGCGGTGCGGGCGTTCGTCACCGGGCTTGGTCCTCCGGGTTGAGTTCCTCGAGCGGGCGGCCCGCAGTCTCGGGGTAGGCGCGCACGATGAGCACGACCAGGATGGCCGGGCCGATGGCCAGCACCGCGAAGGTAGGGGCAAAGGTCCCGAAGCGGTCCGACAGGGCGCCGGCCGAGACCAGGCCGACGACCCCGCCGGCGGCGTAGGCGGCGGCCACCAGTCCGGTGGAGCGGCTGCGTTGCCACGTGGGGAACAGCTCGGGCCCGTACACGCCGAGGGCGGGCGCCACGGCGTAGCCCAGCACACTGTCGGCCACCCCCCATGCCCACAGCGGCCACCCCCGGGAGAGGTAGAGGGCGAGGGTCGTCACGATGCCCCCACCCACCCCCACGGCGGCCACCACCCGGCGGCCCCGCAGGTCGGCCAGGCGCCCGCCGAGGAGGACCCCGACGCCACCGATCGTTCCGCAGATGAGGGAGAAGGCGCTGATCTGGGCGGCGGAGAACGACCGCTCGGTCCGGAGGAACTCATTTTGGAACTGGCCCGACGGCGTGGCGAACAGCGACAGCAGGAACCCGCCGCCGCACAGCAGCGCCAATCGGCGGGCGTGGCTGGGGTTTCGGGGTCGCCCGGACCGCCGGGTCGTCGGCTGCCAGCGCCGGCTCTCGGGCAGGTGGCGACGCGCCGAGGCGACCAGCGGGAGGAAGACCAGCGCCCCCGCGAAGGGCAGCCGCCAGGCCCGGATGCCCAGGTCGGCCAGGGGCAAGGCGCCGGTGGCCAACCCTCCGCCGAGGCCGATCGACATGGTGAGCACCGCCAGGGCCCAGGCCCGCGACCCGGCCGGCATCTCCTCGGCGGTCAGGACGCCGACCAGGATCAGGAGCGCGGCGGTCAGGGCCACGGCCAGGATCTGGGTGAGGGCCAGCCCCGCCAGCGACGGAGCCAGCCCCCCGAGCGAGGTGAGCACGGCGGCACCAGCGGCGCAGCCGAGGATGAGGCGGCGCCGCCCCCGCCGGTCGGCCAGGATCAGGATCCCGAGCGCCAGCACCACATTGGCCCGCACCACGCCAAGTGCCAGCCCCTGGTCGGCTCTCGACGCCCCGAACTCGGCCGCGGCGTAGGTCATCGTGAGGCTGAGAAGGGCCCCGACGTAGCCGATCACCACCGCGAGGGCGCACACCGTTGCCAGCACCTCGGCGGCTCGCCGGTCGAGGCGCTGCGGGGGCGCCCACCAGGGCTGGGGCCGTTTGGGGAGGAGGGGGGCAAGCGTCAGGCGGAGGGGGAGGACGAACAGGCCCGAGAAGTACGGCAGGCCGAGCCGGAACTCGACGGTCTGGGTCACCCGCCCTGCGTCGACCGTCACGGTGCGCCGGTACTGGCGCAGCGGCCCCTCGGCCTGGACGAAGACCCCGTCGCCTTCGGGCTGTTCACGGATCAGGCCGTCTCGAGGGCGAAGGACGCGCTCGACGTCGGCGGGATCAAGCACCGCCTCGGTCGTGGTCCTCATCGTGGCGTTGCCTGGAGAGTGTCGACTTCGGGCCCGGCCGGCCTACCGGACGGCCTACCGGACGTGCTGTGCTTCACGGCGCCGAGATGTCACGCAAGCGGCAGGATGTACCGGGCGATGAGCACGTAATGGGCCGCCCCGGCCACGATGGTCAGGCCGTGGAACACCTCGTGGTAGCCGAACAGGGTGGGCCAGGGGTTGGGCCGCCGCGTCAAACAGGCCGCGCAGGCGTGGTTTAACCGGGGGAACAGGTGCGGTGTGGATAGCAACGGTCGGCGGCTCGGCGGTCTTGTGGGCGACGGGCACCGGGAGATTCTGCCAGTGGTTCGCGGCCCCTTCGGTCGCAGCGGCAATACTTGGCCGTCGTGAGCCAGATCGTCATCCGCCCGAACGGGCCCCTCGAGGGGACCATCCAGGTCGGGGGGGCCAAGAACGCGGCGCTCAAGCTGATGGCCGCCAGCCTGCTGGCCGAGGGCGAGTACCACCTGCGCAACGTTCCGGCCATCACCGACGTGGACACCATGGCCGAGTTGCTGACCTGCATGGGCGTGACGGTCACCCGCCCTGCCCCCCACGAGGTCATCCTGCGACGGGGAGCCGACTGCGGCTACGAGGCGCCCTACGAGCTGGTCGAGCGGATGCGGGCGTCGATCGTGGTGCTCGGCCCCCTCCTCGGCCGGGTGGGGCGGGCGCGTGTCGCCATGCCCGGCGGCGACGACTTCGGTAGCCGCCCGATCGACATGCACCTGTCGGGGTTGGAACAGATGGGGGCCACCTTCGAGGTGCGCCACGGCTACATCGAGGCGACCGCCGACCAGCTCCTGGGCGCCCGCATCGTGCTCGAGTTCCCGAGTGTCGGCGCGACCGAGAACCTGCTGCTGGCGGCGGTCCTGGCCAAGGGCACCACGATCATCGACAACGCGGCGCGTGAGCCTGAGATCGCCGACCTGGCCGCGTTCCTGAATCGGATGGGCGCCATGATCGTGGGCGCCGGCACGTCGACGATCGAAATCGAAGGGGTCGAGGATCTCGAGCCTGCGGATCACACCGTCGTCCCCGACCGAATCGAGGCCGCGACGTACCTGGCGGCGGTGGCGGTGGCGGGCGGCGAGATCACGATCGAGGGCGCCCGGCCCGACCACATGGACATGTTCATCCGCAAGCTCGGTGACATGGGGATGCGGATCGCTCCCAGCAGCAGCGGGCTGTGGGCCCTGGCCAACCGGCGCCTCACGTCGGTCGACGTTTCGACCCTCCCGTACCCCGGGATCGCCACGGACTACAAGCCGTTGTTCGTCACCATGTTGAGCGTCGCCGACGGGATCGCCATCGTGACCGAGAACCTGTTCGCGGGCCGTTTCCGGTACGTCTCGGAGTTGATCCGGATGGGTGCCGACATCCGCACCGAGGGCCGCCACGCCGTCGTCCGGGGGGTCGGGCGGCTGTCGGGCGCGCCGGTGCGGGCCAGCGACATCCGGGCGGGGGCGGCGCTGGTCGTGGCGGGACTGGCGGCCGAGGGCGAGACGGTCGTGGCCGACGCCGAGCACATCGACCGGGGCTACGAGGAGTTCCCCGAGCGCCTGCGGTCGCTCGGGGCGCAGGTGTTCCGAGCCGACGACGCCAGTGACGGAGGCTGAAGGGGCCCGAGGCGGCGCCAGCCCCGCCGCGGGCGGACCTACGGGGCCGGGTCCGGTCGGCCCGGGGGGTCGGCGGGATGCGGCTGAGTTGGTGGTGGCGTCCCGGGCCGGGGACCGCTCCGCTACGGCCCGGCTGATCTCGCTCATCGAGCGGGGCGGCGACGGTGCCCGCCAGGTGGCCCGGCTCACGTTCCCCCACGGCGCCGACGCCTACACCGTCGGTATCACCGGGGCGCCGGGCGCCGGCAAATCGACCCTGAGCGACCGCCTGATCGGCGAACACCGCCGCCATGGTGACGCCATCGGGGTGCTGGCGGTCGATCCGTCGTCGCCGTTCAGCGGCGGGGCGCTCTTGGGCGACCGGGTTCGGATGCAGGACCACACCCTGGACGGCGGCGTGTTCATCCGGTCCATGGCCTCGCGCGGCCACCTGGGCGGCTTGGCCCTCGCCACGCCCGATGCCATCGCGGTGCTGGCCGCCGCGGGCATCGCAATGGTGCTGGTGGAAACCGTCGGCGTGGGCCAGGTCGAGATCGAGGTGGCGGGGGCCACGGACACGACGGTGGTCGTCGTCAATCCCGGTTGGGGCGACGCCATCCAGGCCAACAAGGCGGGGCTCCTCGAGGTCGCCGATGTGTTCGTGGTCAACAAGGCCGACCGCCCCGGTGCCGCCGAAACCGCCCGCGACCTCGACCACATGCTGGATCTGGGGCTCGGGCGTGCGCCCGATGCCTGGCGCCCTCCGATCGTGGCCGCGGTGGCCACGACCGGCGCCGGCGTGAGCGAGGTGTGGGAGGCCGTAGCCCGGCACCGCAGCTATCTGGGCAGTTCGGGCCAGTTGGTGGCGCGGCGTGAGCGTCGCCTGGTCGGCCAGTTGCGGGAGGTCCTCATCCGCCGCCTCGAGCAGGACATCGACCGGCTGGAGGGCGGCCAGGCGTACCGGGAAGTACGCCGCCAGGTCGTGGACCGCGTCATCGATCCCTACAGCGGGGCCGACTCCCTCCTGGCGCAGCTCCCTCGTGGGTAGCGTTGGCCCGTGTCCGATCAACCCGAACAGTTCGTGTCCTTCGACCGTCGAGCAGACGGCGTCGCAGTGGTTCGAATCGACCGGCCCAAGGCCAACGCCCTGTCACTGGCGGTACTGGCCCAGTTGGAGGATGTGGCGCACCAGCTGACCGAAGATCCGCCGGGCGCGGTCGTCCTCTGGGGCGGGACGCGGATCTTCGCGGCGGGCGCCGACATCGGCGAGTTCGGCGGTCCCGACGAAGCCCGGGTGATCAACGAAGTGTTTCGCCGGGCGCTCGACGCCTGGGCGGCCATTCCCCGGGCGGTGATCGCCGCCGTCAGCGGCTACGCCCTCGGTGGGGGCTGCGAGCTGGCCTGCGCCTGCGACCTGCGGGTCGTGGCCGACACTGCCCGCCTCGGCCAGCCCGAGGTGCTGCTCGGGGTCATCCCCGGTGCCGGCGGGACCCAGCGCCTGACTCGGTTGGTGGGGCCGGGACGGGCCAAGGACCTGGTCCTGACGGGCCGCCAGGTGGACGCCCAGGAGGCACTCCGGATCGGCTTGGCCGACCGGGTGGTACCGGCCGAGGAGGTGTTCCTTCGCGCCGTCGAGCTGGCCGCCGGCCTGGCCGAGGGGGCGGTCGTCGCGCAGGGCTTGGCCAAGAAGGCGATCGATGCCGGTCTCGACCGCCCGCTCGCGACCGGGCTCGACATCGAGGCTGAGCTGTTCGTCCAGGTCTTCGAGACCAACGATGCCAGGATCGGGGTGGAGTCGTTCCAGGCCAAGCGGGCCGAAAAGGCCCGCTTCAGCGGGAGGTAACCGATGCCGACGCCGGTAGGGCCGGCGCCCAGGGACCCCAATGACCCCGATTTCTGGGATTGGGGCCCGCCTGACGATCGACCCATGGCTCGGCGTCACCCCCTGCGAGCCGTCGTAGCCGCCGTGGTGCTCGTCGCACTCCTGCTGCTCATCATCGCCAACCTGTTCTGAGCGGTCGACCGCGCCGGACATCGGTGCACAACGAGCACTACGCCCAGGTGACGCAACCCATGTCCGCCGGTACGACGAGATCGGGGTGGAACGGGACGACCCGGACGGCAATCCCGTAGCGTCCCGCCCGCTCGCAGGTGAACGTGCCCCGGTAGAGCTGGCGATCAGGCGCAGCGCCGCCGCCGGCTTCCTCGGCGCTGTTCGGGGCTGGTGTCCTCGGCCTTGTCTGGCCCCGACCCGTTGACCGCCACCACAGCCGCAGCAGCCGCAGCAGCCGGTACCGGCTCGGGCTCGAGCACGGCCGGCGACAGTTTGACGGGCTTGGTGTCGGACATTTCGCCGGTCGGGCCGACGGTCCCGTGGAGCAACTCCACCGACACGTCGTCGGCCGTGAGCTGGCCCAGCCGGACCTCGACCTCCACCTGCCGGGTGGTCCACAGGTCGGCGACGAGGCTGCCGGCCTCGTTCTGGACCGATTCGACCGCCACGTCGCCCCAGGCGGCCTTGACCCGTTGCTGCCAGGCGGCCAGCGCCCGGGCCCGCCCGTAATCGTCCGCCGTCATGACGTCGACGCGCTGCGCGGTCGGCTCGTACATCTGCTGCACATAGTCCTTGACCATCCGCGACGCCAGCACCTTCGGTCCGAGGGTCTGGAGTGACGACCGGATGCGCCGGACCCAGCGCCGCGGGACCGGCCCCTCGATGCGCTCGTAGAACAGCGCCGTCACCTCGCCCTCCAAGATGTCGAACAGGCTGTCGGCCTCGGCCTTGTCTCGCTGTTCCACGTCCTGGTACGACTCGGCCGAGGAGATGGCCCATCCGTTGGTGCCGTCGAACATCTCGGCCCACCACCCGTCGAGGATCGAACAATTGAGGGCGCCCGACAGCAGCGCCTTCTCACCGCTGGTCCCCGAAGCCTCATTGGGCCGCCGAGGGGTGTTGAGCCACACATCGGAACCCTGGACGAACATCCGGGCGACCGCGATGTCGTAGTCCTCGACGAACGCAATCCGGTGGCGCACGTCGGTCGCCCGGGAGAACTGCACGATCTGTCGGATGATCTCCTTGCCGATGTCATCGGCGGGGTGGGCCTTGCCCGCGAACACCAGCTGGATGGGCCGGTCGGGCGACAGCAAGAGGTTCCGCAGCCGATCGGGCTGGGACAGGAGCAGCGTGGCCCGCTTGTACGACGCGAACCGGCGAGCGAAACCGATCGTGAGCAGGCGCGGGTCCAAGACCTCCCGGGTCCACGCGGCATCGCTCTCGCTGCCGCCGCGTTCGGTGACCGAACGGTGGAGCCGCTCGCGGACGAACGCCACCAGTGCCTCCCGGCCCTGTTGCCTGACCCGCCACAGCTCGTCGTCGCGGACCGAGGCGATCCGCGACCACTCCGACGCCGCCGCCTCGTCCCATGCCGGCCGCACGTGGCGCGTCAGCAGCTCGTTCATCTCCGCAGACACCCAGGTGCCCGCGTGGACGCCGTTGGTCACCGAGGTGATGGGGGCGTCCTCCTTCTCGATGCCCGGCCACAGGTCCTGGAACATCTCCCGGCTGACCTCGCCGTGCAACTTGGACACCCCGTTGGACAGCCCGGCCAGCCGCAGGCCCATGACCGCCATGTTGAACGGGGCCTCGCGAGGCTCGTTCGGGAAGTGGCCGAGCTCCATCAGCTGGTCGACGGACAAGCGACACTGCTCGGCCCAGCCCGAGAAGTAGCGCTCCATCAGCTCCCGGGGAAACCGGTCGATTCCCGCGGGCACCGGCGTGTGGGTCGTGAAGATGGTTCCCGAACGGACCGCGACGATCGCCTCGGAGAAGCTCAGGCCACCGTCGGTGATCAGGGTGCGGATGCGCTCCAAGCCCAGGAAACCGGCGTGGCCCTCGTTGGTGTGGAAGACCTGGGTGGGCTCGCCGATCGCCTTGAGCGCCCGGACGCCGCCCATGCCGAGCAGGATCTCCTGGCGGATCCGGTGCTCGGTGCCCCCGCCGTAGAGCCGGTCGGTGACGTTGCGCATGTCGTCGTCGTTGTCGTCCACGTCGGCGTCGAGCAGGTACAGCTTCACCCGACCCACTTGGGCCAGCCAGATCTGGGCCACGAGGGGGCGGCCGCCCAGGTCGACGGTGACCTTCTTGCCGTCGACCAGGGTCAGCGGCATGGCATAGGGGTCGAGGACCGGATAGTGCTCCTCCTGCCAGCCGCCCGAGTTCAACTGCTGGCGGAAATACCCGTGGCGGTACATCAGCCCGACACCGGTCAGGGGCACGCCCAGGCTCGACGCCGCCTTCAAGTGGTCGCCGGCCAAGACACCCAGGCCGCCCGAGTACTGCGGCAGTGCCTCGGCAATGCCGAACTCCGGGGAGAAGTAGGCGATCGCCCGAAGCGAGGACTTGGGCCGGTTCTGAAACCAGCGGGCCGACTTGAGGTACCGGCTCAGGTCGTGCTGGACCTCGTCCAGGAATCCCATGAACGCCGGGTCCGACGCCACCTCGTCGAGCCGTTCCCGGCTGACCAGGCCGAGCATCCGCACCGGGTCATGCCGCGATTCCTCCCACTGCTGCGGATCCAACCAGCGGAACAGGTCGCGTGTGCGTTCGTCCCACGACCAGCGCAGGTTGGTCGCCACCTCCTGAAGCGGCGCCAGGGCGGGCGGGAGGCTGGCCCGGACGGTGAAGCTGCGAAGGGCTCTCATTGACTGGAACCGTAGGCGCTGGCCCAGACGTCCAACCAACGTGAAGAGAACCCCCGCCGTGGCTGTCGTTTCCCTTTCGTTGCTGCTCGTGTTGGCGGGCTGCGGGTCGTCGGGCGCCGCCCGACCGCCCCCCGACCGCCAGCCTGACCGCCGACCCGAGTATCAGCCCCACTCCCGGCGCGAACGCCAGTCCTACCGCCAGCCTCACGGCTCAGGCCGCGGCGACCTCGGACCCCTCGGCACCGTCGGGCCTCACGGCCCACGGCGTGGGTCACGTGTCGGGCACGCCCGATGTGGTGACGATCACGATCGGGGTGCAGAACAGCGCCCCCCATGCCGGCGACGCCCTGTCGGCCAACGCCGCCAAGGCCAACGCCGTGATCGCGTCGCTCAAGAGCCATGGCGTCGCCGCCGCCGACCTTCAGACCAGCCAGCTGTCGCTCTACCCGCAGTACGACAACGGCAGCGCCAACACAATCCGGGGCTACCAGGCGACCAACAGCGTGACGGCCAAGCTTCATGCCGTCGCCAAGGCCGGGGAGGCCATCGATGCCGCAGTGACCGCCGCGGGCGACGCCGGACGGCTCCAGGGGGTGTCGTTCTCGTTCGACGACGACAGCACCCTGCTGGTCCGGGCCCGGGCCGACGCGGTGGCCGCGGCCAAGACCCAGGCCCAGCAGCTGGCCGACGCGTCCGGCGCCAAACTTGGCACGTTGCGTTCCCTGAGCGAGGACAGCCGATCGAGCGCCGTCCCCTATGCCCCAGCCGCCGGCGTGGCCGACAGCGCCGCCACCCCGGTCCAATCGGGCTCGCAGGAACTCACCATCTCCGTCACCGCCGTCTGGAACCTGGCCTGACCGTCGGTGAGCCAATCTGGCATCATGGAATCGACTCGATGAGTCGACGAGGAGGCACGCCGATGGCCGATGACGAGGCAACCGACAAGGCGGCGCAGGCAGGGCGCACCGCGGGGATCTTCGCCGGGATGCTCTCCGGCGCCCGGCTGGGGGGCGCGGTCATTCCGGTGCCCTGGGTGGGTCCGGTCGTGGGTGGCGTCGTGGGCGGAGTGGTGGGCAGCGAGGTCGGCCAGCGGCTGGGCCGGGCGATGGCCAGCGGTGCGGTGGCCTTCGCCAGGACGATGGCCGAATAACCGCTCGGAGGAGGGGCCGACCGGCCCCGCCGGGAGAACGCTTAGCCTGGGGTCCGTGACCGGGCGCATCATCATCGAGGATCTCCGACCGCGGACACCGACGGGCCGGTACCCGGCCAAGGCAGTCGTGGGCGAAGGGGTTCCCCTGTCGGCGACCATCTTCAAGGAGGGCCACGACGTCCTGGCGGCCCAGGTCACGTTCGTCCCCACCGGCTCCCAAGGAATGGTCGGCGGTACCCGCAAGGCGCTCGGGCAGAGCCAGGCGGCGCCCCTCACGCTGGTCAATCCGGGGCTGGACCGCTGGGAGGTCGTCGTCACCCCCGAGGTCCTCGGCCTGCACCACTTCGTCGTGGAGGCATGGACCGATCGCCAAGGGACCTGGGCCAAGAAGACCAAGGCCAAGGTCGACGCCGACCAGGACATCTCCGTCGAGATCGCCGAGGGCATTGCCCTCTTCGAGTCCCGCGCAGCAGGCGACCCGGCGGTGCAGGCCGCGCTGGCAGGGCTGAAGGAGGGCCTGGTGGCCCTGGCCCTGGTGACCCCGCTGCCCGGCCCCCAGGGCGCGCCTGACCTCACGGCGTCGGAGCCCAACACCATCTGGGTCGACCGGGAACGGGCCCTGTTCAGCGCGTGGTACGAGTTGTTCCCGCGCTCCTACGGCGGCTTCAAGGGGACCGAGGAACGGCTCCCGGCGGTGGCAGGTATGGGCTTCGACGTGCTCTACCTGCCCCCGATCCACCCCATCGGGGTCACCGAACGCAAGGGTCCCGACAACACTCTCGGTGCCGGAGTTGACGACCCGGGCAGCCCCTGGGCCATCGGTAACTCCGACGGCGGCCACACCGCCATCGACCCGGGACTCGGGACCTTCGACGACTTTTCCCATCTCCTCGAGGCCGCGGGCCGGTTCGGCCTCGAAGTGGCACTCGACTACGCCCTCCAATGCAGCCCCGACCACCCCTGGGTCCACGAGCACCCCGAGTGGTTCCACCACCGCCCCGACGGCTCGATCGCCTACGCCGAGAATCCTCCCAAGAAATATCAAGATATCTATCCGATCAATTTCTGGCCGGAAGATGACGCTGATCGAATTGCCCTCTGGGACGCGTGCAAGGGCATCCTGGATTTTTGGTTGGAAAAAGGAGTGGCCATTTTCCGGGTGGACAATCCTCATACCAAACCCGTTGCGTTCTGGGAATGGTTGATCGGTGCTGTGCGGGCCGAGCATCCTGAGGTCATTTTCCTGGCTGAGGCATTCACCAGACCACCGGTAATGGCCAAGCTGGCCGAAGTGGGGTTCAGCCAGAGTTACACGTATTTCACCTGGCGGACTCAGCAGGCGGGGCCGGACGGGCTGGCGGCCTATCTCGAGGAACTGGCGGGCGACCTGGCCGATTTCATGAGGCCCAACTTCTGGCCCAATACTCCTGACATCCTCTCCGGGCCACTTCGCAACGGGCCCCCGGCCGCGTTCGCCGGACGACTCGTGCTGGCCGCCACGCTTTCACCGAGTTGGGGTATGTACAGCGGGTTCGAGTTGTGCGAGAACGAACCGGCTTCGACGTCCAACGAAGAATATCTGCATTCCGAGAAATATGAGATTCGGGCACGCGATTTCGACCAACCCGGCACGCTCGCCCCACTCGCCGCCACGATGAATGCCCTTCGCCGGAAGCATCCGGCATTGCAGCGATTGCGTCGGACCGAATTTCACAAGTCCGACAATCCACTTATCGTGGTGTATTCAAAGGTAAGCGATGACGGCCGCGACGTCATGTTGATGGTCGTCAACCTCGACCCCTACCTCCCGCAGTCGAGCCTGTTGGACCTCGACCTCGTGGCACTCGGCCTTCAGTCCAACGAGCCGTACTCGGCCGTCGACGAACTGTCGGGCGAGACGTATACGTGGATCGGCAGCCACCCCTATGTCCGCCTCGAGCCATGGCTCCAGGTGGCGCACATCCTCCATCTTCCCGATGCCCGCCCACCGCTGCCCGGCACCGCCCCCAAAGCCGAGACCCCGTGATGGCCCGAGACCAGCCCGTCTCGTCGTTCCGCGGCGATCCGGAGTGGTACCGCACCGCCACGTTCTACGAGATCCTGGTGCGGGGGTTCTACGACGCCAACAACGACGGCACCGGCGACCTGACCGGCATCATCGCCAAGCTCGACTACCTCCAGTGGCTGGGCGTCGACTGCCTGTGGCTGCTGCCGTTCTACCAGTCACCGTTGCGCGACGGCGGCTACGACATCAGCGATTTCTTCACCATCCTCCCGGAGTACGGCCAGCTGGCCGACGCCGTGCAGTTGGTCGAGGAGGCCCACAAGCGGGGCATGCGGGTCATCGCCGACCTGGTCATGAACCACACCAGCGACCAGCACCCGTGGTTCCTCGAGTCCCGCCGGGACCGGACCAACCCCAAGGCGGACTGGTACGTCTGGGGCGACGACGACCAGCGCTGGCCCGACGCCCGGGTGATCTTCGTCGACACCGAGAAGTCCAACTGGGCGTACGACCCGCTGCGAGGCCAGTACTACTGGCACCGGTTCTTCTCCCACCAGCCCGACCTCAACTTCGACAACCCCGAGGTGGCCGAGGCCATGCTCGACGTGGTCCGGTTCTGGCTCGACCTGGGCCTCGACGGCTTCCGGCTCGACGCTGTTCCCTACCTCTTCGAGCGCGACGGCACCAATGGCGAGAACCTTCCCGAGACCCACGAGTACCTGAAGCGGCTGCGCAAGGAGGTGGACAACGACTTTCCCGGCCGGGTGCTCCTGGCCGAGGCCAACCAGTGGCCCGAGGACGTGGTCGACTACTTCGGCGCGGGCGACGAGTGCCACATGTGCTTCCACTTTCCGGTGATGCCCCGGTTGTTCATGGCCATCCGCCGGGAGCAGCGCTATCCGGTGACCGAGATCCTCAACCGCACCCCTCCCATCCCCGAGGGGTGCCAGTGGGGGATCTTCCTGCGCAATCACGACGAGTTGACGCTGGAGATGGTCACCGACGACGAGCGGGACTACATGTACTCGGAGTACGCCAAGGATCCGCGGATGAAGCGCAACATCGGCATCGCCCGCCGGTTGCGCCCCTTGGTCGACAACGACCGACGGGTGGCGGAGCTGCTGCACGCCCTGCTGTTCAGCCTCCCCGGATCGCCGATCCTGTACTACGGCGACGAGATCGGGATGGGCGACAACATCTACCTGGGTGACCGCGACAGCGTCCGTACCCCGATGCAGTGGTCACCCGACCGCAACGCCGGCTTCAGCCGGGCCGACTTCGCCCAGCTGTACCTGCCGCCGCTCATGGACCCGGTCTACGGCTACCAGGCCAACAACGTCGAGGCCCAGATGCGCGACCAGAGCTCCATGCTGCACTGGACCAAGCGGATGTTGGAGGTGCGCAAGCGCCACCCGGTGTTCGGCACCGGCAGCTTCGAGGTCATCTCGACCGAGAACCCGTCGGTGCTGGCCTACGTTCGCAGGTCCGGCGACGAGTGGAACCAGGGCGACACGGTGCTCGGGGTGTTCAACCTGTCGCGTCTGGCCCAGCCCGCCGAGCTGCCGTTGCAGCAGTACCGGGGCGCCGTACCCATCGAGTTGCTGGGCCGGGTGCCGTTCCCGAAGATCGGTGAGCTGCCATATTTCGTGACCCTGGCGCCCTACAGCTTCTACTGGTTCCAGTTGGTGGACCAGTGACCGAGTCGTCGGCCGGCGCAGCCCTGCCCGATGGGGTCGTCGAGTTGCTTGCGGACTACCTGGGCCGCCAGCGGTGGTACGGCGGCGACGGCACGCCCGATCGGGCCGCGCTGCGCGTGCTCGACGCGTCGGAGCTGGCGGCAACCGCAGGCGGCGCCCACCGGCTGCTCTGGGCGATCGTGGGTGTCGCCCGCGACCAGGGGCACGGCGACGGCGCCGTGTTGGACGACGACGCGGCCGACACAGCCCACGCAGCCGCCGAGGCCGGCTCCGGCTCCGGCGCCGGACGCCGACACCTCGGCAATGAGTCGCTACCAGGTGCTGATCGGGGAGCGGCCGAACGGGGAGCACGCGGAGTTCCTGAAGGGCCACGAGCCCTCCGTGTTGGGTTCGGTCGGCGACCGGTACTACTACGACGCGGTCGTCGATCCGGAGCTGGCCTTGGCCTGGCTCCGCGTCGTCACCGACGGATCGCTGAGCGCGGAGCGAGTCAGGCCCGTCAACGCCGAGCAGTCCAACACCTCGTTGGTGTTCGACGACAAGCTGATCGCCAAGTTGTTCCGCCGGCTGCACGAAGGGCCCAACCCCGACGTGGTGGTGACCGAGGCGCTGGCCGGGGTGGGTTTCGCCCATGTGGCCCATCCGGCCGCGGTCTGGCGCAAGGACGGCACCGACCTGGCGTTCGTCCAGCAATTCCTGGCCGGAGGAACGGAGGGATGGGCGCTGGCACTGACGTCGCTGCGCGACCTGTACTCCTTCCGGTGCGAGTCTCCGGGCGAAGCGGGTGGCGACTTCGCCCACGAGGCGTCGCGGCTCGGCCAGGTCACCGCTGAGATGCACCTGGCAATGGCCGACGCATTCGGCGTCGACCGCGACGAGTTCCGAGAAGTCGGTTGGCCCGCCATCCTCACCGAGATCGACGAGCAGCTCCGGTCTGTGGTCGGGGCGGCGTTTTCGGGTTCTGGCGAGGCGCTGATGGAAGCGCTGCGGGCCGTGACCGACCCTGGACCGGCCATCCGGGTCCACGGTGACTACCACCTGGGCCAGGTCATGCGAACCGACGCCGGCTGGTTCGTGCTCGACTTCGAGGGCGAGCCCGCCCGGGCCATGGCCGAGCGGCTGGCGTTCACCTCGCCGTTCAAGGACGTCACCGGCATGCTGCGTTCGTTCCACTACGCCGCCCGCTTCGCGTTGCTCGAGCGGGAGCGCCACGAGCAGGAGGAACTGCTCCCCCAGGCCGAGCGCTGGGAGCAGCACAACCGTCAGGCGTTCCTGGACGGCTATTTCGGGACATCGGGCATCGGGGCACTGCTGCCCGAGCGACCGGAGGTGCGCCAGGCGGTCTCGTTGGCCCTCGAGTTGCAGAAGGCGCTGTATGAGCTGGCCTACGAGCAGGCCTACCGCCCGGCGTGGACCGCCATCCCGACCGAAGCCATCAATCGAATCCTCGCAGGGTCCTACCACGGGCTGGCGGGGTAGAGAGAAGAGCATGGCTGACTCCACCGACCAGATCGCGCCCGCCTCGGCGCCCGCGCCGGCGTCCGCGCCCGCTTCCGCGCCCCCCAGCAGCCTGGCCGCGCCCGCGGCGGGCAGCGCGGCCGAACCCTTCGAACTCGAGCTGATCGCCGCCGGCGAGCACAGCGACCCCCACCGGGTACTCGGGCTCCACGACGGTGTCGTACGGGCCTACCGCCCCGATGCCCTGGCCATGCGGATCGTCCCGGTGGACATCGCCACCGAAGCGGCGCAGGGCGAGGCCGTGGCGATGACCCGGATCCATCCCGCGGGGATCTACGAGGGCCCGGTTCCCGACGGGACCGACCACTACCACCTGGAGGCCGACTACGGCCAACCCGGTTTTGTCACCACCTTCAGCTTCCACGACCCCTATCGGGCCTGGCCGACCCTGGGCGAGTTGGACCTCCACCTGCTGGGCGAAGGTCGCCACCACCGCCTGTGGACGGTGCTCGGGGCCCATCCCCGGGTCCACCAGGGCGTGGCTGGGGTCTCGTTCGCGGTGTGGGCCCCCAATGCCCACGCGGCGCGTGTCGTGGGCGACTGGAACTTCTGGGACGGCCGGCTTCACCCGATGCGATCGCTGGGCTCCTCGGGCGTGTGGGAGCTCTTCATCCCCGGCGTCGAGCCAGGTGCCCGTTACAAGTATGAGCTGGTCACACCCGAGCGCACACTGTCGTTGAAGGCCGACCCGATGGCCTTCGCCACCGAGGTCCCGCCCGGAACGGCCAGCATCATCGCCCATCCGCCTCAGCACCAGTGGTCGGAGGACGACGCGTCATGGCTGGCCGAACGCGACCGGTTGCGACCCCATGAACGGCCCCTCTCGGTGTACGAGGTCCACCTGGGGTCATGGCGATGGGCCGAGGACAACGGTCGCTGGCGCCCGCTCACGTACCGGGAACTCGCCGCCCAACTGCCCGAGTACGTGGCCGATCTGGGCTTCACCCACGTCGAATTCCTGCCGGTTGCCGAGCATCCCTTCGGAGGGAGCTGGGGCTATCAGGTGTCGGCGTATTACGCCCCGACCGCTCGCTACGGAACCCCCGACGATTTCCGCGCCCTCGTCGACGCACTCCATCAACGGGGCGTCGGCGTCATCGTGGACTGGGTCCCCGCCCACTTTCCCCGCGACGAGTTCGCCCTGGCGCACTTCGACGGCACCGCGTTGTACGAGCACGAGGACCCCCGCCGGGGCACCCAGCCCGACTGGGGGACGCTGGTGTTCAACTTCGGGCGCAACGAAGTCCGGAACTTCTTAGTGGCCAACGCCTTGTTCTGGCTGAGCGAGTACCACATCGACGGGCTCCGGGTCGACGCCGTGGCGTCGATGCTGTACCTCGATTACTCCCGCAAGGCGGGCGAGTGGCTCCCGAACGTCTTCGGGGGCCGGGAGAACCTTGAGGCGGTGGCGTTCCTCAAAGAGACCAACGAGGCGGTGTACGGCGAATACCCCTCGGCGCTCATGATCGCCGAGGAGTCGACCGCGTGGCCGGCCGTGTCACGTCCGACGTACCTCGGCGGCCTCGGGTTCGGATTCAAGTGGAACATGGGGTGGATGCACGACACCTTGTCGTACTTCGCCCGGGACCCCCTGTTTCGCCGTTACCACCAGCACGAGCTGACCTTCGGGCTCATCTACGCCTGGACGGAGAACTTCGTCCTGCCCCTGTCGCACGACGAGGTCGTGCACATGAAGGGTTCCCTGCTGACCAAGATGCCGGGCGACCGCTGGCAACAGCTGGCCAATCTGCGGGCGTTGTTCGGCTGGATGTGGGCCCATCCGGGCAAGCAGCTGGTGTTCATGGGCGGCGAGCTGGCCGAGGAACGGGAATGGTCACATGACCGCAGCCTCGATTGGGACAAGCTCGGCGACCCCGGCCACGCCGGTGTCCACGCGGTGGTCCAAGCGCTCAACTGGCTGTACCGCGAGCGGCCGGCACTATGGCAACGCGATTTCAGCGGCGACGGATTCCGCTGGATCGACGCCACTGACACCGACAACAGCGTGCTGTCGTTCCTTCGTAGTGGCGCCGACGATTCGGAGCTGGCGTGCATCGCCAACTTCACACCGGTGCCGCACGTCGGCTACCGAGTGGGGCTGCCACGCGTCGGCCGGTGGCGGGAAGTGCTCAACACCGACGCCACGGTCTTTGGCGGAAGCGGGATGGGCAACGCCGGTGAGGTGATCGCCAAACCGACGGCCTGGCACGGCTTGCCGGCTTCGGCCGATCTGACCCTGCCGCCCCTCTCGGTCATCTGGTTGGAACCATCTCGGTAGTCCGTCGGTTCCGGGGGCGAGTCCGAAGAGAGAAATTGCTGACGAGATGACCCTTTGGATCACGCCCTGACGTGAGATATGGCCGTGTTCCACGTATCCTCCATCACGTGGCTGACAAGCCCAAAGCTGCTCATGCCAAGAATCGGTCGGGCCGGTCAACTCTGATCATCGGCCTCGTGGTGGTGGCCGTTATCGCGGCAGGTGCCGCCACGTTCTACGCCCTCAGCAGCTCGTCCTCCTCGGGTGGCAGCAGTGCCGCCGGCCAGACCTCGACACCACCCACGACGGAGGCCGTGTCGTTGCTGGTCCAGCCGCCGGACGGGTCGACCAATGTGGCGTTGGACACGATCGTGAGCGTGACTGCCATGACGGGGCGCATCCATGGCGTGACCGTGGCGTCGACCGACGGCAAGGGGATCGACGGGTCGGTCAATGCAGACGGCACGGCGTGGCGTTCGACGGGCAGCTTGGCCCTGAAGACCGACTACACCATCACCGTCGATGCCAACATGCCCAGCGGCAAGGCGACCCAGCAGGTGACACATTTCAAGTCGCTCGTGCCCTCCGCGACGCTTGGGTTGACCGTGACGCCGGCCAACGGCCTCACGGTCGGCATCGCCCAGCCCATCGTGCTGCGCTTCGACCATCCGGTGGTCAACAAGGACGCCTTGATGTCGACGCTGCAGCTGACCGCGTCGCCTCCCGTCAGTGGCGGGTGGCACTGGTTCAGCACCCGGGAGCTCCACTTCCGGCCCCAGAAGTACTGGCCGTCAGGTGAGAAGGTGACCGTCAAGGCCAATCTGGATGGGTTCAACGCCGGCAACGGCGTCTGGGGCGCCGCGAACACCAGCGCCAGCTTCACGGTCGGCGATGCCCATGTTTCCACCGTCAACGTGCAGACCCATGAGATGTCGGTCACCAGCAATGGGGCCGTGGTGGCGACCTATCCCATCAGCGCCGGGCGGACCAAGTACCCGACCATGGGTGGCATCCACATCGATCTGTACCGCCAGCAGGACGTCCACATGGTGTCGTCGACGGTCGGGATCCCGGTCAACTCCCCCGATGGCTACGACGAGCACGTCTTCTTCAACGTCAACATCTCCGACGGTGGTGAGTTCGTCCACGCCGCCCCGTGGTCGACCGGCGCCCAGGGCAACAGCAACGTGTCCCACGGCTGCGTCAACCTGAGCCCGACCAATGCCAAGGCGTTCTTCAACTTCAGCCGGGTGGGCGACGTGATCGAAGTGGTCGGCTCACCGCGAGGCCCCGACTTGGGCGACCACGGGACCATGGACTGGAACACGCCGTGGGCCAGCTGGACCCCAGCCACCATCTGACCCCTTAGGCCGGTCAGCTCGGTCGACGGGGCCGCAGGAGGATGGCACCGGCGGCGAGGCCGAGCGCCGTTGCGATCAGCAGACCGGCGGTCGCGCCGGCGGCCAAGGGGCCGTCGGGAAGGGCTGCTCGGATGATGAGCAACGGGACGGTGAAGCCGATGCTGGCCAAGGCACCGACACCGACGCGGTGGCGGCCGTCGAGGCGAGGGGCGTAGCCGGGTCCGGCCACACGGTTGACGGCAGACGTTGCCGCCACGATGGCCAGGGGCTTGCCCACCACACGCGCGACCACGACTGCGACCAGTAGCCGTAGCGCCGTGGGCGAGTCGAGTCCCGACCCAACCAGCCGAAGGCCGACGTTGGCCAAGGCGAACAGCGGCAGGATCGCCAGGTTGACCAATGGTTGGAGCGTCCGTTCACCGCGACTGAGGTCACCGAGAAGAGGCGGCAGGCAGACGCCGACCGCGACTCCAACCACGGCCGGTTCGACCCCCGCATTGACAAACGCCCACCAGGCCAGCGCGCCCAGCACCACACACGCCCACGCAGGCACCCGCCGGCGGCGGCTTTGGAGGCTCGCCATCGCGGCGAGGCACGCCAGTCCCGTCACCAGCGGGACCCACGCCACGTCGGCGCTGTAGAAGGCGACCAGTACGACGACCGATCCGATGTCGTCTGCCACCGCCAGCGTCAGCAGGAACACACGGGCGCGGCCCGATCCCTTCGGGGCGACGAGCGCCAAGGCCCCCAAGGCGAAGGCCACGTCGGTGGCCATTGGGATGCCCCAGCCCTCGGCGCCAGGGTGCCCCGAGACCAGGGCGACATAGATCAGCGCGGGCAGGGCCATCCCGGCGGCGGCCGCGACGATGGGTGCCGCACCACGGCGCCATTGGCGCAGCTCGCCCTGCGAGACCTCCCGGCGGATCTCGATGCCGACCAGGGCGAAGAAGCCCACCATGAGGCCGTCGTTGACCCAGCTCCGCAGGGACAGCTCGAGGCCAAGGGTGTGGGACCAGGGTGCGATCGCATTCCACGCCGCCTCGTAGGAGTGCGAACCGGGCCAGTTGGCCCAGACCAAGGCAACCGCGGCCGCCACGGCTAAGCCGATGCCTCCCGCCCGGTCGCCCCGACTGGCAGTCAGCGCCCGCGCCGCGATGCCCTTGGCTGACCAGCGGGACACACGGGGCACACTGACCTCCTGGCGGCGTCGAACAGATCGCCGACCAGGCTTCCCGGCACTCCCTGGCCCGAACAGTAGCGGGCTCCGCCGGGCCAGCCGGGCGTTACTCGAAGCGCAAGCGTAGTGGGCGTTACTCGAAGCGCAACCGTAGGTTCTCGAGGTTGTGGCGCCAGATCCGAGTCAGGATTGGCTTGCCCGCCCGACCGCCCAGCACCCCGCCCATCCAGGCAGGGAACGTCAGCGACTCCACCCAGGTGAACAGGGTCTGCCCCGGCCGATCCGGCGCCTCCTCCAACGTGAAGCGCCCCACCCCGGTCACCACTCCGGTGTGGCGGATCCCCATCGCCCGGCCCGGTTCCCACTCGGTGATCACCATCCGGTCGGTGAGGCGCAACGGCCCGACCTTGGTGTCGGTCTCGAATGCGGTGCCGACGCCTTGACGCTGCTCGGTCTGGAACCGGATGGCTTCGGCGTCGGCCATCCACTCCACATGGCGACTGATCTGAACCAGGTCATCCCACACCCGTTCGGGTGACGCGGGGATGATCGTGCTCACGGTGATCTCGGTCAGGCGAACGCCTTGAGCTCGGCCCGCAACTCGTCGGCCGCCCGCTCGGGCGCCATCACGTTGATGAGCACCCCCGATCCAAGCTCGAACCCACCCCGAGTCGTCGCCTTCGGAAGGATGTGGGCGTGCCAGTGATAGTCCCCGCGCACCCGGTAGGGCGCCGAGTGGAACATCACGTTGTAGGCCAGGTCGCCCAACCGGGCTCGCATGGCGGCCAGCGAGAGCCGGATGGCCCGCCCAGTTGCCGCCAGGTCCTCGGCTGAGCTGCGGTGGAGGTGCGGGTTGTGCTCCCGAGGAAGCACCAGCATCTGATACGGCGTCCCGCTCCAGAACGGACACACCACCACGATGCGCTCGTCGGCGTACACCAGGCGATGGACGGCGTCTTCCTCCGCGTCCAGCACGGCGCACAGAAGGCAGTTGCCGTGGAAACGGGCGAAGCTGCCCACCTCGTCCGCGGCCTCACCGGGGACGAAGGGCATCGACATCAGCTGGGCGTGCGGGTGCTCGAGGGATGCGCCCGCCTCGCGGCCGCTATTGACGACCGCCTGGCTGTAGCGCAGGCCCGGTTCGAGGGCGTGCTCGTTGATCCGGTCACTGATGGCCAGCATGACGAGGCCGGCATGGGCATCGGACAGGTCGGCCCAGGTGGCGTGGTGTTCGGGCGACAGGATCAGGACCTCGTGGATCCCACTGGCCGGCGCCTGGGTGAAGACCGGTCCCAGATGGGTCACCACCATCGGGGCATTGCCGTCGAAGGCCGGGTACTTGTTGGGCACCACCCGCACCAACCACTCGCCGCCGGGGCCGTAGGTCTCCCGTGCGGGCGGCGTGGAGTCCTCGCCTCCGGGACAGAACGGACAGGGCCTCGGGTCGTCCTCCACCGGTAGGGACCGGCTTATGAACTGCGGCCGCTCGGCGCGCCCGCTGGCAATCACGACCCACCTGCCAGTCAGCGCGTCGAGGCGGAGCTGGCTCATCTGCTAGCAGGCGGTTCGTGGGGTCGTCACAACATTCCAAAAGCTAGCCCGCCCGGAGACCCCCTGCGAAACGCCGCCCGCCCGGCCCCATTTCGCGCCGGCGGGATGGCATTAGGGTGTCGCCGTGTTCGTGCGGGTGGCTGCCGACCTGCCCGCCCCAACCGGTGATCCTGGCCGGGTCAGGGACCTGACCAGCCAGATTCTTCGTCGCCGCGAGTTTCAGCCGCCCCGGCGGTCACTGCTGCAAGCGGCTTGGCACTGGTTGGCAACCGAGCTCGACAAGCTGCTCAACAAGCTGTTCGGGGTGGGCGGCGGAGGCTCCAGCTGGGGTGCGGTGTTCGTGGTCGCCGTGGTGAGCGCGGTCGTCGTCGCGCTGGTCGTGGTGACCGTCGTCCGACGGGGCCGGGGCGGCACCGGTCGTCGCGCACCGGTGGTCGTGCTCCGAGGCGACGGGCCGTCGCGTTCACCCGCCGAGTGGCGGGCCGAGGCTGCGGCCCATGAAGCGGCGGGCCGGTGGCGCGACGCGTTGCGCTGCCGCTATCGGGCCCTGGTAGCCGAACTGGTGGGCCGGGGGCTGGTGCAGGAGATCCCGGGGCGCACGAGCGGGGAGTACCGCCGAGATGTCAACGCCGTCGTGCCGGCCGCCGGCGCGGCCTTCGACGGCGCCACCGATTTGTTCGAGCAGGCCTGGTACGGCGACCGGCCGACCGGCCGGGAGGACCAGGAGCGTTTCGACGACCTGGCCCGTCGGGTGCTCACCGGCGCCTCGGTCAGCCACCAGGTGAGCACCCGGTGAGCACTGCCCCGCTCTCGACGGCGGCGCTCACGACGGCGGCTGGCACCCAGAGCCGGTGGCGGGGGGCGGCCCCATGGCTCATCGTCCTCGCACTCGTGGCGGCCATCGGCGCCATCGGGGGCCACGGCGGCTCCGGCGGCCCGCCGCTCGATCCCACCTCGACCTCGCCCGACGGCGCCAAGGCGCTGGCTCTGCTCCTCGACCAACTCGGCCCCGGCGTCGACCAGGTCACCGGCCCCCCGGCCCCAGGCACCAGTGCGGGTGGCATCGCGCTGGTGCTGCAGGACCGGTTGGACGCCGCCGGCGACCATCAGCTGGCGGACTGGGTCCGCAGCGGCGGGACCCTGGTCGCCGCCGATCCCGATCTGGTCCTCGCCTTCGCCGCCCCGGCCCGGCAACCGGGACCGGGCGGCCTGGTCGCGGTGACGGGGACGCTCGTGGCCGACTGCAACCAGGCGGTGGTTCGCGGCGTCGAGAGCATCGATCCGGCAGGCGGCGTCGCCCTGCGCAGCCCGCCCGGGTCCACCGGGTGCTTCCACAGCGCCGACGGCGGGGCGTTCATGGTCGTGCAACCGCTCGGGGCGGGACAACTGGTCCTGCTCGGTGGCCCCTTCATCTGGACCAACGCCCACTTGGGCCACCGGGACAACAGCGTGCTGGCCGCCAACGTGCTGGCGCCCACGCCGGACGGCCCCCGGGTGCAATGGATCGTCGGGCCCCGCGCCGGCACAGGACACAAATCGCTCCTCCAGTTGATGGCCCCCCGGGTCAAGGAAGGACTCGTCGAACTCGGCATAGCTCTCGTCCTTCTGGCCCTCTGGCGGGCCCGTCGCCTCGGCCGGCCCGTCATCGAGACTCCGGCGGTGGAGCTGCCGGGTTCAGAACTGGTGGTGGCGGTCGGCAACCTGCTCCACCAAGGGGGACGATTCGACGACGCCGCGGGGATCCTGCGGGCCACGGTGCGCCGGGGCATCACCGATCAGCTGGGCGTCTCACCGCACGCCAGCGCCGACGCCATGGCCGACGTGGTCGCGGCCCGTACCGGCCTCGACCGCAACCTGATCCTCGCCACCGTCGTCGGACCCCCTCCCACCAGCGAGGCGGAGCTGGTGGCTCTCGCCGGCAACGCCGACACCATTCGACAGGAGATGGCCCGTGCCCACTGACGCCCCTGACGCCACTGACGCCACCCGGTATCACCAGCAGCCCCGCGATGCGGTGGTGGCGATCCGCCAGGAAGTGGCCAAGGTGGTCGTGGGCCAGGACGGGGCGGTCTCAGGCGTCATGGCCGCCCTACTGGTCGGCGGCCATGTGCTGCTCGAAGGCGTCCCTGGGGTGGCCAAGACGCTGCTCGTCAAGACCATGGCGGCCACGCTCGATCTCGGGTTCAAGCGTCTCCAGTTCACCCCTGACCTGATGCCCTCCGACGTGGTCGGCCAGTTGATCTACCAGCAGCGGGAGGGGTCGTTCCGCTTCCGGGAGGGACCGGTATTCACCAACTTCCTCCTGGCGGACGAGATCAACCGAACCCCGCCCAAGACCCAGTCGGCGCTCCTCGAGGCCATGGAGGAACGCCAGGTCACCATCGAGGGCGAGGCTCGCCCCCTGCCATCGCCGTTCATCGTGTGCGCCACCGAGAACCCCATCGAGTACGAGGGCACCTACCCGCTGCCCGAGGCCCAGCTCGACCGGTTCCTGTTCAAGCTGGTCGTGGCCTACCCGAGCGCAGAACAGGAGCTCGAAATCGTGAGCCGCCACGACCGGGGCATGGACCCCCACCACCTGAGTGGCACCGGCTTGCAGCGGGTGGCCTCGTCGGCCGATCTCGACGCCGCCCGGGCCGAAGTCGACGCCATCCGGGTCGACCCGGCGGTTCAGGCGTACATCGTGACCCTGGCCCGGGCGACTCGCGACTCGCCGTCGGTCACCCTCGGCGTGTCGCCCCGGGGCGCCACCATGCTGTTGCGGGCCGCCAAGGCGTGGGCCTGGCTGTCCGGCCGGCCCTTCGTCACACCCGACGAGGTGAAGGCCATCGCCAAACCCACGTTCCGGCACCGGATCCAGCTCAAGCCCGAGGCGGAGCTCGAAGGGGTCACGGCCGACCGGGTGCTCGACGGCCTCCTCGCCTCGGTCCCCGTCCCCCGCTGATGCCCGTAGGCCCCACATTTCCTTCGGCACAGCCCACATCGGATGTGGGTTTGTCGGGGAAAAACCTCGCCGGCGGCGCCGGGGCTGGTCGCACGGGTCCGATTACGGCGCGGCCAACGCCGGCCGCGGGCGCGGCGGGGTCCTGAAATGCCGGTCCCGACCGGCCGCTTGGCGCTGGCCGCCGCGGTGCTCTCGGTGGTGGTCGTGCTGCTCCCGGTACCGGCGCCCCTGGGATTGCTGATCGTGAATGGCACCCTGCTCGGCGTGGCCGGCATCGACGGCCTCCTCGCCCCCCGGCCGGCTCGCGTCGGCGTCGGCCGGGATTTCCCCGCCGTCGTGCCGTTGAACGGCGAGGGCCGCATCATCTGGACCGTTACCAACCCGCTGTCGCGCCGCCTGCGCATCGGTGTTGCCGACGAGTTGGCGCCGTCGCTGCGAGCGGGGGCCAGGCGGGTGCGGCTTACGGTGCCGGCCCAGGGGCGGGTCACGGCCGAGACCACGTTCCAACCCCGCCGGCGGGGCCGCTTCGAGCTTCGGGAGGTGGTGGTGCGAGTCGCCGGCCCGCTCGGGCTGCTGGCCCGGCAGGGCACGCGCGAGTTGCCCGGTCTCCTGCGGGTGTACCCGCCGTTCGCCTCCCGCAAGGAGGCGGAGCTGCGGATCGACCGGGCCCGCATCCTCGACATCGGGCTGCGGTCGGCCCGGGGGCGCGGCGGGGGCACGGAGTTCGACCAGCTCCGGGAGTACAGCGTCGACGACGAGTCGCGGCGGATGGACTGGGCGGCCACGGCCCGCACCGGCAAGGCGATCGTGCGCACGTACCGGGCCGAGCGCAACCAGACGGTGATCGTGGCGCTCGACAACGGGCGCACCATGGCGGGGCAGGTGGCGGGCGTGGCCCGGGTGGAGCACGCCATGGACGCCGTGTTGATGCTGACGGCAGTCGCCACCCGGCTGGGCGACCGGGCGGGGCTGATCGCCTTCGACCGCCGGGTGCGGGCGGTGGTGCCGCCCGGGCATCGGGTGGACCAGCTGACCCGGGTGAGCGAGGCGATGTACCAGCTGGAGCCGGAGCTGGCCGAGAGCGACTATCGAGGGGCGTTCACCGAGACACTGGTGCGTTTCCACCGGCGGGCGTTGCTGGTCGTGCTGACGGAACTGGCCAACCAGGCGCTGGGGGACACCTTGCTGCCCGCGTTGCCGTTGATTCTGCGCAGCCACTTGGTCGTGGTGGCCTCGGTGCGCGACCCGGATCTGCTGCGCTGGGCGTCGTCGCCGGCGCCCGATGCGGCGTCGGCGTACCGCAAGGCGGCCGCCCAGGCGGCATTGGAGGAGCGGCGCGTCCTGGCGGCGCAGCTGCGCGGGCTCGGGGCGACGGTCGTCGACGCCCCGCCCGGCGTCTTGGCCCCGGCGCTGGCGGATGCCTACCTCAAGGTGAAGGCGACCGGCCGGTTGTAGGGGGTGTTGTAGGGCTCTTGAGCCTGCGTCGAGTGGGCCGCAGCTAGCGGCCGCCCTCGTTCAGGGCGCCGGTGAAGCCCTGCGCCGCGGCCGAGCGGCCCAGGCCCACCGCATAGACAACGAAGGCCACCTCGACGGCCACGCCGATGCCGACGCGCACCGAGGTCGGCAGACCGGAGCCGGTCACGAATCCTTCGATCAGCCCCGCGATCAGCAGCGTGAGGATGACTCCGAGGACGAGCACGACCGAGCGCCGGCCTTCTTCGGCGATCGCCGTTGCCCGGGTGCGGTCGCCCGGATCGATGACCGCCCACCCCAGCCGCAGGCCCGCCGCCCCGGCGATGATCACCGAGGTCAGCTCCAGTAACCCGTGCGGCAGGATCAGGCCGTAGAACTTCGACGACTGGCCGGCCGCGGCGAACAGTCCTGCCGCCTGCCCGACCCCGGCCCCGTTGCTGATCAGCAGGTAGGCGGTGGGGAGGCAGACGAGGATGCCGCCCGCGAAGGCCAGGGCCGCCACCCGGATGTTGTTGGTGTACACCTCGGTGGCGAAGGCCGCAGCGGGCTGGGACGAGTAGTACGCCGCGAAATCCTCGTTGACGTAGGCCTGGCGAACCGCCGCCGGGGCGGTCGCCTCCACCGCCCGGGGCGAGTTGGCCAGCCACCCGCCGACGGCGATTGCCGGCCCGAGGGTGAGCACGGCGCTCACCGCGACGAAGCCCCGAATACGCCATAACGCAGCCGGAAAGGTCCGGGTGAAGAACTGGCCGATGGACCGCACGGAACGGGGCCGGCTTCCGTAGATGATCGACCCGGCGGCGGCCAGCTGCTGGGAGAGCCGGGCCGTGAGCACCGGATCGCTGAAGTTGGTCTGGGCGTAGGACAGGTGGCTGGCGGTGCGCTGGTAGAGGGAGATCAGCTCGTGCAGCTCGGCGCCCGAGAGTCGCCGGACGCCCGTGCCCGCACGCTTCGTCAGTTGCTGCAGCCGGTTCCACGTCGGCGTGTAGCGGGCCAGAAACTGGTCGATGTCCATCGGTTGGGTACCGTAGCCAGGTGCAGCCTCAAGGGGCGCGGGTGGTCACGCCCGAAGCGGTTGTTCTCGACGTCCAGACCGCAGGGCTCGGATCTCGGGCCTTCGCCCGGGCGATCGACGCCCTGATCCAAGGGGCGGCGCTTCTCGCCGTGCTCGTCGTCACGGGCATCTTCGTCTCCTCGACCGACAGCAACCTGGGAACGGCGGGGGTCGTGGCGGATCTTGTCCTCATCACCGCCATCGTCTTCGGGTA
Source organism: uncultured Actinomycetota bacterium (assembly GCA_963733505.1). Lineage (GTDB taxonomy): Bacteria > Actinomycetota > Acidimicrobiia > Acidimicrobiales > Palsa-688 > JALYXV01. The sequence goes on along the minus strand of CAVTDW010000012.1, from coordinate 23,937 downwards.
CCCCATCATCTGGGAGTCGCTCTGGCGGGGGCGCACGCCCGGCAAGGCGGCGCTCGGCCTGCGGGTGGTGACCAGGCAGGGGGCGCCGATCCGCTTCCGCCATGCGTTGGTGCGGGGACTGGTCGGGCTGGGCGAGGTGACCGCCCTGCCGGTCGTCGGCGTGTTGTCGATGCTGGTCTCGACCAACGATCAGCGGCTGGGCGACATGGCCGCGGGCACCATCGTGATCAGGGAACGGGCGCCGGTACGCATGTCCGTGCCGGTCGTCTTCTATCCCCCGCCCGGTTGGGAGTCGTTCGTCGAATCGCTCGACGTGAGCGCCATGACCTCGGCCGAGTACGAGACGGTGCGGTCGTTCCTGATCCGGGCCCACGAGATGGCCCCGTTGCCTCGTGCGAACCTGGCGGCGCGCCTGGCGGGGCCGTTGGTCGCCCGATGGCATCAGCCGGTGCCCGATGGGGCGGGGCCGGAGCTGTGGTTGGCGTGCGCCGCGTCGGCGTACCAGCGCCGCCACGGCGCGCCGCCAAGCCCGTACCTGGCCGCGGGCGCGTGGGGACCACCGCAGCCGGGAACCCTGCTCGGCGGCTCGTGGGGACCGCCGCCGCCACCGTCCGCCGTCCCCTCGTCACTGGGGACGGCTGCACACGGGATGGAGCGGCCGCACCCCCCGGATGGTGTTTCAGCCGGTCCCGCGAATGGGGGGTTCGCGGCGCCCGACTGACCTCTACCCTGGTAGCCGCATGGCTACCTACCTCGATCACGCCGCGACCACACCGCTGCGCCCCGAGGCCGCCGCGGCCATGCTGCCCTGGCTCACCGAGCGCTTCGGCAACCCGTCGGGTTCCCACGCCGTCGCACGGGCGGCGAGGGCGGCCATCGACGATGCCCGCGACCTCGTCGCCGCCACCCTCGGCGTCGACCCCGGCGGCGTCATCTTCACCGGCGGCGGCACCGAGGCCGACAACCTGGCCATCGCCGGTGTCCTGGCCGCCCGGCGACAGGCGAGCACCGCCACCGCCGCCGGTCGTCCGCGGGCGCCGCCGGGGCCGCCCCCGTCGGCGGCGTCGTCGTGTGCAGCGCCGTCGAACACCACGCCGTGCTCCATGCCGCCGAGGCGGCCACCAATGCCAGTGGCGGGGCGATCGAGTGCCGGATCGTGGCCGTTCACGCTGACGGCACCATCGACCTCGACCGCCTCGCCGAGGCCCTGGATCCGACGGTGACCGTGGTGTCGATCATGCTGGCCAACAACGAGGTCGGCGCCATCCAGCCCTTCGCCTCGATCGCCCGTCTGGTGCGGCGCCAGGCCCCCAATGCCGTGCTCCACACCGACGCCGTGCAGGCGTTCCCCTGGCTCGACGTCGGCGAGGTGGCCAAGCGCGCCGACCTCATCTCGATCAGCGCCCACAAGTTCGGTGGCCCGCAGGGCACCGGTGTGCTGGCGGTCCGCGCCGACGTGGCGTTGGCTCCGATCATCCACGGTGGGGGGCAGGAACGCGACCGCCGCAGCGGCACCCACAATGTGGCCGGGATCGTCGGTATGGCAGCCGCCATGCAGGCCACCGCGGCCGAACGCGACGCCACCGTTGTCCGGGTCCGGCGGCTGCGCGACCGCCTGGCCGACGAGTTGCTGCGCATCACCCCGGGGTCGACCGAAACGGGCGACCGGGCGGTGAAGATCGCGGGCAACTGCCATCTCTGTTTCGACGGCATCGAGAGCGAGGCCCTCCTCGTGCTCCTCGACGACGCCGGGGTGTACGCCTCGGCCGGCTCCGCCTGTGCCAGCGGCGCCATGGACCCGAGCCACGTGCTCGTCGCCATGGGCATCGACCGCCGGCGGGCGCTTGGCAGCCTGCGCCTCTCCCTCGGTCACACCACGACCGACGACGACATCGAGCTGGCCCTGAAGGTCGTCCCCGACGCAGTGGCCCGCCTGCGCGAGGCGTCGGCGGCGACGTGATGCGCGTGCTCGTCGCCATGTCCGGAGGCGTCGACTCGTCGGTCGCGGCCGCCCTGCTGCAGCGCGCCGGCCACGACGTGGTCGGGGCGACCATGAAGTTGTGGGGCGGCGCGTCGGACTCGGGCTGCTGCTCGGTCGCCGACGTCGACGACGCCCGACGGGTCGCCCAGCAGCTCGGCATCGCCCACCACGTCTTCAACTTCACCGAGGACTTCGACCGCCACGTCGTCGACCCGTACGTGGCCGAACACGCCGCCGGGCGCACCCCGAACCCCTGCGTGTCCTGCAATCGTCACCTGAAGTTCGACCGCTTCCTCCGCCGGGCGTCGGCCCTGGGCTTCGACGCCATCGCCACGGGCCATCACGCCCGGATCGTCGAGTCGGGCGGCCGCTGGCGCCTGGTGCGCGGCGCCGACCGGGCCAAGGACCAGTCGTACGTGCTCTACATGCTGACCCAGGCCGAACTGGCCCGCACCCTGCTTCCGGTGGGCGAGCTGACCAAGCCCGAGGTGCGGGCGCTGGCCACCCAACTCGGCCTGCGGACGGCGGGCAAGCCCGACAGCCAGGACGTCTGTTTCATCACCCGCTCAGGCGGGCGCGAGGCGTTCCTCGGCGACCGCATCCCGCTGCACCCGGCCCGGCTGGTCGACCTGGTTACCGGCGAGGAGATGGGAAAAGTCCCCGCCGTGGAGCTGGTCACGGTCGGTCAGCGGAGGGGCATCGGTGATCCGCAGGCAGGCGGAGTGCGGCGTTACGCCGTCCATGTCGACGTGGCGGGCGCGACCGTGACCGTCGGAACTCTCGGTGACCTCATGGACGACCGCCTCGTCTTGTTCGACATGAGCTGGGTCGACCAGCCGCTGGCCATCGGGACGAGCGTCACGGTGCAGACAAGCGCCCACGGGCGGCCTACCGGCGGGGTGTTCGTGGGGGCCGGCGAGGTGCATCTGGCTGAGGCGGTGCGGCGAGTGGCCGCGGGTCAGAGCGTGGTCTTCTACGACGGTGACGAGGTCATCGGCGGCGGGATCGTGGCCTGATGGCGCCCTGATGGCATCCGCGCCGATGCCGCGGCCGGTGCCGCGGCCGCCGCCTCGGTCGGGTGGTATATCGGGACGTCAGGCGTTTCTCGCCATTGCCCTGGTCTTCTTCTTGGGCGTCTTCATCGGCGTGGGTATCGGTCTGGCGCTGTAGCGGCCGATTCGGAATTCATCGGTAAACCCGGCATCCTCCTCTGCCGATCAAAGGCGGGACAGACATCCAGAGTCGGAGGTTCGGTGTTGAAGTTGCGGATTGCGATCCTCATGATTGTCGTGGGCCTCTTGATGGTGGCCGCCCCCGCGGTCCAAATCGCCACCCGCCCGTAGAGCGCAGGAATCCCTCCCGCCCCTGCGCCTTCCCGCATTCGTGTCGGGGCGGGCGAATTGCTACAAAGGCCGGATAGCGAGCTCTCCGCCCCTCCGCATGTCGGCCCTGTTCCTGCGCACATTGCGCGACGACCCGGCCGACGCTGACGTCGCCAGCCATCGGCTGCTCGTTCGGGCCGGGTACCTGCGCCGGGCGGCACCGGGCATCTTCTCGTGGCTGCCGCTCGGATGGATGGTGTTGCGCAACGTCGAGCGCATCGTTCGCGAGGAGATGAACCGGGCCGGTTTTCAGGAGGTCCATTTTCCCGCCCTGCTCCCGCGCGAGCCCTATGAGGCAACCGGCCGGTGGACGGAATACGGCGACAACCTGTTCCGCCTCCAGGACCGCAGGGGTGCGGACTACCTCCTTGGTCCCACCCACGAAGAGATGTTCACGCTGCTGGTCAAGGACATCTGCACGTCGTACAAGGACCTGCCGTTGTCGATTTACCAGATCCAGACGAAGTACCGCGACGAGGCCCGGCCGCGGGGCGGGCTCCTCCGCGCTCGGGAGTTCGTGATGAAGGATTCCTACTCCTTCGACCTCGACCGCAGGGGTTTGCAGGCTTCGTACGACGCCCACCGAGCGGCCTACATCCGTACCTTCGATCGTCTCGGCCTGCCCTACGTGATCGTCGCGGCCACGTCCGGGGCCATGGGCGGATCGGCGAGCGAGGAGTTCCTGGCTCCCCTCGATGCCGGCGAGGACACCTTCGCCTTCTGCCCTGGCTGTGGATACGCCGCCAACACCGAGGCAGTCCGCAGCGCGGCGCCCGCGGTCGCCCGCGGCGCCCGGGGTGCTGACCGGCGAGGCGCCTGCGGCCCGGATCGAGGACACCCCCGGCACGCCGACGATCCAGACGCTGGTCGACGAACTCAACCGGAGGGAGGACCTGCAGCGGCCAGACCGCCCGTGGACGGCGGCCGACACCCTGAAAAACGTGCTCGTCACGCTGGTCCACCCCGACGGCACGACCGAACCGTTGGCGGTCGGCCTCCCGGGTGACCGTGACCTCGACGTCAAGCGTCTGGAGGCGACGATCACGCCCGCCGTGGTGGCGCCGTTCGGCGAGGCGGAGTTCGCAGCCCGGCCCCAGCTGGTCAAGGGATATATCGGCCCGGGGTCGCTCGGGCAGGCGCGGGGGGTGCGCTACCTCGTCGACCCGCGAGTGGCGGAGGGCACGGCGTGGGTTACCGGTGCCGACGCACCCGGCCGCCACGTCATCGGCCTGGTCGCGGGTCGCGACTTCAGCGCCGACGGGACGATCGACGTGGCCGAGGTCCGCGCCGGCGATCCCTGTCCGGAGTGCGGTGCCGGCCTCGTGCTGCGCCGCGGCATCGAGATCGGCCACATCTTCCAGTTGGGTTCGAAGTACGCCGAGGCGCTCGGCCTCGCCGTGGCGGGCCCCGGTGGTCAGCCGGTTGTCGTCACCATGGGCTCGTATGGGATCGGCGTGTCGCGTGCGGTCGCCGCCATCGCCGAAAGCACCCTGGACGACCGAGGCCTGTGCTGGCCGCGAGAGATCGCACCGGCCGACGTCCACGTGGTGGCGGCGGGCAAGGACAAGTCGGTTGCGGAGTTCGCAGACCGGTTGGTACTCGACCTGTCCCAGGCGAACATCCGGGTGCTCTATGACGACCGAAGCGACGTCTCAGCGGGCGTGAAGTTCAAAGACGCCGAACTGATCGGGGTGCCGACGGTGGTCGTGGTCGGAAAGGGGCTGGCAGACGGGGTGGTCGAGGTGCGCGACCGAGCCTCCAGTGGGATCGACCTGGTGGCGGTCGGCGAGGTGACCGCGCATCTGGTCGAACTGTGCCGCGCCGACGGTGTCGCGTCCGCCTGACCGTCCTCGCACGGTTCGTCCGGCAATCGATCGGGTACACCCTGCGCGATGGTGACCACCCTGCGCCCCCAACACCTCCGGCGCTACCGCGACATCGCCCGACTCCTGATCAAGTACGGGCGCTCCGACTTGGTGAGCCAGGTCGGCCTCGACGGGCTCGACGGCCTGGCGATCGACAGCGGCGCCGATGATCCACAGGCCCAGGTGGCGGAGGATGCCGCCCAGCTGACCGACGACCTGGAAGCGATGGGCCCGACGTTCATCAAGCTGGGCCAGTTGCTGTCGACGCGGGGCGATCTCATCTCGCCCGCCTACGCAAAGGCACTGAGCCGGCTTCAGGACAACATCGAGCCGTTCAGCTACCGCGAGGTCGAGCGAATCGTCGAGGAGCAGCTCGGGGTGCGGATCTCCAAGGCGTTCGCCTCGTTCGATTCCACCCCGTTGGCGTCGGCGTCGCTCGGCCAGGTCCATCGGGCGGAGATGCGCGATGGGCGCCAAGTGGTGGTCAAGATCCAACGCCCCGGCATCAAGGAGCAGATCGCCGAGGACATGGACGCGCTGGCGGAGCTGGCCAAGGTCCTCGACCGCCACAGCGACGCCGGACGGCGCTTCGGGTTCGGCGACATGTTGGAGCAGTTTCGCCGGGCCCTCGTCCAGGAACTCGACTACCGCGTCGAGGCGTCCAATCTGGTTCGGCTGGGGCGGATACTCCAGCGCTACGACCGGCTGATCGTTCCCAAGCCCATCGAGGACTACACGACCACCGTCGTGCTGACCATGGAGTTCGTCGCCGGTTGCAAGGTCACCGATATCGGTCCGCTGCGCCGGCTGGAGCTCGACGGTGCGGCGCTCGCCGACCAGCTGTTCCAGGGCTACCTCGACCAGATCCTGGTCGAGGGCTTCTTCCATGCCGACCCGCATCCCGGGAACGTGCTGCTGACCACCGACGACAGGCTCGCCCTGGTCGACGTCGGGATGGTGGCCCGGGTTCCGAAGGCCATGCGAGAGAAGCTGGTCAAGCTGTTGCTCGCCTTGAGCGATGCCGACGGACCGGCGACGGCCGAGGCGGCCATAGCCCTCGGCCAGCCCCTCGATGGCTTTGACCGCGATGCCTTCACCGCCCAGGCATCAGAACTCGTCGAGCGCCAACAAGGTGTCGCTCTCGGCGACCTCGACGCCGGCACGCTGGTCACCGCAATCTTGCGGATTTCGGGCGAGACCGGCTTACGGCTGCCGGCCGAGTTGTCGATGCTGGGCAAGGCGCTGCTCAACCTGGATCAAGTCGCCAACGCCCTCGATCCTTCGTTCGAGCCTGAGGCAGCCATCAAGGCCCACTCGTACGAGATCATGCAGGGCCAGATGACCGCTTCGTCGGGGAGCGTCTTTGCCTCGCTGCTCGAGGCTCGTGACTTCGTCGAGCAGCTCCCGAGCCGGGTCAACAAGGTGATGGACGCCCTCGCCGAAGGCGACTTTCATGTGAATGTGAAGGCGTTTGACGAGGCGGAGCTGCTGCGGGGGCTGCAGAAGCTGGCCAACCGTCTGACCATGGGCCTGGTGCTGGCGGCGTTGATCATCGGCGCCGCCATGCTGATGCGCGTGCCCACCTCGTCGACGATCCTCGGCTACCCGGCCGTCGCCATCGTCTGCTTCCTCGCGGCCGGCGGCGGGGGTTTCGCCCTGCTGGTGTCGATCATCCGCTCGGATCGCGCCATCAAAGACAAGACCAAGAGCGCCGCCCGGCGCCGTTAGCACTGAGCGCGACGAGGCCTCCGTCGTCGCTTCGTCGCCCCAACCCGCGGCCGTCGCCATCGGACCATCCCGGCGTCCGCCCCTGCCGGGCGCCTCCCGCCGTGTCGGCGGTTGGCCCCGGTAGCCTCGCTGGCGATGGGTACCGTCCGGGTTCGCTTCGCGCCGTCGCCCACGGGGTACTTCCACGTCGGCAGCGCCCGCACGGCGCTGTTCAACTGGCTCTACGCCCGCCAGCAGGGCGGAACCTTCGTGCTGCGCATCGAAGACACCGACCTCGAACGCAACCGCAGTGAGCACATCGAGGGCATCCAGCGGGCTCTGCGGTGGTTGGGACTGGACTGGGACGAGGGGCCCTACTTCCAATCGCAACGCGGTGAGCTCTACCAAGCGGCGATCGACAAGCTGCTGGCTGACGGGCTCGCCTATGCCTGCGACTGCACCCCCGAGGCCGTCGCCGCCCGGGCCAAGGCTCGCGGCGTTGCGCCCGGCTACGACGGCTTCTGCCGAGACCGTGGCCTTGCGCCCACCCTCGGCCGGGTGATCCGCTTCCGCAGCCCCGACGAGGGCGTGACCGTGGTGGACGACCTGGTGCGGGGACAGCCTGAGTTCGCCAACTCGACCGTCGAGGACTTCGCCATTCGCAAGTCGAGCGGTCAACCCCTGTTCATCCTGGCCAACGTGGTCGACGATGCCGACATGGCGATCACCCACGTCATCCGGGGCGAGGACCACCTGACGAACACCGCCAAATACGAGTTGCTGTGGTCGGCGCTCGGCTATGGCCCGTATCCGGTCTTCGCCCACCTGCCGCTGCTCGTCAACGAGCGGCGCCAGAAGCTGTCCAAGCGGCGGGACAAGGTCGCCCTGGAGCAGTACCGCGACGAGGGGTTCCTGCCCGAGGCCATGGCCAACTACCTGGCCCTCCTCGGTTGGTCCCCAAGCGATGACCGAGAGATCCTGAGCCGGGACCAGCTGATCGCCGAGTTCCGCCTCGAGGACGTCAAGGGTTCGCCCGCCTTCTTCGACGAAAAGAAGCTGTCGTCGGTGAACGCCGAGTACATCCGGGCCCTCCCCGAGGCCGAGTTCATCGAACGGACGCAGGCGTGGCTGGCCGATCGGTGGTCGCCGATCGCGGGCCAGGTCCAGGAGCGGGCCCGAACCCTGGCCGACGTGTACGCCATGTCGAGTTTCCTGTTCCTGCCCGAACCGCCGCTCGATCGTGCGGCCTGGGAAAAGGGCGTCCGTAAGGAGCCAGCATTCCGGGCCATCTTGGAGGCGGCGCTGGAGGCCTATGCCGAATCGGCTTGGGACCCGGCAACGCTGAAGGACGTGACGTCGGCAGTAGGAGCGGCGGCCGGGGTGCCCCAGCTCGGCAAGGCCCAGGCTCCGATTCGCCTCGCCGTCACGGGCCGATCGGTCGGGCCACCGCTCTTCGAGTCCTTGGCCGCCCTCGGGCGTGAGCGGACCCTGGCCAGGCTGCGCGCCGCGCTCGCCCGTCTTGAGGAGGCGTCGCCGGCCGGGTGATCGTGAAGTGGGGGGTCCGGGCGGCACTGGCGGTCATCGGCATCGCGGTGGTGTACATCGCGGTGACGTTCGTCCAGGTGTGGCAAGCGTCGCGTCAGGACCAGGCCCGACCGGTCCAGGCCATTGTCGTGCTTGGGGCGGCCCAGTACAACGGCGTCCCGTCCCCCGATCTGCGGGCCCGGCTCGACCACGCCTTCGACCTGTGGAAGCGCAACCTCTCCGACGTCATCGTCGTCACGGGCGGCAAGCAGCCCGGGGACCGCTACACCGAAGCCACGGCCAGCGCCGACTACCTCGCGGCCAAGGGCGTGCCCGAGTCCGCGATCCTTCGCGAGGTGAACGGTCGCAACTCCTGGCAGTCCCTTGAGTCCGCCGCGACCTTCCTCCGGGCCCGCCAACGCCTCACCGTCCTGTTGGTCTCCGACCCCTTCCACGACAAGCGAATCGCCTTGATCGCCGCTGAGCTGGGCCTGACCCCATACGTCTCGCCCACGCGGGCGTCGCCTCTCGGAACAGGAGCCAAGCTGGCCAACTACGTGAAGGAAACCGGTGAGGTGGCGGTCGGGCGCATCATCGGTTTCCGCCACCTCGTCGACCTCGACGCCTGGCTGCTGGGCTAGCCGTCACGGCGGCGGTAAGGTATGGCGCCCGTTCGGGGGTGGTGTAATCGGCAACACAGCAGGTTCTGGCCCTGCCATTGGGGGTTCGAGTCCTCCCCCCCGAGCCATGTTCCCCCAGCCCGGCCGTTCTGGTAGGGGTTTGTGTCTCTGGTCGGGGTTGTCACCCTTCAGCGGTAACAACCCTGTACCAGAGCCACAAACCCCTACCAGACTGACGCCTGGGGCCTTCCTGGCACCGGTCAGCATTGGCGGCGACGGCTGATATCTTGGGTTGCGACACTTAGTCACCCCGGAACCCGGTGGCGTCGTGCAGCCAGAGCGGCGCCGTCAGTGCCCGGATTGCTACTAGGAGCTGGAATGCCGTTTCTCGGCCCGGTCATAGCGGCGTGGATTGTTCTCATCATCGCAACGATGACTGCCTACTACCTGTTGGTGGTGCGCTACGACGGCCCGAAGGAGGTGGCGGATCCACCGGAGTGGCGCCGACCGATGTCGGCCGAGCCCCCCGAACGGACGGCGCCGTGGGTGCAGCCATCGCGCCCCGCGCCGGCTCGCCCTGAGCTCACGGCCTATGACATGGAGAACTTTCCCGACGAGCAATGGGTCGCTCGTCGCTGACCTCCTAGTCGTTGGCGCGGGCGCGCCAGGCGGCGTCGGATCGGCCCAGCTCGGTGGACGGTGGCGCCGCCACCCACGGCCAGATCTCCTCGGCGATCCGGCGCCAGTCGGCGGTGGCCCGCAGCCCCGCCAGCACGGCGTACAGGCCCAGGTTGATGCGCTGGAGGATCACGAATGTCGCCGGCACGTTGGCGTGTTTCACCACCTCGTCGCTGGCGTCGAAGAAGCGCCGGATCGTCTCACTGGCGTATTCCGGGGTGCACGTCGTCGCACCGGGCTCCAACACCAGCTGGTAGTAGTGGCTCAGGTAGCGCACGACCTGGTCGTCGGTCAATGAAGGGGCCGGTTTCAGGAACCCCGCCGCCTCCACCGCCTGGCGGAAGGCGTGGGGGTCGCGCTGCAGCACGATCGTGTCGACCATGCGCGCCAGCATCGCCACGTCGGCGGGCTCGAACCATTTCACCAGCCCGAAGTCGAGGAACGTGACCCGTCCGCCGCCATGGAACAGGTAGTTGCCCGGATGAGGGTCGCCGTTGAATCCGTGCAGCCGGTAGAGGCACCCGAAGACGAACCGGAAGATGGTTTCGCCCGCCAGGTCCCGTTCCCCCTGCGACCAGCCCGCCAGGTCGTCGTAACGAGCCCCGGTCACCAGCTCCGACGTCAGGACCCGGCCCGACGACAGGTCGGTGCGCACGGCCGGGATGTGGATGAACGGATGCCCGGCGAAGGCGACGGCGAAGCGCTGCTGGCTCTCGGCTTCGAGGCGGTAATCCAGTTCGTCGGTGAGGCGGGCCTGCAACTCCTTCACCAGCGGCTTGGCGTCGAGGCCGGGAAAGACCATGCTCGCCAGGGCCAGCAAGGCCGCCGTGTTGTCCAGATCGGCGCCGATGGCTTGGTCGACCCCGGGGTATTGGACCTTCACGGCGACTGCGAGGCCGTCGTGGGTGATGGCCCGGTGGACCTGGCCGATCGAGGCCGCGGCAATCGGCACCGGGTCCCAGGTCTCGAACAGCACATCGGGCGCCATGCCCAGGTCCTCCTCGATCACGGCCGCCGCCAGCTCCGGGGCCATCGACGGAGCGTCCTGCTGGAGCGTCGACAGGGCGTCGCGTACTGGTTGGGGCATACCGGCATCCAGGTAGCTGGCCAGCTGCCCGAGCTTCATCAATGCCCCCTTCATGGAGCCCAACGTCTCGGCCACCTCGGTGGCGGTGCGCAGCTGCCGCTCGGCCTGCAACTCGTGGCGGCGTGCGGCGTCCGCGAAAATCTGTCGGGCGGAGTCAGCGGCATAGCTCCGACCGATCCGGGCGGCGGTTCGAGCGACCAACACATTTCGCGCCGTCCGGCCCCGCACGACCGGCGGCCGACCCGCGGCAGGCGAAAGCCGCTGACGGCGGCGCCATCCAGCCAGGGCGGCGCCGGCCGCCGTCAATGCCGCTCCGACAACCGCCCGTTGCCTCCACCGGACGGCAGAGCTAGGTCGGCGCCGCACCAAAAGCGTTCCAAACCGTTAGGAGTGCACGAGCGCCGTCGTCGACGCGAAAAATTCTCATAGGAATCTCATCTTGTCTGGGTAAGAGCAACCCGACACGGTCCTCCGATACGGAGACCCCGCGGTTGTCCCCCCTATAGACCCACTGATTGAGGAGAAGGCGTGCGCATTCTTGTTCTTGGCGGCGACGGCTATTTGGGCTGGCCCAGCGCCCTGCACCTGTCGGCCCGCGGCCACGACGTCGCGATCGCCGACAACTTTGTGCGCAGGTCGTATGACCTCGAGCTTGGGGTCGACAGCCTGGTTCCGATCGCCTCGCCGACCGAGCGCATCCGGGTCTGGCGCGAGCTGACCGACCGGCAGATTGCCCTGTTCCACGGCGACCTGACCGACGCCACCTTCACCCACCGGATGGTCGAGGAATTCCGCCCTGACGCGGTCGTCCATTTTGCCGAGCAGCGGTCGGCGCCCTACTCGATGATCGATCAGCGCCACGCGGTCTACACCCAGCACAACAACGTGGTCGGCACCTTGAACCTGTTGTACGCCATTGCGGACACCAATCCCGACATCCACCTGGTCAAGCTGGGGACGATGGGGGAGTACGGCACGCCCAACATCGACATCGAAGAGGGCTGGATCGACATCACCCACAAGGGCCGCACCGACCGGGTGCTGTACCCGAAGCGGCCCGGGTCCTTCTATCACCTGTCCAAGGTGCACGACAGCCACAACATCGAGTTCGCCTGCCGGATCTGGGGTCTGCGGGCCACCGACCTGAACCAGGGGGTGGTCTACGGCCAGGAAACCGACGAGACCACGCTCGACCCTCGCCTGGCGACGCGCTTTGACTACGACGCCGTGTTCGGCACGGTCCTCAATCGGATGGCCATCCAGGCGGTCCTCGGCGAGCCGCTCACGGTATACGGCCAGGGCGGCCAGGTCCGCGGGTTCATCAACCTGGTCGACACCGTGGAGTGCATCCGGATCAGTTGCGAGAACCCGGCCGACGCCGGGGAGTTCCGGGTCTTCAACCAGTTCACCGAGCAAATGTCGGTACGGGAGATCGCGGAAACGGTCGCCCGGGTGTACCCCGGCCGGTGCCGCGTCGAGATGATCGACAATCCGCGGGTGGAGGCAGAAGACCACTACTACCGGGCGGCTCACACCGGGCTCTTGGAGTTGGGTCTCATGCCCCACCTCCTGAGCGAGACCCTTCTCGGTTCCATGTTCGGGATCATCGACCGCCACCGTGATCGGGTCAATCTCGATGCCCTCCTGCCCGAGGTCCGCTGGCGCACCACGGCCGCCACCGTGGCGAGCGGCCGATGACGTCGCCTTTGGCGGGGCGGCGGATCGTCGTGACCGGCGGCTCGGGTTTCATCGGGTCGCACGTCGTTCGAGGACTGCGGGCAAGTGGTGCCGAAGTGCTCGTCGCCGACCTGGTTCGCTACCCCGACGGTGACGTGAAGTCGGTCGTGGTCGACCTGCGCGCTCGGGGGGCGGTCGAGCGCGTGGTCCAGCCGGGCGTCGACACGATCGTCCATCTGGCGGCCGCGACCTCTGTCCTGCGGTCGATCGACCGACCGGCCGAGACCTTCACGGCCAACGTGACGGTCACTGCCGCGCTGTTGGAGCAGGCCCGCCGCTGCGGTGTCGGCACCTTTGTCTTCTCCTCCACCAATGCGGTGGTGGGACCGGCGAGGCATTTTCCCATCCATGAACACACACCGCTGGCGCCCTTGACTCCCTACGGCGCCACCAAGGCGGCTGCGGAAATGTTGTTGTCTACCTACAACGCCATGTACGGCGTGCGCAGCACGTGGCTGCGCCTGACCAATGTGTACGGACCGGGGATGGGCCACAAGGACAGCGTGATCCCGCGGCTGGTCAAGGCGGCGCGGGCGGGCGACACATTCGACGTCTACGGCGACGGCAGGCAGCTGCGGGACTACGTGTTCGTCGCCGACGTGGCGGCGGCGGTGCGGCTGGCAGTCGCCGACGAGCGTTGGAGCGGGCCGGTGGTCATCGGCGCAGGCGTGTCGACCTCGGTGCTTGATCTGGCCGGCATGGTCCGGGAGGTGAGCGGGGTCGACCTGGCGCTGCGCCACGTCCCGGCCAAGGCCGGGGAGATGCCCAAGGTGGTCGTCGACCCCGCACACGCCCACACGCTCGGGTGGCAGCCCGAGACGCCGTTGTTCGACGGGCTCAAGCGGGTCTGGGCGACGTGGCCCGCGGGTCGCCCGCAGCCGGTTTCGGTCGCGTGAGCGTCGCCGAGCGAGCGAGCGCGGGAGTGTTGAGAAGTTCGACGATGAGTCGACGAGGTCGATGAGGTCGATGAGGTTGCGGCCCGCGCCTTCTCGGGGGCGCTTGGCTCACGGCGGCTGAAGCCCCTCACCGTGGTCATCGCGGCCTACAACGAGGAAGAGGCCATCGAATCGGTGCTGCACGCCATGCCGGCCGAGGTATGCGGTTTGGGGGTCGACGTTCTCGTCGTCGTCGACGGGGCCGATGACGCGACGGCGGCGGTGGCCCGGCGCTGCGGTGTTCTCGTATGCGACGTCCCGGTCAACCGGGGCCAGGGGGCAGCGCTGCGGTTGGGCTACCGGTTGGCCCGGACGCACGGGGCCCGGTTCATCGCCACCATGGATGCCGATGGCCAGTACGACCCGGCCCAGCTGGCCGCGGTGATGGCGCCGATCATGGCCGGTCGAGCCGACTTCGTGAGCGGTTCCCGCCGTCTCGGGGACGCCCAGACGACCGACCGGGTTCGGGCGGCGGGAGTCGTGGTGTTCGGCCGACTCATCTCGGCGCTCACCGGCCAGCGCGTGACCGACCCGGCCAACGGGTTGCGGGCCATGCGGGCCGAAGTGACCGCGGCCGTGGAGCTGCGCCAGGCCCAGTACCAGGCGACGGAACTGCTGATCGGGGCGGCGCTACGGGGTTTCCGGATCGCCGAGGTGCCGGTCACCATGTTCCAGCGCCAGGCCGGAACGACCAAGAAGGGCGGCAACCTCGGCTACGGGGTCCGGGTGGGTCGCGTCATCATTTCTACCTGGTGGCGGGAGCGGCGGGGCTATGGGCGACGGTCTTCCGGGGCGTCGGGGAAGATGACGACCTGGAAGACCACGAACTTGGCGAGGAAGAGCACGCCGTAGGTCGCCAGGTACGTCCCAGCCACCAGCGTCGTGCGCAGGGCGTGGCTGTCAGTCAGGTGCGGTGCCACGTGGCTGGCCCACCGCGTCGTCAGCGCCGAGGCTCCGAAGCTCAGCAGCGAGACGGCCGCGTAGAGCAGCACCTCCCGTCCGACGCGGACCCGGCCCCGGCGGCCCCAGGCCCAGGAGCGGTTGAGCACGTAATTGGGGATGGCGCCGGCCACGAAGGCGACCGCCGAGGACGCGGTCGTGCCGAGCAGGCCGGACCCGAAGCAGGCGACGAACGCGATCTCGCTCGAGACCACGGCGACGAGCGACCCGAGGGTGTAGCGGCCGAAGCGGATGCCGAGACGCGACGAGCGGCCCCGGCTGAGCATTTCCTTCATGAGCGGCCACGATGGTGCCCGCCGGCGCGGCGCGCCATCAACCGCCCGGGTGGCCCGGTCCCGAGTTGGGGCCGAGTGATGCCGCCGCCAGCTCGACGGTGGCGGTCAGCGGCAGGTTGGCCGAGCCCGAGCCGTCACCCACGAAGAAGCGGAAGGCCCCGGCTGGGACGACCCAGCTGCCGCTTCGGGTGTCCCACGTCGACAAGGCACCCGGGAGCAGGGCGAACTCGATCGTCTTGGACTGCTTAGGCGCCAAGTCGACCCGGGTGAACGCCCGCAGTTGGCGGGGCGCCTCGCCCGCCTCGGCGGGATAGCCGAGGTAGCACTGGACCACGTCGGTCCCTCGCACCGGGCCGACGTTGGTGATTGTGGCCTGCACGGTGACGCCGCCGGCGGCAGTCGCCTTCGCCGCCATGGCCGAGAACCGGAAGCGGGTGTAGGAAAGGCCGTAGCCGAAGTCGAACAGCGGCTGCACCTGGTCGACCTGGTACCAGCGATACCCGACGTTGATGTCATCGGTGTAGCTGACTCGGCCGTCGGTGCCACCGAAGGTCGCGGCGCTGGCATCGGGCATGGTGGCGGGCGTCGCCGACGTCGGAAAGGTGACCGGCAGCTTGCCGCTCGGGTTGACCCTTCCGCTCAGCAGGTCCACCAGCGCCGGCCCCGCGGTCTCGCCCGGGTACCAGGTCTCGAGCACCGAAGGCACGGCGCTCAGCCAGGGCATCAGCACCGCCGAGCCCGTCTCGAGGACCACGATCGTCCTCGGATTGGCGGCCGCGACCGCGGCCACGAGGGCGTCCTGGTTGCCCGGTAGGGCCAGGCTGGTCCGGTCGTGGAGCTCGGCCTCGGCGTCGTGCACCACCACGATGGCGGCGCCGGCACTGCGGGCGACCGCAGCCGCCGTGTGGGTGTCGGCGCCGTCGTAGTAGCGAAGGCGCGATCCGAGCACCGAACGCAGGGCCGACTCGGCGGTGACGGGGTTGGTCGCCCGAACGTGCATGGCGCCGTGGCCGGCGGGCATCGGCGTGCCGCCACCGGGGCCGATCAGCGCCACCGACGAGACGTGGCGCAGGTCGAGCGGCAAGAGGTTGCCGTTGTTCTTCAGCAGTACCGACCCCTCGGCGTTCGTGCGCTGGGCGACCGCCCGATGGGCCGGCGTCGTCGCGATGCGGTCGGGATCGAGTGGATGGGGATTGGCGATCAAGTCGTATTGGAACAAGACGGTGAGCAGGGGCCGGGCCAGGCCGTCGAGTTCGCTGCGGGCCAGTTGCCCGCGTGGCCACCGCCGCCGCCAGCTCCTGGGGGCTGTAGAGGCCGGTGCACTTGACCTGGGAGACACGGACTGCCATGGCGGCCGCTTCGTTGTACACCGAGCCGCAATCCGAGCGGACGAAGCCGTCGAAGTGCCACTGGCCCCGCAGGATGCCATCGAGGAGGGCGGCGTTCTGGCAGGCCGGGACGCCGTTGATCAGGTTGTAGGAGCACATGACCGCTCCGGCGTTGCCGGCCTGGGTGGCGGCGGAGAACGCTGGCAGGTAGATCTCGTGCAGGGCCCGATCGGAGACGACGGAGTTGTCGAGGCTCGTCCCGCGGTTGAGCTCCTGGTTGTAGACCGCGAAGTGCTTGAGGACCGACACCACCCGGTTGGCCTGGATGCCCTGGACCAGCGGCGTTGCCAGCGTGGCGGTCAGGTAGGGGTCCTCGCCGAGGGTTTCGTACGACCGGCCCCACAGGGGGGACCGGTCGATGTTGATCGTCGGTGAAAGGGCCAGGCCGATCCCCTTGGTGGCGTCCTCGGAGCCGATGACGTCGCCGTACTGGCGGGCCAGGCTCGGGTCGAAGGCAGCCGCGTCGGCGATGGGCGCGGGGAGTTGGGTGACACCGGGGAAGTCGTTGACGACCGTCTTCATGAAGCCGGAGGCCACCCCGGCCGCACCGTCCTGCTCGGTGATCTGGGGGATGCACAGCGCCGGGATGGCCGGGGTGTAGCCCTCGTAGGGAACCGCGGCGTTGACCTGCAGGAGGTGCAGCAGGGTCGCCTCCTGGAGCGGGGTCATGGCGTGGATGAGCTTGTCCACCCGGGTCGCGATCGGGGTTTCGGAGTCGAGCCAGGGGCAGGACTCGTTCGCATCCGGGCGGTCCTGGATGGCGGTACCGGCGGCGCCGAGCGCCGCGTCCTTGGCCCGGCTGATGCCGGGTGCCGCGATCACGGTCAGCATGCCGACGACGACGAGGGCCACGACCGTAAGAGCCTTCCGCCCTCTCGGCAGACGCCTCGTTGGTTCCGTGGCCGCTTCGTCAGGTGGTGTCGGAGGCGAGGCCATGGGCTCGAGGAACGCCCGGGAAGCGGAAGAGGGGGAGGCTCACCGAGGACCAGTATGACCCTGGACCGGGTCGGACGGGGGTCGGAGGTAGGATCTTTCGTCGCAACCTCTGGCCCCATCGTCTAGAGGCCTAGGACACCACCCTCTCAAGGTGGCGACACGGGTTCGAATCCCGTTGGGGCTGCGGACATACTGGCTGGTCAGAGGCACTTTTTGCTCGGGTCGCCAATCGTCCGAGAAGGCTTGCCAACAATCTTGCCAACATTCTGCCAACATAGTTGGCCGATGAAGGGCCACAAGAGGTACCGCTCCGGGGCGTGGAGGCTGGTCGTGACCGCGGGCCGAGACCCCCGCACCGGGGCCCGGCGGAACATCTACGAGACCGTCCACGGCGCCGACAACCGCGCCGGCGCCAAGGCGGCCGACGCCCGCCTGGCCGAGCTCATCGCGGCGGTCGAGTCGGGCGAGGCCTTCGCCGGCCCCGCCGAGGCGAGCCGGGCCGAGCAGCGCCAGGTGGTACGGATCGAGGACCTGGCCGCGGCCTGGCAGAAGGCGCACCGTCCCCGCCCGGCCCGGGGGGACGGCGAGTGGCTCGGTTGGTCACCCAAGACCGCCATGACCGTGGCTGACAACTTCCGGTTCCACATCCTGCCCACCATCGGCACCCGACCGGCCGATCGGGTCAGCGGCGTCGACCTCGACCACCTGTACGACGCCTTGTACGACGACAAGGGCCTGTCGCCCGAGGTCATCGCCCGGTGCCACGGCCAGATCCGGGCCATGTTCAACTGGGCCATCCGGAAGAAGTTGCTGGACTGCCGCAACCCGGCCCTGGCCGCCGATCCTCCGGTCATCAAGCCCCGTCAACTCAAGATCCCCGCCATGAGCGAGGTCGGTGCCGTCCAGGAGGTGGCCACCGCTGACTTCGCGGTGTTCGTGCAACTGGCGGTCACCGTCGGCACCCGCCGGGGAACGCTGGTGGCGCTGCGCTGGCGGGACATGGACCTCGACCGCAAGACCGCCACCTTCTCCCGGTCGATCGCCCAGTCGCGCGACGGCCCGGTGGAGAAGGGCACCAAGGCCGACCGGCCCTACACCGTGTCGCTGGGTTCCTCGACCGTCGCCATGCTCGCCGAGCACTACCGGCGGGCCGCGGAACGGGCCCTGGCCGTGGGCGTCCCGTTCAACCGGAACTCGTTCGTTTTCTCCGACGACGGGGGCGTCACTCCGTGGAGCCTGGCGTGGCCGTCACATGCCTGGCACCGCTACGCGGGACGGGCCGGAGTGACAGGGTTGCGCCTGCACGATCTGCGCCACACCGCCGCCAGCCAGATGCTCATGGGCGGCGTGCCCATCTCGGTCGTGGCGGAACGACTGGGCTGTACCGAGGGGAACATCCTGCGCAACTACCGGCACTTCATCCCCGGATCAGACCAGCAGGCGGCGGAGTTCATGGACCGCCTGTTGTGTGGCGAGGCCGGGACCGCTGCGCACGAAGCTGGGTGACGTCAGCTTCTGACTCCTCTGGGGGGTCGGGCGGACTGACGAGACGTTTGACCGCCTCCTTCGGGATGAGGAGCTTGCCGTCCACGTGGGGAACCCGGGGGAGCACCCCGCGCTTGACCAGCCGCCACACGGTGTCCTCCGACACCTGGAGCACCGAAGCGACCTGGGCGGCGGTGAAGACGACGGGCTCGGGCTGAGCGAGGCGATGAACATATGGTCCGAGGCTGGCTTCGAAGGCGCGCACGACTGCCTGCTCGATCATCGCCTCGATGCTTCCCGCGGTCGGCTTGCCGGCGTCAGCATCCGAGTTGTCGTCGGGGAATCTTCGCATTGGACTTCTACCTTTCGTGCGGTGCGCACCGACGAGCCTGAGGCTTCGGTGGGCGTTGGTGAATGGACAGGAGGGCGTGTCGGAGCCGATCCGCTCCCTGGCGAACGGGACGACCAGATGTGGTCGGGTCGCCGGTCATCGGCTGACGCCGAGGTCGAGGGTGCTCCGGGTGTGTTCGAGGATGCGCCGCCGGCTGAGGGCGGCGATGGGGTCGTCGGGTATCGGCCCGAGTGCTTGCTCGGACGGGGTTGCGTCGGGGCCGGCGGCGGCTTGGCCGTAGCTGAGCCCGAGGTGGTGGTGGCGCCACGCCTCGACGGCGCGTACCCGGCGGTCCCAGCTGGCGGCGTTGCCGGGATCGGAGGGTCGGGGGCCGAGCAGGGCGGTGAGGTAGCGGGCCGGGTGGTTGACGGCGGCGACGACGGCGTCGTCGACGATGAGGTCGATGGCGGCTGAGATCAGGTCGTGACGTTCTCGCAGGCCGTCCTGGCCGTCGCCGCCGGTGCTGAGGCGCTGGCGGAGCATGTCGATGTGCAGCGATTCCTGGGCCTGTTGTCGTTCCAGGCCGCCGATTTGGTGGCGGAGGTCGGCGAGGTGGTGGCGGTCGGGGCGGCGGCGGTTGCTCACGGCGGTGAGGGACCATCGGGCTTGGGCGAGGCGGGCGGTGGTTTGGTCATGTGCCGCCTGGGCGCTCGACAACTCGGCGGTGCTGGTGGCGTGGTGGCGCGCCATGTTGCCGACGATCAGTTCGAACAGGTCCTGCTTTTCGGTGCACAGGTCGCGCAGGTTCCGTCGGCTGAGGGAGTGGGTCTCGGCGGTGTCGAGGAGGTGTTGCACCCGGTCCCACTCGCTCGCCGCGGTCTCGGGTTCGGCGAGGTGGTAGGCGGCGGGGTCGACGTGGTGGTTGCGGAGTTGGTCGTTGACGCGGTGCTCCAAGATGGCGGCGCCGGTCTTGGCGGTGTCGGTCTCCCGTTCGGTCAACGCCAGGTAGAGCTGTTGGGGGTCGACGCCCGCGGCGAGGAGGGCGTGGATGGCGGCGGTGGCCCGTTGCCGGGGGATGTGCTCGACCACCTCCCAGAACCGTTTCTGGCGGTCGGGGTCGAGGCGGGCCGCCCAACGCCGGACCAAGTGGTCGGCCTGGGTGCGCTGGTCCTGCCAGACGGATCCGTACCGGTACTCGTCGGGGCGGGGCCCGATGGCCCACGACGCCCGCCGGCCGTAGCCGGGTTTGTCGGGGTCGGCGTTCCAGCGGGCCCGGTAGGCGCCGACCGCGCCCACCGCGGCGTCCCAGGAGCGTCGGTGGGCTCCGCCGCCGGGGCGCCCGCCCAGGCGGGCCACCACCTCGGGGGGCGGCGAGGTGACGGCGGCGGCGGTGACGGCGGACTGCTCGGCCAGCTCGGCGCGCCGGGCCACGATCAACGAGACGCCGCCGCCGCGGGCTTGGGGGTCGCCTTCGGCGGCGCGGGCGATGCCTGCCAGGTCGGCCAGGCTGCGGCCGTGGCGGAGCCTCTGGGCGGCCAGGGCGACAGGGTCGAGGTCGCCGGCGAGGCGTTCGGTGCGGGAATGTTCCAGGTTGTCGACCACGGCTCGTAGCGGCCCGCCCGGGGTGGCCAGCACCGGCAGCCACTGCTCGTCGTCGCCGCGGTGCTCCAGGTCGCGGTCTCGGATCACGTAGGCGCACAGCTCCCGTTCGCCCCGCGAGACCATCACGTAGAACGCCTGGCGGCTGGTGGAGTCGGTGGCCACCGGCCGGGCCGCGTGCATGGTCGAGCCCTGGGAGCGGTCGGCGGTGATGGCATAGGCATGCGCCAGGCCGCCGCGGCGCCCGTCGTCGAAGGCGTGGTTCAGGTACTGCCAGCCGACGGTCACCTGGCCGCGTCCGGCGAAGTCCACCTGAAGCCATTGCGCCTCGGGATGGTCGGCGTCGAGGTGGACTTCGGTGACGTGGCCGACGGTGCCGGTGCGGATGTAGCGGTCCCGGGGCGCCCCGTCGGGGATCAGGTCGTGGCCGGCCTGGGTCAAGGTGACGACCTCGTCGCCCACCTGGAAGGTGCGTCCCGCGACGGTCAGTTCGGGGCCGGAGAGGGTGCCGTCGAGGGCCAGGTGGCGCCGGGCGGCGGCGTTCAGCAGGTCGACCTCCCGGTGGTGGGCGGCCATCATCCGCGACGGCTTGGGGGCTTTGCCGTTGGCCGCCAGGCGGCTTTGGCGGTCGGCGTACCAGTCGTTGACGACCTGGAGGAGCAGGGTGTCGGCGTCGTCGAACACCCTGACCCTCCCATCGGCGGTCAGGCGGGCCATGGCGGCTCGGACCCGCTGGGGCATCTGGGAACGCAGACCCCCGAGCGCCTCGCGGACCTCGGCCATGTCGTCGCCTTGCTGGCGGTAGATCTTGGAAAGGGTGGGGGCGCCGTCGGAGTAGACGATGTGGCGGAACCAGCCGCCCGCCCCGACCGAGCCCAACTGGGCCGGGTCGCCGACGAACACCAGCACCGTGCCGGTCCTCGCCGCCCACCGGGCCAGTTTCTCGGCGTCGCGGGTCGCAACCTGGGTGGCCTCGTCGATCACGACCACGGTGTCGGGACCCCAAATGTCGGAGGGGTCGTCGGCGGTTTCCAGGCGGGTCAGCCACGAGCGGACCACCTCGGCGGTGACGCCGAGACGGGCGCCGAGCTGCTCGGTTTGGGCACCGCCGTTGGCGCAGCCGAGCACCGTGGCGCCCACCGCCTGCCAGGCGGCGACCGCGGCGCGCATGGCTTCGGTCTTGCCGGTGCCGGCGGGACCGACGGCGCAGCGGATGCCGTCGCCGCGGCCCGCCACCGCCGCCACCAGCGCGGCCTGCTCATCGGACAGGCCCCGGCCGGCGTCGCCGCACTCCTCGGCGATGGCGGCCGACACCGATGCCACGGCGGCCGCGATCACCGCGTCAGGGACCGCGGCGAGGGGCTGGGCGCCGTGGTCGACGCGGGCGTCGCGGTACCAGGTGAGCAGGTTGTCCTCGGCGGTCAGCATCGACTCGGTGGTGAACACCGCCTCGGGGTCCTGGCGGGCCCGGAACCGATCGGTGACGCCGCACAACACCACCGCCGGCTCGGCCAGGAAGCCTTCCGCCAACGACCGGATCTCCGTCGCCGACAGCCGGTCGCCGGCCCATTCGGCGACCGCCTGGTGGACGTCGCGGGCGGTGAAGGTGGTCTGGCGTTCCGTCAGGCCGTGCGGTCCGACGAGGTGGGCGTGCAGCTCGGCGACGTCGGACCCGTCGACCTCGAGCCGACGATGCGTGCGGCGCGGGCGGCGAGGGCCTGCACCCGCTCGGGGGTCCAGCCGATGTCGGCCAGCTTCGCCACCTGCACGGCGCGCACCGCGTCGTCGGCCAGCACCTTCTTGGGGGCGCGGGTGGAGCGCTGCGCCGCCACCTCGGTGGCCGGTCCGGCGTCGAGGCCGGCCTCGACCATGTGGGCGAACTCCTCGACGATCTGGTCGTGGCGGGTGGAGAAGGCCCGCAGCAGCGGCTCGGGGAAGGCGGCCAGCTCGGCCACCCCGCTGTGCACCGGCCCCCACTGCACACCCCACCGCTGCGCCAACTGGTGACGCAGCTCGGCCGCCCCCAGGTAGCCGGCGGTCTTCACATGGCTGAGCAGGGCGTGACTGTCCGGGGCCCGCCACAGCGCCGTCGGGTTGGCGTTGTCGTCGAGGATCGGTTGTCCGACGTCGTCGACCAGCGCGACCCGCACGGCGTTGGCGATCAGGTTGTGGGTATGGAGATGGGCCTCGTCGGCGCGGGAGGTGTCGTGCACGAACGACACCACCCCGAACCCCTCAGCCGGGCGGTTGCGGCCGGCCACCACCCCGAAGCAGGCGTGCTGCTCGAGGTACCCGAACGTGGCGTTGACGGCGGCGTCGAACGCCTCGGCGATGTCGGCCCGCATCGCGTCGTCGCCGACCGCCCACAGCAGGGAGACGCTCTTAGGGGCGGAGCAGACAAGGTCGAAACCGAGGACTGTTTCGGGCTCGACGCGCTCGGCGATGAAGCGTTCCACTTCACGGCGGGTGACCTGCCAGTGGCCGCTGGCGGGGTCCTTGTCGGCGAGCAGGTACGCCTCCGACGGCGTCGAGAGGGGGCGGCCGCACAGGAATTCGATCAGCCGGCGGGCGATCCGCTCATCTATCCCGGCGGCGTCGGTCGGCGTGGCGAAGAACGTCTGCGGCTGGGTTTCGGCCAGGTGGCGCAGGTAACGGGGGGCGACACCGATGAGGAACGCGGCCTCCGCCAGAGTCAGAACCTCGTCCGGGTTGCCGTGCCGGGCGACGGGCCGGGCCCCGTCGCGGACCGCCCCGGCGCGCCCCGAAGACCCCGACGCGCCCAGCAACACGTCGCCCGTCTCGGCGTGGCGGCCCATCAACACCGCCTCCAACTCCGATCCCGACACCCGCCCGGCCAGGCCCATGGCGGCCGCTCCGCGACCACGCGCCCGGCCCGCGGAGCGTCCCCCTTCGCCGGCCAGGTAGTAGCCCAGCACCCCGCCCAGCGAACGCGTCTCGCCGGTGGCGGCGCCGCCAGGGCCTTCCCGGGCGAGCGAGGATGACCGCTGTTTGGTGTCCGCGCCGGCCTCGTCGCCGCCTTGGAGGTAGGAGACGACGGCCCGCGCCGCCATGCGCAGCGTGCCCGCGTTGGCGGCGCGCATCCCCAGGATCTTGATCCGGGCGATCATCTCGACCACCCGAACTGGTTGCGGCGGCCGCGCCCTGGGACGACCTGTGCGTTGCTGTCGGGTGGGTGGCCCCGCTCGGTACCGGGCGCACCACCGAATACGGACTTCTGACACGTCGACGAATTCCTCTCCACATTCAAAGACGGACGCGAGGACGTGTCGGGCGGAAAGGATCTGGGAAAGATTTTCCTTTGATCCACATGCTGCGGTCATGGGGCCGGTGGACGTCATGTCGCTCCCCGTTTCCGGTGGCGGCGGTGAAGACTTTGGTAGGCGACGCCCGCCGCGGTCCCGATCTGGCGCCAACTGCACCCGGCGA